>NZ_JACKSH010000041.1 GCF_025821625.1 Mycolicibacterium pyrenivorans
ACCCGGACTCCCAGGTCGCGCAGGAGGAGATCTTCGGCCCGGTGCTCACCGTCACCGGCTACGACACCGACGACGACGCGATCGCGATCGCCAACAACTCCATCTACGGCCTGTCCGGTGAGGTCAGCAGCGCCGACGTGGATCGCGCGTTCGCCGTCGCGTGCCGGATGCGCACCGGCAACGTCACCATCAACGGCAAGAGCCACTTCGGCATCGGCAGCCCGTTCGGCGGCACCAAACAAAGCGGCCTGGGCTACCGCAACGGCGACGAAGGCTACAAGGAATACCTCGACGCCAAAACCATCGGCATGCCGGAGTGAGCGAAGCTTGCGAGCGAACCATGAATATGAGCGACGAGACCGCCATCGCCCAGCTGCTCTATCGCTACGCCCGCGCGGTGGACACCAAGGACTGGCAGTTGTACCGGTCGGTGTTCACTGATGACGCGCACATCGACTACTCGTCGGCCGGCGCAGCAGTGGGTGGCCGCGACGAGGTCGCCGACTGGCTGGCCGCCGGGTTCGGCACGATCCCGTGGTCCATGCACTACATCACGAACATCGAAAGTGATGTGACGGGCGATACCGCCTCGGTGCGGGCGATGTTCTACAACCCGATGCAGCTGCCCGGGATGGCCGAGCAGAGCGCCTGCGGCGGCTATTACCACCACGAACTGGTGCGCACCGCGGACGGCTGGCGCAGTCGAAGTCTGCGCGAGGACAACGTTTGGTTCGTCAACGCTCCAGGCAGGGGCTGAATCCGGCTCCGCTCACGACGAGAGTCGACTTCTGCAGACGGACGTCGAGTGCAGGCCCGCAAAACTCGGATCTCGTGCGGCCGCTAGCCCTCGGCAGCCAATTGCCCACACGCAGCGGCGATTTCGCGGCCGCGGGTGTCGCGGACCGTGCACGACACGCCGCGCTCCCGGACACGCCTGACGAACTCACGTTCGGCGGGCTTGGGGCTGGCGTCCCACTCGCTGCCCGGGGTCGGGTTGAGCGGGATGACGTTGACGTGCACGAGCGGCCCGAGCGCGCCGTGCAGTCGCTTGCCGAGCAGATCCGCCCGCCACGGCTGGTCGTTGACGTCGCGGATCAGCGCGTATTCGATCGACACCCGGCGGCCGGTCACGTCGGCGTAGTAGCGCGCCGCGTCGAGCGCTTCGCCGACCTTCCACCGGTTGTTGACCGGGACCAGGGTGTCGCGCAGCTCGTCGTCGGGGGCGTGCAGGGAGAGCGCCAGCGTGACGTTGAGCCGCTCGTCGGCGAGCTTGCGGATCGCGGGAGCCAAGCCGACCGTGGAAACGGTGACCGACCGCGCCGAGATGCCGAAACCGTTCGGAGACGATGCTGTGATTCTTCGGACCGCTGCCAGCACCCGGTTGTAGTTCGCGAGCGGCTCGCCCATTCCCATGAACACGACGTTGGACAGCCGCCCACTGCGCGCGGTGCGCGCGATCGGACGGGAGTCGCGGGTGCGCAGCTCCGCGCTGGCGGCACGGACCTGTTCGAGGATCTCGGCCGTCGACAGGTTGCGCTGGAGACCGCCCTGGCCGGTCGCGCAGAAGGGGCAGGCCATACCGCAGCCGGCCTGCGATGAGATGCACACGGTGTTGCGGTCGGGGTAGCGCATCAAGACCGATTCGAACGTCGCCCCGTCGACGGCGCGCCACAGCACCTTTCGGGTCTCCCCCGCGTCACATCCGATCTCGCGCACGGCATCCAGCAGCGTCGGGAACAGGGCGCCGGAGACCTGTTCGCGCACCGCGGCAGGCAGGTCGGTCATCTGCTCGGGATCCGCCGTCAACCGGCCGAAGTACTGGTTGGCCAGCTGCTTGCCGCGGTAGGCAGGCAACCCCAGCTCGGCGACCGCGGCGCCACGGTCGGCGTCCTCGAGGTCGGCGAAGTGCCGCGGCGGCTTTGCGCGGCGGGGCGGATCGAACACGAGCGGCAGAGGATTCGGCATGAGCCCTGCCAGTATCTCACCTCCGGCGCCGAACCCCTGATCGCCGACCCCGTCAGGCCAGCAGGGTCAGCACGATCCAGGTGGCGACCGCCGACGGCAGCATGGCGTCGATGCGGTCCATCATGCCGCCGTGGCCGGGCAGCAGGTTGCTCATGTCCTTGATGCCGAGGTCGCGTTTGAACTGCGACTCGACCAGGTCGCCGAGCGTTCCGGTGATCACCAGCATCAGGCCGAGCGCGACGCCGGCCCACCACGGCTTGTCGAGCAGGAACACCACCGCCAGCACCGATGCGGTGACACCGAACACCAGCGAACCGGCGAGACCCTCCCACGATTTCTTGGGACTGATCGCCGGCGCCATCGTGTGCTTGCCGAACAGGACACCTGCCACGTAGCCGCCGATATCGGAGAACACCACGCCGAGCATCAGGCAGAAGACCCGGTTGGCGCCGTCGTCGGGGTAGATGAGCAGCGCGCCGAAACTGGCGAACAGCGGCACCCAGGTCGCGAGGAACACCGTGGCGCTGATGTCGCGGGAGTAGTTCTGCGGCGAGTGGCGCAGCCCGTGCCCGACCAGCCGCCAGATCATGCACACCACGACGGTGCCCGCGAATCCGCCCAACGCGCCAGCAGCACCGAACGGCCAGGTCAGCCACAGCGTGGCCTGCCCACCGACGAGTAGCGGCACGAGCGGGATCTGGTAGCCGGCCTCCCCGAGACGCCGGCTCACCTCGTAGGTGCTGATGGCCACCGCCGTCGCGACCAGCGCGAGCCACAGGTAGGGCGCGAACAGCAGGATGGCGATGAGCCCGCCGCCGAGCGCGACGCCGACGGCGACTGCGGCGGGCAGGTTGCGGCCCGCCCGCGACGCCTTCGTCTGCGGCGGTTCGTCGACCGGCTGCTCTGCCACGGGAATCGATTGCTGATCGGTCACATCAGACCTCCAGCAGCTCGCCTTCTTTGTGTTTGACCAGCTCGTCGATCTGGCTCGTGTACTGGTGGGTGCTCTTCTCGAGGTCCTTCTCGGCGCGCGTGACCTCGTCCTCGCCGGCGTCGCCGTCCTTCTTGATGCGGGTCAGCTCCTCCATCGCCTTGCGGCGGATGTTGCGCACCGACACCTTCGCGTCCTCGCCCTTCGATTTGGCCTGCTTGACCAGATCGCGACGGCGCTCCTCGGTCAGCTGAGGGATGGCGACGCGGATGACGTTGCCGTCGTTGGTCGGGTTGACGCCGAGATCGGAGTTGCGGATCGCGTCCTCGATGTTGCGGAGCTGGTTGGCCTCGTAGGGCTTGATGACGATCAGCCGGGCCTCGGGAACGTTGATGCTGGACAGCTGGGTGATCGGGGTGGCCGAGCCGTAGTAGTCGATGTTGATGCGATTGAACATGCCGGGGTTGGCGCGCCCCGTGCGAATCGATGCCAGGTCGTCCCGTGCCACCGACACGGCCTTCTCCATCTTCTCCTCGGCATCGAAGAGCGTTTCCTCAATCACTGTGCTTCCACCTTCATCGGCTCCTCACGGCCCGGTCGGCACCCGTCATACGGTGACGGTGACCAGTGTTCCGATCCTCTCACCCGCGACTGCACGCGCGATATTGCCATCGATGAGCAGATTGAACACCAGGATCGGCATACCGTTGTCCATGCACAAGCTGAACGCCGTCGCGTCGGCCACCTTGAGTCCGCGATCGATGACCTCGCGATGGCTGATGGCGGTGAGCAGTTCGGCGTCGGGGTGGATGCGCGGGTCGGCGGTGAACACCCCGTCGACCGCCTTGGCCATCAGCACCACGTCTGCGCCGATCTCCAGCGCCCGCTGGGCGGCGGTGGTGTCGGTGGAGAAGTACGGCAGCCCCATGCCTGCGCCGAAGATCACCACGCGGCCCTTCTCCAGGTGACGCACTGCGCGCAGCGGGATATAGGGTTCGGCGACCTGGCCCATCGTGATGGCGGTCTGCACCCGCGTCTGGATCCCTTCCTTTTCCAGGAAGTCCTGCAGCGCAAGGCTGTTCATCACGGTGCCGAGCATGCCCATGTAATCGGAGCGGGTGCGTTCCATGCCCCGCTGTTGCAGCTGCGCGCCGCGGAAGAAGTTGCCTCCGCCGATGACGACGGCCACCTGGACGCCGCTGCGCACCACCTCGGCGATCTGGCGGGCGACCAGGGCGACCACGTCGGGGTCCAGCCCGACTTCCCCGCCGCCGAACATCTCGCCGCCCAGCTTGAGCAGCACGCGGCCGTAGGCGGGTCTGTACGGGGACGGCGAGCCTGCACCGTTGAAACTGGTGGATTCCGCCATCCGACTCCTTCGCGGTTCTCGCATGCGATGGCCGCCCCCTCCGGTGCCGCGGACGGCTCCCCTAATCCTGCCTCATCGCGACCGCCGAACCGCGTCGGGGTGTGGTTGAGCGCTCAGCCGCGGTGCGTGGTGCTGCGCTCTCTCGAGGAACGCGGCGTGGTGAGCCGTCCGGCCTCGGCCGCAGAGGGCGCTCGCTGCCCGCACAGCTGACACGCGAGCGCAGCGAGCTCCTGACGACTATGGATCCCGCTGTTCATGCGGCCGAGCAGCGGGTCCTGGGTCCGCTGACCGACGCGCAGCGCCGAGAGTTCCGGCAGCTGCACACCGAACTCGGTTGAGCCCCACCTACGACTCGCGGGCCCGTTCCGCCACCGGGAGCCCGGCATGGCTCTGGTGGCACGATTTCGGCGGCGACGGCGGAAGGTCCAGAGCCGGGTTGCCGTCGAAGAAGCCGACCGGCTTGAGGTGGAAGCCGGTGTAGGCGCACGGCATCACCGGCCAGTCCTCGGGCCGCACGACGTGGTGGGCGCCGACGGTGCACCAGAGCACGACATCGGTGTTCTCCAGCGGAGCGTCGTCGGCTACGAACTGCGGCAGACCCTGAACGTCTGCCGACTGGTACATGTAGTCACCCGCGGCGAACTTCTCCGCCGCGTCGTAGCGGGTCACCCACAGGTTGTGCTGGACGAACCGGGCCCGGTCGAAGATGTAGGACCCTTCCTGCACCATGACCGGGACCACGTCTTTGGGAGTGAGCTTGTAGGCGACCGGTTGCCCGAGCTCGTTGACCTTGGACGGGTTGGCGACCTTCCAGTACCTGCCGGTCGACCAGTTCCAGTCCCGCGCACCATCGGCCTCCGAGGCCACCAGCGTGTCCTGGGTGATCCACGCATTGCGGTGGGGGTTGAGTTCCGGGTCGGGCTCCGGAACCGAATCCACCTCGTAGACACTGTTTCCCGGCCCGTCGATGCTCATGTCGAGCCGGAAGTTGAAGAAGTGCTGATGGTTCGGACCGTAGATGCCTGGCGCGACCATCTTGCCCCACCGCGGCTGTTGCCCCTCCTCGATCGCACCCGTCGTGAGCACGCCGGACAGCTTCACCTCCACCTCGATGGAGGCGTCGTTGTAGAAGTACCAGAAGAAGCCGTACTCGTAGTTGCCGACGGTGCAGATCATCGAGATCACCAACCGCCGTGATCGCCGGACCTCCACCTCTTCGGTGCGGAAGTCGGTGTGCTTCCACGAGATTCCGTAGTCCTCTTCGTGCATGCAGATCGCGTTCGGAATCACCACCGCGTTGCCGCTCGAGTCGTTGACCGTCCCGTCGAAGTAGTAGATCTCGCCGAGGCAGTCACATCCCAGCGTCAACGGGTTGGCGGAGAATCCCATGCCGACCTCGCCCATGTCGAAGACGTTCTTGTTCCAGTGGGTCGGCGACGTGTCCCCGTAAGGCACCACCATCTCCGACAGCGATGCCCGGTACATGATGGGCCGGGTCTCGCCTCGATCGGTGTAGGCCACCTCGTGCAGCGTGATGCCTTCGCGGGGATTGAACCCGATGCGCATCGACCACTTCTGCCAGCTGACCTGCCAGCCGTCGACGGTGAAGCTGGGTCCTTCGGGCTGGGTGATCTCGATGGGCTTGACGTCGGAACGGAACTCGGTGAACGACGGTCGGTTGTTCGGATCGAACATGAACTGCTCGGAGTAGTTGCCCGCGGTCGGCGGCAGCGGCACCACGCCGTGGTCCTCGATGTCGATGACTTCCATCGCGTCGAGGTCGAACGTGACGATCAGCCCCTCGACGGGACGCGCGTACCCGTGCTCCGACGGCGCAGCCCGCATGAACGTCAGCGGGCGGCAGACGAGCGCCGAATTGTCGTAGTGGTCCTGCGCGCCGTAGTAGCCGGCAGGCCACGGGTCGATCATCGCCAGGCTGAAGTCGGTGACGCCGCGCTTGCGCATCGCCTCCTGCCAGCGCGGATCCTCCCGCACCTTCTCCTCGACCCCGGTCATGTGCTCGACGAGGTAGGACGGGAACCTTCCGGGGATCTCCTTCCACGAGTCGATGGTGCCCGCGACGACGTCGACGACCGCCTCGTAGATCATCTTCGCGGCGGCGTCGTACATGGTGACGAAAGCCTGCCGCGGCACCGACATCGCGGGATCGAATGTCAGCTCCGGCGTCTTCTCCGGTTCGGCGAGCTGGATCATCACGAATTTCAGTGTGGGAGTGCTGTACCCGGACTCCGAGATGATCCGGGCGGCCGATTCGATCTCCGCCCCGCTGAGGGGATCCAGCGGATAGCGGACCGAATCACCGGTCTCCGGTGTGCTCAACATCGTGCTGTCCATGGTCATTTGGTCGTGTCCTCCGTATCCGGGGCGGCTGCTTGGTTGAGGTCGAACACCGCGAGGTGGGCCAGCGAATCCTCCTGGCTGGTCTTGTGCGCCGACCGCCGGCCGAACACGTAGACCGCCAGGCCGAGCGCGAACATGCCGAGGCTGATCCCGCCCACCCAGGTCATCCAGGTGGCCTGTGGTACATCGATCCAGGGCGTGACGAACGAGTAGTAGATGCCGCCGATGGTGCCCAGGGAGCCGACGACGACCACCGCCCACACGCCGGCCATGCCGCCGGGAATGCGCCAGAACTGTTCGTTGACATAGCGATCCGCATACTTCTTGCGGGCGACGATCAACGGGATCAGGAAGAAGAATCCAGACAGCAACCAGACGGTGCTCAGGCCGCCCTGCAGGTAGATGGTGACGTTGGCCATGCTGCTCTGCGAGTACAGCCCGACCAGGATCAGCGACGAGATGACGCCCTGGATCAGGATGGCGGACACCGGGTTACGGGTGCGCGGGTTGAGATGGGTGAAGATGCGCGGCAGGTGCCGCTCCAGGCCGGAGACGAAGATCAGCCGCGAGTACGCCACCTGATAGGTCATCAGCGCCACGATGATGATGCCGGCCAGCACCACCGCGCAGATCTCCATCAGGCCGGGGAAGCCGGAGACGTCCAGCATGCCGATGACACCGGTGACGGGGTCGATCTCGTCGCCGGGCAGCGCCATCATCGTTCCGAGCGTCGTCAGCAGGTAGATGGCGACGAGCGCCGTGGAACCCCACAGGATCATCCGCGGCCCGCTCCTGCGCACCGACAGGAATTCGGCGCCCATGTTGTACGGGGTCTCCACGCCGAGCAGGTACAGCAGCACGGTGCCGTACAGGAAGCCCGCGACGGCGAAGTTGGGGATCGTGGCCTCTGCCCAGCTGAACGGCGTGGCCGAGCCGTTCTCGACCGCGAACAGCAGTCCGCAGGTGAAGATCGTCAGCGTCAGCGCGCCGTACACGACGAAGACGACGTTCATGATCTTCTGGCTGGCGGCCAGCTTGGCCAGCGCCAGGCCGATCACCGTCCACAGGATCACCAACTGCAGGATGATGCTGGTCGTCAGCCCCAGTTCGGTGTGGAATGCCAGCAACAGGAACTGCAGGACCACCGCAGGTGAGGACGCGGCGTTCAGGATCACCGGGACCCACGACAGGTAGCCGCCGATGAACCCCCACGTCTCCCCCATGGTGCGGTAGGCCCAGATGTACACACCGCCCTGACCCGGCCAGAGGTTGCCCAGTTCGACCACGGCCATGCCGGCGGGTATCAGGAACGTCAGGATGCCGAGCACCCACATCGGGATGGCAGTCCAGCCGCCGCCCGCCATCACCGACGAGCCGGTGACCCAGCAGATGATGAAGACGTAGGCGGCGGTCAGCCCGAAGGTGCTCATCACCTTGGGCAGGATCTGCTCGGGGACGAGCTCGGTGGTCATCAGCTTGTCGCGGTCGGCGGGCGGCGCAGCCTCGGTTTGTGTCATCAATTCTCCGAAATAGATCAGGACCCCAGGGGGATTGGGAGTGCTTGGGTCAGTTGATGATTTGTCCGTCTTTCATCCGGACGACACGGCTCGCTTCGTCGGCCACCGTGGGATCATGGGTGCTGGCGACCACGGTGACGCCCAGCGTCGAACACAGGTCGCGCAGCATGCGCACCACCGTCTCCCCCGTCCGGTGGTCGAGGTTGGCCGTGGGTTCGTCGGCCAGCACCAGGGTCGGGCTGCTGATCAGCGAGCGCGCGATCGCGGTGCGCTGCTGCTCACCGCCCGACATCTTGGTGGGCTGATGGTGCACACGATGGCTCAGGCCCACCAGTTCGAGGAGTTCGGTGGCGCGTCTGCGCAGCGATCGGCGGTCGTAGGGCTCGAACATCAGTGGCAGCTCGACGTTCTCGACCGCCGACAGGAACGGGATCAGGTTGTAGCTCTGGAAGATGAACCCGATGGTGTCGTGCCGCAGGGCCGCGAACTGACTCTCCGACAGCTGCGCGGTGTCCCTCCCTGCGATCTTCACGGCGCCCTTGGTGGGTCGGTCCAGCCCGCCGATGATGTTGAGCAGCGTCGACTTACCGCTTCCGCTCGGGCCCATCAGACAGACGAATTCGCCTGGCATCACCTGCAGTTCGGCTGCGACGAGCGCCTTGACGACCTCGTCGCCGAGTTTGTGCAGTTTCCACACGTCGCTGATCTCGATCACCGGCTTGTGTGAGATCTCGGTGTCGACCACAGCCGCGGTGGTCACCACCTCCGTCGAGTCGTCCAGAGCGGTCATGTGTCGTCTAACCTCCCGCGTTCAAAGATCGGATGGGTGAACGCGACGCCGCGTTCCACGTGGGCACGATGCTGGTGGCGACGGCGGCGACGAAGCTGACGCCGATGGCGATGAGCACCCCCGCCGTCATGCCGCTGTACGAGAGTCCGGTGGCGACGAAACCCAGAGACCGCAGCACGATTGCGGTGACCGCGGCCAGCGCGGCCCCCGTCAAGGCACCGAGCACTGCCGCCACGACGGGTTCGACGAGCAACGCCGCGACCACCGGCCCTCTGGGAACGCCGTTGGCGCTGAGCACACCGAGTTCCCGGGTGCGGTGGGCGACGGTACGCGTGGAGGCCACCGCCACTTCGACGACGCCGACGAGCAGCACGGTGACCGCGACCAGGATCACCGCCCGGTTGATCTCCTCGGCGTGACCCAACGACGCGGACTGTGCGCTGATGCCCGCCGACATCCCGAACACGAGCACCACGAGGAACGCACCCGTCGCGGTGGTGACGACCGGCAGCACCATCTCGCGCACCCGACGCCGGGCGGACATATACCCGTAGGCAAGGCCTTTGCTGATCATGGCTGTCCGTTCTTCGCGCAAGCGCTCATCACCTCGCCTCCAGGAGTGCCACAGGCCGCTCCTGCAAGAGCCGGTGCACCGGAACCAGCGCGCCGACGATCGCCATCGCGGGCAGGAACATCGCCGTCACCGCCGCGCCTTGTAGCCAGGCGGTCGGCGTGGCGATACCGGGAATCACCAGCGCCACAGCGACTCCCGCCGCGGCGACACCGACGGTGTAGGCGGCGGCGAACACGATCGCCGATTCGACGAGGAAGAAGTACAGCACCTCGTCGGCCAGGCCGATGCTGGACATGATGCCGAACTCGCGGCGCCGTTCGGTCACCGCCGCCAGAAAGGACGAGACCGCGATGACGAACCCAAGGCCCAGCCCGATGGTGGAGATCAGCCCGAGGGTCGAGCTGGTCACCTTGCCCGAGAAGAGCGCCGAGAACTTCTGCTCGAACGTCAGGGGGCCCGACCCTCCGACGGTGTCGTAGATCAGTCCGTCCCCGCCCGCATCGGGCTTGACCGACGGGTCGGGGGTGGACGGCAGTGCGACAGCTGCGCTGAAGGTCTGGGCGAGATCGCGGCGCTGCTCCCCGCCGGCCGGCGCGAACACCACCCACCAGCCGTCGTCTCCCGCGACCGACCGTGCCACCACCGACGGCACCGTCATCGTCTGGCCGTCACCGCTGATCTCGGCGCGCAGGCTCTGACCGCCGACCGTGACGCTGTCACCGTCACCGAGTCCGAGGCGATCAGCGAGCGGCGCTCCCAAAGTTGCTACGCCACCGGACAACTCGTCGCTACCGCGGACGGCCACCGATTGGCCGTCGACGTCGACGACACCCGAGAGCACGCGCGTACCGGTCCATCCCGCTGGCAGGACGATCCGCGGCGCCGGCCCGTCGGGAACCAACGCCTGCGCCGCGGGGTCGTAGTGCACTCCTGCGGCAGGCACCACCCACAGCTGGGCCCCGCCGAGAACGTCGGTGACCGAGTTCTCCCCCGTGATGGCGACGCTGGCCGAAATCGTCCGGACGACCGTCACGCAGGCGATCGCCAGCGCGATGCCGAGGACGGACAGCACGAATCGTTCCGGCCGCCGGCGGATGTTGGCCAGCGCGAATCGCACCAGGCACATGAACGTATTCCCGGTACCGGTAGTGATCTGCGTCGATCGGACGGATGTGGGCGGGTTGCTGACCTGACGGGTCTCCACGAAAGCGATGGTGAGAGCGAAAGGTTACACCAACCGCCCCGCGCAGTATCGGCGCTGTTAACACGCCCCCGATCCCGTTACGGCGATGTGTCGTGTCTGCAACGGATTTCGTCGCCGACGCGCCGTGCCGCCGGGGTCAGCCCTGGATCCTGGGCCAGGGCCGGGCTCCTTCGAGTTCGTAGGCGAGTTCGAGCAGCCGCGCATCCTGACCGAGGGCAGCCGAGAACATCATGCCGACCGGCAGCCCTGACGCGGATTCGGCCAGCGGCAACGAGATCGCCGGCTCACCGGTGGCGTTCTGCAACGGGGTGAACGCCACCCACTCGACGAGCCGGTCGATGATCTGCTGGTAGTCGGCCGTCGGGTCGAGGTGCCCGATGCGCGGCGTCACATCGGCCAGCGTCGGCGTCAGCAACACGTCGTAGGTCGACGCCACCCGCGACGTGATCCGTCGCACGCGGGCCAGCCGGGAGATCGCCGCGGGTAGCCGGTGCAGGTTGCGTCCGGCATGTCGCGTCAGTCCGTGCGTGAGGTTGTCGAGCCTGCCGTGATCGAAACTCTCCCCGAAGGTACGGCGCCCGCCACGCACCAATGCGAACGCCAGGAACGACCAGTACAGCAGGAAGTCGTCCATGAACCGGCTCGGCACCGGGTTGTCGATCACGCTCACCCGGTGGCCGAGCTCTTCGAGCAGCGCGGCCGTCTTGTGCGTCAACTCGCTCACCTCGGGGCTTGCCTCCCGCGCGATCGAATGGGTGCACACCGCGATTCGCAGCCGCTGCTTGCCGGGTCCGGTGATGTCGCCGACGGGTTGCAGCTTCGGGTTGGCCGTGACCCGTTCCATTTCGCGATAGAAGGCGGCGGTGTCGCGCACGGAGCGGGTCACCACGCCGTTGTGGACGATGCGCAGCGGCATCTGCCGCATGTCCTTGTCCAGCGGGAGCCGGCCCCGGGATGGCTTGAGACCGACCAACCCGTTGCAGGACGCGGGAATCCGGATGGATCCGCCGCCGTCGTTGGCGTGCGCGATCGGCACCACGCCTGCGGCGACGAACGCACCCGAGCCTGACGACGACGCACCGGCGGTGTGATCGGTGTTCCACGGATTGCGCACCGCCCCGAGGCGCGGATGCTCCGCGGACGCGCTGAAACCGAACTCCGAGAGCCGGGTCTTGCCGAGCGGCACCAGGCCGGTCGCGAGGTATGCCCGGGCGAAGTCGCCGTCGTCTTCGCAGGGCCGGGGATCCCAGGCGTCCGTCCCGCTCATCGTGGGCATCCCGGCGACGGCGACGTTGTCCTTGATGAACGACGGCACGCCGTCGAAGTAGGCACCGTACGGCCGGGGCAGTCGGCCGCGGGCCCTCGCCCTGTCGAACGCCTCGTAGGCCAGGCCGTTGAGAGCGGGGTTCACCGCCTCGGCCCGGGCGATCGCGGCGTCGATGACCTCATGCGCGGGCACTGTCCCGGCACGCAGCGCCTCCACGACGCCGACGGCATCGAGGTCGCCCAGAGCATCGTCACCGAACGCACTAATACGATCCATGGCCCGACGGTACCAAAGCGTACCGCCGGGTTCCGGCATTCTGACGACCACAGCACGAGGTTCCCGGGACCGGAGTCTCGGGGGCCTCGTGTGGAGTCGGTGACTACCTCAGAGCGACTAGGCCTGTCCGACCTCGAAGCGGACGAACCGCGTCACGGTCACGCCTGCCTCGTCGAGCAGCGCCTTCACCGACTTCTTGCTGTCGGACACCGACGGCTGGTCCAGCAGTACGACGTCCTTGTAGAAGCCGGTCACGCGACCCTCGACGATCTTGGGCAGCGCCTGCTCGGGCTTGCCCTCGTTGCGGGCTGTTTCCTCGGCGATACGCCGCTCGTTGGCGACGATGTCCTCCGGCACGTCCTCCCGGGTGAGGTACTTCGCCTTGAGCGCGGCGATCTGCAGGGCGACCGCGTGCGCGGCCGCCTTGGCCTTGTCCGCGTCGGCGCCCGAGTACTCGACCAGCACGCCCACCGCGGGCGGCAGGTCGGCTGCCCGCTTGTGAAGATAGGTCTCGGTGGTGCCGTCGAAGTACGCAGCGCGGCGCAGTTCGAGCTTCTCGCCGATCTTGGCGCTCATCTCGGCGACCAGCTGCTCGACCGTGGAGACGCCGACATGCGCAGCCTTCAACGTCTCGACGTCGGCGGCTTTCGCCGTCGCCGCAGCGGCGACGATCTCATCGGCCAACGTCTGGAACTCGGCGTTCTTCGCGACGAAGTCGGTCTCGGAGTTGAGCTCGATGAGCGCGCCGTCCTTCGCGGCCACCAGGCCCTCGGCGGTGGCGCGCTCCGCGCGCTTGCCGACGTCCTTGGCGCCCTTGATACGCAGCAGTTCGACGGCCTTGTCGAAGTCGCCGTCGGCCTCGACGAGCGCGTTCTTCGAGTTCATCATTCCGGCGCCTGTCAGCTCCCGGAGACGCTTGACGTCGGCAGCGGTGTAGTTAGCCATGTCAGCCTTTCGCTACAGAGAAATTAAGAGGTCGGCTCGGCCGCGGCGGGTGCCTCAGCCGAGGCAGCATCAGGTGCGGCGGCGGTCGTGGCGCCCGCCAGCAACTCCTGCTCCCACTCGGGCAGCGGCTCGGCCGCGGCTTCGGGCTTGTCGCCACCGCCGGCACCGCCACGGGCCTGCAGACCCTCGGCGACCGCGGAGGCCACCACCTTGGTCAGCAGCGCCGCCGAACGGATGGCGTCGTCGTTGCCCGGGATCGGGTAGTCGACGAGGTCGGGATCGCAGTTGGTGTCCAGGATCGCGATGATCGGGATGTTCAGCTTGCGCGCCTCGGCAACCGCGAGGTGCTCCTTGTTGGTGTCGACGACCCAGATCGCCGAAGGCACCTTCTGCATGTCGCGGATGCCACCGAGGCTGCGCTCGAGCTTGTTCTTCTCGCGGGTCAGCATCAGGATTTCCTTCTTGGTGCGACCCTCGAAGCCACCGGTCTGCTCCATGGCCTCGAGCTCCTTCATCCGCTGAAGGCGCTTGTGCACGGTCTGGAAGTTGGTGAGCATGCCGCCCAGCCAGCGCTGGTTCACGTACGGCATGCCGACGCGGGTCGCCTCCTGGGCGATGGATTCCTGCGCCTGCTTCTTGGTGCCCACGAACATGATCGATCCGCCGTGCGCGACGGTTTCCTTGACGAACTCGTAGGCCGAGTCGATGTAGGTCAGCGTCTGCTGCAGGTCGATGATGTAGATGCCGTTGCGGTCGGTGAAGATGAACCGCTTCATCTTGGGATTCCAGCGTCGGGTCTGATGCCCGAAGTGAGCGCCGCTGTCGAGCAGCTGCTTCATGGTTACAACAGCCATAGTGATGTGGCCTGGCCTTCTCAATTGTCGGTTGACGCGCAGCGTCGGGTGACGCCGAGCCCTGGTGCCTGCTGGTTACCGGACTCGTTCGAGTAGCTCGAGACGAGACCGCCGGCATCCGGATATGACCGCCGATGGGTGGCCATGCGCAGACACGCGAAGTCAGCCCGCAGTTGCGAGCTGCGGTTAGGAGTTTACACGCTGGACAGGGGTGGTTTTACCATCGCGGCGGCCATCCACAGCGGGCCGTTTTCGGGCTGGCGTGCGGCCGCGCCGATCCGCTGAACTGCCAGTATGCGCGTGCTCGCGGCGATCCTCACCCTGTCGATGCTGGGCGTGGCTCCCGCGGCGGCCGACGACGGGCGGCTGGAGTGGCCGCTGCGCCCCAGGCCGGCGGTCGTTCGTGGATTCGACGCGCCATCCCCGAACTGGCAGCGCGGTCACCGGGGCGTCGATCTGGCCGCGGTGCCCGGGCAGCCGGTTTATGCCGCCGGGGCGGGCACGGTGGTGTTCGCCGGGGAGCTGGCGGGGCGGCCGTTGGTGTCCATCGCCCATCCGGGTGGGCTGCGCACCAGCTATGAGCCGATACATCCGGCGGTGCGTCCCGGGCAGACGGTGACCGCGCAGTCGGTGATCGGTGATCTGTCGGCGGGTCATCCGGGATGTGCGGCTGCCGCGTGCCTGCACTGGGGTGCGATGTGGGGTCCGGCCGCGCGGGCCGACTACGTCGATCCGCTGGGGCTGGTGTCGAGCACCCCGATCCGGCTCAAGCCGGTGCGCTGACTTTCCGCCGGAATTGCATTCCAGCAGAGAAAATGCGAGTGCATGCCTGCTGGAACGCAATTCCGGCGCGGTTGGTCAGGCCCGTGGGTGGGCCTGGTCGTGCACGGCGCGCAGCCGCGCCACCGTGACATGGGTGTAGAGCTGGGTGGTGGCCAGCGTCGAATGCCCCAGCAGCTCCTGGACCACCCGCAGGTCGGCGCCGCCCTCGAGCAGGTGGGTGGCGGCGCTGTGGCGCAGGCCGTGCGGCCCGATGTCCGGCGCGCCCGCGACGGCGGCCATCGTCTGGTGCACAACGGTGCGCGCCTGCCGCGGGTCCAGCCGCCCG
>NZ_JACKSH010000042.1 GCF_025821625.1 Mycolicibacterium pyrenivorans
GGGCCTGGTATTCCTCGGTGACCGTGGGCAGCTTGAGTCCGGCGAAATTCCAGATCACGCATTGGGTGGTGGCGATGTCGGGAACGGGCAGAGACTCATCAAACAGTGGCCGCAGCAGGCGTTGGGCGGCCAGGCCCTCCAACCCGATGAGCAGATCTTCGTCGGCGTCGGTGCGCCGCGCGGTGGGCATTTCGCGGAGATATCTGATCAGCTGCGCGGTGCTGCCGATCCCGTTGGCCTCGCGTGACTCCGGGGCCAGCAGCCCCCACAGCCGCTGAGCGCCCCGGCTCAATGGCGACAATCCCAATTGCGGTAGCAAATGGTCGATAGTTCGTTCTGCGGCTTCTTTATAAGGAAAAACCCGCAATCCATCGAGACTGAAATTCATGCGACTGACATCAATGACGACTTTATCGTCGAAATCGGCCAACGCTGTTTCGTGTTCGCGGGCGTCGGTGGGATCGAATAAATGCAGACCGGCGCCGAGTTTGAGCCACGAGCGGCTCAAATTCTTCGTCGCGTGCGATTTGCCGCGGCCCGGGGAGCCGCAGATCACCAGATTCGCCGGATTCTCGCGGGCCGGCGCGTTGAGGACATCGAGGAGAACGACGTCGCGCAGCCCNGGGCTGGTCAGGTTCATCCCCAACGGGACGCCGGTGTTGTTGCCGAGCTTGCTCGCCAGCAGCGGGACGAACGGCGCNAACCGCTTGGTGGTGGTCGGGTTGCGGAACTCGTCGAGGGCGGCGCGGCGCTCCCCGCCCGGGGCGAACGCCCGCCACAATGTGGGCTGGCTGCCGCGCCACCGTTTCGAGCCGATGTTCTGGCCGCGGTAGGTGCGGGCGACGTCGGCGACGGCCCGGTTCACCGTCTCCGGGTCACNTGTGGGCTGGCTGCCGCGCCACCGTTTCGAGCCGATGTTCTGGCCGCGGTAGGTGCGGGCGACGTCGGCGACGGCCCGGTTCACCGTCTCCGGGTCACCGGCGGCCGCGGCGATGACGATGGCGGCGTTCACACCGCGCTCGGCGCTACCGCGTTTGAGTTCTGAGGCCAGCTCCCGCCCGGAGGCCAGCTTGCGCAGCANCTCGTCGGAACTCGATGCGTGGCGGCCGCGCTGGCGGTACTGGTCGCGAATGTTGACGATGACGTTCTCTGCGGTCGACACGGCCACATCCGCGCTGGTGAAGGTGATGTTGATCGTCCAGTCCAAGACCGTGGTNTACTGGTCGCGAATGTTGACGATGACGTTCTCTGCGGTCGACACGGCCACATCCGCGCTGGTGAAGGTGATGTTGATCGTCCAGTCCAAGACCGTGGTAGGTGTCGTGAGGTCATCGAGAACCTTGAACAGTGTCGAGCGCGGCCAGGCAATTCCGTTGTCGGGGAAACTGTCTAAGGGCAGCAGCGCTTGATAGGAGTCCGCAACACCATCAGTGCGATCCCGGAAGGTACGTACGAACACGTCGGCGTCGGTGCGGCCCGCCCGCCAGCGGCGGGCGCGCAGCTGAGCCGCACCTGGGTCCAGGTGGACCGGGGTAAACGCCGACCCCGGCAGGGTGGCGTCGGGATTGAACGGTTGTGTCGGCAGCGGCGCATCCCAGGCGCCGCGGCTGGCGATGTAGTTCCAATGCCACCAGATCGGCAGGGTGGCGTCGGGATTGAACGGTTGTGTCGGCAGCGGCGCATCCCAGGCGCCGCGGCTGGCGATGTAGTTCCAATGCCACCAGATCTGTTCCACCGTGGCCGGTTTGGGAAAGAACACCGCAGGCAGCGCGGCGACCATCTGGGCGGCCAGGTCACGGTAGTAGGCGATAGAGGAGTCGGTGTCCTTGTCACGGCCGAGTGCGGCGTCGACCATGCGCCGCCACGTGCCGCTGGGGGTGCGCCCGGCCAGCCCGTAATCCAGGGGCAGGCTCAGCCAGTAGATACGGCGGCGGGCGCGGTGCCCGGCGATGGTGGGTTCCCAGCTGCGGCAGTGCTGCACCCAGGGCCGCGCCGCCTCGGACACGCCCTCGGGGGCGGCCGCGCCGGGGCGCAAATCGGGGTGGCTGTACAGCATTTTGCGGACGGTGGCGCGCGGGGCCACCGGGACCGTCAGGCCACTGATCGACGATCCCGACGGCAGCGCACGCCACAGCTCGGCGTGCTCAGCAGCCACCCGGTCCTGCCACTCTT
>NZ_JACKSH010000043.1 GCF_025821625.1 Mycolicibacterium pyrenivorans
ACCGGTCAACCCACACCGACGCCGAACTACGCAGGCCGAGTGACCTTTTCGGCCCTATCAAGCTCGCTGCCGCTCGCGGGCCGAAAACCCTGCTCCGTCCAACGTCGGCTCTTCGGGGTTGACCGCCCACCCTCACCCGATTGACCGCTCCCCAGCGCTGACCGGCGCACCACTCACCACGAGAAACGGGAGAACACCATGA
>NZ_JACKSH010000044.1 GCF_025821625.1 Mycolicibacterium pyrenivorans
CGGCGTCCACCCCCGCCGCTGATGCCGGCGCTGCCGCCGGCCCGGCGGGTGGCCCCCGCTGTCACAGCACCGCCACGACCGGTGGGGTGGGCGCCGCAGGCCCCCGGCGGGTGGGTGCTGTTGCCGGTGTGGATGGGGCCCGCGCCGGTGGCGTGGCGGCCTCCACCCACCGTGATTGACGCCGACGTGGAGGGCGAGCACCGTGGCTGATACCCCGATGATCACCGATGAGAGTTGGGTCGATGACCTGATGGGTGGCCCCGACCCGGCCGCGGTGCCCACCGCCGCGACGATGCAACCCGGCGACGCCGGAACCGACCTCGACGCTGGCCAACCCGAGCCCGAGCCTGAGCCTGAGCCTGAGCCCGAAGCTGAGCAGTACGACGATTCGGCCGAGGCTCCTACCGATCCGCGGCTGCAGTCCGGCGCAGGGATCGCTGACGAGGTGCCGCCCGTGCATCTCGACACCGCAGCAGCCTTGACCGCCGAGCGCGACGAGTCAGGGGCGGCCCGCGCCGACGCGGGCGCCAAACGCACTGCCGTGGCGCTGGGGGCGGGACTGGTCGTGGCGGTGAGCGCCATCGTCGCCGCGCTGGTCACCTTCAGCGACACCGATGCACCTGCCGCGCCCCGTCAGGACAGTCCGGCTGTGGCCGCGCCCGTGGCTCAGCCGCAGCCGGTTCCTACCTCCGCAGCCCCGACCGTCCCTCAGGATCAGTCCATTCCCTTCACCGCCAGCGCCCCGTGCGCAGCCGGGTCAACCTCAGCGCAGTCGCTGACCGACACCGCCACCGATTCGGCGTGGGTGTGCGCCCGCGGCTCACGTGATGAAGCCCTCGAAGGCAAGG
>NZ_JACKSH010000045.1 GCF_025821625.1 Mycolicibacterium pyrenivorans
AGCGTGCACACAGATCACGCAAATCACCTCGAACGCGATCTATGTGCACATTCGACGCCCCGACCCCCTCGAAGCGTTACTGACCCACGCTCCTAGGTGTCCAGATCCGGGGCCCACGCCACCCCGTTGATGTGGCTGCCGCCGTCGGCGAACAGCGTGTTCCCGGTCAGGTATCGCGACGCCTCGCTCGCCAGGAACACCGCCACCGGGGCGATGTCGTCGTAGGGGTCGCCCATTCGGCCCATCGGGTTGGCCGCGTCGGCCATCGCCTCCAGTTCGGGATAGTCGCCGAGCGCGCGGAAGAAGGCCTGGCTCTTGGCCGCCGGGCACAGCGCATTGACCGTCACGCCCGTGGGCGCCCACTCCCGAGCCGCGGTGCGGGTCAACGCGCGAAGCGCCTCCTTGGCGGCGTTGTACTCCAGCGAGCCCATGTGCGCGTTGACCCCGTTGAGACTGCACAGGTTGATCACCCGCCCCCAGCCGCGGGCCTTCATGTGCGGGTGCGCCGCGCACATCGCCCAGAACGGTCCGTAGTAGCCGACGGCGATGCCGCCCGCGATCTGCTCGTCGGTCTTGCGTTCTACGCGGCCGATGCCGCCGCCACCCCAGGCGTTGTTGACCAGGATGTCGACCGAACCGAACTCCGAGACAGCGGCGGCGACCGCGGCCTCGACCTGGGTTCGGTCGGTGACGTCGGTCGCGACGAAAAGACCGCCGATCCGGTCGGCCGCCGCGCGGCCCGCGGCCTCGTCGCGCTCGGCGACCACCACGCGGGCCCCTCGTCGGCGAAACGCCGGGCGACCCCCTCGGAGCCGCCCGCGATCACCGCCCATGGCCCGTAGGCCGCCAGATCCGTCACCGGTCCATCATCACCCAGCCGCCTCGGCCGGAATTGCATTCCAGCAGCGAAACTCCGAGTGCGGCCCTGCTGGAACGCAATTCCGGCGGGTGTGGAGGAGGATCAGCTCAGCCGTAGGAACGCCCGCCCGCGTGGGGACAGCCGGTACCCGACCTCGAGGCTGGTCGTCAGCCCGAGGCCCTTGAGCTGGCGGATCCGCCGCTTGAACCGCGGCACGTCCATGGCCACCCGTGCCGCGAGGTCGGGTGCCCGGACACCCTCGTTGGCGCCGATCAGGTGCAGATAGGGCCGCGTCCACGGCTCGGTCGCGGCGTCCCAGCGATCGAGCCTTTCGGTGATATGCGCGATGTCGGCGGCGTCAAGCGTGTCGTCGGCGGCCAACCCCGGACGCTCGTCGGGCCCCAGGTAGGACACCGTGATCACGTACGTGTGCGCCGCCTGGCGGCGGTCCAGCTCGGTCTGCGCGGTTTTGGCGTCCGGATAGCCCGCGGCGCGGGCCTGCGCGCCGGTCACGCGGTAGCGACCGGGGTGCTCGCTGATCTCGTCGACACGGATCGTCCCGGCGGGGGTGCGTTGGGTTCCGCCGGGTTTGGCGCGCGGTGCGTCCCACCGTCGCAGCACCAGTGTGACGGCGCCGTCGGCGATTCCCTCCGCGGTGGCCCGATCGAGCAACACGCGCTCAGATGTTAGGCGCCGGCCGGCGGGTCTGCACCATCGAACTCCTCAGAAGACGATCGTCTGGTTTCCGTGCCGGATGATGCGGTCCTCGCAATGCCACAGGACCGCGCGGGAGAGCACGGCGCGCTCGACGTCGGCTCCCAGCCGGATCAGATCACCGACGCCGTGGCGGTGATTCACCCGCACCACGTCCTGCTCGATGATGGGTCCGTCGTCGAGGGTTTCCGTCACGTAGTGGGCGGTCGCACCGACGAGTTTGACGCCCCGCTCCTTGGCCCGCCGATAGGGCGCCGCGCCGATGAACGCCGGCAGGAACGAGTGATGGATGTTGATCAACGGGCAACCGACCCCCGCCAGGAATTGTGGGGTGAGGATCTGCATGTAGCGGGCCAGCACCACCAGGTCGACGTTGTCCCGCAACAGCTCGAGCTGCCGTTGCTCTGCCTGTGCCCGAATGTCCTCGGTGGCGGGCACGTGCACGAACGGAACGCCGAAGGAGCGGGTCTGGTCGGCGAGGTCGGGATGGTTGGAGATGACCATCGCGACCGACATGTCGAGTTCACCGCGGCGGTTGCGCCACAACAGGTCCAGCAGACAGTGGTCCTCCCTCGAGACCATGATCGCCAACCGTTTCGGCCGAGATGCCTCGGTGAGGGCGAAATCCATGCCGAACCGCGTGGCCACCCGCGCAGCGAAGTCACGCTCCAGATCGTGACGGGCGGCCCTCAGGCCAGGAAGGTGGAAGATCGTGCGCTGCACGAAGGTTCCGCCGGACTGCTCGGTCGAATGCTGGTCCAGGGAAACGATGTTGGCGCCGGCCTTGGCGAGGAAATCGCTGACGGCCGCCACCAGTCCTGGTCGATCAGCGCACCGCAGCAGCAGCCTGCCGACATCGTCGTTGGCCGTCATCGCCATCACCTCCGGGCGCTGGAGTTTCTCTGCGCCACGACTACACCCTGTACCAGGTCATCGCGCCGCGCCACCGTCGCGCGCCGCGCCTCTCAAGCGACAGCGGCCTGCGAATCGAGCAGCGTGATGGTGCCTGCGGTGCCGTCGACCCGCACCCGCTGTCCGGTCTGCAGGCGGGTCATCGCGTCCGCGATGCCTGCCAGTGCTGGGATGCCGTATTCGCGGGCCACCAGGGCGCCGTGGGACACCACCCCGCCGACCTCCATCACCAAGGCGCCGGCGATCAGGAACAGCGGTGTCCAGCCGGGGTCGGTGCTGGCCGCGACGAGAATCTCCCCGGGTTGCAGCTTCGCTCCGACCGGGGAGTCCAGAATCCGGACGACACCCTCGTGCATCCCCGGCGAGAGCGGTGTGCCGACCAGTACGTTTCCCGATTCGGTGGGCACGGGCGAGCCGTAGACGACCTCGCCGTCGCTGGTGAGCACCCGCGGGACCAGGCGCCGGCTCAGCTCGCGGCGGAACGTGCGACGGTTGGCGTGCGCGCAGGCGCGCAGGTCGCGACGCCGCCCGGCCAGCGTGGCGTGCACGTCGTCCCCGTCGATGAAGAACACATCGTCGACGGCGTCGAGCAAGCCGCGGTCGACCAGCGTTGCGGCACAACGTTTCAGGGTCCGGCGGCCCAGGGCCATCGCACGGACCATGTCGAACTTGGGTCGTTCGCGCAGCCCGCCGAGTTCACGGTGGCGGCTGAGCAGGTTCGCCAACACCGCCGCCCGCAGCGGCCCCCGGGTCCGGCGGACATCCGTGACCAGGGCCGCCGCTGCCGTGCGGGCCTGTTCGGCGCCTGCCTCGAAGCTGGTCAGCGCACCAGAGTGCAGGTAGCCGTCGATGAGCTCCACCACGTACGTCGGATCGTCGACGAGTCGGGGCAGGCCGAGGTCGACCTCCCGGTCCGGCGCGCGGTGCCCGAAGGTGTGCAGGAAGTCCGCCACACCCGCGCTGCTCGCGGTCGGCTCGGTGCCTGCGGAGGCGTGGTCGCGGGCGAGCCGGGCGAGTGCCGCACCCATCGCGATGGTCGGATCGTGGGGCAGCCATCGCAGCACCGGGTCGAATCCCTGCGACGACCCCAGCCAGCGCCGCGCCAGCCGCTCGATGACGGATCTGAGCAGCCACTCGCCGTACGCGGCGGCCAACTGGTCCAGCAGCATCGCGCATGTCGCGGCCGGCAGCACGCGTTCGACGAAGTTCAGCTGCTCGTCCGGCGACGTCAGGCCCGACGCCTGTGCCTCGAGCCGGGCCAGCTCCTCGTCGGCGCGGGCGACCAGGCGTCGGCGCGCGCGGGCGGGGGCGGCGACGGACGCCACGAGCCCCGTGAGCAGGCCCGGGATCCAGGCGACGAGCCCGCGGGGCAGGGCCTGCCCGTCCGGCTTGGGTAAGCGGGTGCTGTTCTGCGCCAACCAGTTGCGCAGTGCGGCACTTCCTGTCGGATCCTTCAGGCGGAAGTTGGCCACCAACCGCGCCGCGAGCCGGGGCCGCTGAAGCACCGCGGTGGCGTCCAGGAAGATGCGATGCGCCACGACGGGCAGCCAGTCGGGAGAGGCGTCGACCTCGCGGGGCGGCTGCCCGGAGAGCCAGAACCGGAACCAGCCGGTGACCATCGCGCGGAAGAACGTGTTGCCCGCCGGCGTCATGGGTTCGGCGATGCCCTGGGCGAGCAGCATGACCGGCAGGTAGACCCGCAGGCCGGGTCGGGCGGCCGGGGGCACCGGGAACAGCGACGTGATCGGCCTTGACTGCAGCAGCCAGCAGCGGCCCTCGTGAATCGCCCATTCGACATCCTGCGGCGCGTCGAAGACGCGGGCGGCGCGGGTTCCCAGGCCGACCAGGGTGTCGAGCTGGGCGGCGGTCAGCAGGTCGCGCCCGGTGCGGTCGAGGACCGCACGGGTGGCTGCCTCGACGGTCCAGCGGGCGGGGGTGGTGCCGCCGCTGACCACCGCTTCCCCGAGGCCCGGCGCGGCCTCGATCACGGTGTGGTCGCGCCGGCCGGACAACGGGTCGGCGGTGAACATCACCCCGGCCACGTCGGCTGCCACCATGGGCTGCACGACCACGGCAACGGAGATGTCGTCGTGCCCGATGTCCTGGTCGCGCCGGTAGGCGATGGCGCGCGCGGTCCACAGCGACGACCAGCACTGCCGCACGGCGTCGCACAGGGCCGCAGCGCCGACGACGTTCAGCACGGTGTCCTGCTGCCCGGCGAAGCTGGCCTCGGGCAGGTCCTCGGCGGTCGCCGAGGACCGTACGGCCTTCGGTCCCTCGCCCAGTTCGATGTAGGCGGCCGCGATCTGCTCCGTCACCGCCGCGGACATCGGCACCGACTCGAAGGCGTTGCGCAGGCGGACGGAGGCGGCGTCGACGGCGTCGGGATCTGCGCCGAGGTCCGCCATCTCCTGGCGGATCAGTGGCTCGAGCGCGTGTTCACGGACGAACTGCCGATACGCGGCCGTCGTCACCACGAAGCCCGGCGGCACGGGTAGTCCCGCCTGCACCAGCACGGCGAGGTTGGCGCCCTTGCCGCCGGTGCGGCCTGGGTCGGCGGCGCCGGCGTCCGTCAGTCGGCAGATCATCGCTTCGCCCATGGTGGCGACCGTAGGATCTCTCGGCGCACGTGAACAGGGGCGGAAGTCCTGATTCGGCAACACACGGGTCAGGTTGGGCGGTGGCGGCCCCGCCGCTCCCTACGATCACCCGGTGCCCGATCGCTACGGTTCCGACATCCTGGCCGACAACCCGCACCGTGCCCGCCGGCCCCGATCCACCGAACAGCCGGTGGAGATGGGGCTGGTCGTCGAGGACGCCCAGACGGGATTCGTCGGCGCGGTGGTGCGTGTCGAGTACGGCCGGATGGAGCTCGAGGACCGCAACGGCCGCCGCAAACCGTTCCCCGTCGGGCCGGGCTACCTGATCGACGGGAAGCCGGTCATCCTCACCGCGCCCGTCAAGGCGGTGTCGAAGGCGCCGACGAAGACCGCGTCGGGTTCGGTCGCGGTGTCCGGGGCGCGGGCGAGAACCGCGCTGGCCAGCCGGATATACGTCGAGGGCCGCCACGACGCCGAGCTGGTCGAGCAGGTGTGGGGCGAGGACCTGCGGATCGAAGGGGTGGTGGTCGAGTACCTGGGCGGCGTCGACGACCTGGCCGCCATCGTCGCCGACTTCCGGCCGGGACCGGGTCGACGGCTGGGGGTGCTCGTCGACCACCTGGTGGCCGGGTCCAAGGAGGCCCGCATCGCCGAAGCCGTCCGGCGGGGACCCGGCGGTGAGCACACGCTCGTCGTCGGGCATCCCTTCATCGACATCTGGCAGGCGGTCAAGCCGGACCGGATCGGGGTGGCGTCGTGGCCCACCGTCCCGAAGGGACAGGACTGGAAGCACGGCGTGTGCGCGGCGCTGGGCTGGCGACATCGCGACCAGGCCGATATCGCCGCCGCGTGGCGCAAGATCCGGGGACGGGTTCGTGACTGGAACGACCTCGAGCCGGCACTGATCGGCCGGGTCGAGGAGCTGATCGACTTCGTCACGCCGCCCCGGCACTCTTGACGGCTCCGCCGTCGTGTCATGAGGGAGGGTGGTAAGCAGAGAGCGTGTCCGACAGCCTGTTCGACGTGCCCGGCGACGACGCCGCGCGGGAGGCCGCCGGCGGGCCCGTCGGGGCCTCTGCGCCGCTGGCGGTGCGGATGCGGCCGGCTTCCCTCGATGAGGTCGTCGGTCAGCAGCACCTGCTCAAGCCGAACTCGCCGCTGCGCCGCCTCGCCGAGGGGTCCGGTGCCGCCTCGGTCATCCTGTACGGCCCACCGGGCACCGGGAAGACGACGCTGGCCTCGCTGATCTCCCACGCCACGGGCCGGCGGTTCGAAGCCCTCTCGGCGCTGTCGGCGGGGGTCAAGGAGGTCCGCGCGGTCATCGAGAAGGCAAGGGAAGCGTCAATCCGGGGCGGCCAGACCGTGCTGTTCATCGACGAGGTGCACCGGTTCTCGAAGACCCAGCAGGACGCGCTGCTGGCCGCGGTGGAGAACCGGGTGGTGCTGCTGGTGGCCGCCACCACCGAGAACCCGTCGTTCTCCGTCGTCGCTCCGCTGCTGAGCCGCTCACTGATCCTGCAGTTGCAGCCGCTGACCGCCCCGGACACCGCCACCGTGATCCGCCGCGCCATCGACGATGACCGCGGACTGGGCGGCCGGGTGCAGGTCACCGACGAGGCGATCGACCTGCTGGTGCAGTTGTCCGCCGGCGATGCGCGCAGGGCGCTGACCGCGCTGGAGGTGGCGGCCGAGACGGGTGACGTCGTGACCGTCGAGGTCATCGAGCAGTCACTGGACAAGGCGGCCGTGCGGTACGACCGCGACGGCGATCAGCACTACGACGTCGTCAGCGCGTTCATCAAGTCGATCCGCGGATCCGACGTCGATGCCGCGCTGCACTACCTGGCCCGCATGCTTGTGGCGGGGGAGGACCCGCGATTCGTGGCGCGGCGCTTGATGATCCTCGCCAGCGAGGACATCGGGATGGCCGACCCGACCGCGTTGCAGACCGCCGTCGCGGCGGCGCAGACCGTGCAGTTGATCGGCATGCCGGAAGCGCAGCTGACGTTGGCGCACGCCACCGTCCATCTGGCGACCGCGCCCAAGTCGAACGCCGTCACCACCGCACTGGGCGCCGCGATGGGCGACATCCGCGCGGGCAAAGCCGGGCTGGTTCCCGCCCACCTCCGCGACGGGCATTACTCGGGGGCCTCGAAGCTGGGCAACGCCATCGGCTACAAGTACTCGCACGACGACCCCGATGGGGTTGTGGCACAACAATATCCGCCCGACGAGTTGGTTGGCGTGGACTACTACCGGCCCACCGGCAGAGGTGTGGAGCGGGAGATCTCGACCCGAGTCGAGAAGCTGCGCGCCATCATTCGTCGTAGGCGCTGAGCTCAGAACACCCCCTTGACACCCCCGTATCCAGCTCCTAACGTCGTAATCAACCAATTAATTGATCAAGTGGGAAGTTGATTATTGGGCTCCGATGACGATGCTGAGGCTCAGCTGGACCGTGCGTTCATGGCACTCGCCGATCCCGTCCGCCGCGCGATGGTCGCCCGTCTGTCGCGGGGCCCGGCAACGGTCAACGAGCTGGCCGCTCCGTT
This sequence comes from Mycolicibacterium pyrenivorans, assembly GCF_025821625.1. Lineage (GTDB taxonomy): Bacteria > Actinomycetota > Actinomycetes > Mycobacteriales > Mycobacteriaceae > Mycobacterium > Mycobacterium pyrenivorans. Next base: position 7,638 of record NZ_JACKSH010000045.1, read on the forward strand.
CGCCATCACCAAACAGGCGGTGTCCAAGCACATTCAGGTTCTCGAACAGGCAGGTCTGGTCACCCGCACCCGCGAAGCCCAGCGTCGGCCGGTGCACCTCGCGGCGACCGCCCTGGAGCAGCTGACGTCGTGGATCGATCGCTACCGCCTGGACGCCGAACGCAACTACCGCCAACTGGACGTGCTGTTGGCGGCGATGACGCAGAAAACCGAGAAGACGCAGAAAACCGAGAAGAAGGGAAAGACAGAATGACCAACGCACTCGACCTGGTGGCACCGGTGGACACCCTGGCCATGGAGTTCACCCGCGAGTTCGACGCACCCGTGGACGCGCTCTTCCGTGCCCACGCCGACCCCGAACTCGTCAAGCAGTGGCTGGGCCCGCACGGTCTCGAGATGCAGATCACCGAGTGGGAGTTCAAGAGCCACGGCGGGTACCGCTACACGCACGCGAACGACGACGGCACGTTCGGGTTCAACGGGACGTTTCACACGGTGCGGGAGAACGAGTTCATTTTGCAGACCTGGGAGTTCGAGGGCGCCGCGGACATGGTCAACATCGAGTACATGTGGTTCGAGGACGCCGGCGGCGGGCGTTCCCGGCTGCGAGGACGCTCGATCTGCCCCAACACCGAGGCCTGTGACGCGCTGCTGTCCTCGGGTATGGAGGGCGGCATGACCGAGGGGTATGGGAAGCTCGACGCGCTGCTCGCGGCCCTCTGACCCACCCCAAGCCCCAAGACCAAGTGATCCCGGCTGGTCGGGGCTCCAGCCGGGATCACGCGGGGGTGTTCGGGTGCGACTACCGCATCATGCCCGAGCGGCGACCCGTCGCACCGGTGTGGCGACGGCCCATGAGCGACGACACCAGGGCCACACCGATGACGGCGACGACGACCTGCACGAGCAGTTCGAGCCAGTCGATACCGCTGGTGGCGGTGGGGATGCCGATCGCGTTGGCCAGGAAGGTCCCCAACAGCGCGGACACGATGCCGACGCCGATCGTCACCAAAATGCCGATCTTCTGCTTGCCGGGGAGTACCAGCCGAGCGAGTGCGCCGATCAAGGCGCCGATGAGAATTGCGGTGATGATGCCGGTGACGGTCATGTTGGCCTCCATGGTGTGTGGTAGCGGCAGAAGTACCCTCACCGGCGACGCAATAAACGCACGCGTCAATCAAAAGGTGGGCTCGTAGGCTGAAACGGGTGAACACCGAAGTGCTCCACGTCGACACCTCCCGGCGCGTCATCGTCGACCTCACCGACGAGGTGCGGGCGTTCTGCCGCAGCCGCGGTGATGGACTCTGCAATGTTTTCATTCCGCACGCGACGGCAGGCGTCGCGATCATCGAGACCGGCGCCGGTTCCGACGACGACCTCGTCGACACGCTGGAACGGCTCCTGCCTCGCGACGACCGCTACCGGCACGCACACGGATCACCCGGCCACGGCGCCGACCACGTGTTGCCCGGGCTCGTCTCACCGTCGGTGACGGTGCCGGTCGCCGAAGGTGAGCCCCTGCTGGGCACCTGGCAGAGCATCGTGCTGGTGGACCTGAACAGGGACAACTCCCGTCGCTCGGTGCGGTTGAGCTTCCTGGAGGGCTGAGGATCCCGACCGGTACTGTGGATCGGTCGGACACACATCCGCCGACGACCACAGCGACCACAAGAAAGATACGAACGTGCAGACACACGAGATCAGGAAGCGGTTCCTTGATCATTTCGTGAACGCGGGACACGCCGAGGTGCCCAGCGCCTCGGTGATCCTCAACGACCCCAACCTGCTGTTCGTCAACGCCGGCATGGTGCAGTTCGTCCCGTTCTTCCTCGGCCAGCGCACCCCGCCGTGGGACCGTGCGACCAGCATCCAGAAGTGCATCCGGACCCCCGACATCGACGAGGTCGGCATCACCACCCGGCACAACACGTTCTTCCAGATGGCCGGCAACTTCTCGTTCGGTGACTACTTCAAGGCAGGCGCCATCGAGTTGGCCTGGACGCTGCTGACCAACCCGGTAGGTCAGGGCGGCTACGGCTTCGATCCCGAACGGCTCTGGGCCACGGTGTATCTGGACGACGACGAGGCCGCGCAACTCTGGCAGGACATCGCCGGGCTGCCGCCGGAGCGGATCCAGCGGCGCGGGATGGCTGACAACTACTGGTCGATGGGCATCCCCGGGCCGTGCGGTCCGTCCTCGGAGATCTACTACGACCGAGGGGCCGAGTACGGCGTCGAAGGCGGCCCGGAGGCCAACGAGGACCGCTACATCGAGATCTGGAATCTCGTGTTCATGCAGAACGAGCGCGGCGAGGGCGCGTCCAAGGACGACTTCGAGATCCTCGGCCCGCTGCCGCGCAAGAACATCGACACCGGTATGGGTATCGAGCGGGTGGCCTGCCTGCTCCAGGGCGTGGACAACGTCTACGAGACCGACCTGCTGCGCCCGGCCATCGAGGTGATCGCGGCAATCGCACCTCGCGGGTACGGCAAGGGCTATCACGACGACGACGTCCGCTACCGGATCATCGCCGACCACAGCCGGACCGCGGCGATCATCATCGGGGATGGGGTCAGCCCCGGCAACGAGGGCCGCGGCTACGTGCTGCGCCGCCTGTTGCGCCGCATCATCCGCGCCGCCAAGCTGCTGGGCGTCGAGCAACCCATCATGGCCGATCTGATGGTCACTGTGCGGGACGCGATGGGCCCGTCGTACCCGGAACTGGCCAGTGACTTCGACCGCGTGCAGCGCATCGCGGTGGCCGAGGAGACCGCGTTCAACCGCACGCTGGCCTCGGGCTCGCGGCTGTTCGACGACGCCGCCCGCGCGACCAAGGCGTCCGGGACCGACGTGCTCTCGGGTACCGACGCGTTCACGCTGCACGACACCTACGGCTTCCCCATCGAACTCACGCTGGAAATGGCCGCCGAGGCCGACCTGAAGGTGGACGAAGAGGGCTTCCGCAGCCTGATGGCAGAACAGCGCAGGCGAGCCAAGGCGGACGCGGCCGCGCGCAAGCAGGCACACGCCGACCTGTCGGCCTACCGCGACCTCGTCGACGCCGGCCCGACCGAGTTCACCGGCTTCGACGAACTGTCCACCGAGGCGCGAATTCTCGGCATCTTCGTGGACGGCAAGCGGGTCCCGGTAGTGACGCACGAGCCGCACACGTCCGAGTCGCGCGTCGAGCTCATCCTCGACCGCACGCCGTTCTACGCCGAATCGGGCGGCCAGATCGCCGACGAGGGCAGCATCGGCGGAACCGGCGCATCGGAGACGGCGCGCGCAGCCGTGACCGACGTCCAGAAGATCGCCAAGACCCTGTGGGCGCATCGCGTCACCGTGGAATCGGGCGAGTTCGTCGAGGGCGACACCGTGGTGGCCGCCGTGGATCCGCGCTGGCGTCACGGCGCCACCCAGGGGCACTCCGGAACGCACATGGTGCACGCCGCGTTACGACAGGTGCTCGGCCCCAACGCCGTTCAGGCGGGCTCGTTGAACCGCCCCGGCTATCTGCGCTTCGACTTCAACTGGCAGGGCGCGCTGACGGACACCCAGCGCTCCCAGATCGAAGAGGTCACCAACGAAGCGGTCGAGGCCGACTTCGAGGTGCACAGCTTCACCACAGACCTGGAACGGGCCAAGGCGATGGGCGCGATGGCGCTCTTCGGCGAGGCCTACCCCGACGAGGTGCGGGTCGTGGAGATCGGCGGACCGTTCTCCCTGGAACTGTGCGGCGGCACACACGTCCACAATTCCGCGCAGATCGGCCCGGTCACCATCCTCGGCGAGTCGTCGGTGGGTTCGGGCATCCGGCGGGTGGAGGCCTACGTCGGGCTGGACTCGTTCCGGCACCTGGCCAAGGAACGCGCATTGATGGCGGGCCTGGCGTCGTCGCTGAAGGTGCCCTCGGACGAGGTGCCGGGTCGGGTCGCCAACCTCGTGGAGCGGCTGCGCACGGCCGAGAAGGAACTCGACCGGCTGCGGATGGCCAATGCGCGCGCCGCAGCGGCGAACGCCGCCGCAGGCGCCGAGGAGATCGGTAAGGTCCGGGTCGTGGCGCAGCGGATGGCCGGCGGGATGTCGGGGGGCGACCTGCGCACGCTGGTCGGCGACATCCGCGGCAAGCTCGGCAGCGGCCCGGGGGTGGTGGCGCTGATCGCAGAGGGTGACAACGATTCCGTGCCGTACGTGGTGGCGGTCAACCAGGCCGCGCAGGACCTCGGGCTACGCGCCGACGATCTGGTCAAGCAGATGGGATCGGCGGTGAACGGCCGCGGTGGCGGCAAGGCTGATCTGGCGCAGGGGTCCGGCAAGGGGGCGGCGGGTATCGACGCGGCACTGGCGGCGATACGCGCAGAGATCGGCCGGAGCTAGCCGGTGGCCCAGACCGACGACCCCGCCCGCGAGGACCGTCTGCCGGACCGGCCCGGAGACCCGAACTCGGCACCCGACCCGGGGCGCGGCCGTCGGCTCGGCATCGACGTCGGCAGCGTCCGCATCGGGGTGGCCGTCAGTGACCCGGACGGCATCCTCGCCACGCCGGTGGAGACGGTCCCGAGGGACCGTCGTTCGGACAGGCATCTTCGGCGGCTGGTGCGCCTGATCGACGAACACCAGGCCGTCGAGGTGGTGGTGGGCCTGCCCCGCACGCTGGCCGACCGGGCCGCCTCGTCGGCGCGCGACGCCGTCGATCTCGCCGACGCACTGGCTGACCGGATCATCCCGGTGCCGGTGCGGCTGGCCGACGAGAGGTTCACGACGGTCACCGCGCAGCGTTCGCTGCGGGAGGCCGGCGTGAGCTCCAAGGGGCAACGATCGATGATCGATCAGGTTGCGGCGGTGGGGATTCTGCAGAACTGGCTGGACCAGCGGCGGGCGGCGCTGTCCCCACACGGAGAGGTCGGGGATGGCTGACGACTGGCGGAGCGACCGTGCCGAACCCTTGGCGGTGGGCCCGCCTCGGCGCCGGTCGACGCGCCGCGACCGCATCAAGCAGGCGCGCGTCCGGCGCAGGCGCCGTGTCGCCGCGGTGGCGGCGCTGGCGATGCTGGTGGTGGTTGTGGTCGGTGCGGTGTTCCTCGGCTCCAAGCTGTGGCACTCGATGTTCGGCACGTCCGCAGGGGACTTCGCCGGCGACGGTGTCAGCGACGTGGTGATCGAGGTGCACGAGGGCGACTCCACCACCGCGATCGGCAAGACGCTGCAGGACCAGAACGTCGTGGCGACCACCAAGGCTTTCGTCGACGCGGCCGCGGGCAACTCGGCCATCTCTGCCATCCAGCCCGGTTTCTACAAGGTGCGCACCGAGATTCCCGCGGCGAATGCCGTCACCCGTCTCATCGATCCGGCCAACAGGGTGGGCAGGTTGGTGATCCCCGAGGGGCGCCAGCTCGACGACGTCCGGGACGTCAAGACCAACGCCGTCACCGACGGCATCTTCACGCTGATCGCCAAGGCGTCGTGCGTGGACCTCGACGGTGACCGCCAGTGCGTCTCGAGGGACGAGCTTCGCGACATCGCCGGTGGCACGGCGCCGTCGGCACTGTCCGTCCCCGCCTGGGCGACCAGCGCAGTCGACGCGCTCGGATCCGACCATCGCCGGTTGGAGGGCCTGATCGCGCCGGGTACCTGGAACATCGACCCGTCCGCCGAGCCGCAGGCCATCCTGGCGACGCTGATCTCCGCGAGCGCGACGCAATACGAACAGAGCGGTCTGCTCGACACGGCCACGGCGCTGAACATGTCGCCGTATCAGATCCTTACGGTCGCGTCGCTCGTGCAGCGCGAAGCCAAACCCCAGGACTTCTCGAAGGTGGCCCAGGTGATCTACAACCGGCTGGCCGAGCGGCGCACGCTGGAGTTCGACTCGACGGTGAACTACCCGTTGGACCGCATCGAGGTCGCAACCACCGATGGGGACCGGGGGCAGGCGACGCCGTGGAACACCTATGTGCGGCCCGGGCTTCCGGCGACGCCGATCTGCAGCCCGGGCGCGCCGGCCCTCACCGCGGCCGAGCAGCCCGAGCCCGGCGACTGGCTGTACTTCGTGACCATCGACCTGCAGGGCACGACCCTGTTCACCCGTGAGTACGAGCAGCATCTCGCCAACATCGAACTGGCGCAACGTAACGGCGTCCTCGACTCTGCGCGATGAGCAGACGGTACCGGTGAGCGCCGCGCGCCGTGCGGGCGTGCTCGGCTCTCCGATCGCGCATTCGCGCTCCCCGCAGCTGCACCTCGCGGCCTACCGCGCGCTCGGGCTGGACGAGTGGACCTACGACCGCATCGAGTGCACCGCAGAGCAGTTGCCCTCCATGGTGGGCGGATTCGGGCCGGAATGGGTGGGGGTGTCGGTGACGATGCCGGGGAAGTTCGCCGCGCTGCGGTTCGCCGATGAGGCCACCGCGCGCGCGACGTTGGTCGGGTCGGCCAACACACTGGTCCGTTCGCCCGCGGGCTGGCACGCCGACAACACCGACGTCGACGGCGTGGTGGGCGCCCTGCGGGGCGTGAACGTGTCCGACCACGCGATGGTGGTGGGCTCGGGTGGCACCGCTCCCGCGGTGGTCGCCGGCCTCGTCGAGCTCGGCGCGCGGCGCATCACGGTGGCGGCCAGGAACGCTGAGAAGGCGGCAACCACGGTCGACATCGCGACCCGGTGCGGCGTCCAGGCGCAGTGGTGTGATCTTGACGATGCGAAGCTGGCCGACGAGGTGGCCGACGTGGACGTCGTGGTGAACACGGTGCCTGCCGACGCGGCGGCCCGCTACGCGCCGACGCTGGCGTTGGCGCCGGTGTTGCTCGACGCGATCTACGATCCGTGGCCGACTCCGCTCGCCGCCGCCGTCGAGGCGGCGGGCGGGCGGGCGATCAGCGGTCTGCAGATGCTGCTGAACCAGGCCTTCACACAGGTGGAGCAGTTCACCGGGTTGCCGGCGCCCAAGGAGGCGATGCGGGCGGCGCTCGGTGTCGACGAGTGACCGGTCCGGAATTCGTGCGAGGGCGCCTCGGACCGCGCGCCTAACCTGGACGGGTGGGGGAGGCAGAGGCAACGCTCGCCGCAGTCTGTGTGGTGGTGTGGCTGATTACGTTGAGCGGCTTCGATATTCGACAACGTCGGCTGCCGGACCGGCTGACCCTGCCCGGTGCCGCGCTGATTCTCGTGGGCGCGGTGATCACCGGCAACGGATTCGCGGCGCTACTCGGGGGTGCGGTGCTGTTCGCCGTCTACGCGGCCGTGCACCTGATCGCCCCCGCCGCGATGGGCGCAGGCGACGTCAAGCTGGCGATCGGGCTGGGGGCACTTGCCGGGACGTTCGGTCCCGACGTGTGGATCCTGGCCGCACTGGGGGCGTCGCTTCTGACCGCCCTGCTGGCGCTGTGCCGGCTGGCGTGCGGCGCCGGCGGGAGCCTGCCGCACGGCCCGTCGATGTGTCTGGCCACCGGCGCTGCGGTGGCCCTGGCCGTGCTCTAGCCCCTGGATTGGGCGCCGCGGGTCCTCGCCGTTTCAGGGCTGTGGGGCCGACGTGCGAAAATGGCACCCGTGTTGCGATGGACGACAGCAGGTGAATCCCACGGCCGCGCGCTGGTGGCCATGGTCGAAGGCATGGTTGCCGGCGTCCACGTGACCTCGCAGGACATCGCGGGGCAGTTGGCGCGCCGCCGACTCGGCTACGGCCGGGGCGCGCGGATGAAGTTCGAGCAGGACCAGATCAGCGTGCTCGCCGGGCTCCGTCACGGCCTCACCCTCGGCGGCCCGATCGCCATCGAGATCGGCAACACCGAGTGGCCCAAATGGGAGACGGTGATGGCGCCCGACCCGGTCGACGCCGCGACGCTGGCCGACAGCGCCGCCCGCAACGCGCCGCTGACCAGGCCGCGGCCCGGCCACGCCGACTACGCGGGCATGCTCAAGTACGGCTTCGACGACGCCCGGCCGGTGCTGGAACGCGCCAGTGCCCGGGAGACGGCCGCCCGGGTCGCTGCGGGAACCGTCGCCCGCGCCTTCCTGCAGCAGGCGCTCGGCGTCGAGATCGTCTCCCACGTCATCTCGATCGGGGACTCCAAGCCCTACGACGGACCGCCGCCGCAGACCGCCGACCTGGCCGCGATCGACGCCAGCCCGGTGCGCGCCTTCGACCAGGCGAGCGAGGAGCTCATGATCGCCGAGATCGAGGCCGCCAAGCGCGACGGCGACACCCTCGGCGGCGTCGTCGAGGTGGTGGCGCACGGGCTGCCCGTCGGTCTCGGTTCGTTCACCAGCGGCGACAACCGACTCGACAGCCAGTTGGCGGGCGCGGTGATGGGGATCCAGGCGATCAAGGGCGTCGAGATCGGAGACGGCTTCGAGACGGCGCGGCGGCGCGGCAGCGTGGCCCATGACGAGATGTATCCCGGCCCCGACGGGGTGATGCGGTCCACCAACCGCGCCGGCGGTCTGGAAGGCGGCATGACCAACGGGCTGCCCGTGCGGGTGCGCGCCGCGATGAAGCCGATCTCCACCGTGCCCCGCGCGCTGGCCACCGTCGACATGACCACCGGAGAGGAAGCGGTGGCCATCCACCAGCGCTCAGACGTGTGCGCGGTGCCCGCCGCCGGGGTCGTCGTCGAAACCATGGTGGCGTTGGTGCTGGCGCGCGCCGCGCTGGAGAAGTTCGGCGGCGACTCGCTGTCGGAGACCCGCGCCAACCTCGACGCATACCTGCGTGCCATCGCCGAGCGGGAGCCGACCCGAACCGTGCAGGCCTCGGGCTGATGGCTCCCAAAGTGGTTCTGATCGGGCTGCCCGGATCCGGGAAGTCGACGATCGGCCGACGGCTCGCCAAGACCCTGGGCCTGGCGTTGCTCGACACCGACGCCGCGATCGAGAAGGCCACCGGCCGCACGATCGCCGACATCTTCGCCACCGACGGTGAAGCCGAGTTCCGTCGTGTCGAGGAGGGTGTCGTGCGGGACGCCCTGGCCACCCACGACGGCGTGCTGTCGCTCGGCGGTGGGGCGGTGACCACCCCAGGCGTCCGTGAGGCGCTGGCCGGGCACACCGTGATCTACCTGGAGATCAGCGCCGCCGAAGGGGTCCGCCGCACCGGCGGTTCCGCGGTACGGCCGCTGCTGGCCGGTGGTGATCGCGGTGAGAAGTTCAAAGAACTTATGGCTCAACGGGTTCCGTTGTATCGGCAAGTGGCCACGTTGCGGGTGAACACCAATCACCGCAATCCCGCGGCGGTTGTGCGCTACATCGTCGCCCGCCTCGAGAACCCCGGCGGCCCCAAGTCCGAGCGACGGCGTCGGCGGCCGTCGTGGCGTCGCGCCCCGTTGTCGCTGACGGCGCCCCCCTCCACGGAGGCTCCTCCCAGCCCCGCCGCAGTGGCGGCCAGGAAGTCCAGCGGGTCCTCCTGTTCGCGAAAGGACGCACGTGACTGAGCAGACGACCGAGCCTGTCACCGTCGACGTACGTACTGATCCGCCCTACCCGGTCATCATCGGGACGGGGTTGCTCGGCGACCTCGGCCGCATTCTCGACGGCAGGCACAAGGTCGCGATCCTGCACCAGCCGACGCTCGCGCAGACCGCCGAGGTGATCCGAAGCCATCTGTCGGACAAGGGAATCGACGCGCATCGGATCGAGATCCCCGACGCCGAAGCAGGCAAGGAACTGCCGGTGCTCGGCTTCATCTGGGAGGTGCTCGGACGCATCGGCATCGGGCGCAAGGATGCGATCGTCAGCTTGGGTGGGGGAGCGGCGACCGACGTCGCCGGCTTCGCCGCGGCGACGTGGCTGCGCGGAGTGGACATCGTCCACGTTCCGACCACCCTGCTCGGGATGGTCGACGCCGCGGTGGGCGGTAAGACCGGGATCAACACCGACGCGGGCAAGAACCTCGTCGGCGCCTTCCATCAGCCGGCCGCGGTACTGATCGACCTGGCCACGCTGCAATCGTTGCCCCGCAACGAGATCGTGGCGGGCATGGCGGAGATCGTGAAGGCGGGCTTCATCGCCGATCCGGTGATCCTCGACATCATCGAGGCCGACCCGCAGCGGGCGCTCGATCCCGCCGGACCGGTGCTGCCGGAACTGATCAGGCGCGCGGTGGCCGTCAAGGCGGATGTCGTCGCCGCCGACGAGAAGGAGTCGGCGCTGCGCGAAATCCTCAACTACGGGCACACTCTGGCGCATGCCATCGAGCGGCGCGAGCGCTACCAGTGGCGCCACGGCGCCGCGGTGTCCGTCGGCCTGGTGTTCGCCGCCGAATTGGGGCGCCTCGCCGGGCGGCTCGACGACGCCACCACCGAACGGCACCGCACGATCCTGAGCTCACTGGGGTTGCCGGTCACCTATGACGCCGACGCGCTGCCGCAGCTGCTCGAGGCGATGGTCGGCGACAAGAAGACCCGCGCCGGCGTGCTGCGGTTCGTGGTGCTGGACGGCTTGGCCAAGCCGGGACGGCTGGAGGGACCCGACCCGGCGCTGCTTGCCGCCGCCTACGCCGAGGTCGCGCGCGACTAACCCGGTCAGTCGCGCTTGTCGACCGGCCTGGTCTGGTCATCCTCGGCGAGCGCCACCGGTGAGGTGCGTTGTTCCTGCTCGGCGTTCCCCGACTGGGACCCGTAGTCGTGGTCGCGGTCGTCGCGCACCGCGGCGAACACGTCGGTGTCGGCGCGGTCGTCGTCGCCGTCACGGTGGCGCACCGGTGGGGGCGCCTTACGGTCGACCAGCCAGTGGCCGAGCGCGACACCGATGATCGCGCTGACGAACACCAGCAGCGCGGTGAACGCGGCGAACGTCGTCAACTCGTTGATCAGGCCCTCGACGTACAGGTTCTTGTAGAACACCCCGATGAACCAGGCCACGGCGCCGCTGACCACACCCGCGAACAGCCCGGTCAGCAGCCACGTCATCGCCAGATCGGCGCGACGGTCCGGATCAGGGTTGTTGCGCGCGTCGGAACGGCCGTCGACATAACCCCACACCAGGGCCACCACGGCGTACGCAATGACCAGGACGAGGCTGATCAATCCCGCCTTGGTTTCCCACGCGTTGATCATCGCCCCCTGCAGTAACCGAACGATCACCATCAGGGCGGCGAACACCAGTCCGCGCAGCAACCACTTACTCATGAGGCATCACCTTAGCGAGTAGCGTCACCGCCTGTGACTATTTCTCAGCGCCGCGACCGTTTGCGCCAGCGTCTTGCCGCCGCGGAGCTGGACGCTTTGCTGGTATCGGACCTGGTCAACGTCCGATATCTGTCGGGATTCACCGGTTCGAATGCCGCGCTGCTGATTCTGACCCAGGACGAAACGCCGGTGCTGGCGACCGACGGGCGCTATCGCACCCAGGCTGCCCTCCAGGCGCCCGACGCCGAGGTCGTCATCGAACGCGCCTGCGGCCCGCACCTGGTGGGCCACGCGGCTGCCGCCGGTGTGCGCAAACTGGGTTTCGAGAGCCACGTGGTCACCGTCGACGCATTCGGAGCGCTGACCCGTGCGGCGGATCAGCAGTGTGAGCTGGTCCGTGCCGCAGGGACTGTGGAGGGGCTGCGCGAGGTCAAGGACGCCGGTGAGGTCGCGTTGCTGCGATTGGCCTGCGAGGCAGCCGACGCGGCGCTGAAGGACCTGGTGGAGCGGGGCGGCCTGCGCCCGGGCCGCACGGAGAAGGAGGTTCGGCGCGAGTTGGAGGCGTTGATGGTCGATCACGGTGCCGACGGACCCTCGTTCGAGACGATCGTGGCGGCGGGGCCGAACTCGGCCATCCCTCATCACCGGACCACGGACGCGGTCCTGGCCGCCGGTGACTTCGTCAAGATCGACTTCGGCGCTCTGGTGTGCGGCTACCACTCGGACATGACGCGCACGTTCGTGCTGTCACCGATCGCCGAGTGGCAGCGCGACATCTACGACCTGGTCAGCAGCGCTCAGCGGGCGGGGCGGGAAGCCCTCGCGCCCGGGGTCGCGCTCAGCGAGGTCGACGCCGCGTCCCGTCAGGTCATCAGCGATGCCGGGTACGGCGACAACTTCGGCCACGGCCTCGGTCACGGGGTTGGGCTGCAGATCCACGAAGCGCCGGGAATCAACGCCGCGGCCGCCGGTACACTGCTTGCTGGCTCCGCTGTGACCGTGGAGCCAGGTGTCTACCTGCCCGACCGTGGCGGTGTCCGCATCGAGGACACGCTGGTCGTCGGTGACAAGACCCCCGACTTGTTGACCCGGTTCCCCAAGGAACTGGCGATCCTCTGAACGCTAGGAGAACAACCGACCGTGGCATCGACCGCAGATTTCAAGAACGGCCTCGTCCTGCAGATCGACGGCCAGTTGTGGCAGATCGTCGAGTTCCAGCACGTCAAGCCGGGCAAGGGTCCGGCCTTCGTGCGGACGAAGCTCAAGAACGTGATCTCCGGCAAGGTCGTCGACAAGACCTACAACGCCGGGGTGAAGGTGGAGACCGCGACGGTGGATCGCCGCGACGCCACCTACCTGTACCGCGACGGCTCCGACTTCGTGTTCATGGACAGCGAGGACTACGAGCAGCATCCGCTGCCCGAGTCGCTGGTCGGCCGGGCCGCGGGGTTCCTGCTGGAGAGCATGCCGGTGCAGATCGCCTTCCATGACGGGGTGCCGCTGTACCTCGAGTTGCCGGTGACGGTCGAACTCCTGGTCGCCAGCACTGAGCCCGGTCTGCAGGGCGACCGGTCCAGCGCGGGCACCAAGCCCGCGACACTGGAGACCGGCGCGGAGATCCAGGTCCCGCTGTTCATCAACACCGGGGACAAGCTCAAGGTGGATTCCCGCGACGGCAGCTACCTGGGAAGGGTCAATGCCTGACACCCGGGCGGAGCGACGGGGAGTGACCCCCGGCGAGCGGAGCGACGGGATGAGTGACCCCGGCGAGCGGAGCGCAGCGGAGCGACGGGATGAGTGACCCCGGCGAGCGGAGCGCAGCGGAGCGACGGGATGAGTGACCGGAAAGGCGACCGGGGCCGTCACCAGGCCCGGAAACGCGCCGTGGACCTCCTGTTCGAGGCCGAGGCCCGGGGGATCACCCCGGCCGAGGTGGCTGAGTCGCGGAACGCGTTGGCACATCATCAGGCCGACATGTCGCCGCTGAACCCGTACACGGTGACCGTGGCGCGCGGCGTGACCGAGCAGTCGGCGCATGTCGACGACCTGATCTCGGCGCACCTGCAGGGCTGGACGCTGGACCGGCTGCCCGCGGTCGACCGAGCCATCCTCCGGGTCGCGGTGTGGGAACTGCTGCACGCCGAGGACGTGCCCGAACCGGTGGCCGTCGACGAGGCCGTCGAACTCGCCAAGGAGCTGTCCACCGACGATTCCCCGGGATTCGTCAACGGGGTGCTCGGACAGGTCATGCTGGTGACCCCGCAGATCCGTGCGGCCGCGACCGCGGTGCAGGGTGGCATGAGCGGCACCGAAGGCAGCGTCGGAACATAGATGGGCGCGCCGCAGGACTGGGCTCCGTATTCCAGCGTGACCGACGCGGCGAGGGTGTACCTCCGCGACCCGGACCTGGCCCTGGACCAGCTGCGTTCTGTCGTCGAACCCGCCGCGATCAAGTCCTTCGTCATGTCGCGGGGTTTCACCGAGGAGTCGTGGGGTGAGGCGCTCTGGCAGGAGGTCCTCGTCACCGACGGTCACCGGTTGATCATGTGGCGCGCCGACGACGACATGTCCAGCCCACACGAAGACGGCGAACCCTACCGCGTCCTGATGGCCTCGGTCCGGTCGATCCTGTTGTCCACCATCACCGATCAGGTGCTCAGCACGCAGTACGAGGTGCTCGGCGACGGCGCCCGGCGGCTGTCGGAGGTGAAGTTGCGGATGTACACCCAGCTGATCACCCGGTCGCGGCAGAAGTCGGCCACCGAGACCGACATCTATTGTGAGTCTTTCCGTTTCGTGAAGTCCGTCGACAACGGCGGGCTGGCGCAGATGCAGCGTCTGCTGCAGTTCGGCAGGGTGCTGTCACGGTCGATGTAGGCCCGATCAGCCGTAGTCGGGCAGGGCGATCGAGTCGGCGGTGGTGAACCAGTGCTTGGCGGCGAACGGCCGAAGCGGCCAGCGCTGTACCCATTTCATCACCGACGCGCCGATCGCGATGTCCGATTCGCGCATCGGGGCGTACCGGTCGATCGAGTTGGGCAGGTCCTGACACTTGTCGACGTAGGGTCGCATGATCTTCTCGTACCTTGCCAGTGCGGACGGGACGCGTTCGCCGTCAAGCTCTTTCGCCGGGCCCAGTTCACCGGCCAGGACGTAGGCGCCGACCAGAGCCAGGCTGGTACCCATGCCGCTGAGCGGTGACGCGCTATAGCCCGCATCGCCGACGAGGGTGACCCGCCCCGTCGACCACGACGGCATCCGCACCTGCGTCAACGAGTCGAAGTAGAAGTCGTCGGCCTCCTGCGCGGCTGCCAACAGCGCGTCGCAGTGCCACCCGGCGCCCGCGAACCGCTCGATGAGGATGCGGCGCTGTTGGTCGGTGTCGTGACGGTCGTAGGCGAGGGGCGCTGACTGGAACGTCAACCCCGCCTTCGCTGTTGCCGGATCGTGCGAGGGACGCATCGAGGCGTTGAGGCCACCCGGTGCCTGGTAGAGCAGGAACCACCCGTCCAATCCGACCGTGTCCGGAGCGGAGAACCACGCGTTGTACCCGCCTATCGGTTGGACGAACTCCTCTTCGGGGCCGAACGCCATTCGCCGCACCGCCGAGTGTGGGCCGTCCGCTCCGACGACGAGATCGGCAGTGATCGTGCCGCCGTCGACCAGTGTCGCCACTACGGTGTCGGTTCCCTGCTCCAAGGCGGCGATTGCGGCATTGAAGCGGTAATCCAGATCGTGGCGTGTCGCGTCATGGAGCACGCCGACGAGGTCCCCGCGCAGGATCTCCAGCTTGGACACCAGGCCGTTGCCGTCGAACGCCGTCACCGGCATCTCGGCGCGTCGACTGCCGTCCGACTTCACCCACGCCGCCCCGCGCTGTACCAGGGCGTGGTCCCGCATCCTGTCGAGCAGGCCCATCTTCTCGACGACGTCACCTCCGGCGCCGCGCAGGTCCACCGTCTGTCCTCCCGGGCGAACACCGGACGCGATCTCGACGACGATCACCCGATAACCCTTGCGGCACAGCCAGAACCCCAGTGCAGGACCGGCGATCCCGGCTCCGCTGATCAGCACGGTCGGAATACGCTGCGCGGCAGCCCTGGTCGACTCCTGCATGGTGAGGAATGTAGCCCCTGCTTTCAGGCGGCGTCGAAGGTGACGAGGTCGATGCTGAGTCGGCCTTCGATGAGGCTGACTCGTCGTCGGATTGGTGGTCCGGGTAGTGGTGGGGCGGTGG
>NZ_JACKSH010000046.1 GCF_025821625.1 Mycolicibacterium pyrenivorans
GAAATCGTGGAGGGTTTCCTATGCCGCTTCCGGCTTGGTCTTGGATTCCCTGATCTCGTAGTTGACGGGCGATAGCCCGTCTGCGGCACTGTGTCGTCGTTGGTGGTTGTAGAAGGTGTAACACCAGTCGATTACCACAGCCTGCGCCTGGATGGTATCATGGAAACGATTGCGGGACAACACTTCCCATTCCAGCGACGAGAAGAACGCCTCCGCGGCAGCATTATCGAAGCACGACCCGACCCGGCCCATCGACTGCCGAATGCCCAACTGCCGGCACAACTTGGTGAACGCGTTGGCGGTATAGGTGCTGCCGCGGTCGGTATGGAAAATGNCCCGCTCAGACTCCTCATCACGCCAGATCGCTTGGCGGCCACCACGGGCAGCCACCGCCATTTTGATGGCCGCACATGCCAACTCGGCGTCCGGGTGCAGGCCCATGGCCGCTCCCAGCNGCCGGCGGCTATAGAGGTCGATCACCGTCGCCAAGTACAGCTTCGGCCCGGAATCGGTGGGGATCTCGGTCATGTCACCCACCCATTTTTGGTCCAGCAGCCGGCGGCTATAGAGGTCGATCACCGTCGCCAAGTACAGCTTCGGCCCGGAATCGGTGGGGATCTCGGTCATGTCACCCACCCATTTTTGGTTCGGCTCGGCCGCGGTGAAGTCTCGTTTGACCAGGTCAGGAAACTTCGGCGCGGTCTTGTCCTGTCTGGTGAGCCCATTGCGGCGCTTGATGCGGCGCGCCACCAAACCCTGGCGGCGCATCGAGTCGGCCACCGTCTTCTCCGACACNTCCCACCCCAGATCGCGCAGGTCAGCGATCAGCCGCGGCGAACCATGCAGCCCCTTGGCCGCCTTGAACGCCGCGGCGACTGCGGTATCGAGCTGCGCGCGGCGCCGATCGGTGTCGGTATGCAACCCATCGGTGCTATCAGCACGGGTGATCCACTTGTAGAACCACGACACGCTGACACCCAACAGCATGCACGTAATCGTATGCGGCACCCGGTATANGGTCCTCTGGTCGGCGATGAAACGTGCCACGCTCACTTCGTCGCCTCCTTCACCCACAGGACCACTGATCGCTTGAGGACATCGCGCTCCATCCGCAACTCGGCGACCTCGCTGCGCAGGCGTTTGAGCTCCTCGAGATCGTCGCGGGTCAACTCCCCACGGCCCTCCCGGGCCTCGCGGTCCTGGGCAACCCAATTGCCCAGCGTGCCCTCGTGGATCCCCAGGTCCCGCGCGACCGCGGCGATCGACTTACCCGTCTCACGAACGATCCGAACAGCCCCCTCACGGAACTCCCGGTCGTACTTCTTCCGTTTCTCTGACATCGCTACTCCTTAACAGCCCCCTCACGGAACTCCCGGTCGTACTTCTTCCGTTTCTCTGACATCGCTACTCCTTATAGCTGATGCCTCCACGGTCTCGGGGGAATGCCAAATCGGAGTCGTGAACTACCGTAAGCATGGGCGTACCTTCCCGAACCAGCGCGCCAAACGCCGGCTCTTGAGCAGACCTACGTGAACTTTCAGATCATCCTCGGGAAGGTGCGCCCAACTCACGCCGCCTCGCCGAGGCTCATCCACAGGTTCTGATCATTGCTCCCCGCAGACCCGCAGCCTCGAGTACATAAAACCAGATACGCCAGTAGTCCGACGTCGACTCCACGGTGACCCGCTCCACCCTGGCGCCCACCAGTTCAGCAGCCAGCCCCGTGACCGCCGCCAACGTCGCCGGCACGTCCCATACCCGGCTCACCCGCCGGCCATCAGCGACCGGATGTGGCACCCGCAGGCACACCTTGCCCGTCGCCTTGGCGACATCGACTGCACATACCCTCTCGATCACCGACTCGTGATCTGCATCAGGTATCTCCTCACGACCTACACTCATTCCTACTGCCCTCCAACCATATTCATGCCAACACAACAGGCGGGCCGCCTTGGGGGCATCGGTCGGGAAACCGAAAGTCTGACCGGCGTGCTCGAAGCAACAGTGCGTGACCCTTCAAGGGCCGAGCCCCAACACCAGGCTTATAGACGGGATCGAACCCCAAGGGATAGTCGGCGTCGACAAGGCGACCCAAACCCCATTTTCACGCCTGCAAGGCGTCCCCGCAGGACAGCCGGCTTATAGCTGATGCCTCCACGGTCTCGGGGGAATGCCATCGCCGCTGACTACTTCGATGTGGGGCAGAGCCGTTCGCTGCCGTGGAAGCGCAGGCCAGAGGCGTCACGTCTGCTTGCTGATGTCGCTTCTCGGGACCGTAGCTTCGATGCTGTGGTGATCGGGGAACCCGCCCGTGCGTTCTACGGGCCGCAGTTCGCGCTCACCTTCCCTGTCCTCACGCACTACGGAGTCGGCCTGTGGGTACCCGAGGTCGGTGGAGCGGTCGACCCCGGCTTCGAGGCACACGACCTGGTGATGACTCTGTTCGGCGGCATGAGCAAGGGAGAACGCGCACGAATCCAGGTGCGCGTCCGTACGGCGATGTCAGCACTCGCGCAGGACACCGCCAGATATCTCGGTGGTCGACCACCCTACGGTTACCGGCTCGTCGATGCCGGCCCGCACCCAAACCCGGCCAAGGCCAATCTTGGGCAGCGGCTTCACCGCCTCGAACCTGACCTCGCGACATCTTCGGTCGTCGAGCGGATCTACCGCATGTACACCGACGGAGCGGGCCTGCGCTACATAGCGCAACAGCTCACCGACGATGGCGTGCCATCACCGAGCCAGTACGACCCGGCGCGGAATCGTCACCGTGACCCGCGAGGTTGGTCTCATTCCGCGATCCGGGCCATACTCGACAACCCGACTTACCGTGGCATCCGTGTGTGGGGCAAGCAGGAGAAGTACGAAGTTCTGGTCAACCCTGACGATGTCGCCGCCGGGTATGAGACACGCATGCGGTGGCGTGATGAGTCGGACTGGATCGCACCGGACCACCGCACAGATGAAGCGCTGATCCCTGACGGTTTGGCCGAGGCTGTTCGTCTCCGCGCGCAGGCGCGGCGTGGTCCCGGTCTCGTCTGCAGCAGAGAATCGACGATGCCGTACGCGCTGCGCGGGCTGCTGTTCTGCGCCGCGTGCGGACGGCGGATGCAGGGCGCCGCTCGCGTCGGGAAACGAACAACCCGCATCCTCTACCGTTGTGAACTAGGTAAGTCGCGTTCGTGCGGACGGCGGATGCAGGGCGCCGCTCGCGTCGGGAAACGAACAACCCGCATCCTCTACCGTTGTGAACTAGGTAAGTCGCGTTCGGTACCGACGGACCTGAGTGATCACCCGCGCACCGTCTATCTCCGTGAAGACGAGGTGACAGCGCGGCTTGACGAATGGATCGCCACTCTGGCTGATCCTTAAGACCTCGCACGGGGGCAGGACGTGGACCCGGCAGCCGGTAGTGGCTACGCCGCCTTACAGCGCCAGCTCAGCGAGGCGAATGCCAAGGTTGCTGCTTTGGTTACCGCCGTGGAGTCTGGTGTGGCCGTTGAGGATTTGACTGCTGCATTGCGTCGCCGCACCGCCGAGCGCGACGAGCTGAAGGCCCGTCTTGAGCAAGTGGAGCGACCACGTGTCATGTCTGCCGCACAGATCAACGAATTGGTCGAGGAATTGGGTGGGCTGTCAGCCGTGCTTGGTGCAGCGACCGGGGCGGAGCGCGCTGAGGTGTACGCGAGCCTGGGGCTGCGTCTTGATTACGATCCCCATCTGCGACGAGTCCAGGCGACGGCCGACTTGAGTCGTGTCGCCGGATGTGTCCGAGGGGGGACTTGAACCCCCACGCCCGTTAATAGGGCACTAGCACCTCAAGCTAGCGCGTCTGCCATTCCGCCACTCGGACCAGTTCGAAGGCAGCTTAGGTTATCGGATCAGCGGCCCCTGACCCAAACCACGGGGCGGGGGACCCGCGGAAAAGGATGGTAGGAAAGGGACTGTGAGTGGTCTTGCAGATGGTCATCGGTCCCCCAGCGACGAGGTCGTCGACCTGGTGAGTGCGCTCATCCGGTTCGACACGTCCAACACC
The DNA here is from genome assembly GCF_025821625.1 of Mycolicibacterium pyrenivorans. Lineage (GTDB taxonomy): Bacteria > Actinomycetota > Actinomycetes > Mycobacteriales > Mycobacteriaceae > Mycobacterium > Mycobacterium pyrenivorans. Next base: position 4,040 of record NZ_JACKSH010000046.1, read on the forward strand.
GGTGACCCCGCCACCACCAAGGGGGAGGCCGAATGCGCGCGCTGGGTGGCCGAGCAGTTGGAGGAAGTCGGCCTGCAGACCGAGTACATCGAGGCCGGCGCACCGGGCCGCGGAAACGTGTTCGCCCGGCTCAAAGGTGCCGACCCGGCGCGCGGGGCCCTGATGTTGCACGGCCACCTCGACGTGGTCCCCGCCGAGGCGTCCGACTGGAGCGTGCACCCGTTCTCCGGGGCGGTCGAGAACGGCTACGTGTGGGGCCGCGGCGCGGTCGACATGAAGGACATGGTCGGGATGATCCTCGCGGTCGCCCGGCACTTCCAACGGTCGGGCATCGTGCCGCCCCGCGACCTGGTGTTCGCGTTCGTCTCCGACGAGGAGGCCGGCGGTAACTACGGCTGCAAATGGCTCGTGGAGAACCGGCCGGACCTGTTCGACGGGGTCACCGAGGCGGTCGGTGAGGTCGGCGGGTTCTCGCTGACGGTGCCGCGCCGCGAGGGCGGCGAGCGCCGCCTCTACCTGATCGAGACCGCCGAGAAAGCGATGATGTGGATGCGGCTGACGGCACGCGGCCGTGCCGGTCACGGGTCGATGGTGCACGACGACAACGCCGTCACCGCGGTCGCCGAAGCGGTCGCCCGACTGGGCAGGCATCGGTTCCCGATCGTGCTGACCGAATCGGTGGAGCAGTTCCTGGCGGCGGTGAGCGAGGAGACGGGATACACCTTCGACCCCGCCTCGCCCGACATCGACGGTGCGGTCGCCAAGCTCGGATCGATCGCCAAGATCGTCGGCGCCACCCTGCGCGACACCGCGAACCCGACGATGCTCAAGGCCGGGTACAAGGCCAACGTGATCCCGGGGACCGCCGAGGCGGTCGTCGATTGCCGGGTGTTGCCGGGCCGGATGGCCGAGTTCGAACGCGAGGTCGACGAGATCATCGGACCCGACGTCACCCGCGAGTGGATCACCGAACTGCCGTCGTATGAGACCCCCTTCGACGGTGAACTGCTGGAGGCGATGAACGCGGCGATCCTGGCCGCCGACCCCGAAGCGCGCACCGTTCCCTACATGCTCTCCGGCGGCACCGACGCAAAACACTTCGCCCGCTTGGGAATTCGCTGCTTCGGGTTCGCGCCCCTGAGGTTGCCGCCGGAACTCGATTTCGCCGCGTTGTTCCACGGCGTCGACGAGCGGGTACCCGTCGATGCGTTGACCTTCGGCACGCAGGTCCTGGAACACTTTCTGTTGCACAGTTGACCAACCGATCGAAAGGACTGCCCTTCATGGCGTTTGACTACAACCCCTACGACTTTCTCCCTGAGCTGCCGACGTTCACGCTGACGTCGGAATCGTTCACCGACGGGCAGCCATGGCCCAACGACCAGGTCAGCGGCATCATGGGAGCGGGTGGCTCGGACGTGTCTCCCCAGCTGAGCTGGTCGGGCTTCCCCGAGGAAACCCGCAGCTTCGCAGTCACCGTCTACGACCCCGATGCGCCGACGGCGTCCGGGTTCTGGCACTGGGCGGTGTTCAACCTGCCTGCGACGGTCACCGACCTGCCCGCGGGAGTCGGCGACGGTAGCAGCCAGGGCTTCCCCGGTGACGCGGTCACTTTGGCCAACGACGCCGGCCTGAAGCGGTTCATCGGCGCGGCGCCGCCCCCGGGACACGGGCCGCACCGGTACATCGTCGCCGTGCACGCGGTCGATGTCGAGAAGCTCGATGTGCCCGCCGAGGCCACCCCGGCGTACCTGGGGTTCAACCTGTTCAGCCACGCCATCGCCCGCGCTCTCATCCACGGGACCTACGAGCAGAACTGAGCTCGACCGTCAGCCTGCGCCCGAACCCACGGCGTCGGCGAGGTGGGCGAAACCGTTCTCGTGCAGGCGGCGCGCGATCCCGTCGTGGACCGTCTTGACCCACAGCCCGCCGCCGTACACGAACCCGGTGTAGCCCTGCAGCAGCGAGGCGCCCGAGACGATGCGCTCCCAGGCGTCGTCGGCGGTTTCGATGCCGCCGACGCTGATCAGCACCAGTCGGTCGCCCACCCGCCGGTACAGCCGGCGCAGCACCTCGGCGGAGCGCCGCGCCACCGGCGGCCCGGAGATGCCGCCGGGGCCCAGCTCCTCGACCCCCGGTGTCTTCAGCCCGTCGCGGGACACGGTCGTGTTGGTGGCGACGATCCCGGCGACGCCGAGTTCGACCGCCAGATCCGCGATGGCGTCGATGTCGCCGTCGGCGAGGTCGGGGGCGATCTTGACCAGCACCGGTGTCGACGTCTCCGCCAGCACCGCGCTCAGGATGGGGCGCAGCGACTCCACCGACTGCAGGTCACGAAGACCCGGGGTGTTCGGTGAGCTCACGTTCACCACCAGGTATGCCGCCAGCGGGCCGAGAAGCCGGGCACTCTCTGCGTAATCGTCGGGGGCCTGCTCGGGTGGGGTGACCTTGGTCTTGCCGATGTTCACCCCGATCGGGACGTCGGGGATGTGGCGGGTGAGCCGCATCGCCAGCGCCGCCGCACCGTGGTTGTTGAATCCCATCCGGTTCAACAGCGCCCGGTCGGCCGGCAGCCGGAACATCCTCGGCGGTGGGTTGCCCGGCTGCGGTTGCGCGGTGACCGTGCCCACCTCGGCGTAGCCGAAACCGAGCGCACCCCAGGTGTGCACGCCGAGGCCGTCCTTGTCGAAACCGGCCGCGAGCCCCATCGGCCCCGGAAACCGCACGCCGAACACGATGCTGGCGAGTGCCGGATCCTGAGGAGCGAGCCGGCGCATCAGGCGGCGACGCAGCGCGGACGGCGTGGTGGCGGTGCGCAGGCCGGCGAAGACCCAGGTGTGGATCCGCTCGGGCGGCACCAGGAACAGCGCCCGCCGCAGGGCTCGGTAGGCGGCCATCTACAGGGCCGGCTGGTCCGGAGCGTGCGGTCGGTCGGCGCGCTTCTTGCGGCGCAGGAGTACCCGCCTGCTTCCGTCGGTGTACAGCCGAACGCGGGTGAGCTCCCAGCCGCGGTACTCGGCCTCGATCGACAACCGGACGGAGGCGCTGACCCGGGTGACGTCGGGCGGCAGCCGAAGCGGGATCCATTCGTACTCGCCCGAGCCCTCGGAGATGGCCTGGTCCCACGCCGCAGGCATCCGGCCGCGGGAACCGGCGCTCATCTGCCCGCCCCGGCGGCGGGAATCACCTGCACGCCCGCGCCCACGCCGGACACCACGTACAAAGTGTCCGACGCATCGTCGAACGCCAGCGAGTTCGGTTGCCGCACGGTTCGATATCGCACCTTCTCGACAGGGGTCCCGGTCGCCAGATCGTAACCAACGACGGTGTTCGTCGCCGTCTGTGCGACCCATGCCAGCCCCGTGTCGCCGGCGGAGACGGCCAGACCGTACGGCGAGTCGGGCACCGGGAACCGTTGCCGGAGCATGAGCGGGTCGACGCCGTACACCAGCAGTTCCCCGCCGCGGGTATCGGCGACCAGCACCCGCCCCGCCGTGTCGGCGGCCATCGTGGTGGCGCCGCGGCCGGCCCTCAGCGCCTGTTCCGATTTCGTGCCCTCGGGGTTCAGGCTGGTGACCGAGGTCTGCCCCCTGTCCAACACGACCGCGGTATTGCCTTGCGTCACAATGCCGTCCACCCGGGCGAAGATCTCGAGCCGGGCACCGACGGTGGTGTCCGACGCCAGCGTGTAGACGGTTCCGTCGGCGCTGCCCAGAACCAGGTTGCCGTCGGCGCGGCGGGCGACGGCGGTGAAGTCGGATCCGTCCTGGCCTTCCACGCCGACCTTCGTCGCCTCGCCGGTCGCGATGTCGAACCGGAAGTAGCCGCCCTTCGTCGACAGGAACACCCGGCCTTCGCCGTCGCCGGCCATCGCCGTCGCGGTGCCGGCGAGCTCCACCGGCGTGGCCGAACCGGTGGCGGGGACGACCGTGACGACCGAGCGGTCATCGGTGCCGGCAGCCAGCACCACCAGCGACCCAGTGTCGGCATCGAACAGGGCGGCCTGCGCATCCCCGGCCAGCGGGCGCACCTCGCCCGAGGGGGTGGCGGCCGCCGGCGGGGATTCCGCGGCTCGGGCGGGATCGATGGTCGGCGGGGGCGCGTCCACGGCGTTCGAGGAGCAGCCCACGGTCAGCAGAATTGCCGACACTGCGACACCGAGACGAACCAGCAGTACTGGTGGGTTAATGCGACGCGGCAATGGGTAGCTCTCGATTGTGCGGATGGATCTTGATCAAACAGCCAGTGTAGGCACCCGTCCCGCGCCGGTTCGGCCGCTCCCGGTGCGCAGGCCGACGGCCCCGACGGTATGGTATGGACCATGACCCTCTCGACGGACAGGGAAATGATCGATCGAGACTTCGCTGTGGAGGACCTCACCACAGGGGTGCACGCCAGCGGGTTCGGGCAAGTCGGTGACGGACGTAGTTTCTCGTTCCACGTCGAACGCCAGGCGCTGGTCGTGGAGATCTACCGACCGCGGCTGCGCGGTCCGGTCCCGCAGTCCGAGGACGTCGTCGCGGTCGCCACCCGCAAGCTGACCGACATCGACCTGTCCGACGAACGCAGCGTGTCTGCGGCCGTACGGGACGCCGTCGCCGAGGCCCAGCCGGTGCCTCGCAGCGGCCGCTGACAACCGCTGACCCCGCCACGGTACGGTCGTCGTCGTGACGGACGGGCCCGCGATGTCGTGGTTGCAGGTCGTCGTTCTGTCGGTGCTGCAGGGTCTCACCGAATTCCTGCCGGTGTCCTCGTCGGGGCACCTGGCGATCGCCTCCCGGGTGTTCTTCGACGACGACGCGGGCGCGTCGTTCACCGCGGTCAGCCAGCTCGGTACCGAGGCTGCCGTCCTCGTCTACTTCGCGCGCGACATCGTCCGGATCGTCAAGGCGTGGTTCGGCGGCCTCTTCGAGGCCGCGCGCCGCAACGCCGACTACTGGCTCGGCTGGTGGGTGATCATCGGTTCGATCCCGATCGGCGTGGTCGGCCTGCTCTTCAAGGACGAGATCCGAACGGGCGCACGCAATCTCTGGCTGGTCGCGACCGCCCTGATCGTCTTCTCGCTGGTCATCGCCGCCGCCGAGTACTACGGCAAGCAGACCCGCCGCGTCGAACAGCTCACCTGGCGCGATGCCGTCACCGTCGGCCTCGCGCAGTGCCTCGCGCTGGTGCCGGGGGTGTCACGCTCGGGTGCGACGATCAGCGCCGGGCTGTTCCTCGGCCTCGAACGTGAGCTCGCGGCCCGCTTCGGATTCCTGCTGGCGATCCCGGCGGTGTTCGCCTCCGGGCTGTTCTCGCTGCCGGACGCGTTCGACCCGGTCGGTGAGGGCATGAGCGCCAGCGGCGCCCAGCTGCTGGTCTCCACCGTGATCGCCTTCGTCGTCGGGTTCGCCGCGGTGTCGTGGTTCCTGCGATTCCTCGCCCGGCACAGCATGTACTGGTTCGTCGGATACCGGATCGCGCTTGGCGTCGTGGTGCTGATCCTGCTCGGCACCGGGGTGGTGGCGGCGACATGACTGACGAGCGCTCGCGCGAGGAAACGATATGACCGTCCTGCTGCTGCGCCACGGCCGTTCGACGTCGAACACGGCCCACACCCTGGCGGGCCGATCCGAGGGTGTCGACCTCGACGATCGGGGACGCGAGCAGGCCGAGGCGCTCGTCGACCGGATCGGGTCGCTGCCGATCCGCGCGATCGTCCGGTCCCCGCTGCTGCGCTGCGAGCGAACGGTCGAACCGCTGGCCGCGGCACTGGGGTTGGAGCCGGTCGTCGACGAACGCATCTCCGAGGTCGACTACGGCACCTGGACCGGCCGCAAGATCGGCGAGCTGGTCAAGGAGCCGTTGTGGGCGGTGGTCCAGCAGCAGCCCAGCGCCGCGGTGTTCCCGGAGGGGGAGGGTCTCGCCGGTGTCCAGGCGCGGGCGGTGGCCGCCGTGCGCGAGCACGACCGGGTCCTGGCCGACCGGCACGACGGCGACGTGCTGTGGATCGCCTGCACCCACGGCGACGTGATCAAGGCGGTGCTCGCCGACGCGCTCGGCACCCACCTGGACAGCTTCCAGCGCATCAACGCCGACCCGGCGTCGGTGAGCGTGATCCGGTATACGGCCGTCCGACCCTTTGTTATTCACGTCAACCACACCGGCTCCGCGCTGAACTCCGCGTTGTCCGCCACACCGACCGAGACGACGTCCCAGGATGGCTCCCAAGGCAGCCAAGTGCCCACCGGCGAGGCCGTGGTGGGGGGGTCGACCGAGTGACGGCCTTCTCGCGCAATTACGGCTGACCGGGCATTGCCGGTATTTTGGAATCTGCCATGGCCCGCGAAATCCACGTCTTCCGAACACCCGACCGCTTCGTGGCCGGGACGGTCGGCCAACCGGGAAATCGCACCTTCTATCTGCAGGCCGTCCACGACAACCGGGTGATCTCGGTGATCCTGGAGAAACAGCAGGTGGCGGTCCTCGCCGAACGGATCGCCGCGCTGCTGCTCGAGATCAACCGCCGTTTCGGCACGCCGATCCCCCCCGACACCGGCGAGGTCGAGGACCTGAGCCCGTTGATCACCCCGGTGGACGCCGAATTCCGCGTCGGCACCATGGGGCTGGGCTGGGATTCCGAGGCCCAGACCGTGGTGGTCGAACTCCTGGCGGTGTCCGACGCCGAGTTCGATGCGTCGGTGGTGCTCGACGATGCCGAGGAGGGCCCCGACGCGGTGCGGGTGTTCCTCACACCCGAGTCGGCCCGAGAGTTCGCGACGCGGTCCAACCGGGTCATCTCGGCGGGGCGGCCTCCGTGCCCGCTGTGCGATGAGCCGCTGGACCCCGAGGGCCACATCTGCGTCCGCACCAACGGCTACCGGCGGGGAGCGCTGGGTGGGTCCGACGATGTCGACGACACCTGAGTTCGACGGTCCCGACGACGGTGCCGATGCCCAGGAGGTGCTGCGCCGCGGTGAGCTGACCGTGATCGGACGGATCCGCTCGGCGAGCAACGCGACCTTCCTGTGCGAGGCGGTTCTGGAGGAGCGCACCCAGCACTGCGTGTACAAGCCGATCCGTGGCGAGGCGCCGCTGTGGGACTTCCCCGACGGCACGCTGGCCGGCCGGGAGCTCGGGTCCTACCTCGTTTCGGCCGCGCTGGGCTGGAACATCGTGCCCTACACCATCATTCGCGACGGGCCCGCCGGTCCCGGGATGCTGCAGCGCTGGGTGGACCAGCCCACCGACACCCCTGCCGACCCCGATGACCCCGAGGCCGACGACACCGCCGACGCGGGCCCGGACCTGATCGACCTGCTGCCGTCGGGCAGGATCCCGGCCGGCTTCCTGCCCGTGCTGGAGGCCTACGACTACGCCGGTGCCGAGGTCACCCTGGTGCACGCCGACGACGACCGGCTACGCCGGGTCGCGGTGTTCGACGTGCTGGTCAACAACGCCGACCGCAAGGGCGGGCATGTCCTGTCCGGGGTGGACGGGCAGGTCTACGGCGTCGACCACGGCGTCACACTGCACGTCGAGGACAAGCTGCGCACCGTGCTGTGGGGCTGGGCGGGCAAGCCCGTCGACGATGACACCCTCGGGGCCGTCACCCGGCTGAGCGACGCCCTCGGCGACGCGCTCGGCGCCGAGCTGTGCTGCCATATCACCCCCAGGGAAGTCGCCGCGCTACGTGCCAGAGTCGTTGCCCTGCTGAGAAACCCGGTGATGCCGACGCCCGACCGACGGCGGCCGATACCGTGGCCCGCCTTCTGACGTGGTGTACTTGCGCGGTGACCCTCACCGATGCCGCGCTGGCCGCCGAGGTGGCCGCCGAGGCCGGCGAGCTGCTGCTGGCGATGCGCGAGCAGATCGGGCACGGGGACTTCTATGACCCCTACGATCTCGGTGACGCAGGCGACAAACGGGCCAACACGCTGATTCTCGACCGCCTGCACCGGCACCGCCCGCATGATTCGGTGATGTCGGAGGAGGCCGTCGACGACGTGTCGCGCGTGGACGCCGACCGGGTGTGGATCGTCGATCCCGTCGACGGCACCCACGAGTACTCGATGCCCGGCCGTGCCGACTGGGCGGTGCACATCGCGTTGTGGCAGCGTTCTCCGGGGTCGACGGGCGGCGCCATCACCGACGCCGCGGTCGCGCTGCCTGCGCGCGGCGAGGTGTACCGCACCGACGCCGTCACCGCCCCGCCGCCGCGCACCGACGGTCCGATCCGCATCACCGCCAGCTCCAACCGGCCGCCCGCGGTGTTGTGGCGGCTGCGTGAGCGACTCGACATCCAGCTGGTCCGGATCGGCTCGGCGGGCGCCAAGGCGATGGCGGTGGTTCGCGGTGACGTCGACGCCTACGTGCACGCCGGCGGTCAATGGGAGTGGGACTCAGCCGCGCCCGCCGGGGTGTTGTGGGCGGCGGGCATGCACGCGTCGCGGCTCGACGGCTCCCCGCTGATCTACAACCGTCGCGATCCCTACCTCCCGGACCTGCTGATGTGCCGTCCCGAGGTGGCCGAGGCGCTCCTCGACGTGATCCTGGCTGTCTAGCGGGACCCAGGAGTTCAGGGTGTGCCGGGAGCGACCGGGGAATGAAACGGCCGTCGGCGTTGTCGGACACGGCGATGTCTAGAGTCGAGGCTATGCAATCCTGGTCGGCGCCGCGCGTGCCGGTGCTGCCTGGGCGAGGACCGCAGCTGCGGCTCTACGACAGCGCCGACCGGCAGGTGCGCCCCGTCACCCCGGGTGACACCGCCACCATGTACGTCTGCGGTATCACCCCGTACGACGCCACCCACCTGGGTCACGCGGCCACGTATCTGACCTTCGATCTGGTGCACCGCCTCTGGCTGGACGCCGGCCACGGGGTGCACTACGTGCAGAACATCACCGACGTCGACGATCCGCTGTTCGAGCGCGCGCAGCGCGACGGCATCGGCTGGCGTGAGCTCGCCGACCGGGAGACCGACCTGTTCCGCGAGGACATGGCGGCGATGAGAGTGCTGCCGCCGCACGACTACGTCGCCGCCACCGAAGCCATCGCCGAGGTCATCGAGGTCGTCGAGAAGCTGCTGGCCTCCGGAGCCGCCTACGTCGTCGACGACCCGCAATATCCCGACGTGTACTTCCACGCCGGTGCCACCGCGCAGTTCGGATACGAGTCGGGCTACGACCGCGACACGATGCTGACACTGTTCTCCGAGCGCGGCGGAGACCCCGAGCGGACCGGTAAGAGCGACCCGCTCGACGCGCTGCTGTGGCAGGCGGAACGTCCCGGCGAACCCAGCTGGGCGTCGCCGTTCGGGCCGGGCAGACCGGGCTGGCACGTGGAGTGCGCCGCGATCGCGCTGAGCCGCATCGGCACCGACCTGGACATCCAGGGCGGCGGCAGCGACCTGATCTTCCCGCACCACGAGTTCTCGGCGGCACACGCCGAATCCGTCACCGGCGAGCGGCGTTTCGCGCGGCACTACGTGCACGCCGGAATGATCGGCTGGGACGGGCACAAGATGTCCAAGAGCCGCGGCAACCTGGTGCTGGTGTCGGGACTGCGGCGCGAGGGCGTTGACCCCGCGGCCGTGAGGCTCGGGCTGTTCGCCGGGCACTATCGCGAGGACCGGTTCTGGAGCCTCGCGGTGCTCGACGAGGCGCAGGCGCGGTTGCACCGGTGGCGCAGTGCGACGGCGCTTCCCGCCGCACCTGATGCCGCCGACGTCGTCGCCCGGGTGCGGCGCTACCTCGCCGACGATCTGGACACCCCGAAAGCGCTTGCTGCTCTTGATGGTTGGGCGACCGATGCACTGACCTACGGTGGGCATGACAGCGCGGCGGGGCCGGCGGTGGCCACCGCGGTCGACGCGCTGCTGGGCATTGCGCTGTAATCCACCGGCGGTGGAGTAGGTTTCGGCTGTGGGTTCAGTGGGTTCGGTCGCCGGAAAGACAGTGTTCATCACCGGAGGCGCCCGCGGCGTCGGTGCGGAGGTGGCACGTCGCCTGCACGCCAAGGGGGCCCGGCTGGTCCTCACCGATCTCGACGCCGCCCCGCTGGCAGACCTCAGCGGCGCGCTTGGCGGTGACCGGGTGCTCACCATCACCGCTGATGTGCGGGACCTGGACGCCATGGAGGCCGCCGCGGCGGCTGCCGTCGAGAGGTTCGGCGGCATCGACGTCGTCATGGCCAACGCCGGCATCGCCACCTACGGTTCGGTCCTGCAGGTCGATCCGCAGGCCTTCCGGACGTTGATGGACGTCAACGTGATGGGCGTGTTCCACACCGTGAGGGCGACGCTGCCGTCGGTGATCGAGCGCCGCGGGTACGTGCTGGTCGTCTCGTCACTGGCCGCCTATGCCGCGGCGCCGGGTCTGGCGCCGTACAACGCGGCGAAGGCGGCGGTCGAGCATTTCGCCAACGCGCTTCGCCTGGAGGTGGCCCACCGCGGCGTCGACGTCGGCTCCGCGCACATGTCCTGGATCGACACCCCGCTGGTCCGCGACACCAAGTCCGACCTGCCGACCTTCACGGAGATGTTGAGCAAGCTGCCGTTCCCGCTGAACAGGACGACGTCCGTCGAGGCCTGCGGCGAGGCCTTCGTCACCGGCATCGAGCGACGCAGGCGGCAGGTCAACTGCCCCGGCTGGGTCGGCGCGCTGCGATGGCTCAAACCGCTGCTGTCGACGCCCGTCGGCGAGCGGGAGGTGGTCAAGTTCGTCCCCGACCTGCTGCCGCGGATGGACGCCCAGGTCGCCGCACTCGGCAGGTCGATGAGCTCGCGGGCCGCAGAGCTGGAACAGCGGTGATCCGCCGCCTCGCCGTCGCCCTGGCGGCGCTTTCGTTGCTCGCGGGCTGCGCCGCCGACACCACGAACGGCACGCAGACGACCTCGTCGGCCCCGCCCCCGACGGAGTCGTCGGCCGTCACCCCGGAACAGGCCCGCGCCATCGCCAAAGAGGCCTACATCTACGGGTTCCCGATGGTCGACAACTACCGGGTCCAGTACGCCTACTTCGTCGACAAGCAGGACCCGGAATACAAGGGCGGGTGGAACGAGATCCACAACACCGCCGGGGTCTACACCCCCGACGACACGGCCATCCAGACCCCCAACTCGGACACCCCGTACTCGGCTGTCGGCGCCGACCTGCGCACCGAGCCGCTCGTGCTCACCGTCCCTCCCATCCAGCAGGACCGGTACTACTCGCTGCAGTTCGTTGACGGCTACACCTACAACTTCGCCTACGTCGGTAGCCGCACCACCGGCAACGGGGGCGGCAAGTACCTGCTCGCCGGGCCGAACTGGCAGGGGGAGAAGCCCGAGGGCGTCGACGAGGTGATCCGCTCGGACACCGACCTCGCGTTCGTGCTGTACCGCACCCAGCTCATCGGTCCTTCCGACATCGAGGAAGTGAAGAAGATCCAGGCGGGTTACCAGGTCACACCGCTGTCGGTGTACCTCAACCAGCCGCCCCCCGAAGCCGCGCCGGCCATCGACTTCGTGCCGCCGCTGACACCGGAACAGCAGCGGACCTCGCCGCAGTTCTTCGAGATCCTCGACTTCGTGCTGCGCCACGCCCCGACGCTGCCCGCCGAGCAGGAGATGCGAGAGCGATTCGCCGAGATCGGCATCGGACCCGACGGGAACTTCGACGCCGACACGCTGACCCCCGAGATGCGGGCCGCGATCGAAGCAGGCATGGCCGACGCCTGGGCGGAGTTCGACACATTCAAGAAAGCCGAGATCGACACCGGCAGGGTGACCTCCGCGCAACTGTTCGGCACCAGCGACGACCTCAAGGGCAACTACCTGTACCGGATGGCCGGTGCGGCCCTCGGCATCTACGGCAACACCGCCGCCGAGGCCATCTATCCGAGCTTCGCCAACGACGCCGACGGCGCCACACTGACCGGCGCGAACGACTACACCTTCCGGTTCCCGTCCGGCCAACTACCGCCCGTCAACGCGTTCTGGTCGCTGACCGCCTACGAGCTACCCGCCAGCCGACTGGTCGCCAACCCGATCAACCGTTATCTCATCAACTCGCCGATGCTGCCCAGCCTGGTGCCCGACCCCGACGGCAGCTACACCTTCTACATCCAGAACAGCTCACCGGGCATCGACAAGGAAGCCAACTGGCTGCCGGCGCCCGAGGGGCCGTTCATGCTGGTGCTGCGGCTGTACTGGCCCAAGCCGGACGCGCTGAACGGCACCTGGAAGTCGCCGCTGCCGGTCAGGGCAGGCTGACCGCGCCCGGGCGCTACCGCCCTCGGTGTCTTCTGTCGGGCGCTACCGCCCTCGGTGTCTTCTGTCGGGCGCTACCGCCCTCGGTGTCTTCTGTCGGGCGCTGCCCTCGGCGCCGCAGGTAGCGCTCGAACTCCGCAGCCAGCGCATCCCCGTCGATCTTGCCCAGCGCCTCGTTCATGTCGACCTCGGCGTCGCCGCGTTCCTCCAGCGACTGCACGTACTCCGCGATCTCGTCGTCCTCGGAGGTCATCTCGGTGACCGCCTGCTCCCACTCCTCGGCCTGGGCGGGGAGATCGGCCAGCGGTACCTCGATGTCGAGGACGTCCTCGACGCGTCGCAGCAGCGCGACCGTCGCCTTGGGGCTCGGCGGCTGCGAGACGTAGTGCGGAACCGCCGCCCAGAACGTGACGGCCGGGATCCCGGCCTGCACGCAGGCGTCCTGGAACACGCCGGCGATGCCCGTCGGCCCCTCGTAGCGCGTCTCCTCCAGCCCGAACGTCTTCGCCGAGTCGGAGGAGTAGGCCGCCCCGGACACCGGCACCGGCCGGGTATGGGGCGTATCGGCCAGTAGCGCGCCCAAGATCACCACCGTCTGCACGTTGAGCTTGTCCGCGATGGCCAGCAATTCCGCGCAGAACGTGCGCCAGCGCATGTTGGGCTCCACGCCGTGCATCAGCACGATGTCGCGGTCGCTGCCCGGGGGGCGGCAGTGCGAGATCCGCATCGACGGCCACACCAGCTCCCGGGTGACGCCGTCGACCTGGCGAATCACCGGCCGGTTGACCTGGTAGTCGTAGTACGCCTCGTCGTCGATCTCGACGAGCGTTTCGGCCTCCCAGACCGCGTCCAGGTGCTCCAACGCGTCGCTGGCCGCGTCACCGGCGTCATTCCAGCCCTCGAACGCTGCGACGATGATGGTGTCGTGCAGATCGGGCAGGTCGGATCGCTTCGGACCGCTGAAATCCGAGGGGGTCACAAGGCCAGCGTAAGCCCTGCATGGGCCGGATGACGGGCATCGACCCGCGCCCGCGTTTGTGTGGCCTACTACCCTGGCTGTGTGACTTGCGCAAACGACCGTGAGTATGGCACCGACCTGCTCGACGTGATGTCGACACGGGTCCCGGTCGGCGACGGAGCAATGGGCACCCGGCGGCACGCGGCCGGTGTCGCCGCCGGCGCCGTCGAGACGAAATACGTTCGGCTGCAATCTGGTTAACCTTGCTGACGATCACATTGCCGACGAAACCCGCGAGCTGTCGTTCGAGGGCACCGCGATCGCCGAGCGGGTCGGGGTCGATCGCGGCGAAGAGATGGGCGTCCGGACGTCGATCGGGTGACGACGTAGACTTTTCTGGTCGAGAGGCGTTGCAACGGTTACTTGGGGGGCCTGGGTCCCCACTCGGTATCCGCCACGCTCGGCAGAGTCAAGGACGCCTTCCGTTACGGAAGGAACCTACGTGAGCGCCTCTAAGACGAACATCCCAGAGCCGAACACCTTGGAGCCGAACATCCGTCCCGACTGCAGCGACGAACTGAAGGCTGCTCTCGACCAGCGGATCATGGTGATCGACGGCGCGATGGGCACGGCGATCCAGCGGGACCGGCCGGACGAGGCCGGATACCGCGGCGAGCGGTTCAAGGACTGGCCGAGCGATCTCCAGGGCAACAACGACCTGCTCAACCTGACGCAGCCGCAGATCATCGAGGGGATCCACCGCGAGTACCTCGAGGCGGGCGCCGACATCCTGGAGACCAACACGTTCAACGCGAATGCGGTCTCGCTCAGCGACTACGACATGGCCGAGCTGAGCTACGAACTGAACTACGCCGGCGCTGCCCTCGCGCGCGCGGCCGCCGACGAGTTCAGCACCCCGGACAAGCCCCGCTACGTCGCCGGGGCGCTGGGGCCGACGACGCGAACCGCGTCGATCTCGCCGGAAGTCAACGACCCCGGAGCCCGCAACGTCTCCTACGACCAGCTGGTCGCCGCCTACCTCGAAGCCGCCAACGGCCTGGTCGACGGTGGTGCCGACCTCATCATCGTCGAGACGATCTTCGACTCGCTGAACGCCAAGGCGGCGGTGTTCGCCCTCGAGACGCTGTTCGAGGACCGCGGACGCCGTTGGCCGGTGATCATCTCGGGCACCATCACCGACGCGTCCGGGCGGACGTTGTCCGGCCAGGTGACCGAGGCATTCTGGAACTCCATCAGGCACGCCAAGCCGATCGCGGTCGGCCTCAACTGCGCCCTGGGCGCGCCGGAGATGAGGCCCTACATCGCCGAGATGGCGAGGATCGCCGACACCTACGTCTCCTGCTACCCGAACGCCGGACTGCCCAACGCCTTCGGCGAGTACGACGAGTCCCCGGAGCGTCAGGCCGGCTACATCGCCGAGTTCGCCGAGGCCGGACTGGTCAACCTGGTCGGCGGTTGCTGCGGAACGGCGCCGCCCCACATCGCCGAGATCGCCAAGGTCGTCGAGGGCAAGCCGCCGCGCGAGGTGCCGCAGATCCCGGTGGCCACCCGGCTTGCCGGCCTGGAGCCGCTCAACATCACCGACGACTCCCTGTTCGTCAACATCGGTGAGCGCACCAACATCACCGGCTCCGCCCGGTTCCGCAACCTGATCAAGGCCGAGGACTACGACACCGCCCTGTCGGTCGCCCTACAGCAGGTCGAGGTCGGTGCGCAGGTCATCGACATCAACATGGACGAGGGCATGATCGACGGCGTCGCCGCGATGGACCGCTTCACCAAGCTGGTCGCGGCCGAGCCGGACATCAGTCGCGTGCCGGTGATGATCGATTCCTCCAAGTTCGAGGTCATCGAGGCGGGCCTGAAGAACGTCCAGGGCAAGCCGATCGTCAACTCGATCTCCATGAAGGAGGGCGAGGAGAAGTTCATCCGCGAGGCGCGGCTGTGCCGCAAGTACGGCGCCGCCGTCGTCGTGATGGCCTTCGACGAGCAGGGGCAGGCCGACAACCTGGAGCGCCGCAAGCAGATCTGCGGGCGCGCGTACCGGATCCTGACCGAAGAGGTCGGCTTCCCGGCCGAGGACATCATCTTCGACCCGAACTGCTTCGCGCTGGCTACCGGTATCGAGGAGCACGCGACCTACGGGATCGACTTCATCGAGGCCTGCGCCTGGATCAAGGAGAACCTTCCCGGCGTGCACATCTCCGGCGGCATCTCGAACGTGTCGTTCTCGTTCCGGGGCAACAACCCCGTCCGCGAGGCGATCCACGCCGTGTTCCTGTTCCACGCCATCAAGGCCGGCCTGGACATGGGCATCGTCAATGCCGGTGCGCTGGTGCCCTACGACTCGATCGACACCGAGCTGAGGGACCGGATCGAGGACGTCGTCCTGAACCGGCGCGAGGATGCGGCCGAGAGGCTGCTGGAGATCGCCGAGCGGTTCAACAAATCCGAGAAGATCGACGACAAGGCGGCGGCCGAATGGCGCAGCCTCCCCATCCGCCAGCGGATCACGCACGCCCTGGTCAAGGGCATCGACGCCGACGTCGACGACGACACCGAGGAGCTGCGGGCCGAGATCGAGGCTGCCGGAGGCCGTCCGATCGAGGTGATCGAGGGCCCGCTGATGGACGGCATGAACGTCGTCGGCGACCTCTTCGGTTCCGGCAAGATGTTCCTGCCCCAGGTCGTGAAGTCGGCCCGGGTGATGAAGAAAGCGGTGGCGTACCTGTTGCCGTTCATCGAGGCGGAGAAGGTGGCGTCCGGCACCACTGCGGAGAAGGACACCAACGGCACCATCGTGATGGCGACCGTGAAGGGCGACGTCCACGACATCGGCAAGAACATCGTCGGAGTTGTCCTGCAGTGCAACAACTTCGAGGTGATCGACCTCGGCGTGATGGTGCCCGCGAGCAAGATCCTGGACGCGGTGAAGGAACACAACGCCGACATCGTCGGGCTGTCGGGGCTGATCACCCCGTCGCTGGACGAGATGGTCAACTTCGCCGTCGAGATGGAACGTCAAGGACTGGAGATTCCGCTGCTGATCGGCGGCGCGACCACTTCGCGCGCTCACACCGCGGTGAAGGTGGCGCCGCGACGTAGCGGTCCGGTGGTCTGGGTCAAGGACGCGTCCCGCTCGGTGCCGGTCGCGGCCGCGCTGCTCGACGACAAGCAGCGGCCTGCCCTGCTGGAGGCCACCGAGAAGGACTACGCATCCCTGCGCGAACGGCACGCCCAGAAGAACGAGCGGCCGATGCTGACTCTGGAGAAGGCCCGCGCGAACCGGACACCGATCGAGTGGGACGGCTACACACCGCCGGTACCCGCCCAGGGCCTCGGCGTGCGGGAGTTCCTCGATTACGACCTCGCCGAGTTGCGCGAGTACATCGACTGGCAGCCGTTCTTCAACGCCTGGGAGTTGAAGGGGCGCTTCCCCGACATCCTCAACAACCCGGCGTCGGGCGAGACCGCGCGCAAGCTGTACGACGACGCCCAGGAGATGCTCGACACCCTGATCAAGGAGAAGTGGCTGACCGCCAACGGCGTGATCGGCTTCTTCCCGGCGAACGCGGTCGGGGACGACCTCGAGGTCTACACCGACGAGACCCGCACCGAGGTGCTGACCACGCTGCACAACCTGCGCCAGCAGGGTGAACACCGCGACGGCATCCCGAACCGGAGTCTCGGCGACTTCGTCGCCCCCAAAGAAACGGGTCACCGGGACTACGTCGGTACCTTCGCCGTCACCGCGGGGCTCGGCAGCCAGGACCGGATCGTCGAGTTCAAGGCGGCCAACGACGACTACAACGCGATCCTGCTGGAGTCGCTCGCCGACCGGCTGGCAGAGGCGTTCGCCGAACGGCTGCACCAACGGGTCCGCAAGGAGTTCTGGGGATACCAGCCCGACGAGCAGCTGGACAACGAGGCGCTCATCGGTGAGAAGTACCGCGGAATCCGCCCTGCCCCTGGCTACCCGGCTTGCCCGGAGCACACCGAGAAGGCGACGCTGTGGAGGTTGATGGACGTCCAGGAGCGGACCGGCATCGAGCTGACCGAGTCGATGGCGATGTGGCCCGGTGCCGCCGTCAGCGGTCTGTACTTCTCGCACCCGCAGTCGCAGTACTTCGTGGTTGGCCGGATCGCCCAGGACCAGGTTGCCGACTACGCAAAGCGCAAGGGCTGGACCTTGAAGGAAGCTGAGCGCTGGCTCGCCCCCAACCTCGGCTACAACCCGGAGGACTGAGCCCCCCTTGCGATTTCGGTGTCGTTGGCCGACGTCAGCGTGACCAACTACACCGAAATCGTCAGCCCGACAGCGTGCGCCAGACCCGCGCGGGGGTCATCGGCAGGTCCCGCACCCGGGCGCCACAGGCGCGCGCGATCGCGTTCGCCAGCGCAGGCGCCACCGGGTTGTACGGTGATTCGCTCATCGACTTCGCACCCATCGGCCCGATCTGGTCGTAGGTGTCGGCGAAGAGCACCTCGGTGACGGGCACGTCGGCCAGTTGCGGGATGTGGTAGTCGCGCAGCGCCTGGGTGAGCACCGCTCCGTCGGGCCCGATCAGCATCTGCTCGTAGAGCGCGCCCCCGATCGCCTGGGCCACACCGCCTTCCACCTGACCGCGGCACTGCTGGGGGTTGATCACCACGCCGGCGTCGGCGGCCTGCACCGACTGCAGGATGCGGACCTCGCCGGTCTCGGGGTTCACCGCGACCCGGAATCCCTGCACGTTGAACGCCACCGAGCGCGGTGTCCCGTCGTGGCGGCCGCGCCCGGCCAGTGACCCGGGCAGATCGCTGAACTCGACCAGCCGGGCCCCGCACTGCACGCCGTGGGGAGTCAGCGTGCACGCGCGCGCGGCGGTCCCGGTGACCTCGGCGGCGGCTTTCACCATGACGGTCCGCAGGTTGCGGCAGGCCGCCATCACCGCCTGCCCGGCCACCACCGTGCCGGCCGACCCGAAGGCTCCGGTGTCGTAACCTGTTGTCTGAGTGTCCGATTGATTGATCAGGACCCTGTCGGGGGTGGTGCTCAACTCGGTGGCGACCAGCTGCGCGTGCACCGTGGTGGTGCCGTTGCCGAATTCGGCGGTGCCGACCGACAACACGTAGTCGCCGTCGGGGGTGACGGCGACGGACGCCTCGGCGACGTGCCCGCGCGGCGGGATCGTCGCGATCATCGCGATGGCCATGCCCTCGCCGACGGGCCACCCGGCCGGTCCGGTCACGCCGTTACCGTCGGCGAGCGCCTGCTGTGTCAGGTCGAGGCACTGGTCGAGCCCGTAGCTGCCGAACGCGAGATCGTCGTCGGCGACGTGGGAGTCGACGAACACGTCACCGGGGACGACGACGCTGCGTCGCCGCAACCCGAACGGGTCGACGTCGAGCCGGTGGGCCAGCTCGTCGAGCGCGGACTCGACGGCGAAGGTCATCTGGCTCAACCCGTAGCCGCGGAACGCGCCGGACGGCAGGTTGTTGGTGTACACGGCCTGGGCATCGACGCGTTTGTTCTCGCACCGGTACACCGAGATCGATTCGGCGCAGCCGTGGAACATCACGCCGGTGCTGTGGTTGCCGTAGGCGCCCGCGTCGACCAGAACGTCCACGGCGAGCGCGGTCAGTGCCCCGTCCGGTGTCGCGGCGGCGGTGACGTCGATGCGGTAGGGGTGCCGGCACGGCGCGAGCGTGAACTGGTCGGCGCGGGTGAACTCGTAGCGCACCGGACGGCCGAGCCGCAGCACCGCCAGCGTCACGATGTCCTCGGTGAGCATCTCCTGCTTGGCGCCGAAGCCGCCACCGATCCTGCGGCTGAACACGCGGACCTCGTCGCGATCGAGGCCGAACACGTGACACAACTCGTCGCGGATCAGGAACGGGACCTGCGAACTGGTGCGCAGCACCAGCCGGCCGTCCTCGTCGCGCCATCCCGTGCAGCCGTGGGTCTCCAGGTGCGCATGCTGAACGCGTTGCGTGGTGTACCGCCCCTGCACCACCGCGCCGCCTGCGGCCGTCGCTGCGGCGATCCCGGCGGCGACGTCGCCGACGCCGCCGTGGACCTCCGCGACGAGATTGCGGGAGGCGTCCGCGATCCGGGTGTCGGCGCCTTTTCCGGGATGCAGCAGCGGCGCGCCCGGCGACCGGGCGACCTCCGGGTCGAACACCGACGGCAGCTCCTCATAGGTCACCACGATTGCGCGGCAGGCTGTTTCGGCGATCGCCACGGTGTCGGCCACGACGGCGGCCACCCGCTGTCCGAGGAATCGCACGGTGTGGTCCAGCACCACGGTGTCGTCGGGGTCGTCGTGGCGGTTGTGGTGGCGCGCCGTGGAGAACGCGACGCCGGGGCTGTCGCGGTGCGTCAGCACGAGGTGCACACCGTCGATCACCTCGGCCGCGGTGGTGTCGATCGCGACGATCCGCGCGTGCGCCACCGGGCTCGTGAGCACCGCAAGATGCAGCAGGCCGGGCATCGCGAAGTCCATCGTGTACTGCTCGCGCCCCGTCACCACGCCCATCGCGGCAGGCGCGCCGACGGAACGCCCGACGCCGCCGGACTTCTCGACGTTGATCCGGCCGTCCAGCGCGTCGGTGATGGCGCGGTATCCGGTGCACCGACAAAGGTTTCCCTTCAGCGCCTGCGCCGGGTCGGCGAGCTGTTCCTCGGACAGCGTCGAGGCCGTCGTGATCATCCCCGCGGTGCAGAACCCACACTGGAAACCTCCGGCGTCGACGAAGCGGCGTTGGAGCGGATGCAGGTCGGTCGGGGTTCCGAGCCCGGCGACGGTGGTGACGTCGCGGCCGTCGGCGCGAAACGCCGGGAACACACACGAGTGCACCGCCTGCCCGTCGACGAGCACCGAGCATGCGCCGCAGTCACCGGAGTCGCAGCCCTTCTTCACCTCGAAGTGGCCGTGGTCGCGCAGGTAGGTGCGCAGGCACTGCCCGGGACGCGGAACGCCTTGTTTCTCAGTGCCGTTCACGCGAAAACTCACGCGAGTTCCCTGCGGATCTGCTCGGCGAGGACCAGGGTCACGGCGCGACGCCAGTCGGGGTCACCGTGGGCGTCGTCGGTCCAGTCGTCCTCGCCGATGGTGGCGTGCGCCTCCCGCACCTCGGCCGCCGACGGGACGGTGGGGAAGGTGAACACGTACGGCCGGACGGTGGCCGCGGTCACCGAAAGCACGAAGCGCCCGCCGTCGGCGCCGGTGTCGCGTCGGCCGATGACCACGATACCCGAGCGGCCCAGCGGTGACGGAGCGAGCTTGCGGTAGGCCGTGGTCGCGCGGAGCGCCGCGGCGGGCAGCCGCACC
Organism: Mycolicibacterium pyrenivorans; assembly: GCF_025821625.1. GTDB lineage: Bacteria > Actinomycetota > Actinomycetes > Mycobacteriales > Mycobacteriaceae > Mycobacterium > Mycobacterium pyrenivorans. The sequence goes on from NZ_JACKSH010000046.1 coordinate 24,561, forward strand.
GACCGAAGCACATCTGCGGGGCCAAGGGTGTTGGTGCCCGAACCCGTGACGAACTCGGCGACCGGCAGTCGATGGTCGGTGCCGTCGGCGCGCCAGATCGTCACCTCGCCGCCGAGCGCCGAGGTGAGCGAGATCATCGCTCCGGCAGGCAACGACAGGCAGATGTTTCCTCCGACGGTCGCCGTGGCCCAGATCTTGAACGACGCCAGCAGGGCGGTGCAGCACTGGTGCAACAGCGGCGCGGCGCTCCACTCGGGCCGCTCGACGGTCAACCGCGACGACAGCGCGGACACCTCGGCCACCGTGCAGGTCGCGGCGAGGTCGATCCCGGTATCGGTGACGGTGATCGGCTGCCATCCCAGCCCGGTGATGTCGACCAGTCGGCGGACCTGTGGCTGGGGCTCGGAGAACAGCCATGTGCCGCCCGCGAGGATCGAATCGCCGGGACCGAGCGGCCACAGCTCCTCGCGGCTGCGGGGGATGCGCGTCGTCTCGACGGTGTTCAGGTCCATGGGGTCAGTGCACCGGGGTCACGGGCCCGCCCATGATGTTGCCGACGATGCCGCGAATAATGTTGGTGCCGTCCTCGTTTCGGAGCTCGTCATACCATTGGGCGGTCTTCTCGGGGTCCTTGGCGTGCGTCAGGTCGCAGCGCTTACGTGCCCGAAGCACCAAGTCGGCCGCGCGCGGGGCCCGTGCCTCCTGATAGGCGGTCAGTGCCGCGGGTACGTCATCGGGGTGGTCTCGGAACGCCCACTGCAGGGCGACCGCGTCCTCCATCGCCGAGCAGCCCCCCTGCCCGATGTCGGGGGTGGTGTTGTGGGCGGCGTCGCCCAGCACCGCGACCCTGCCTTTGACCCAGGTGTGGAACGGGTCCACGTCGAAAATCTCGACCCTGTTGGTGGTCGCCGGGTCCAGCTTGTCGATCAGCGCCTGCACCCCCGCAGCCCAGCCCGCGAAGTGCGCGCGCAGGACATCTCGTGCGCTGCCCTTTTCATATGGCACACCCGGAGGTTCCACGACATCGAAGAAGAAGTAGAACCGGCCGCCGGCCACCGGCATCACCGACACCCGCTTGCCGTCAGCGACGTAGGTGGTCCACTCGGTGGCCGGGCCGATCGCGTCGTCGGTCTCGACGAGGCCGTTGAAGTTGACGTACCCGGCGTAGCGACGGGACACCGGCGCCCCGAGCACGTAATCGCGGGTGATCGAACCGGCGCCGTCAGCCCCGATGATGACGTCCGCCGACACCGTGGTCCCGTCGGCGAATCGGGCCGTCGCCGCGTCGGGGCCGTCGTGCACGCTCACCATCTTGCAGCCGAAGTTGATCTGGTCGGGGCCGTACGCGTGCATCAGCATCGTCTGGAGTTCCGCGCGGGCGATGGGGTAGGGGCGTTGGCCGACCTGGTCGATCAGGGGCCGCATCGAGAATCGGCACATCGTTTCGCCGGTGTGGCCATCGATGTAGCTCATCGAGTCGACGATCCCGCCGAGCCGCGCGGTCTGGTCTTTCAGGCCCAGGTAGTTGAGGCATTTGACGCCGTTGGACCACACCGAGATCGCCGCCCCGACGGGCTTGTTCTCGGTGATCCTCTCGTAGACCTCGGTGTCGATGCCGTTCTGCCGCAGCGCGATCGCCGCGCTCATGCCCCCCATGCCTGCGCCGATGATGACCGCTTTCACATCGGGCCCCTCAGCTTCCCCGGTACGTCGAATAGGCGAATGGCGACAACAGCAACGGAACGTGATAATGCCCGTCGCCGTCGCTGATCTCGAAGGCGATCACCACTTCGGGGTAGAACGCGGTGACTTCCCTTGTGGCGAAATAATTTCCGGTGTCGAAACGCACCCGGTAGATGCCCGGGGTCAGGTCGGCGGCCAGCGAGCCCACCCGGCCGTCGGGATCGGTCTGCGCGGCGGCGACTGCAACTCCGGAGGCGTCGGTGAGTGTGACCGCGACGCCGGCGGCCGGCGTGCCGGTCACCGCGTCGAGCACATGGATGCTGACGGTGCTCATGCGCGATCCGCCTCCGCTTCTCGCTGGGTGCTCATGCGCGATCCGCCTCCGCTTCTCGCTCGGTGCTCATGCGCGATCCGCCTCCGCTTCTCGCTGGGTGCTCATGCGCGATCCGCCTCCGCTTCTCGCTGGGTGCTCATGCGTGCTCGTCCCTCATGGGTTCTCCTTCGACATCAGGCGCTGCAACCGGAGCCGATTGATCTTGGCCAGCTCCGAGCGCACCACTCGGCGTTCGGTCTCGGGGTCGTTGTCGAGCCGGCCGGTGAGGATGGCCAGCAGTTCCTCTGCTGTGCGCCCGCTGGCACAGACCAGGTACACGTAACCGAACTTGTCCTCGTAGCGGCCGCCTTCTGCGGCGAGTTCGGCCTTCACCGCGTCGCCGGCGCCGGCCACCAGCGTCTGCTCCCGCTCCGAGGCGGGGTTGTCGGGGTCGGCACCGATGCGCGGGTGACCGTCGAGCGCGGCGGCGAGCCCGGTGTCCGGCAGATCCGCGAGCACTTGGTCGGCGCGGTCGAACAGCGCGTCCGCGTCCGGGAACGGACCTCCTTCCAGTACCCGACGGGCCCAGACCGGCGATGCGCACACCCCCGACAGCAGCCGCATCCGCTCTTGTTCGGACAACCGGTTGAACTCTTCGACATCGAGGGATCCGGCCATCACCACACCATTGTGGTCGTCCATGTCGTGGTTGGACAGGGCAGTGAGGCGATCACCGGTCATCTCATCGACTCCGCGACACCACCATGGTCCAAGGATCGGCCAGAATCCGGCGCTTCGCATGTCGGGCGTTTCGCATGCCACAATGGCCGTGTGCAAGCGGTGCTGTGGGACATGGACGGCACGCTCGTCGACTCCGAGAAGTTGTGGGACGTGTCACTTTCCGCCCTCTATGACTCGTTCGGCGGTTCGATGAGCCGCGAGACCAGGGCGCTGCTGGTCGGGGCCTCGGCCGAAGAGACGATGGTGACCGTATACGCGGAGCTGGGTCTCGAACCGGACCCGGAGGCGATGGCCGAATCGATCCGATGGCTGCACGACCACACCGCGGGCCTGTTCGACGGAGGTCTGCCGTGGTGTGACGGTGCCCGCGAGATGCTCGAAGCGCTTGCGGCGGAACGTACTCCGATGGCGCTGGTGACCAATACTCAACGAGGACTCGCCGAGCGGGCACTCAACAGCATTGGTCGGCACTACTTTTCGGTCACCGTCTGTGGTGACGAGGTGCCGAGCGGCAAACCCGCTCCGGACCCGTATCTGCGTGCGGCGGAGCTGCTCGGACTGGCACCTGCTGATTGTCTCGCAGTGGAGGACTCGGTGACCGGCACAGCTGCCGCGGAGACGGCGGGGTGTGCGGTGCTCGTGGTTCCCAACGACGTCCCGGTTCCCGGCGGTCGCCGCCGCCGCCACGTCGGCTCGCTGGCCGAACTCGAGGTCTCCGATCTCCGCAGGATCCACCTCGAGTTGGACCGGGAGTCGCGCAAACGTAGCGCCTGACACCGCGCGTAATCTGTGCAGTTTCGGGAACTCTCCCGACCGCAAGTCTCGAGTGATTGAATGTGATCTGAATCACGCAACGGTGCGGAAAGGTCGTCAGATGGCCGGTCAAGGTGGTCCCGTCGGGGAAGGCCCGGAGATTTTCGACGAGGACCAGGATTTCTCGTCCGGCAAGACCGCGATCCGGATCGCCTCGGTCGCTGCCCTCGGCGGTCTGCTGTTCGGTTACGACAGCGCGGTGATCAACGGTGCGGTGGACTCGATCCAGGAGGACTTCGGCATCGGTAACGCCGAACTCGGTTTCGCGGTCGCCTCCGCGCTGCTGGGCGCCGCGGCGGGCGCCATGACCGCGGGCCGCATCGCCGACAAGATCGGCCGTATCGCGGTGATGAAGATCGCCGCCGTGCTGTTCCTGGTCAGTGCGTTCGGGACCGGGTTCGCCCCCGAGGTGTGGGCGGTCGTGCTCTTCCGGATCGTCGGCGGCATCGGCGTCGGTGTGGCTTCGGTGATCGCGCCCGCCTACATCGCCGAGACCTCGCCGCCGGGTATTCGCGGCAGGCTCGGGTCGCTGCAGCAGCTGGCCATCGTGTCCGGCATCTTCCTGTCCTTCGTCGTCAACTGGCTGCTTCAATGGGCGGCGGGCGGACCCAACGAGCCGCTGTGGTTCGGCATCGATGCCTGGCGCTGGATGTTCCTCGCGATGGCATTCCCCGCGGTGCTGTACGGGGCGCTGGCGTTTACGATCCCGGAATCTCCGCGCTATCTCGTTGCCAGTCACAAGATTCCGGAAGCCCGCCGGGTGCTGACCATGCTGCTCGGGAAGAAGAACCTGGAAATCACCATCACCCGCATCCGGGAGACGCTGGAGCGCGAGGACAAGCCGTCGTGGCGCGATCTGCGCAAACCCACGGGCGGTCTGTACGGCATCGTGTGGGTGGGCCTCGGACTGTCGATCTTCCAGCAGTTCGTCGGCATCAACGTCATCTTCTACTACTCCAACGTGCTCTGGCAGGCCGTTGGATTCAGCGCCGACGAATCGGCCGTCTACACCGTCATCACGTCGGTGATCAACGTGCTCACCACCCTGATCGCGATCGCTTTGATCGACAAGATCGGGCGCAAGCCGCTGCTGCTGATCGGCTCGTCGGGCATGGCCGTGACACTCATCACGATGGCCGTCATCTTCGCCAACGCGACGCTCGACGCGGAGGGCAACCCGAGCCTGCCCGGCGCGTCCGGGGTGATCGCGTTGGTCGCCGCCAACCTGTTCGTCGTCGCGTTCGGCATGTCCTGGGGTCCGGTGGTGTGGGTGCTTCTCGGTGAGATGTTCCCCAACCGGATCCGCGCCGCCGCCCTCGGCCTCGCCGCCGCCGGACAGTGGGCGGCCAACTGGCTGATCACCATCACGTTCCCCGGTCTGCGCGAGCACCTCGGCCTGGCCTACGGGTTCTACGGAATGTGCGCGATCCTGTCGGGCCTGTTCGTCTGGCGGTGGGTGATGGAGACCAAGGGCAGGTCGCTCGAGGACATGCACGGCGAGATCCTCCGCGAGGACAAGACCGCGGCCGGCTAGGGCTGCGGGGGACTGCGCGGGTCGTAGACCAGGCCGTCTGCTGTGGTCCACGCACCTGTGACCTTGCTGGTGTCGATATCAGGTGGTCGAAAGTCGCGCTCGTACTAAAGCCGATCGCGGCTTTCTGGCCCGACGTGACACAATCGCGACCCGTGAAGACCTTCGATGCGCTGTTCGCCGAATTGAGCGAGCGGGCGCGCACCCGGCCGACAGGCAGCGGCACCGTCGCGGCACTCGACGCGGGCGTGCACGCCATCGGCAAGAAGATCCTCGAAGAGGCCGGCGAGGTGTGGCTGGCCGCCGAACACGAGAGCGACGACGCCCTCGCCGACGAGGTCAGCCAGCTGCTGTACTGGACGCAGGTCTTGATGGTGTCGCGCGGGCTGTCCCTCGACGACGTGTACCGGAAGCTGTGATCGCATGCTGAGAGTCGCGGTGCCCAACAAAGGCACACTCAGTGAATCGGCCGCCGAGATCCTGTCCGAGGCCGGATACCGCCGGCGCACCGACACCAAGGATCTGACCGTCGTCGATCCCGCCAACCAGGTGGAGTTCTTCTTCCTGCGTCCCAAGGACATCGCGATCTACGTCGGCTCGGGGCAACTCGACCTCGGCATCACCGGTCGGGATCTGGCCCAGGAATCCGTTGCGCCGGTACGAGAGCGGCTGGCGTTGGGATTCGGGTCGTCGACGTTCCGGTACGCGGCGCCGGCCGGGCGGTCGTGGCGGGTGGAAGACCTCCAAGGCAAGCGGATCGCCACCGCCTTCCCGAACCTGGTGGGAAAGGACTTGGCAGCCAGGGGAATCGACGCGACGGTGATCCGACTCGACGGCGCCGTGGAGATCTCGGTACAACTCGGTGTCGCCGATGCGATCGCCGACGTCGTCGGTTCCGGTCGCACGCTGGGACTGCACAACCTCACGGCCTTCGGTGAGTCGCTGTGTGATTCCGAAGCGGTGCTGATCGAACGCGACGGCTCGGCGGGGGAGGCCGGTGAGGAAGCCGCCGGCGAGAAGGCCGCTGCGCGCGACCAGTTGGCGGCCCGGGTCCAGGGAGTCGTGTTCGGCCAGCAGTACCTGATGCTGGATTACGACTGCCCGCGCGCGGTGCTCGACAGGGCCACCGAGGTCACTCCCGGGCTGGAGTCCCCGACCATCGCGCCGCTGGCCGACCCGGACTGGGTGGCGGTGCGCGCCCTGGTTCCGCGGCGCGACGTGAACGCCATCATGGACCAGATCGCGGCGATCGGCGCCAAGGCGATCCTGGCCTCCGACATCAGGTTCTGCCGCTTCTGATCTTGACGCGTGACACGGTCGCGCGTGTTAGCGTCCGGGGGTCCGTCCACCGCCCGGAGGCCCGATGACCCAGGTTCTCGTTCTGCTTCTGGCCCTGTCGATCGGTGTGATCGCCGGTCTGCGCGCCATGACCGCTCCGGCCGTGGTGGCCTGGGGGGCGATGCTCGGCTGGATCGACGTCGGCGACAAGTGGTCGGAGTGGATGGCACACCCCATCACCGTCACCGTGCTCACGATCCTGCTGCTCGGTGAACTGGTCACCGATCAGCTACCGCAGACGCCCAGTCGCAAGGTGCCGCCGCAGTTCGTTGCCCGCCTGACCACCGGAGCGTTCGCCGGTGCGGTGATCGGCAGCGCGTTCTTCCACACCTTCAGCGCCATCGGAGCAGGGGTCATCGGAGCGGTCCTGGGCACCCTCGGTGGGGCCGCACTGCGCAGTCGGGTCGCGGCCGCCAAGGGCGGTAACGACCGCCCCGGGGCATTCGGCGAGGACGTTCTCGCCGTCGGCGGCGGATTCCTCGTCGCGTTCCTCGTCAGCTTCGTGTAGGACGGCGGGATGGTCCAGAAATTCGATGCGATCATCATCGGCGCGGGCCAGGCCGGCCCGCCGCTGGCCGGGCGGCTGACCGGCGCCGGGCAGACCGTTGCGGTCATCGAACGAAAGCTCGTCGGCGGGACGTGCGTGAACTACGGCTGCATCCCCACCAAGACGCTGGTGGCCAGCGCTCACGCGGCGCACCTGGCGCGGCGCGGCGCCGAGTACGGGATCGGCACCGGGCCGGTCACCGTCGACATGGCGAAGGTCAAGGCGCGCAAGGACCGCATCAGCATCGGTGACCGCGAAGGCGTCGAGTCCTGGCTCGACGGTATGAAGGGCTGCACGCTGATTCGTGGCCACGCGCGGTTCGAGAGCCCGCAGACCGTGCGTGTCGGCGATGACCTCCTGCAGGCCGACCGGATCTTCCTCAACGTCGGCGGCCGGGCGGTGGCGCCGGACATGCCGGGTCTGGCCGACATCGACTACCTCACCAATGTCGGCATCCTCGAACTCGACACCGTGCCCGAGCATCTCGTGGTCATCGGCGGCAGCTACATCGCGCTGGAGTTCGCCCAGATGTACCGGCGTTTCGGCGCCGCGGTGACCGTCGTCGAGCGCGGGCCGCGTCTGACCGCCCGCGAAGACGAGGATGTCTCGGCGGCGATCAAGGACATCCTCGAAAACGAGGGCATCGACGTCGTGCTCGGCGCCGACGCGATCAGCCTGGCCAAACAGGACGGTGACTCGGGAGGGTTCACCGTCACACCCCGCGCCGGAGCGGCGCCGATCACAGGCAGTCACCTGCTCGTCGCGGTGGGACGGCAGCCCAACACCGACGACCTCGGGCTCGACGCGGCCGGGGTCGAGACCGACCGCCGTGGCTACATCGTGGTCGACGACCAACTGCGCACCAGCGCCGAGAACATCTGGGCGATGGGTGACTGCAACGGACGCGGGGCATTCACCCACACGTCGTACAACGACTTCGAGATCGTCGCGGCCAACCTGCTCGACGACGATCCCCGCAAGGTGAGCGACCGCATCACCACCTACGCGCTCTACATCGACCCGCCCCTCGGCCGTGCCGGGATGACCGCTGACGAGGTCCGCCGGTCGGGCCGAAAAGCGTTGGTGGGCAAGCGCCCGATGACCAGGGTGGGCCGGGCGGTCGAAAAGGGCGAGACCCAGGGCTTCATGAAGGTGGTCGTCGACGCCGAGACCGAGCAGATCCTGGGGGCGTCGATTCTCGGGGTGGGCGGTGACGAGGTCGTGCAGGACATCCTCGACGTGATGACCGCCAAGCTGCCCTACACCGCGATCTCGCGCACCATGCACATCCACCCGACCGTCAGCGAGTTGGTGCCCACGATGCTCCAGGACCTCAAGCCGCTGCAGTAGCCGCCCGTCCGGCGATGAGTTCGCCGGTGACCTGGGCGACCCGCTGCCCGAGATGACGGCAGGTCGCCACGTCGGCGGCATGGACCTGCTCGGGGTTGGCGTCGACATCGGTGGCCGCACCTGCGCCGAGGAAAAAGCCGAGACGGTTGAGGTCGTGCTCGCTGGCCGACGAGTGGTTCCACCCGGCGACCAGGCCCAGGTTGACCCAGTGCATGTGATGCTGGGCGGCGAACACCGCGAGTGACACCAGCGTCTGCAGTTTGTCGCCGCTCTTGCCGCCCGAGTTGGTGAAGCCCGCCGCGACCTTGTCGCCCCAGGTGCCCTCGATGCAGCGCCTGCCGGTCTTCTCGGCGAACGCCTGGAACCCGGCCGAGACGTTGCCCATGTAGGTCGCGCTGCCGAACACGATGGCGTCGGCGGTGTCGAGAAGCTGCCAGTCCCTGTCCGTGATCTGGTCGACGGCGATCGTGTCGACCTTCGCGCCGCCGTCACGGGCGCCCGCCGCGACGGCACCGGCGAGGACCGCGGTGTGGCCGAACCCCGAGTGGTAGGCGACTGCGATGGCAGCGGTCATGGTGTTCCTCCTTCGGCGATGACTTCAAGGCGACGGGTGAGCCAGTCCGGCAACGGTTGTGCGGCGAGATGGGATTCGAGACGGTCGAGGAAGGCATGGGTGCCGCCGAGGAAGCCGCCGGCGCTGCGAACCCCGAGTCCGCGATGGCTGAAGCGCAGCAGCGTGGCCGATCCGTCGGGACCGTCGGGTTGCAGTTCGTAACGCACCACGCCGTCCTCGACGATCGGCTGCTTCCACTCGTGCTCGAACACATGCGGGGGATCCCACACCAGGATGCGGCCCGTCATCCGTTTGCGTTCCGGCGGAAGGGGCGGCCCGTCAGCGACCATGTCGATGAGCCCGCCCTCGCGCGCATCGATGGTGGTCGCTCCGAACCAGTGCCGGCGTTCGGCCGGATCGGTGATGGCGGCCCAGACCGCGTCGATGGGAAACGGCAGTCGGCGTTCGAAGTTCAGCACCGCGCGATCGCCGTCGATCGTCACCCGCCCGTCGCGCTCACCCATCCGACTCACCGTGCCTGCGCTCCAGGTGGCGTTCCAGGGCGTCGAGGTGACCGGTCCAGTAGCGCCGGTAGCGCTCGATCCAGTCGTCGATGGCCACCAGGCCGTCGGCGCGCAGCGCGTAGATGCGGCGCTGCGCCTGCGGGCGTACCTCGACGAGACCGACCTCCCGCAACACCCTCAGGTGGCGCGACACGGTCGGCTGGGTCACGTCGGGCAGCGCCGCCACCAACTCTCCGGCGGTCCGCTCGCCCTCGGCCAAGACATCCAAAAGGATCCGCCTATTCGGCTCGGCCACTGCTTCGAAAACATCCACAGCAGTGAGTATTGCAACTCATCTATATAGATGCAAGAGAATTTACAGTGACGTGCGGCGGGCCGCACGGAGCATCCGGAGTTGACCGATCTCGGCGACGTTCTTGGTCAGCTCCACGGTCACCCACAGCACGGTGTCGGCCGCAGTGCGTTCGACGTCGGCGGCCCAGGGAAACACCGCGGGAGCCGCGAGGTCCTGATCGGACACGGCCGACAACACATTCCGCCACTGCGCGGCAAGCACTCTGAGCCGCGACACCGATCCCGCGCCGTCTCCGGGCCACAGGACATCGGACCAGTCCGCAGGAGTGCCGCCGGCCATGGCGCTGATCGCCGCGGACCACCAGTAGTCGATATGCCAGGTCAGCCACGCGATCGTCGGCACCGGCACCGGGTCGGGCTCCACCTCCGCGAAGTCCGGTCTCCACATCCCGGCGTCGTCCGGACGGACCGTCCAGCACAGGTCGGCCGGCTCCCACAGGAAATCGCCCTCGACGAGCGCCGACAGATGAAGCTCTGCCAGCGACCAGGCGAGCTCGAACTGCCTGCGCGCCACGACGATCACGAGCGGCGCTGCACCAGCAAGGTCTGCGCACATGTGCCGATGAAGCCCTCACGGTCGAAGATCTCCGCGTTCGTCACGCCGATGCCGTCCGGCCCGATCGACCCGCGAGAACGCAGCCCGAAATCGGCCCTCACGGGTAGTCGATGGAGATGTACGACGGTGTCGGTGTTCATGAAGACGAACCGTTGCGGGTCCAGCGCCGCACCGATCCCGTTGGCCGAGTCGACAACCATGGCCAGACGTTGCAGCGGCGTCGTCGGCTCCGAATCCACCAACGGCACCAACGGACTCAGCCAGGCCTCGGCGGCGGCACCCTCGGCCGTCGCCTGCCTGCGCCAACTCACCGTCTCCAGGTAGCCCGGCGCACCGTCCCAGGCGTGCGCCACCCCGGACGCGTCGCCTTCGACGAGCGGGGGGTACCGGTCGGTGGCGGCGTCTCGGGTGTCACTCGGCGCGAGCAGCCACGCGGTCACGCGGGCGACAGCCCGCCGGCTGCCGTCGGGTCGGTCGACGCTCATCTCGGCCACCATCATCGAGATCCGGCTGCCAGGCCGGTCCACCCACGCCCGGACCCGCACGGTCGTCACGGGTATGGCACCCAGGATGTCCAGCGTCAGCCGGCCGATCCGAAGTCCGGCACCGGCGGTGCGGCCGCTGAGGTCCTCGATCGCCCTGGTCAACAACGCCAGCGGCGGGGATCCGTGCTGAATCTCGGGATCCCAGTTGCTGCGGGTGCCGTCGGTCGAGGTGAAGACCGCGTACTCACCGTCAGCGGGCAGCCGACGGAACAGGCATTCGATCACGCAGCGGGCTCCGCGGCCTGCAGCACCGCGTCCGGGTCACCCTCGTCGAGGGCTTCGGGCCAGCCCGGATACGGCGGGGGAGTGCCACCGAAGGCCGGGCAGTGGGCGCGGTGCGCGCACCAGTCGCACAACCGTGACGGACGCGGCCGGAAATCACCTGTCACGCCCGCAGATTGGATCGCCCGCCAGATCGCCATCAACGTCTTTTCGAAGCGCAGCAGCTCATCGAGGTCGGGCGTGTAGTCCAGCACCTGGCTGTCGGCGAGGTACAGCAGCCGCAACCGGGCCGGCATCACGCCCCGCGAGCGAAACAGGGCCACCGCGTAGAACTTCATCTGGAACATGGCCTTGAATTCGGCGAGAGCCCGAGCCTCCGGCGGCGCCTTACCCGTCTTGTAGTCGACCACCCGCAACTCGCCCGTCGGCGCGACGTCGATGCGGTCGACGAAGCCGCGCAGCAGGGTGCCGTCCACCAGTTCGACCTCGACGCGTTGCTCGCAGCTCTGCGGATCGAAGCGGGTGGGGTCTTCCAATCGGTAGTACCCCGACAGCAGCGCCCGCGCCTGCTCGAGGAGTTCGGTCTGCAGCGCCGGATCGATGTCGGCGAGCACCGACGGCTGCTCGGCGAGGACGCGCTCCCATGCTGGCGTCACCAGCGACACCGCTGCCTCGGGGCCGCGCTCGGCGGCGGGAAGGGCATACAGCTGTTCGAGCGCGGCATGCACCACCGACCCGCGCACCTGTGCGGAGGACGAGGGCTCCGGCAACCGGTCGATCGCCCGGAAGCGGTACAGCAGCGGACATTGCTTGAAATCACTGGCGCGCGACGGAGACAGCGCCGGACGCCGCGCCGGCCGTCCCGTCTGCTCGCTCATGAAACCAGCGTATGACCGAGGTGAGACAAATCCCGGCAACCCCGCGCACCCGCCGCGGCGCGTCTACTGGCAGGCTGATGCGCTGTGCCAGAGAAAGCCCCGACCGGTCCGTTCGCCGTCGGTGATCGCGTGCAGCTCACCGACGCGAAGGGCAGGCGGTACACGATGTTGCTCAAGCCGGGCGGGGAGTTCCACACCCACCGCGGCATCATCGCGCTGAACGACGTCGTCGGGCTGCCGGAAGGTAGCGTCATCCGCTCCACCAACGGCGATCAGTTCCTGGTGCTGCGGCCGCTGCTCGTCGACTACGTGATGTCGATGCCCCGCGGCGCCCAGGTTGTCTACCCGAAGGACGCCGCCCAGATCGTGCACGAGGGTGACATCTTCCCCGGGGCGCGGGTGCTCGAGGCCGGCGCCGGTTCGGGCGCGTTGACGTGCTCGCTGCTGCGAGCTGTCGGGCCCGAAGGGAAGGTGACGTCCTACGAGGTGCGCGAGGATCATGCCGAGCACGCGGTGCGCAACGTCACAACGTTCTTCGGGGACCGACCTCAGAACTGGGAGTTGGTGATCGCCGACGTCAAGCAGTACGCCGGCCCCGAGGTGGACCGCGTCGTTCTGGACATGCTCGCGCCGTGGGAGGTGCTCCCCGCGGTCGGAGCCGCGCTGATACCCGGCGGGGTGCTGATCGTCTACGTCGCCACCGTCACCCAGCTGTCCAGGACGGTGGAGGCGCTGCGCGAACAGCAGTGCTGGACCGAGCCGAGGGCGTGGGAGAGCATGCAGCGCGGTTGGCACGTCGTCGGGCTGGCGGTGCGCCCGGAGCACTCGATGCGCGGGCACACCGCATTCCTGATCAGCGCCCGCAGACTGGCGCCGGGCGCTGTGGCGCCGGTCCCGCTGCGCAAGAAGAACCGCGGACGCGAGGAACAGAGACGCGAGGAACAGAGACGCGAAGAACAGGCACGCGAAGAACAGGGACGCGAAGACGCGACCGGGACTCAGCCCTAGTCGTCGGTGCTCCGCCGCAGCCCGCGCCGCGCCGACAGGAGTTCGAGCTCGGGCCGGGCGGCCACCAGCCGTTCGGCGGCGTCGAGCACGGCCACCGCGTGTGCGCGGTCGGCGGCCACCAGGGCGACTCCGACCCCGGCCCTTCGATGCAGGTCCTGGGATCCGGTCTCGGCGGCCGACACGGAGAACCGGCGGGTGAGCTCGGCGATCAGCGGCCGGACGACCGAGCGCTTCTGCTTCAGCGATCGCACGTCACCGAGCAGGATGTCGAACTCCAGCCAGCCGATCCACATGCGCTCAGCGCGGCGGCGTCGGTGGCGGCGGTGGGGCAGGCGGCGGGTTCTGCCCGTCGTCGAGTTGCAGCAGCAGGTCGGCGGTCTGCCGTGTCAGCTGCCACGAACCTGCGGCCGGGACGAACTCCATCGGATAGCTGAACTCGCCACCCTGAGGGTTGGCGGTCCTGACCACCACCGTCGCGACGACGTTGCCCGGATTGGCCTGTGACCAGGCCAGGTCTCGTGCCTCGAACGTCAGGGGCAGCGAGCCGTTGTCACGCAGCGCGATACCGAAGCGGTCGAGACCGGCGGCCTCGTCGGCCGTGCCCTCTTCGATGAGGTCGACCTTCTGGGAGCCGGGGACGGCCGGATCGGCCAACCTGCTCATCACATCGATCAGCGCACTGTCACGTGGCAGCGGAGGGCCGCCGGGGGCGGGCGGCGCCGGTGGGGGCATCCCGACGGAGGGCGCGGGTGACGTCTCGACGGACGGCGACGCCGCCGGATGCTCGGGTTGACCCGACTGACCACACCCGCTCAGCCCGAACGCCGCCACGAATGTGGCGGCGCTCAGGGCCAAAGCAGTGCGACGCACCCGCGTCATGATTCGGTAAGAACCGGAGATCAGCCCACAGACGACATCAGGGCCATCGCCGACTGCTTCGAAAGCTGCCAGCCGGTCGGGCTCGGACCCGCGATGAACGTCAACGGCTGGGTCGCGACCGCGCCGGACGGGGCCGATGCGGTGACGTTGGCCGTGACGACGGGGCCGTTCTGGTCGATGTCGGTGATGGAGAAGCTCAGCGGGAAGTAGCCCTTGGCCGCGGCGTTGTTGTACCCGCTGTCGGCCACTCTGGCCTCGATCCGCCCGAGGCCGCCCTGCACGTAGCTGGCCTTGCCTGCGGAGAACGAGCCCGGTCCCGCCAGCGCGCTCAGCGTCGACACCAGCGGTCCCTGGAGGTCGGGAGCCGGTGCGGCAGGCAGCGGCACGTCGAAGACCACCGGCTGCACCGCGGGCTGCGCTGGGGCGCCCACGGCTCCAGAGCCTGCTGCAATCGAGGTCACACCCGCTGCGGCAGCGCCCACCACTACGGCTGCTGCTGCTCCAGCTGTCAAGCTGGTAACGAGGGTTTTCAGGGTCACGGCTGTCCTTCCGTTCGGCCGACTGATCATCTGAGGCTAACAGTGTTGCTGGTGTGTCGAATTCCTACACCGCACACAAAGACTGAATCGCCGGTAGCGTTGAAGTTGTTACCGCACCAACATCCGGTGTGGGAAAGGAGCTCAGCATGAGTGAGTCCGAACGTTCTGAGGCCTCTGACGTCTTTGGGACATCTCCCGATAGCGAGCTGTCCCCAGAGGATGCTGCAGAACTGGAACAGCTGCGCCGCGAGGCTGCGCTCCTTCGTGAGCAGCTCGAAAATGCGGTAGGCCCACAGAGTGGACTCCGCAGTGCGCGTGACGTCCACCAGCTCGAGGCGCGGATCGACTCGCTCGCCGCCCGCAACGCCAAGCTCATGGACACCCTCAAGGAAGCGCGCCAGCAGTTGCTGGCCCTCCGCGAGGAGGTCGACCGGCTCGGCCAGCCGCCCAGCGGCTACGGCGTGCTGCTGTCGGTCCAGGAGGACGACACCGTCGACGTGTTCACCTCGGGTCGCAAGATGCGGCTCACCTGCTCGCCGAACATCGACACCAAGGAACTCAAGCAGGGGCAGACGGTCCGTCTCAACGAGGCGCTGACCGTCGTGGAAGCGGGCCACTTCGAGGCCGTCGGCGAGATCTGCACGCTGCGGGAGATCCTCTCCGACGGGCATCGGGCGCTGGTCATCGGTCACGCGGACGAGGAGCGCATCGTGTGGCTCGCCGAGCCGCTGGTGGCCGCCGAGCACCTGCCCGACGGTTCGTACGCCGATGAAGACGATCTGACTGACGACCGGCCGCGCAAGCTGCGCCCGGGTGACTCGCTGCTCGTCGACACCAAGGCCGGCTACGCGTTCGAGCGCATCCCGAAGGCCGAGGTCGAGGATCTCGTGCTCGAAGAGGTGCCCGACGTCAGCTACAACGACATCGGCGGCCTGGGTCGTCAGATCGAGCAGATCCGCGACGCGGTCGAGTTGCCGTTCCTGCACAAGGAGCTCTACCGGGAGTACTCGCTGCGCCCACCCAAAGGCGTGCTGCTCTACGGTCCGCCCGGCTGCGGCAAGACGCTGATCGCCAAGGCCGTGGCCAACTCGCTGGCCAAGAAGATGGCCGAGGTGCGCGGCGACGACGCCCGCGAGGCGAAGTCGTACTTCCTCAACATCAAGGGCCCCGAACTGCTCAACAAGTTCGTCGGCGAGACCGAACGCCACATCCGGCTCATCTTCCAGCGGGCACGGGAGAAGGCGTCGGAGGGCACCCCGGTCATCGTGTTCTTCGACGAGATGGACTCCATCTTCCGCACCCGCGGCACCGGGGTCAGCTCCGACGTCGAAACCACCGTCGTCCCACAGCTTCTCAGTGAGATCGACGGCGTGGAAGGCCTGGAGAACGTCATCGTGATCGGCGCCTCCAACCGCGAGGACATGATCGACCCGGCGATCCTGCGGCCCGGCCGCCTGGACGTCAAGATCAAGATCGAGCGGCCGGACGCCGAGTCGGCGCAGGACATCTTCAGCAAGTACCTCACCGAGCAACTCCCGATCAACGACGACGACCTCGCCGAGTTCAGCGGCGACCGGTCGCTGACCATCAAGGCGATGATCGAGAAGGTCGTCGACCGCATGTACGCCGAGATCGACGACAACCGGTTCCTGGAGGTCACCTATGCCAACGGTGACAAGGAAGTCATGTACTTCAAGGACTTCAACTCCGGGGCGATGATCCAGAACGTCGTCGACCGGGCGAAGAAGAACGCGATCAAGTCGGTGCTGGAGACCGGCCAGCGAGGCCTGCGCATCCAGCATCTCCTCGACTCGATCGTCGACGAATTCGCCGAGAACGAGGACCTGCCCAACACCACCAATCCCGACGACTGGGCCCGTATCTCGGGCAAGAAGGGCGAGCGGATCGTGTACATCCGCACGCTCGTCACCGGCAAGAGTTCGAGTGCGAGCAGGGCCATTGATACCGAGTCGAACCTGGGGCAGTACCTCTAGCGCACCAGCGAATAACTGTTGGTCAGGTCGTCCTGCAGAACCTGGGCGGCCTGACTGCTGGTATCGATCCGCAGGTCGTCGTCGAGGACGCGCATGCGGTACGACCAACCCTGGGGCAGGTCGAGGCGGGTCGCGAGCCCAGGAAGGTCCTCGTAGGCCAGTGCGGGGTCGACGACCTGGCTCCACGTCTGCATCACCCAACGGCCACCGCCCGGATCGGTGAGCTCGAAGACGGGTTCACCCGAGTCGAACACGAACACCGCGTTGCGGCTGACCTCATTGGACAGGTAGGGCGCCGGGTTCATCGACGTCAACTCGACGGCCGCCTGCCGGATCATGTCGATGCCGCCGAACGCCGCGGTCTCCGGCTGGCCGGACATGTCCTTCTCGATGCTGTCCATCAGCCAGTACCGTGGCCCGTTGAGCAGCGCCGCTGCCGCTCCGTGCTCCTCGGCCAGGGAGTCGGCGTCGAGTTGCGACCACAACTCGGCGGGGCAGTCGTTGAGCGGAAACGTGTTGTACACGGTGGCTCGCGGGCCGCCTGCCCCGACGCTGATCAGCAACACCTCGCCGTAACGCTTGCCGCGCAGGTCGTCCACGGCAGTGAATCTAGCGCTCGCGACGTTCGCGTCGTGCGGATCCGCGCGCGGAGTTGAGGAATTTTGCCCATTTCCGGCGGAAGGGAGGAGGTTTACAGTCAAGACGTGACGGCGAAGCGCCCCTTTCTGGCCCTGCTCATCCTGGCCCCGATGGCGGCAGGCTGCCAGTTCTCGTTCTCCTCCGGCGGCCCGGACTACGAAAAGCTCGAGACCGCGATCGCCGACGAGCTCAACACGCAGTACTCCGCCATATCCCGCCAGGTGTCGGCCGTCGAGTGTCCTCGTCCGTCGAGCCCGCCGAAAGCGGGGGCGAGCTTCAACTGCATCGCCGACCTCGACGGCAACGACGTCCGCGTGGAGGTCAAGTTCACCGACGACGACTACAACGTCGACTTCGCCACGCTCGACTCGGTCTATGACCTCGCCGAGACGGAAAAGGGCTTGTCCGAGGAGGTCTCGAAGGATTACGGCTTCGACGTCACCGTCCGCTGCGGCAACGGGCTCAAGGTCGTGGCCGTGGGTCAATCGTTCGACTGCGAGGCCGCCGATCGCCGAGGGGACACCAGGCCGGTGAGAGTCACTGCAGCCGGCCCGGACGGTGAAGACACCTGGGAAGTCATCGGGGGGCGCTGAGCGGGCGCCGCAGCCACGACATCTGAGATAGCCTGCCTGCCAATGGCAGGCTTGGCGTGGCGCACCGAACTCGGCGACCGCCTGACACACGCGTGGGCGCAAATCCGGCATGGCGGTGGTCAGGTACACGTCCTGCTCGGTGATGCCGGGATAGGCAAGTCCACCACCCTGTCGTGGCTGGCCGATCACATCGGTTCAGCGGCACGCGTCATCACCTGTCGGGGTGGCGAGTTGGGGACACCGATGTCCGCCGTAATCGAGATCGCTTCCCTGCTAAAGGTTTCGACATCGCTCGATTGGTGTTCGTCGGACCCGGACCCGATGAGGGGTGCCGATGTACTGTGTTCTGCGTTGGAGAAGTCCAGCGACGTTGCGCTGCTCATCGACGACATCCACGACGCGGACCCTTCCAGTCGCACGGCGCTGAACCTTGCGCTCCGGCGAGCAGTGCTCAGCAGGGTGCTTGTGGTCGTCACGGGCCGTCGCGTTCGGCCGACATCGGCATTCGCCGAGGGATTCCGCGTTCACGAACTCCATGGGTTACCCCCCGGCGACGCCATGGAGATGCTCAGCGGCGCCACCGACGCTGCCATTCATCCGTCGGTCGCACGGCGCCTCGTCGAGGAGGCTTGCGGGAATCCCCTCGCGTTGAGCGAGTTGCCTCAGGCGCTGACGCGGGACCAACTGCTCGGTGTGCGGCCACTGCCGCAGGAGATCCCACTCGCCGGAAACCTGGCCGCCGTCTTCACCCATCAGCTTCCGCCGCCGGACAGTGCGGCGCGAGAGCTGCTCGACCGCGTCGCCGTCTCTGCCGACGGCTCATGGGTGGCAATTGCGGACACCCTGGCCAACGGCCGTCTGACGTTGCGGCACCCGCTGCTGCGCAATGCGGTGCTCGGAGGGATGACCGAACAGCGGCGTCGCGAACTCAACATGGAGTTGCGGAGAACCCATCGGTGCCCGACGAACTCCGGTTGGCTCATCGTGCCAAGGGTGTGATCGGGCCGGACGAGCCCCTGACCGATGCGCTCGTCGCTGCCGCAAGGGGGATGCGCGCCGGCCGTGGGATCGAGGCGGCGGCCCGGATGCTCGACCTCGCCGCGGGACTGACCGCCAGCGACACGCGGCGGGGCCGGCTGCGACTCGAGGCAGCCGAACTGCTCGGGGCTGCCGGAGAGGCCGAGGCCGCGCGACACCGGCTCGAGGTGGTCCTGGACGATCCGGCGTCGGGTGAGTTGCACGTTGCGGCGACGTTGTCGCTGGCCACACTGGAGGCGATGGACGGCGCGCCCGCGGTCGCCCAGCAGCGGCTCACGGAATGCCTGACGGTCGCGTCGCCGGAGCGGGCCGGTGCAGTGCTCGCGCGGATGGCGGTCCCACTGGGGATGCTCGGTCTCGTCGCACAGATCGTCACGACCGCCGAGGCCGCGGTCGAACAGACCAAGCCTGAATCGGTGGAATCAGACGTCGCGACGGTGGTCCTCGCCCATGCCGCGAGTGCGGCTGACGAAGGCCGGGCCGACGACCTGGTCGGTACGCTCGAGACGCGGGATCTGATGGCCGCGATCCGGCACGATCCCCTCGTCGGGCTGCACGTCGGCAGGGCGTTGTCGATCGCCGAGCGCTACGACCAGAGTGTCTCCCAACTGACCCGGCTGATCGGCGCGTTGCGCTCCGAAGGGGCGCGGGCATCGCTGGCGATGGCGTACGGCGCACTGGGCGAAACCTATGTCCGTGCATCGCGGTTCGACGACGCGCTGGTGTGTCTCGACGAGGCCGTCGCGCTGTGCCTGGCCACAGGGCAACGGGCGTTCGGACCGTTCTGGCTGTCGCTGCGCGCCCGCGTAGCGGCCATCAGAGGCGACGATCAGGCCGCGGCGGCGGATCTGGAACTCGGGTTCGCGATCTCGGATGAACAGTCGACCTTCGGCGCGCGCTACTTCCTTCTCGCCAACGCGGGTCTGGCCGCTCTCACGGAGGGCAGATATGACGATGTCGTCGGCTACCTCGGCGAATGCTGGGCATTCGAGCAGGTGACAGGGCTGCTGGCGCCGCAGCTGGCGCGTTGGCACGTCGACCTCGTCCAGGCCTACGCCGAGCTGGGACGACCCGGCGATGCCGAACCACTCGTCGCTCACCTCACCGCCGTCGCCGCCGCACCCGGGGCAAGCAGATGGACCAGGGCGACCGCTCAGCGCGCGCGAGCATTGTCGTGCGCGCACGTGGACCCGGCGCAGGCGCAGCAATTACTCGACGACGCCGTGTCGATCTTCGATCCCGAGATCGACGCCTTCGACCGTGCCCGGGCCTTCATGGACAAGGCGACGGTGGCCGCAGATCAGGCCGAGCGTGAGCATGCCCGCACCGAGGCCCGCTACGGCTTCCGCCGGATCGGGGCCTCCGCCTGGGCTGCGCGTCTGCAACCGTCGGTGCACTCCGAGGAGATCGGCAGGCTGACCGATGCCGAGCGCCGAGTGCTGGAGGAGGTCGCGCGCGGACTGACCAATGCGCAGATCGGGCGGCGGCTGCACCTGAGTACCAAGACCGTCGCCAACCATCTCTATCGCGCGTATCGCAAGCTTGGGGTGTCCTCACGCACCGAGGCGACCCGTCACATTCTGCTGCGTGGCGGGCAGTGAGATCAGCGTTCCAGTTCGAGGTAGGCGTCGCGGCCGGCGAGGCTGACCGCGACATCGGCGACCAGTGGGTCGAAGAACCGCTGCCGGTACAGCGGGTCGACGCTGGTGCTGACGGTGAAGTACAGGCCCGACAGCACCGCGACGAACAGTGAAGTGTGCACGACGGTCTGAGGTATCGGGATGTGGATGCCGAACCACGTTCCGGCGCAGGGCGGTGTCCCGACCGCGCACGTCTCCTCGCTCGACCACAGCACCGTCACGTCGTCGGGTATCGCGATGATGCCGAGGGCCAGGAAGAACGCGAACAGGCCCGCGGTGAACAAGACCACCTGAATCGCCTGTGCGACAACCATGACGGCCACCACGTTCACCTGCTCGGCAAGCGACAGCGGGGTGCGCGCAGGCGGCTCTCCAGCCGCGGGCTGTAGAGGCGTTCCGGTGAGCAGGGCCACCGGATCGGACGGCCCGGCCCGGTCCTCGCGCAGCGCGTCCACCTCGTCGCGGATGGTGGCGATCATGAACAGCACGGCCACCAGGGCGAGGAAACCGATTGTCTGCCAGAGCCTTTCCCGAGTCATCCGGGCGGCCAGCTGCCACAGCTCGCCGGTGAAGTACACGACGACGGTGAGCATCAGCAGTGGTAACGCCCGGCTCATCAGGGTGCCGAGCGCACCCAGCTGAATCCACGCGAACCGGAACGCCCACAACAGAATCGCGCCGAAACCGAGATAGGTGGACCACACCGCCAGCAGCGACACCAACAGGAACGCGGGCACCTCGGCCAGCGCGGCCGCGGACCAGCCGGATGCGATCAACGGCATCAAGAGCACGAAGATCGCCATCACCGCCAGGGCGGCCGTGCGCCTGCCCGCTTCGGAGGCCGCGGTGCCGCGCCGGTGCAGCACGAAGAGCGCGAAGGGGGCGGCGGCCAGGACGGCGGCGACGACGGCCAGCCGAACGATATAGCCGTAATCCGGGTCGTCACCCGTCCAGTCGGCGAGCAGCATCGTCACCGCGGTCAGCGCGCCGACCCCGGCCACCATCGGCGCGGAGCGGGCCATCAACGCGCGCGAGCGCACCCGTCGAGTGAGCACCAACGGCAGCCCGCGGTGCAGAAACCAGTCGTGGATCAGCTGTGTCTCCGATGCGGTCGCGCTCACCGTGCCGCCGTCGCGGTGCGGTAGCGGTCGCGTGCGACCAAGGTGAGCCGGAGATCGTCGATCAGAGGATCGAGATACTGCCCGCGGTACTCCTTGTCGCCGACCGCGCGGGCCGCCAGGTACATGAAGGTCAGCGACGTCAGGAACATCGTCACCTGGATGAGGGCATCGGGGATCGGCAGCGTCATGCCCAGCAACTGGCCATCGGAGGACCCGTTACCGGTCAGGCCGGCCAGCATTTCCGGACTGACCAGGATCAGACCCAGCGTGAGGAACAACAGGCCCGTCACCACCGCGACCGTCAGCACCTGGACGATCTGGGAGAGCGCTACCACGAACACCACGTTGGCCTGTTCGGCCTTCGACAGGGGCACGCGGCGCGGCCGGTCGGGAAGCGTCTCGAACGGCGTCCCGGTCAGCTTCTCGGCGTCCTCGGGCTGCTTGGCCTCAGGTTGCAGGATCGGCCGGACCCGGCCCAGCGTGCTGGACACCAGGAATGCCGCGGCGATGAGGAACAGGAACAGCAGCGCCATCCACAGCCGGGCACGGCTCACCGTCGACGCCATCGTCCAGACAGGCCCGTTGAAGAAGACCAGCACGGTCAGCAGCATCACCGGGAGGGCTCGAAGCAGCATGCTGCCCGCCGACGCGAGGTTGGCGAGTGTGACGCGCACCGCCCACCCCAGGATCGAGCCGATTCCCGTTGCAGTGCACAGCAATATCGCCACGATGACCACGCCCTCGACGATCACGTCGACGACGATGAAGGCGCTCGGTCCGCCGAAGACGGTGCTCAGTGCCGCCACCGCGAGGGCGACCGCCGATATCGCAGCGCGGACCCGGGGGTTTTCGGCACGCGAGACCAGCCAACCGACGACCGCGGCGGCCGGGAGCACCAGCACGACGATCCCCAGGATGAACCATTCGGTTCGGGTCGGGGATCCGTCGATGTCGATCGTGTGCTTGCCGGTGACGCTGACGACGACGATCGAGAACGCCATCGTCACGGCGAACGCCGCGAGGGCGGGCACGGACCTGTACCAGACCCGTCGCACCAGGGTGCCCGGGCGCAGCACGGCGGGCAGGCCGTGCTGGAGAAACCAGCGCTCGGCAGCGAGGCGTTGCTCGGAGGCCGGGTTCACCGGACACTGCACCTGACGTGCCTGCCGCCGAAGTAGTGCGCTGTCATCGTCGGCCAATCTCATCACGAGGTCGCGCTCGGTGCCCGCATTCCGCGCAGCCTCGTGACCTTGCCGCATTCATGACCTCTACGCTGGCCTGTATGCAACGGATCATCGGAACGGAGGTCGAGTACGGCATCTCATCGCCGTCCGACCCGACCGCGAATCCGATCCTCACTTCAACTCAGGCTGTGCTGGCGTACGCGGCGGCCGCGGGAATCCAGCGGGCCAAGCGCACCCGCTGGGACTACGAGGTGGAATCCCCGCTGCGAGACGCCCGGGGATTCGACCTGAGCCGCGCGTCGGGCCCCCCGCCCGTGGTGGACGCCGACGAGGTCGGCGCCGCCAACATGATCCTGACCAACGGCGCCCGTCTCTACGTCGATCATGCCCATCCCGAGTACTCCGCGCCCGAGTGCACCGATCCGATGGATGCCGTGATCTGGGACAAGGCCGGCGAGCGGGTGATGGAGGCCGCGGCGCGCCACGTCGCCAGCGTTCCCGGCGCCGCCAAGCTGCAGCTCTACAAGAACAACGTCGACGGCAAGGGCGCGTCGTACGGCTCTCACGAGAACTATCTGATGTCGCGCCAGACGCCGTTCTCGGCGGTGATCGCCGGACTGACGCCGTTCCTGGTGTCCCGTTCGGTGGTCACCGGGTCCGGTCGCGTCGGTATCGGCCCCTCCGGCGACGAACCCGGCTTCCAGCTCTGTCAGCGCGCCGATTACATCGAGGTCGAGGTCGGCCTGGAGACCACGCTCAAGCGCGGGATCATCAACACCCGCGACGAACCCCACGCCGACGCCGACAAGTACCGCCGGCTGCACGTCATCATCGGCGATGCGAACCTCGCCGAGACCTCGACCTATCTGAAGGTCGGCACGACGGCGCTGGTCCTCGACCTCATCGAGGAGGGGATGGATCTCTCCGACCTGGTCCTGGCCCGGCCGGTGCACGCCGTGCACGTCATCAGCCGGGATCCGTCGTTGCGTGCCACCGTCGCGCTGGCCGACGGCCGCGAACTGACTGGTCTTGCGCTGCAGCGGATCTACCTGGACCGCGTCGCCAAGCTGGTCGACAGCCGCGATCCCGATCCGCGCGCCTCGCACGTCGTCGAGACCTGGGCCAACGTCCTCGACCTGCTCGAGCGTGATCCGATGGAGTGCGCCGACCTGCTGGACTGGCCCGCCAAGCTGCGGCTGCTCGACGGTTTCCGGCACCGCGAGAACCTCGGGTGGTCGGCGCCGCGGTTGCACCTCGTCGACCTGCAGTACTCCGATGTGCGCCTGGACAAGGGACTGTACAACCGGCTCGTCGCCCGCGGCTCGATGAAGCGGTTGGTCACCGAACAACAGGTGCTCGATGCCGTGGACAACCCGCCGACCGACACCCGGGCGTACTTCCGGGGGGAGTGCCTGCGGCGATTCGGGGCGGACATCGCCGCCGCCAGCTGGGATTCGGTGATCTTCGACCTGGGCGGCGACTCGCTGGTGCGGATTCCCACGCTGGAGCCGTTGCGGGGCAGCAAGGCCCACGTCGGGGCCCTGCTGGACTCCGTGGACAGCGCCGCGGAACTCGTCGAACAGCTCACGACCTGATCGAGCTATCCCCAGCAATCTCGCTGCCGACCGGTAGTGTGGGGGGACCGGCGGGCAGGTCAGGGAACGCCCGTAACGGAACAGAACATACGCAGGAGGCAGCGATGGCTCAGGAGCAGACCAAGCGTGGCGGCGGGGGCGGGGAAGACGACGACTCCACCGGCAGCACGGCCGCCGGGCAGGAGCGCCGCGAGAAGCTCGCCGAAGACACCGACGACCTGCTCGACGAGATCGACGACGTCCTGGAGGAGAACGCCGAGGACTTCGTACGTGCGTACGTCCAGAAGGGCGGCCAGTGACCTGGCCGCACCGCGAACAATCGGCTTTTCCGTCCTCAACATCCGGAGCGTTCAACTCGTTGCCACATGGCCTGTCCAACGGCGGCGTTAACCTGTCGTCGTTCTCCGATTTCCTGCGCCACCAGGCGCCCCATCTGTTGCCGGGTGCCGGGCCGCTGCCGACGGACGCGCTGCCGCACGGGACCACGATCGTGGCATTGAAGTACCCGGGTGGCGTGGTGATGGCCGGTGACCGGCGGGCCACCCAGGGACACATGATTGCCAGCCGTGACGTGCAGAAGGTCTACATCACCGACGACTACACCGTCACAGGCATCGCGGGGACCGCGGCGATCGCCGTGGAATTCGCCCGGCTGTACGCCGTGGAACTCGAGCACTACGAGAAGATCGAGGGCGTCGCGTTGACGTTCCCCGGCAAGGTCAACCGGTTGGCCACCATGGTCCGCGGCAATCTGGGCGCCGCGCTGCAGGGGTTCGTCGCGCTGCCGTTGCTGGCCGGATACGACCTCGACGATCCGAACCCCGAGGGCGCAGGTCGCATCGTGTCGTTCGATGCCGCAGGCGGGTGGAACATCGAGGAAGAGGGTTACCAGTCGGTCGGCTCCGGGTCGATCTTCGCGAAGTCCTCGATGAAGAAGCTCTACTCGCAGGTCACCGACGTGGACTCCGCGCTGCGGGTCGCGATCGAGGCGCTCTACGACGCCGCCGACGACGACTCCGCGACCGGCGGGCCCGATCTGGTGCGCGGCATCTATCCGACCGCCGTGGTGATCGGCGCCGACGGCGCCGTCGACATCGCCGAGCAGCAGATCGCCGCGGTATGCCGTGAGATAATCGAGAGTCGTTCGCGGGCAGACACATTCGGCCCCGACGCCGAGCCTCGAGGTGAGGATTCGTGAGCTTTCCCTATTTCATCTCGCCTGAGCAGGCGATGCGTGAGCGCTCGGAGTTGGCGCGCAAGGGCATCGCCAGGGGGCGCAGCGTCGTCGTGCTGGCCTACGCCGATGGCGTGCTGTTCGTCGCGGAGAACCCGTCGCGGTCCCTGCAGAAGGTCAGCGAACTCTACGACCGGGTCGGCTTCGCCGCCGTCGGGCGCTTCAACGAGTTCAACAACCTGCGCAGCGGTGGCATCCGGTTCGCCGACACCCAGGGCTACGCCTACTCACGCCGCGATGTGACCGGTCGTCAGTTGGCCAACGTCTACGCCCAGACGCTGGGCACCATCTTCACCGAGCAGGCCAAGCCGTACGAGGTGGAATTGTGCGTGGCCGAGGTCGCCCACTTCGGTGAGACCAAAGCCCCTGAGCTGTACCGCATCACCTACGACGGGTCGATCGCCGACGAACCGCACTTCGTTGTGATGGGTGGTACCACCGAGCCCATCTCGACGGCGCTCAACGAGACCTACGCCGAGAACGCGAGCCTCGCCGACGCGGTGTCCATCGCGGTGGGCGCGCTCAGCGCGGGCGGCAACGCCAACGAGAAGCGTATTTTGGGGCCCGCCACCCTGGAGGTGGCGATCCTCGACGCCAACCGGCCGCGGCGGGCCTTCCGTCGGATCACCGGCGCAGCGCTCGAAACGGTGCTGCCCCAAGGGGATTCGGCGGATTCGACCGAGGCGGCCGACTCGGCCGAGTCCGGCGATACTCCAGACTCCTAACCAGCGCTGAGACTGCGCTCAGGGCGCAGATCACTCGCAATTTCTCGCCCTCACTGCAGTCCCGACGCGAATCCACAGGCGTGTCCGGGTTGACGATGTGTCGCCGAGGATGGATGATCTGTTGCGTATAGCGCGCAATGTTGCGCAATACGCAACCCATCTGCGGATCAGTGTGAAATCGGAGCGGCCGCGCATGCCCAAGGTCGTCGTGATCGGTGCCGGCATCGTCGGCACGTCCCTGGCCGATGAGCTCACCGCGCGCGGCTGGACCGAGGTCACCGTCGTCGACCGTGGGCCGTTGTTCGCCACCGGAGGCTCCACCTCACACGCCCCGGGGCTGGTGTTCCAGACCAACCCGTCGAAGACCATGAGCGCATTCGCCAAGTACACGGTCGAGAAGTTCGGCTCGCTGGAGCATCCGCAGGGGTGGGCGTTCAACCCGGTCGGCGGCCTCGAGGTGGCCACCACCCCCCAACGGTGGGCCGACCTCCACCGCAAAGCCGGGTGGGCTCAGGCGTGGGGGATCGAGGGGCGCCTGCTGACGGCCGGCGAATGCGTCACCCTGCACCCCCTCATCGACAAGGACCGCGTCCTCGGCGGGTTCCACACCCCGGCCGACGGCCTGGCCAAGGCGCTACGGGCCGCGGAGGCGCAGGCCCGCCGAGCCGAGGGCAGGGGCGCCACGCTGCGTCCGCACACCGAGGTGCTCGGCATCGTCGACAACGGAACTCGCGTCACCGGTGTGCGCACCGCCGACGGCATCATCGACGCCGACATCGTGGTGTGCGCGGCCGGCTTCTGGGGCGCGCATTTCGCCCGGCAGGTCGGGCTGGTGCTGCCACTCGTGCCGATGGCGCATCAATATGCGCGGACCGGACAACTCGAGTCACTCGTGGGACGCAACACCGAACTCGCCGAGGCCGGCCTGCCGATCCTGCGCCACCAGGACGCCGACCTGTACTTCCGTGAGCACGTGGACCGTCTCGGCATCGGCTCCTACAGCCATAGGCCGATGCCCGTCGACATGTCCACGCTGCTGGCCGACACCGCAGGTGAACCGATGCCGTCGATGATGCCGTTCACCGAGGACGACTTCGCGCCCGCATGGCAGGCAGCGGCCGAACTGATTCCCGCGCTGGAGGATTCGAAACTCGAAGAGGCCTTCAACGGCATCTTCTCGTTCACCCCGGACGGATTCTCGATCATCGGTGAGCATCGCGAGCTGCCCGGATTCTGGGTCGCCGAGGCGGTCTGGGTGACCCACTCGGCAGGCGTCGCACGGGCGACAGCGGAGTGGATCATCGACGGCACACCCTCGATCGACACCCACGAGTGTGACCTGTACCGCTTCGAGGACGTCGCGCGCAGCCCGTCGTTCGTCATGCAGACCAGCTCCCAGGCGTTCGTCGAGGTCTACGACGTCATCCACCCACACCAGTACCGCTCCGCGCCGCGCGGCCTGCGCACCAGCCCGTTCCATGCGCGACAGGTCGAGGCGGGGGCATTCTTCTACGAAGGGGGCGGCTGGGAACGCCCGGCCTGGTTCGAAGCCAACGACGCAGTGCTGCAACAGCTCGCAGCCGACGGTCTGGTCCTTCCCGAGCGTGACGAGTGGGCGGCGCGGTTCTGGTCACCGATCTCCGTCGCCGAAGCACACTGGACCCGCCGGCGAGTCGCCATGTACGACATGACGCCGCTGACGCGCTACGAGGTGTCCGGCCGCGGTGCGCTCGCGTTCCTGCAACGGATGACCTCCAACAACGTGGACAAGAGTGTCGGCTCGGTCACCTACACCCTGCTTCTGGACGAAACCGGGGGAATTCGAAGCGATCTCACCGTCGCCCGGCTGGCGCCCGAGGTTTTTCAGGTCGGCGCGAACTCGCCGATGGACTTCGATTGGCTGTCGCGCCATCGGCCCGCCGACGTCGTGCTGCGCGACACCACCGGCGGCACCTGCTGTGTCGGCGTCTGGGGCCCGTCGGCCCGCGAGGTGGTCGCACCGCTGTGCCCAGACGACCTGTCCCACCGGGGTTTCCGGTACTTCCGCGCTATCCGCACCTACCTGGACGCCATCCCCGTGACCATGATGCGGATGTCCTACGTCGGCGAACTCGGGTGGGAGATCTACACCAGCGCCGAATACGGAGCGGCGCTGTGGGATCTGCTCGCGCGGGCGGGCCGACCGCACGGGATCATTCCGGCAGGCAGGATCGCGTTCAACAGCCTGCGCATCGAGAAGGGCTACCGCAGCTGGGGGGCCGACATGACGGCCGAGCACCGTCCCGCCGCGGCCGGCGTGGGCTTCGCGGTGCGGATGGACAAGGACGTCGACTTCGTCGGCAAGGCGGCGCTGCGGCGCGCGCCGGCGCCCGAACTTATGCTGCGCAGCATCGTGTTCGACGACCCGAACGCCGCAGTGCTGGGCAAGGAGCCGGTGTCCGTCGACGGGGCCTGTGTCGGCTATGTGACCAGTGCCGGTTACTCGTCGACCGTGGGCCGCACCATCGCCTACGCGTGGCTGCCTGCGCACGTCGGTGTCGGCGACGCCGTCACGGTCGACTACTTCGGTGCCACCCACCACGCAGTGGTGCACGCCGACCCGGTGGTGGACCCCGAGATGCTGCGGATCAAGAGGTAGCGCCGATGGTTCACGACGTCATCGTCATCGGGCTCGGCGGCATGGGCAGTGCCGCGGCGTATCACCTCGCCGCGCGCGGCCAGCGGGTGCTCGGGCTGGAGAAGTTCTCGCCGGCCCACGACAGGGGCTCCAGCCATGGCGGTTCGCGCATCATCCGGCAGTCCTACTTCGAGGACCCCGCCTATGTGCCGCTGCTGTTGCGGGCCTACGAGCTGTGGGCAGCGTTGGCCGCCGACTCGCAGCAAGAGGTGTACCGCATCACGGGTGGGTTGTTCATCGGCCCGCCGGACTGCCTGACCGTGGCGGGCAGCCTCAAGGCCAGCTGCCAGTGGGAACTGCCGCACGAGGTCCTCGATGCCGCCGAAATCCGTTCCCGCTTCCCGAACTTCACCCCCGATTCTGGTGACATCGCGCTCTATGAGGACAAGGCGGGTTTCGCCCGTCCGGAGCTGACCGTTCAGGCTCACCTCGCGCTGGCCGAACAGGCCGGCGCTACACTGCAATTCGGCGAGCAGGTTCTCGAATGGGCCGAGACCGCAGCCGGTGTCACCGTCCAGACCGACCGGGGCACCTATACGGCGGGTCAGCTGGTCATCTGTCCCGGCGCGTGGGCGCCGCAGCTGCTGGCCGAGTTCGGCATCCCGATCACCGTCGAGCGCCAGGTGCTCTACTGGCTGGACCCCGCAGGGGGCACCGCGCCGTTCGTCGATCACCCGATCTTCATCGACGAGAGTGCCGACGGTATGCAGATCTACGGGTTCCCCGCCATCGACGGCGCGCGGGGCGGCGTCAAGGTCGCATTCTTCCGCAAGGGCGTGGTGTGCACCCCCGACACCATCGACCGCACCGTGTACGACCGCGAGATCCGCGAAATGCGTGAGCGCACAGCAGAACTGCTTCCCGTGCTGGACGGGCCGTGCCTGCACTCGGCGACGTGCATGTACTCGAACACCCCCGATCAGCATTTTGTGATCGCCCGGCATCCCGGCAGCGAGAACGTCACCGTCGCGTGCGGGTTCTCCGGTCACGGCTTCAAGTTCGTCCCGGTGGTGGGGGAGATCCTCGCCGACCTCGCGATCACGGGTTCGACGGCGCACCCGATCTCGTTGTTCGACCCCCGCAGGTTGGTGACCACATGACAGCGGATCCTCCACCGCTGGTCCAGCCGCCCTCGGCTCTTCGTGCCACCCTCGGCGGCGCCTACTACGCCAGCCCCGACGTGTTCGCCGCTGAACAGGAGCGCATCTTCGAGGCCATGTGGTTCTGTGCGACCAGGTCATCGGACCTCGCGTTACCCGGCAGGTTCAAGAAGGTCCAGATCGGCAGCGAGAGCGTGTTGCTGGTACGCGGGCGTGACGGACTACTCCGGGCGTTCCTGAACATCTGTCGACACCGTGGAGCCCAGTTGTGCACCGAGGCCGAGGGACAGGTGAGGCGCAGCCTGCGCTGCCCGTATCACTCCTGGACGTACGCGCTGGACGGCAGGCTCACGGCCGCGCCCAACATCGGGGCGCTGACCGACGATGCGGGCGCGCTGATCGACCGGTACGAGTTCGGCTTGGTGCCGGTGGCGCTGACCGAATGGCTCGGCTACGCCTGGGTGTGCCTGGCCGAAACCCCACCGCCCTTCGAGGAGGTGGTGGTGGAGGCGACCAGGACGCTCGGCGACGCGGACGCCATCAACCGGTACGGGATCGGCGGCCTTGATGTGGGCCACCGGATCGTCTACGACGTCGCGGCGAACTGGAAGCTGATCGTCGAGAACTTCATGGAGTGCTACCACTGCAGCTCCATCCACCCCGAGTTGGTCGGGGTGCTTCCCGAGTTCGCGCGCGGCGTGGCCGCACAGGCCAACGTCGGTGTCGGCGCCGAATTCGGCCCGCAGGTAGCCGGATTCACGATCGACGGCGCAGCCGGGTTCGACCGGCTGCCGGGTATCACCGACGAGCAGGACCGGCGTTATTACGCCATCACGGTGAAACCGACGGTCTTCATCAACCTGGTGCCCGATCACGTCATCTTCCATCGCATGTACCCGATGTCGGCGGAGCGCACGGTCGTGGAATGCGACTGGCTCTACACCGGTGAGGTTCTCGGATCCGACCAGGACCTGTCCCACTCGGTCGAGCTGTTCCAGCGGGTCAACGAGCAGGATTTCGCCGCGTGCGAGCGAACTCAACCCGCCATGTCGTCGCGGGCCTACCGGCAGGGCGGCGTCCTCGTCCCCACCGAACACCACATCGCGGAGTTCCATGAGTGGGTAGTGTCCCGTCTCGGCTGACGAGTAAGGGGAGATCGGCCGGGGGCGAGCGAAGCGACGGGAGATCGGCCGGGGGCGAGCGAAGCGACGGGAGATTCGGATGGGGGCGAGCGAAGCGACGGGAGATTCGGATGGACGGCGAGCCTGACCTCTGGATCGGTGGCACCTGGCGCCATTCGTCCGACGGCGGCACCCGCGACATCATCAACCCTGCCAACGGGAGTGTCGCCGCCGTCGTCGACGAGGCCACCCCCGACGACGCAACCGC
Organism: Mycolicibacterium pyrenivorans; assembly: GCF_025821625.1. Classification (GTDB taxonomy): domain Bacteria; phylum Actinomycetota; class Actinomycetes; order Mycobacteriales; family Mycobacteriaceae; genus Mycobacterium; species Mycobacterium pyrenivorans. The sequence continues at coordinate 55,864 of NZ_JACKSH010000046.1, forward strand.
CGCGGTGGCAGCAGCACGGTCGGCCTTCGACGACGGCGCCTGGCGGGCCACGCCGGTGACCGAGCGTTCGGAACTCCTGGATCGGGTGGCCGATCTGCTGCAACGCGACAAAGAGCGGTTGGCGTCGCTCGAGACCCGGGACACCAGTGGCCGCCGAAGGATCTCGAGGAGGGGGGCTACTTCACGATGGGTCGCTGGGGACTGCCGGTGAACATCGTGGCCGTCGTCTGGGGTGTGAGCATGGCGCTGAATCTCGCGTGGCCGCGTTCTGCGGTCTACGGCGACCCCTGGTACAACACCTGGGGGGCCTTCGTCTACATCGGGATCATCCTCGGGTCCGGGCTGGGGTGGTATTTCGTCAAGGGCCGCAACCACATCGGCACACTGAACTCGCATGTCGCCGAGACGGTCGCCGAGGTGGGCGCTGATGGCTGAGCAACGTGAGTTCGGCACCGCGGAGTTCGATTATGTGATCGCCGGCGGCGGCACCGCCGGGTGCGTGCTCGCCGCCCGGCTGTCGGAGGACCCCGGCGTCACCGTGTGCCTGATCGAAGCCGGACCATCCGATGTCGGCGACGACGCGATCCTCGACTTGTCCGCATGGATGCATCTGCTCGACTCCGGTTACGACTGGGACTATCCGGTCGAACCGCAGGAGCGTGGCAACTCGTTCATGCGGCACGCCAGAGCCAAAGTGCTCGGCGGCTGCTCGTCGCACAACTCGTGCATCGCGTTCTGGCCGCCCGCCGAAGCTCTGGACGAATGGGTCCGCATGGGTGCCGTCGGCTGGGGCGCAGCAGATGTGCTCCCGCTCGTCGAGCGGCTGACACAAACGGTGCTGCTGCGCGACGTTCCGCCCGAAGACCCCTGTGGTGCAGCGGTTCTGGAGGCAGCAGCGATGGTGGGCCTGCCGACGGTGGCGTTCAACCGCGGTGAGACGGTGCGCAACGGGGCGGGGTGGTTCCAGATCAACGCGGCGGTGGAAAAGGACCGCCTCACCAGGCTGTCGACGTCACATGCGTTTCTGCACCCGATCATGGGGTCTCGCAAGAACTTGGAGGTTCGCACCGATGCGTGGGTCTCGGAGATCCTCTTCGACGACTCGCTGCGGGCCACCGGGGTTCGTCACCAGCGGCCCGACCTGACCGGATACGACACCGTGGGGGCCCGCCGCGAGGTGATCCTCACCGCCGGGGCGATCGACACCCCGAAGCTGTTGATGCTGTCGGGGATCGGGCCGACCGCACATCTGCGCGAGATCGGGATCCCGGTGCGCGTCGACGCCCCGGGAGTGGGAGCCAACCTCGACGACCATGTCGAAGGTCTGGTGTCGTGGGAGGCCGCCGAACCGATGGTGACGAAGTCGACCCAGTGGTGGGAGATCGGGTTGTTCACCACGGTCGACGAGGACGTCGTCCAGCCCGACCTGATGATGCACTACGGCAGTGTGCCTTTCGACATGAACACGCTGCGCCACGGCTACCCGACGACGGACAACGGATTCTGCTTGACACCCAACGTCACCCAGGGCAGGTCGCGGGGGACGGTGCGGTTGCGCTCACGGGATTTCCGGGACCGGGCACGGGTCGACCCACGCTATTTCACCGACCCCGACGGTTACGATGAGCGGATCATGCTCACCGGGGTGAAGCTGGCTCGAACCATCGCCGAGCAGGCGCCGCTGGCCGCCTGGGTGGGCAGGGAGCTGGCGCCGGGACCCGAGGCGACCTCCGACGACGAGCTGCTCGACTACATCCATCGATGCCACAACACGGTCTACCACCCTGCGGCGACCGCGCGGATGGGCGCGGCCACGGACCCCATGGCGGTCCTGGACCCGCAGCTTCGCGTGAAGGGGGTGTCGGGCCTGCGCGTGGTCGACGCCTCGGCGATGCCGAGGCTTCCGTCGGTCAACCCCAACATCACCGTGATGACGATGGCGGAGAAGTGTGCCGACCTCATCCGAACCTCCTGAGCGCAAAGACGTTTCGTCGTTCCTGGCCGAGCACACCCCGTTCCAGGGGTCGACGGAGTCCGAACTCGCCGAGCTCGCGCAGGGGGCGTCGGTGGAACAGTTCCCCGCCGGCGTCGTCGTCGCCGACTACGCGGCCCGGGTACCGGACGAGATCTGGATGGTCCGCGACGGCGTGGTGTCCTTGCGGGCCAGTGCGGACGGCTCCCGGATCGACGTCGTCGGGCCAGGAGGGATCTTCGGCTACATGCCGCTGCTGACCGGTGCGGGAATGGATTTCGAGGCGCGCACCACCGCGCCGAGCACATTGATCCGGCTGCCGGGTGTGCTGGTCCGGGCGCAGTTCGCCAAACCTGCCGGGTTGGCGTTCCTGGCGTCCACGGGCTGGAACCGCGGCTCGACGGACCGGCCCACCATCGCTCCCGCGACCGACGGCAGGTCCGTCGCCGAGCTCGTCCACGGCGAGGTGCTGATGGTCGGACCGTCGGAATCGGTCCGCGACGTCGTCGTGAGGATGACCGAACACCACGTGTCCTACGCGCTGATCCGGTTGACCGATGGTGGGCTCGGCATCTTCACCGATCGCGACCTGCGCACCCGGGTCGTTGCCGTCGGGCTACCCGTCGATGTGCCCATCGCCGAGCTGATGAGCGCCCCCGCGCGCACCGTGACCGCCGATCTGACAGCAGACAGCACATGCCGGTCCTCACCCTGGGGCGACGTGTTCGCGATGCTGCAACGCCTGCGGATGGCACATCAGGTCGAGCAGATCGCCGCGGGTCACACCCCGGGCGACGTGATCACCACGTCGGAGCTGTCGCCACTCAACCGCAGCCTGCTCGGTGACGGCTTGCGCGAGATCGCCGCAGTGCGGCGGCGGGTCGGCAATGTCGGGTTTCACGGCGTATAGGGTCGGGACGATGGCCAAGCGAGACGATTCACCCGCCGCCGTGCAGTCGGTGGATCGTGCTCTGCTCGTCCTGGAGATTCTGGCCGGTATGGGCCAGGCGGGTGTCACCGAGATCGCTGACGAACTCGGTGTCCACAAGTCGACGGTGTCGCGCCTGATCGCGGTCCTGGAAGCGCGAGGCTTCGTCGAGCAGGTGTCCGAGCGCGGCAAGTACCGCCTGGGTTTCGCGGTGTCGCGGCTGGCGCGCGCCGGCAGCGCCCAGCTGGACCTCGCCAGGGTCGGCCAGGACATCTGTGACGGACTCAGCGTCGAAGTGGGCGAGACCGTCAACCTCGCGGTGCTCGACGGTGATCGCATCGTCAACATCGTCGAGGCGATCGGTCCGGCCGAGATCACGTTGCGGACCTGGGTCGGTCAGAGCTGCCCGGCGTACGCGACCTCCAGCGGGAAGGTGCTGCTGGCAGGACTGGATCCCGCCGAGGTGCGGTCCCGGCTGGGCGGCGCGTTGAAGTCCTTCACCGACACCACGGTGTCCGACCTGTCGGACCTGCAGCGTGAGCTGGCGGGAGTGCGCGACCGCGGATGGGCCAGTGTGTCCGAGGAGCTCGAGGTCGGGCTCAACGCCGCGGCGGCCCCCGTCTATGACAAAAACTCGCAAGTGGTTGCGGCGCTTAGCGTTTCGGGCCCCGCCTATCGCCTGGGGGCCGAGCGGTTCGAAGAGATCGCGAAGCTGACGATCGCCGCCGCGGACACGATCAGCCGCCGGCTGGGCTGGATCGCGCGCGACTGAGGACCGGGAATAGGCCTGCCCGGACCCAAGTTGTGGTGACATCGTTGTCACTTGCCGGAACCAAGACGCTGCAGGGTTTGCGTCTCCCCGGCGATGACCGCCAGGATCGCGCGCCACGCGTCGGATGGCCGATTGAGCATGCCGCTGTGTGCTTCCCAGCCGAACACCGGCCGACCGTCGTCGTAACGTCCTGTGCGCAACCGGGTCACCCCGGGCATCTCGTCCGGGTCTGCGCCGTGCGGGCCGACGGGGATGCCCTGCACGGCGTGGATGAAGTCGCCGGGCGCGGTCATCGAGAACCTCAGCACGTCCGGGTTGCGGTTGTGCCAGTCTCCGGCATCGTCGACACCGACGCCGGCCCCCGCCGCGGCCAGAAACAGTGTGCGGTCCGACGTCAGCCCGAAGACCTCGGCGGTCCCGACGATCGACCCGCCGTACGAATGGCCGATCACCGTGACGGGGACGCCGGGTGGCACGGTGCGTTCGACGTCCTCGCTGAACGCCACCAGTCGGGGTGCCATGTCCATCGCGTAGCCCGGATCGGCGGCGTTGAGCAACACCGCCGCGGGGTCGCGAACCTGCGGAAACGGGCCGCCGAGATAGGTGATCACGGCGACGTCGCCCGCGGTGCCCGACACGAACCGACGTGCGGTGGACGTGTTGGCGGCCGAGCCCTCGATGGTGGTGTTCACGCCGGGAACGAGCACCGCGACCGCCCGTGCGGAGGCGAGGTCACCGTTGAGTTCGATCAGCGAGGCGCGACCCGGGTCGAACGCCACGATTTGGCGCTGGATGCGGCCGTGGCGGCCGACGGGATCGTCGATCTCGCCGAGCAGGCCGCGGTAGAACTCGATGCGGCGTCGGGAATTCTCGTCGGCACCGGTTTCGGTGACGATGGCCGAGGCGATGTTGAGTCGATTCGCCGCGACCCGCATCGCCCAGGGCACGCCATCCGTGTTGCCGACCTGCCGGGGAAACGCGGTGACGAGGTGGTCGCGCTGCTCGGGGGTCATCGCGGCGATCTGGCCGGCGATGCGGTCCTGGCTCATACCCGGCCAGGCGTCGGCGAGGTCGGGCGACTGCACCGGCGATGCGCCCGCGGTCACGGTCGCGGCGGGTGGCGGCGCACCCCGATCTTGTCCGAACGCACCGGCGAGGTCAGCCGCGGCGTCGGCGTCGGCGCTGCCGAGGCGCTCGAGGGCACCGCCGATCCGCGCGCTCAACTCCGCGGCGCGCGACTCCAGCAGGTCCTCGGCGACCCCCTCCGCACCGCCGGCGAGCAGCACCAACAACGGCCCGGGCTCGTCGCCGACGCCCACCCTCCCGTCCTCGGCAACGGTGAAGCCCTCTCGTTCTGCCTGCTCGACCTGGGAGAGGACGTCGAACCGGGCCGACGCGATCTGGCCGGCACCGTCTGAGGCGGCCACCGACGCCGCGATCAGACCGCGTGCCACCGCGCCGGCGTCGGCGGCGATCTGCTGGGCGTGCAGGCGCGCCGCATCGGCTGCGGTCCCGGTCCAGTAGTCACGACTCTCGGCGGTGTGGGCGACGACGCGATCGACGAGTCCGGACAGGCGGCGGGCGGCCTCGTCCAGGTCGTCGGCCAGTTCACGCAGCGCATCGGGCCGCCATGCGTCGGCCTGAGAGACGGTCGGCCGGGTCAACGGGAGGCGATCCGCTCGCCGGTGGCGGTGTCAGCGTGTTCGAACGCGTCGGCCGTCCTGCGAGCGGCGCCCGCCCACTCGCGCATCGCGGTGCCGACCTCTTCGAGCCGGGCCCGAAACCGGCGGGACGTCACGACCGCGCCGACCGCGGAGCCGCGCAGCTCGTCGGGATGCAGTTCCGGGCAGCGCAAGTCGGCGACCTCGGATGCGGCCGTGGAAACCCCGGCGGCGAGGTGGCGCAATCTATCGAGATCGACGTGTGCGATTTCCCCCATGGCTCATGCTGGCAGATCCCGCCCCCGGCCTTCCCGGGTTATCCACAGGCCACAGGTCCAACGCCGCCAACGCTGAAAGTCGCGCCGGCAGAGCGAGCGCTATCGGCGTCGTCTGCTCTTCGCGCAAGCGGCTCATCGGCGTCGTCTGCTCTTCGTGCAAGCGGCTCATCGGCCCCGTCACGCCCCCGCACCCGCAAGCAGCAAGTAGTCTCGATGAGGTGCAGCGACGAATCATGGGCATCGAGACCGAATTCGGTGTCACCTGCACGTTCCACGGCCATCGCCGGCTCAGTCCCGACGAAGTGGCGCGCTATCTGTTCCGGCGGGTCGTGTCGTGGGGGCGTAGCAGCAACGTCTTCCTCCGCAACGGTGCGCGCCTGTACCTCGACGTGGGCAGCCACCCGGAGTACGCGACCGCCGAATGTGACAGCCTCACGCAGTTGGTCACCCACGACCGCGCTGGTGAACGGGTGCTCGAGGACCTGCTCATCGACGCCGAACAGCGCCTCGCCGACGAAGGCATCGGCGGTGACATCTATCTGTTCAAGAACAACACCGATTCTGCGGGCAACTCCTACGGCTGCCACGAGAATTACCTGATCGTGCGCGCAGGCGAGTTCTCCCGTATCTCCGATGTGCTGCTGCCGTTCCTGGTGACCCGCCAGCTCATCTGTGGTGCAGGCAAGGTGCTGCAGACCCCCAAGGCCGCGACGTTCTGCCTGTCGCAACGGGCCGAGCACATCTGGGAGGGCGTGTCGAGCGCGACCACCCGTTCGCGGCCGATCATCAACACCCGCGACGAACCGCACGCCGACGCCGAGAAGTACCGCCGTCTGCACGTCATCGTCGGCGACTCCAACATGAGCGAGTCCACCACCATGCTCAAGGTGGGCTCGGCGTCGTTGGTGCTGGAGATGATCGAGGCCGGGGTCGCGTTCCGCGACTTCTCGCTGGACAACCCGATCCGCGCGATCCGCGAGGTCAGCCATGACCTGACCGGACGACGGCCGGTGCGGCTGGCCGGGGGCAGGCAGGCCAGCGCGCTGGACATTCAGCGCGAGTACTACGGCCGCGCCGTCGAGTATCTGCAGACGCGGGAACCCAACACGCAGATCCAGCAGGTCGTCGACCTGTGGGGCCGTCAGCTCGACGCCGTCGAGAGCCAGGACTTCGCCAAGGTCGACACAGAGATCGACTGGGTGATCAAGCGCAAGCTGTTCCAGCGCTACCAGGACCGCTACAACATGGAACTGTCAGATCCCAAGATCAGCCAGCTCGACCTGGCCTATCACGACATCAAGCGTGGCCGCGGCGTGTTCGATCTGCTGCAGCGCAAGGGTCTGGCGGCACGCATCACCACCGACGAAGAGATCGAGGCGGCGGTGAACACGCCGCCGCAGACCACCCGTGCCAAGCTGCGCGGTGAGTTCATCAGCGCCGCGCAGGAAGCCGGCCGCGACTTCACGGTCGACTGGGTGCACCTCAAGCTCAACGATCAGGCGCAACGCACGGTGCTGTGCAAGGACCCGTTCCGGTCGGTCGACGAACGGGTGAAACGGCTCATCGCGAGCATGTGATGCTCAGGCGCGGTGCACCGCTGCCTATTCGCTCCTCGCGTGCGCGGCTGCCTATTCGCTCCTCGCGTGCGCGGCTGCCTATTCGCTCCTCGCGTGCGCGGACACCGCGTAGTCGCCGCCGGTGAACGGTTGGCGGTCCCACGTCGCCCAACGGTCCACCAATTCCAGGCCCGCCGCGGCAGCCGACTTGTCGTATTGGTCCAGCGTCAGCCGATCCTCGCGTAGCTGAAACCCCGCGACCAATAGTCCGCCGGGCACCAGCAGGGCCGCGAGCTCGGCGATGACGCGGCCTTCGGTGCCGCGTTCCACGAAGATCATCACGTTGCCGGGCAAGGCGACCAGGTCGAACGACTCGTTCAGATGCGATCCGGCGTCGACGAGGTCCGCCTCGATCCACCGCAGCTGCGGCGCCTTGGCGCGGGCCGCGGTCAGCATCGCCGGGTCGAGGTCGATCCCGGTGACCGAGAAGCCGCGCGCGGCCAGTTCGATCGCCACCCTGCCCGTGCCGCACCCCGCGTCCAGCACCCGGGTCCCCCCGGACTCCCGCAGCAGCGACTCGATCAGATCGGCTTCGCCGTGCACACTGGCCCCGGACGCGGCGAGACTCTGCCAGCGCGCGTCGTAATCCTGCCCGCGCGGCACGTCGGAGTGCTGCCAACGGCTGCCCATGGGTTGAAATCCTGTCAGACGCGCGGCAGCGGCCGTCAAACGGGATCGCCGCCGCCCCTTAAGCTCTAAGCCGTGGCGATCTCGAAAGTCGAACGGCTGATGAACCTCGTCATCGCGCTGCTGTCCACGCGGACGTTCATCACCGCCGACCGGATCCGCGAGACCGTCTACGGATACTCCGAGAACGCCAGCGACGAGGCGTTCTCGCGGATGTTCGAGCGCGACAAGAACGAGCTGCGCGACCTGGGCATTCCGCTGGAGACCGGCCGTGTTTCGCAGACCGACCCGACCGAGGGATACCGCATCAGCCGCGAGGCGTACGCACTGCCCGCGGTCGAGCTGACCGCCGACGAGGCGGCCGCGGTGGCGGTGGCCACGCAGCTGTGGGAATCACCCGAGCTCATCACCGCGACCCAGGGTGCGCTGCTGAAGCTGCGCGCCGCCGGGGTCGACGTGGACGCGCCCGACGGCGACGTGACCATCACCTCGACCGCCGCTCTCCCCGGACTGCGCGGTTCGGAGGAGGTTCTCGGAATCCTGTTGGCTGCCATCGACTCCGGCCACGCCGTACAGTTCCCGCACCGGCCGTCGCGCACCGAACCGTACGTCACCCGCACCGTCGAGCCGTGGGGCGTGGTCACCGACCGCGGCCGCTGGTACCTGGTGGGCCACGACCGCGACCGCGACGCTGTCCGCACCTTCCGGCTCTCGCGGATCGGCGCGGAGGTGACACCGATCGGGGAGTCCGGTGCGGTCAGCAGGCCCGCGGGTTTGAACCTTCGCGAGATCGTCGACCGGGTGGTCGGCGACTGGCCTGCGGCCGGGCAGGCCAAAGTGTGGGTTGCCGAAGGACGGGCGACCGCCTTGCGTCGCCGGGCCACGGCCGCGGGTCCACGGACCCTCGCCGGTCGCCCCGGGGAGGAGATCGATCTGGACATCGACATGTTCGACCGGGTGGCGCGCGAGATCGCCAGCTACGGAGCCGACGCGGTGGCACTCGAGCCGGCGTCGCTGCGGGAGGACGTCATCGCGCGGCTGGAAGCACAGGCAGGCCGCGCATGACGGGCCAGCGAGTAGCGAAGGCGGATCGCGCATGACGGGCCAGCGAGTAGCGAAGGCGGATCGCGCATGACGGGCCAGCGAGTAGCGTGACGGGCCAGCGAGTAGCGAAGGCGGATCGCGCATGACGGGCCAGCGAGTAGCGAAGGCGGATCGCGCATGACTCCAGTGAGCACGCGGCTGGTGCGGCTGCTGAACATGGTGCCCTACTTCCAGGCCAACCCGAGGATCACCTACGCGGAGGCAGCTGCGGATCTGGGGGTCAGCGTCAACCAGCTGCGCGACGACCTCAACCAGCTGTGGATGTGCGGTCTACCCGGATACGGGCCGGGCGACCTGATCGACTTCGAGTTCTCCGGCGACACCATCGAGGTCACGTTCACCGCAGGCATCGACCGTCCGCTCAGGCTGACCTCGCCGGAGGCGACCGGTGTGCTGGTGGCCCTGCGCGCGCTGCTCGACGTGCCGGGGATGGTGGACCCGGAGGCGGCCCGCAGCGCGATCGCCAAGATCGAATCCGCAACCGGCAAGGCCGGCCACGGCATGGAGGGCGGGGCCGTCGACGAGCCCGCGCCGGCCGAGAGCGAGGCCGCCGCCGCGGTACGGACCGCGGTGCGCACCGACCGTGCCCTGGCCATCGATTACTACTCCGCGTCACACGATGCGCTGTCCAGTCGCGTGGTCGACCCGATCCGGGTCGTCCTGGTCGCCGACCACAGCTATCTGGAGGCGTGGTGCCGGACTGCCGAGGGCGTGCGGCTGTTCCGGCTCGACCGGATCGTCGACGCGAGGGTGCTCGACGAACCCTCGGTGCCGCCGCCGCCCGCGGTGCAGGCCGGTCCGGACACCTCGCTGTTCGATCCCGACACCGCCGACCCGTCCCTGCCCACCGCGACGCTGATCGTGGAGCGTTCGGCAGCATGGATGTTCGACTACTACCCGCTGCGGGTGGTGCGCGAGTTCCCCGACGGCTCGTGCGAGGCGACGATGACCTACGCGTCTGACCAGTGGATGGCCCGCTTCGTCCTGGGGTTCGGCTCGGCCGTGCGGGTGCGCGAGCCCGAGCAGTTGGCCGATCGTGTCCGGCAGGCCGCTGTCGCCGCGCTCGACGCCTATCGGGTCGGGACGTCGCAGAACGAGTAGACTCGGCGCAGACGTCTGGAGGTAACCAAATTGGGTGGTCTACAACCCTGGCACTGGGTCATCGTCATCGCTGTGTTCGTGCTGCTCTTCGGTGCCAAGAAGCTCCCGGACGCAGCGCGCTCCCTGGGTAAGTCGATGCGCATCTTCAAGTCCGAGATCAAGGAGATGCAGGCCGACTCCAAGTCGGACGCGCCGACCCAGATCGCGTCGGAGCGGGTCTCGGACCCCGCCGATGGGCCCGCCACGCAGGCGTCCGCCGAACCATCGTCGGACAAGCGCCCGGCCTGACCCGTTCATCTCGCGATTCGCGGGCGCCGCGCCCGCGTCGCGATTTCGCGCGTCTGAGCATCACCTAGGCAGCCTCCGTGCAGATACCCGGATTCCTCAAGAAGCTCGACCCTCGTCGACGACGGTCACGGGTCAATCCCGACGGCACGATGTCGTTGGTCGAGCACCTCACCGAACTGCGCGGCAGGCTGCTGATGGCCACGTTCGCCGTGGTGTTGACGACGATCCTCGGGTTCCTCTGGTACACCCACGGGGTTTTCGGAATGCCGAGCCTGGGGGATTGGCTGCGCGGCCCGTACTGCGCGTTACCGGAGTCGGCACGCGCGACCATCGCCCCCGACGGTCAGTGTCGACTGCTGGCCACCGCGCCGTTCGACCAGTTCATGTTGCGGCTGAAGGTCGCTCTGACGGCGGGCATCGTGCTGGCCTGCCCGGTGTGGCTGTACCAGCTGTGGGCGTTCATCACCCCGGGGCTCTACAACAAGGAACGCCGCTTCGCCGTGGTGTTCGTAGGGCTGGGCGCGACGCTGTTCATCGCGGGCGCCGTCCTCGCCTACGTGGTGCTGTCGAAGGCCCTCGAGTTCCTGCTCACCGTCGGCAGCGATGTGCAGGTGACGGCGCTGTCCGGTGACCAGTACTTCGGCTTTCTGATCAACCTGCTGCTGGTGTTCGGTATCAGCTTCGAGTTCCCGCTGCTGATCATCATGTTGAACCTCGTCGGTGTCCTCACCTACGAGCGGCTCAAGGCGTGGCGCCGGGGTCTGATCATGGGGCTGTTCATCTTCTGCGCGTTCGCCACGCCCGGCTCGGACCCGTTCTCGATGCTGGCACTGGCGCTGGCGCTGACCCTGCTCCTGGAGATGGCTATTCAGGTCGCGCGATTCAACGACAGCCGCAAGGCGCGGCGCGCCCGGCTGGCCGAGCTTTCCGACGACGAGGCGGCACCGATCGACCCGGCCGATCCCCTCGAGGCGTCATCGGCCGTGCCCACTCCGTCGCGGGTCGTGGTCGATGACGACGCCACCTGAGCCACCTGAGTCGCAGGGACCCGCCCTCGACGAGGTCACCGCGTTCGCCTCGCAGTTGCCGTTCACGCTGGACGCCTTCCAGCGCCGCGCGTGTGAGGCGCTGGCTCAGGGCCACGGGGTGCTGGTGTGCGCACCGACCGGTGCGGGCAAGACCATCGTCGGTGAGTTCGCCGTGCACCTTGCGCTCGCCGCCGGCCGAAAGTGCTTCTACACCACACCGATCAAGGCGCTGAGCAACCAGAAACACAGCGACCTGGTGCGTCGGTACGGGCCGCAGCGCATCGGCCTGCTCACCGGCGACCAGGCCATCAACGGCGACGCCGACGTCGTGGTGATGACCACCGAGGTCCTTCGCAACATGCTCTACGCGGATTCCCGTGCACTGCAAGGGCTTTCCTACGTCGTGATGGACGAAGTGCACTTCCTGGCCGATCGTATGCGCGGTGCGGTCTGGGAGGAGGTGATCCTGCACCTGTCCGACGACGTTCGTCTGGTGAGCCTGTCGGCGACCGTGAGCAACGCCGAGGAGTTCGGTGGCTGGATCAAGGCCGTCCGCGGCGACACGACGGTGGTGGTCGACGAGCACCGACCGGTGCCGCTGTGGCAGCACGTCATGGTCGGGAAACGACTGCTCGACCTGTTCGACTACCGGGCCTCCGGCCCCGCCAAGCCCGGGCGGGACCTGCTGGTGGACCCGGAACTGTTGCGCCACATCGCACATCGGCGCGAAGCCGACCGGCTGGCCGACTGGCAGCCGCGCGGCCGTAGCCGGTCGGGCAGACCGAGCCTGTACCGCACACCCGGGCGGCCAGAGGTGATCAGCGCCCTCGAGCGCGACGGACTGCTGCCCGCCATCACGTTCATCTTCTCCCGGGCGGGATGCGATGCCGCGGTCAAGCAGTGCCTGCGCTCGTCGCTGAGGTTGACCACCGACGAGGAACGCGGCCGGATCGCCGAGATCGTCGACCGGCGCACCGCCGACCTCAACGACTCCGATCTCGTCGTGCTGGACTTCCACGAGTGGCGCGAGGCGCTGCTTCGCGGCCTGGCCGCGCACCACGCGGGCATGTTGCCGACGTTCCGCCACACGGTGGAGGAGTTGTTCACCGCCGGATTGGTGAAAGCCGTATTCGCCACGGAGACATTGGCGCTGGGCATCAACATGCCTGCCCGCACCGTGGTGCTGGAGCGGCTGGTGAAGTTCAACGGCGAGCAGCACATGCCGCTGACCCCGGGGGAGTACACCCAGCTCACCGGCCGGGCCGGGCGCCGCGGCATCGACGTGGAGGGCCACGCGGTGGTGCTGTGGAATCCCGACGTGGACCCCGCCGAAGTCGCCGGGCTGGCCTCGACACGGACGTTCCCGCTGCGCAGCTCGTTCGCGCCGACCTACAACATGACGATCAACCTGGTGCACCAGATGGGGCCGGAACAGGCGCACCAGCTGCTGGAACGGTCCTTCGCGCAGTACCAGGCCGACCGGTCGGTGGTCGGACTGGTGCGCGGGGTCGAACGTGGCGAACGGCTGCTCGGCGAGCTGGCCGGCGAGCTCGGCGGACGTGACGCGGCGATCCTGGACTATGTCCGCCTGCGGGCGCAGATCTCCGAGCGGGAGCGCGCCCAGTCGCGCGCGTCGCGGCTGCAGCGGCGGCAGGCTTCCAACGACGCGTTGACCGCGCTCCGCCGTGGCGACATCATCGCGATCACCCACGGGCGGCACAGCGGCCTGGCCGTCGTCCTCGAACCCGCGCGCGACGAGGACGATCCGCGACCGCTCGTGCTGTCCGAACACCGGTGGGCGGGCCGGATCTCGTCGGCGGACTACCCGGGTGCCTCGGGTCCGATGGGCACCATGGCGCTGCCCAAACGGGTCGAGCATCGCAATCCGCGGGCCAGGCGCGATCTGGCGTCGGCGTTGCGATCGGCCGCCGCGGGCAAGGATCTTCCGTCGGGGCGGGGCCGCAGAAGCGGCCCGCCGGCCGAGCGGGACACCGACCCTGAGTTGGGGCCACTGCGCGACCGGATGCGTGCCCATCGTGCCCATCAGCTACCCGACCGGGAAGAGAGGGTGCGCGTCGCCGAGCGCTATCTGAAGATCGAACGCGACAACGAGCAACTGCGTAAGAAGATCTCCGCGGCGACGAACTCGCTGGCCCAGACGTTCGACCGCATCGTGGTGCTGCTCAGCGAGCGCGGGTTCATCGACTCCGGCGGCGACACGCCCGCGGTGACCGATGATGGCAGGCTGCTGGCCCGCATCTACAGCGAAAGCGACCTGCTGGTCGCCGAGTGCCTGCGCACCGGCGTATGGGAGGGGCTCGACGCGGCCGAGCTGGCCGCGGCCCTGTCATCGGTGCTCTACGAGTCGCGCCGCGACGGAGCCGGCGCAGGCGATGGTTCCGATGTGCCGACGGGCAGACTGCGCCGCGCGCTGAATCAGACCCGCCGGTTGTGGACGGAGCTGCGCGCCGACGAGCAGCGGCACCGGATCACGCAGAGCCGCGAACCCGACGACGGCTTCGTCGCCGCGATTCACCGTTGGGCGAGCACGGGGGATCTGTCCTCGGCGTTGGCCGCGTCCGACACCGCAGGCAACGGATCCTCGATGTCGGCAGGCGACTTCGTCAGGTGGTGCCGTCAAGTGCTGGACTTGGCCGATCAGGTCCGCAACGCTGCTCCGTCACCGCAATTGCGGGCCACCGCGAAACGCGCAATCAACGACGTTCGGCGCGGCGTCGTAGCTGTTGATGCGGGGTAGGGTGTGGCCAGCAGGCCAGAAACCGGCATATCAGCCGCGGACGACCAAGGAGAGAAATGAGCGGACCGCAGGGATCTGACCCGACGCAACCATGGCAGGGTCAGCAGCCTGGGCCCGGCGCAGACCAGCCGGCGGCCGAACAGGCCGGCAATCAGGGGTGGCAACCGCCCTCGGGATCTGAGCAGCCGCAATCCCCGGGAGGTGAGCAGCCGCAGTCGTGGCAGCCGCCCGCCTACACGCCGCAGCAGTATCCGCAGTACCAGCAGCCGACTGCGCAGCCGCCGACCTACGCTCCGCAGCAGTATCCGCAGGGCGAGCAGTACGGCCAGCAGCCGACCGAGTACAACCCCGCCGCGTACCCGCCGCCGGGACAGTACGGACAGCCGGGACAGTACGGCCAGCAGTACGGTCAGCCGGGATACGGCCAACAACCGGGCCAGTACGGTCAGCAGCCGGGTCAGTACGGCCAGTACCCGCAGGGGGGCTACCCCGGCCCAGGTTCGGAGGAAGGCTCGAAGCGTTCGTTGGCCGTCGTCGGCGCTGTGATCGGCCTGCTCGCCGCGGTGATCGTCGCCGTGGTCCTCGTGCTCGGCTTCTGGAAGCCCGGGTTCTTCGTGACGACGAAACTGGACGTCGACGCGGCCCAGACCGGTGTCCAGCAGATCCTCACCGACGAAACCAACGGATACGGCGCCAAGAACGTCAATGACGTCCGTTGCAACAACGGAGTCAGCCCCACGGTCAAGAAGGGCGACACCTTCAACTGCGAGGTCAGCATCGACGGCACCAAGCGCCAGGTGACGGTGACGTTCCAGGACGACAGCGGCACCTACGAGGTCGGCCGCCCGAAGTAGGTCAACCGGGCAGGCTGTCGAGCGCCTTCTGCAGCCGCCCGATCGACGACGACACGCCGTAGCGCTGCGCGAGTTCGGCGACCTTGCGCGGATGCTCGGCGGCCAGAGGCAGCGCATCGGTCTTGGTGGACATGGTGACGGCGGCGTCGATCGCTACCTTCACCACCGGGCCTGCCCTGTCGATGTAGTCGGTGGCGGACAACAGCTTGGTGCGGTGCGCCTTGGCGAGCCTGGATTTCGGATCGTGGGCGGCGGCCAGGATCTGCTCGAGCGATCCGTGCTGTGCCAGCAGCGTGGCCGCGGTCTTTTCCCCGATTCCCGACACGCCGGGCAAGCCGTCGGAGGGGTCGCCGCGCAGCAGCGCCAATTCCGCGTACGCGGGCCCCGCCCGATCGACGGGCACCGCGTAATTCTCGGCCACCTCGCGCGGCCCGTACTTCGTCGCCTTGGCCAGGCCGCGGCCGAGATAGAGCACCCGCACCGCGACCGGCTCATCGCGGACCAGCTGTAACAGGTCGCGGTCTCCGCTGACGACCACCACGGGGTCACGGCGTTCCCGGTCGGCGAGCGTGCCCAACACGTCGTCGGCCTCGGCCTCGGGTGCCCCCGCCGTCGCGATACCGAACGCGTCGAGGATTTCCATGATCATGTCGACCTGCGGGGTCAGCTCGTCGGGCACCTCCTCGATGTCGGGCTCACCCGCGGGGTTCTCTTCTGCGACACGGTGTGCCTTGTAGGACGGGATCAGGTCGACGCGCCACTGCGGACGCCAGTCGTCGTCTCGGCACACCACGAGCCGGTGAGGTCGCTCGCGGGTGATCAGCGTTGCCACGGCGTCGAGGAAACCCCGCAGCGCGTTGA
The DNA here is from genome assembly GCF_025821625.1 of Mycolicibacterium pyrenivorans. Lineage (GTDB taxonomy): Bacteria > Actinomycetota > Actinomycetes > Mycobacteriales > Mycobacteriaceae > Mycobacterium > Mycobacterium pyrenivorans. The sequence goes on from NZ_JACKSH010000046.1 coordinate 71,712, forward strand.
CCGGCCGGCCGTCCGGCGCGGTGATCGACGACGGAATCCCGAAGTAGGAGCGAAACCACATGCTGGCGCCGTCGAGGAGGAGCACAGGGGGGTTACTCATGCGCGTCATCCTGCCAGGCACCGTTTCCGCGCGAGCAGACAGAAAGTCGCGCAGTTCTGCGGCGTGTCGTGCGACTCTGTGTCTGCTCGCGCAGCCGACCCGGCCACGATTAGCCTGAACGCCATGACCGAAGGACGTTTCAGCTCCGATGTGTACGCCCGGCGCATGGCCGCGGCCGGGCGCGCTGCCGCCGACGCCGGCCTTGCGGGCCTGGTCATCACCCCCGGCTATGACCTGCGGTATCTGCTGGGGTCGCGCGCGCAGACCTTCGAACGGCTGACCGCGCTGGTGCTGCCGGTGAACGGCGACCCGACGATCGTGGTGCCGCGCCTGGAGCTCGCGTCACTCAAGGACTCCGCGGTGCCCGAACTCGGTGTCGCCGTTCGAGACTGGGTCGACGGCGAGGATCCGTACCGAATCGTGGTGGGGGCTTTGGGCGGAACACCCGTGGCGACGGGGCCGTCTGGACGGCTCGCCGTCGCGGTCACCGACGCGATGCCCGCGCTGCATCTGTTGCCGCTGACCGACGTGCTCGGGGTGCTGCCGGTGCTGGCGACCGACGTGCTGCGCACCCTGCGGATGGTCAAGGATCCCGCGGAGGTCGACGTGTTGCGCAAGGCGGGCGCAGCGATCGACCGCGTGCACGCGCGGGTTCCTGAGTTCCTCGCACCTGGGCGAACCGAGGCCGACGTCGCCGCGGACATCGCCGAAGCGATTGTCGCCGAAGGGCATTCGGAGGTGGCGTTCATCATCGTCGGCTCGGGCCCGCATGGTGCCGACCCTCACCACGAGTGCTCCGACCGCGAGCTGCGCGCCGGCGACATCGTCGTCGTCGACATCGGCGGTCCCTACGACCCCGGCTACAACTCCGACTCCACCCGCACCTACAGCCTCGGCGAACCCGACCCCGAGGTCGCCCGCCGGTACGCGGTGCTGCAGCGTGCCCAGCGCGCGGCGGTCGATGCGGTGCGGCCCGGCGTCACCGCCGAACAGGTCGACGCCGCCGCGCGCGACGTGCTCGCCGCGGAGGGTCTGGCGGACGCGTTCGTGCACCGCACCGGTCACGGAATCGGGTTGTCCGTTCACGAGGAGCCCTACATCGTCGCAGGCAACTCGCTGCCTCTGCAGGAAGGGATGGCGTTCTCGGTGGAGCCGGGCATCTACTTCGCCGGGGAGTGGGGCGCCCGCATCGAGGACATTGTGATCGTCACCGCCGACGGGGCGTTGTCGGTGAACAACCGCCCGCACGAACTCGTCGTGGTGCCGGTCGGGTCCGGCGCGGCCTGAAGACTCAGTCCTCGCCGCGGTCCAGCAGATCCGACGAACCCAGCACCCGCTCGACACGCACCTCGATCACCACACGTTTCGGGTTGGGTCGTGGCGTGCGGTAGCGCTGGGCGTACCGCAGTTCGGCGTCGCGAACGGCGTCGATGTCGGTGTGGACGACGGCCTTGCCCTCCAGGGAAAGCCACCGCGCGCCGTCGACCTGGCTGAGCACGGCGACACCGCGCTGGTCGGCGTTGACCGCCTTCTGGGAGCCCCCCGTGGTGATGACCCTGGCGATGTGGGTCTTGGGATCGAAGGTGAACCCGACAGCCACCACATGCGGGGATTGGTCCGACCGGAGCGTGGTCAGCATCGCCAGGTGGCGCTCGGTCAGGAACGCCAGTGCATCGTTGGTGAGCTTCGTGGTTGCCTTGCGACCCGATGTAGCCATCGGTGACCACGCTAGCGCAGGACATAATCACAACCGTGAAGGACACGATGGCAGGTCCGCTCGTCGTTTTCGGCGGCCGCAGCGAGATCGGGACCGAGGTGGCGCGGCGGCTGGCCGCCGGTGCCATCGTCGTGCTGGCGGCACGCCGACCCGACGACCTCGAGGAGCAGATCACCGCTGTCGAGCAGGCGGGAGCCGCTGCCGTCCACACCGTGCACTTCGACGCCGACGACCTGACGTCGCACCGCGCCGTCGTCGACGCGATCATCGCGGAGCACGGACCGATCCGCACCGCGGTGCTGACCTTCGGCGTGCTCGGGGACCAGGCGCGGGCCGAAACCGATGCCGGCCACGCGGTCGCCATCGCGCACACCGACTACGTGGCGCAGGTCAGCCTGCTGACCGTGCTGGCGGATTCGATGCGCCGGGCCGGCGGTGGAGAGCTGGTCACCTTTTCCTCGATCGCCGGGGTGCGGGTGCGCCGCGCCAACTATGTGTACGGGTCGGCCAAGGCCGGCCTGGACGGCTTCTGCCGTGGGCTCTCCGATGCCCTGCACGGATCCGGTGTGCGGCTGTTGGTAGTCCGCCCGGGTTTCGTGATCGGGCGGATGACCGAAGGGATGGCACCCGCTCCGTTCTCCAGCACCCCGGCCCAGGTGGCGTCGGCGACGGTGCAGGCACTGGCCAAGGGGCGGCGCACGGTGTGGGTGCCCTGGCAGGTCGGGGTCATCGCAGCGGTGTTCCGGATCCTGCCCGGGCCGATCTGGCGGCGGTTGCCGCGATGATCGTCGTGGTCGGCATCGGCGCCGACGGCATGGCCGGGCTGTCGCCGGCGTCGCGGGCCGAACTCGAGAGGGCGACCGTGGTCTACGGATCGCCACGCCAACTCGACCTGCTCGACCAGAGCGTGTCCGCGCCCAGGCGGCCGTGGCCGTCGCCGATGATGCCTGCGCTGCGCACTCTCCTCGACGACGCCGACGGCGACGTGCACGTGGTGGCCAGCGGCGACCCGCTGATGCACGGGGTCGGCAGCACCCTCATCCGGCTCCACGGCCAGGACAGGGTCGCAGTGCTGCCGCATGTGTCGTCGGTGACGCTGGCCTGCTCGCGGGTCGGCTGGACGGTGCAGGACACCGAAGTCATCAGCCTGGTCACCGCGGAGCCGTTCACGGCGGTACGGCGCGGTGGGCAGGCCGTGGTGTTGTCCCGTGACCGGTCGAGTCCTGCCGCACTGGCGCGGTTGCTGACCGACACCGGGCGCGGTGACTCCGAGCTGACCGTGCTCGAACAGCTCGGGGGGCCAAGGGAGTTGCGCCGATCGTCCACCGCGCGGGAGTGGGCAGTCCGACCGCCGGGCGAGGTGGACGACCTCAACGTGATGGCCGTGCGGTACCTGCCCGACGAGCGCCGCTGCGCGACGCTTCCCGACGACATGCTCGCCCACGACGGACAGATCACCAAGCAGGCGATGCGCGCGGTCACGCTCGCGGCGCTGGCGCCGCGGCCGGGCGAGCATCTGTGGGACGTCGGCGCCGGCTCGGGAAGCATCGCCGTCGAGTGGTGTCGTAGCGGATCCGGTTGTCGCGCTACCGCATTCGAACGCGACGAGGCGCGCCGTGCCCGCATCTCCGCCAACGCGATCGCATTCGGCGTACCGGTCGAGGTGAGGCCGGGCGCGCCGGACTCCTTCGATGTCGCGCCACCACCGGCTGCGATCTTCGTCGGGGGTGGGGTCAGCCAACCCGGCCTGATGGAGGCGTGCTGGGACAGGCTCCCGGCGGGTGGTCGGCTGGTCGCCAACGCGGTGACAGTGGAGTCCGAAGCTGTTCTCGCACAGTGGTATTCGCGTGTCGGCGGCGACCTCCGGCGGTTCCAGCACTACCGCGGCGAGGCGGTCGGCACGTTCACCGGATGGCGGCCCGCGATGCCGGTGACCCAGTGGTCGGTGATCAAGCCGCCTGGTATGACCTGATCAGTTCGATGGCTTCGAGCTCGCGGATGGCGCGGCAGCCGCGGTGCAGCATGGTCAGTATCATCTCGTCGCCGCGCTCGGTGGATGCGGCGAAAGCGAACCCCAACGTGGTGATCAGCGGCGCTTGCAGGACGCCGAGACGGTAGTCGTTCCAGCAGGTTTCGGCGTCGTAGTCGGTGACGCCGTAGGCGATGAGCGCCGTGTGGTAGCGCTCGACCAGGTCACGCTCGACCGTGGGGCGGATCTCGGGCAGCAGGCTCGTGGCGGTGAAGTACGCCAGGTCGCGGGTGGGCAGACCGAGGCCGACGGTCTGCCAGTCGACCACGGTGACCCGGGTGCGATCGGGGTCGAACAGCAGGTTGTCGAGGCGGTAGTCGCCGTGCATGAGCGAGAACCGGTCCGGCTCGGCGAGCAGCCACGGCGCCACCAGGCTCATCGCGGTGGTCAGGGTCTCGCGGTCCTCGTCGCTGACCGACCCGCCGAGTTTGTCGAGGGTGATGTCGGCGGCCATGATCGCGACGTCACCGAGCCCCTTGGCCGCCTCCGCGTCGCCCGGCTTGGGCATGACGATCGACGGCAGGTCGAACCAGCGCCGGTCGCCCCAGCTGGGGCCGTGCAACCCGGCCAGCGCCTCGACGGCCAGCGCCGCCTCGGCCGGGCTGCACCCGGCGATCTGATCTCCCTGAACCGCCGGCGCGAGATCGGCGAGGAGGAGCACGAAATCGGCTCCATCGGAGGAGATCTCGCTGTGGAAGCAGCCCGGCACCGGTATCGCCACATTGTTCGTGATCGCTGAATAGAAGTCCACCTCGGAGAGGTATCCGAGCGCTACCCGCTCGCGGACCGCATCGTCCTGGGCGGGCAGCTTGACTGCGAAAGAAGCTGGTGCGCTTGCTGGTTCGGGTCCGTCCGGGTACGTCGCCGTGACCCGGTAGGTGGCGCCGGTCTGTCCGGTGCCGATCGCGGTCACGTCGACGTCTCTGACGGCGGTCCCGAGCACCGATCCCAGCCATACGGGAGTGATGTCCTCGGGGCTGCGGGGGATGGTCATGATGTCGCCCTCTTCTGTTCTTCCGGGGTTCGCCCCGGCCTGGCCGCGTCGACGGTGCCGTAGATGGTGCGCAACCATACGGCCTCGGCGCCCTCGCTCAACTGCTCGCGGGTCAGCGTGCCCCCGAGGGTGTAGCGCTCGAGTAGTCGGTCGTTGAATTCCAGCAGCATGCCGGCGATCACCTCCACCGGCGGACCATCTGGTGCACGCCCGCTGTCACGTTCGGCGGCGATCATCGCCGCGACAGCGGGGACGAACGTTTCGCGGGCGTCGTCCCACAGCTGGCGGATCGCCGGGTTGGAGGCCCGTGCGTCGAGCATCGCCTGCAGCAGGTACCGATGCTGTTCGACCGTGTCGAGCAGTGCCTCGACCATGGCGCGGATCCGCCAGTGCGGTGGCTCGGCGGTGCTGGTGAGGATGTCGCTGGCGACAAAGCCGTCCTCGTACATCGGTTCCAGGAGCGCCGCCACGGCGGCCGCCTTGTTCTCGAAGTAGAAGTAGAAGGCCGATCGGGTGACGCCTGCGCGCTTGGTGACGTCGGCGATGTTGATGCCGTCGAAGCCCGACTCGCGCAGGTGGTGGTCCAGCGATTCGAGGATCGCGGTACGCCGCAGGTCGCTCTTCTGCGGTTGGCGCCGGTCGGTCGGTGACCGTACCGGTAGTCCTCGCTGCACGCGCGACATTAACCCGCAGTTCTGACGACTGTCAACGATGCGCGACACGCGTCAACGGCGATGAGCGCTTGCGCGAAGAGCAGACGACGGCGTGAGCGCTTGCGCGAAGAGCAGATCAGCCCTGTGGGTAGTGGCGCGGGGTGAACACCCGGCCGGGGCTGTCCTCGCCACCGGAGTACCACTGGGTCTGCGAGGAGCCGACGATGAGCAGGCACCGCATGTCGACGTCGCGCTGGTCCAGGTCCGCCAGGCGGACCACCTTGATCGTCTCATCAGGACCCGAGACGTCGCGTCCGATGACGACCGGCGTGCCCGGGTCGCGGTGCTCCAGCAGCAGCTCCTGCATTGCGCCGACCTGCCAGGTCCGCGTCTTCGACGCAGGGTTGTAGATGGCCAGCACCATGTCGGCCGCGGCCGCCGCGGTCAGGCGCGCGGCGATGACGTCCCACGGCTTGAGGCGGTCGGACAACGAGATGACCGCGTAGTCGTGGCCCAGCGGAGCGCCCACCCGGCTCGCCACCGCCTGGGCGGCGGTCATGGCGGGGATCACCCGCACCTCGACACCGGGCCATTGCTTGGCCTCCTCGAGTACCGCGGTGGCCATCGCGAAGACGCCGGGGTCGCCGGAGGACACGACAGCGACCGTGCGGCCCTGCTCGGCCAGCGTGCACGCCAGCCGGGCCCGCGCCGGCTCGTCGCTGTTGTCACTGGGATGCCTGCGCTGACCCTCGCGGGCCCCGACCCGGTCCAGGTAGGGCCCGTAACCGATCAGGTCGGTGGCCGCGGCCAGTTCCCGCCGGCTCTGCGGCGTCATCCAGTCGATGTCACCGGGGCCCAGTCCGACGACCGAGACCGATCCGGTGGGCGCCTCGACGTGCTGGCGCCCCACGAGCATCGCCAGGGCGAAGTAGGGGACCGACGCGTCGTCGACGTCGTCGGCAGCCATCACCCGCTGCCTTGCGGTGCTGGCACGTTCGACGTAGAAGGCGTCGTCCAATCGCCCAGACGCCGAAAGCGCTTTCCGCACAGCGGGGTACGAGCGACCGAGCTTGAGGATGACGGCGGCGTCGGTGTCGGAGAGCCGGCGCTCGAGTTCGTCGGGGGGCAGCGTGCCGGGCAGGATCGTCAGCACCTGATCACCCTGCACCAGCGGAGTGGCCACCGCGGCCGACGCTGCGCTGACCGACGTCACCCCGGGCACGATCACCGCCTCGAACCGCTCGGTCAGGCGGGTGTGCATGTGCATGTAGGAGCTGTAGAACAGGGGATCGCCCTCGGCGAGCAGTGCGACGTCGCGGCCTGCCTCCAGGTGTGCGGCTATCCGCTCGGCGGCCTCACGGTAGAAGTCCTCCATTGCTCCGGCGTAACCGCCTGGGTGGTCGGACACCTCCGTGGTCACCGGGTAGACCAGGTGTTCCTCGATCTGATCGCCTCGCAGGTACGGCTCGGCGATCGAGCGCGCGATGCTGCGGCCGTGGCGCGCACTGTGATAGGCGACCACATCGGCGGACCCGATGATCCTGGCGGCTTTGACCGTCACCAGTTCGGGGTCGCCCGGCCCGAGACCGATACCCCACAGGGTTCCCCTGGTTTCGCCGGCGCCGCTCATTCGCGTTCGGCCGCAATCGCGTTGACCGCGGCGGCCGCCATCGCGCTACCGCCGCGACGACCGGTCACCACCAGATAGGACATGCCGCGCGGGTCGTCGATCAGTTCCTGTTTCGACTGCGCCGAGCCGACGAAGCCGACCGGGCCGCCGAGCACCGCCGCCGGGACGGGGGCACCGTCGTCGATGAGCTCGAGCAGCCGGAACAGCGCGGTCGGGGCATTGCCGATGGCCAGCACCGCGCCGTCGAGCCGGTCGGCCCACAGGTCGACGGCCGCTGCTGAGCGGGTGCTGCCGAGTTCGGCGGCCAGCCCGGGCGCCCTTGCGTCGGCGACCAGGGACACCACCTCGTTGTCGGCAGGCAATCGCGACCGGGTGATCCCCGCGGCGACCATCGACGAGTCGCACAGGATCGGGGCGCCCGCGGCCAGGGCGGTGTGCGCGCGGACGACGACGTCGTCGGTGAACGCGACGTGATCGGCGACGTCGACCTGACCGCAGGTGTGGATCAGCCGGACGACCACCCGGGCGACGTCGACGGGGAACCGGGCAAGATCCGCCTCGTCGCGGATCATCGCGAACGACTGCCGGTAGATCTCGTCGGCGTCGCGGATGTAGTCGAGCACCCGCTCACCCTACGGGTGGGCGTTGGGCGAGCGAAGCGACGGGAGATCGACACTGCGCGGCCGGTAGCCGTCGCCGGTCGCGATCAGGACCTCACCATGGCCGGGGCTCCCGCACGCCCGGTCGCATCCGACGAAGTGACGGTGCCCCGCTGGGTTCGCGGCCGGGTCGGCGACGGCCGCCGCGGCATCGGCGCGGACATCGGCCACCGACCGCTCACAACCGGGCATTCCGGCACATGCCGACACAGACAGCCACGGCGAGTTGTCGTCGAAGACCAGTCCGCGAGGGGCCAGGACCCGCAGTGCCAGGTCGGCGGTGCCCTCGTCGAGGTCGAACAGCAGCACCGACCGCCACGGGGTGAGGGCCATCGGCGCCTCCACCGCCGCGAGGTAGCGCGCGGTCTCTGCGTCCAGGACGCCGAGGGGCACGCCGGCTCCCAGCGTGACCCGCCCGTCGGTCTGCTCGATCCAGCCGACGGGGGGTCTGGTCTGTGCCGGCCACGATGCGCCGGGGGGCACCATGGCCTTCAGCGGTCCGAGCAACGCCGACGGATCGTCGAGTTCCTCTACCCGCCAACGCTTTCCGCGAATCATGAGGAACCGGTCGGCGATCGCCAGCAGCTCGGGTATCACCTCGGCGGCGGTCAGCCGCACGCCGGTGTCACGGCCGGCCAGCAGCAGGGCGGCGGTGCATTCATCGAGTGCGTGGACGCCCGTGTCGGCGCCGAGGCCGGAGATGTCGCCGCGACCGTCGTCGATGCCGAACAGGAACCGGCCCGGCAGGCGGCTGAGGCCGGGTTCGTGCTGCACCGCCGAATCCAGGGCGGCGACGAGGCCGCGGACGTCCCAGATGCCGCCGCTGCGGCCGGACAGGGGTGAAGCCACGATGTTGCGGACCCGCTCGTGGGTGGGCGACGGCAGCAACCCGGCACCGGAGAGCCGAGCCGCCACGGCGGCCGTGTCCCGCACCCCGCGAATCTGCAGGTTGCCCCGAGAGGTCAACTCCAGCGTCGAGTTTCCGGAGTCCATGGCGGCCTGCGCCACCGCCTCCAACTGCGCGGCGCTGATCATCCCGCCCGGCAGCCGCAGCCGGGCCAACTCGCCGTCTGCGGCGTGGTGGGTCTGCAGCGCGCCGGGGCAGGCGTCGTCGTCGCGCGCCCTGTTCATCCGTTCACGGTACCCATCGCCGGGGACGCGACGGGCGGCGATCTCCGCTGACGACGGCTGGCGGCCGGTGGCGGCCATCATTGACCCCAGACGCCCGATTCCGCGGTGCCGCCCGCACCGTCGGAGTAACGTGCCTCCAGGTCAGGGGGTCAGCCCATGTCGGTCGAGGGTATCGAGCACACGCAGCCGAGGCGCCGGATCAGCGTCGCGATCATCGGTGCGGGGATGTCGGGACTGTGCATGGCGGTCAAGCTGCAGGACGCCGGCGTCGACGAGTTCACGATCTTCGAGAAGGCCGACGAGGTCGGCGGCACCTGGCGCGACAACACCTATCCTGGCCTGACGTGTGACGTCCCGTCGCGGTACTACACCTATTCGTTCCGGCCCAACCCCGAGTGGTCGCACATGCTGCCGCCGGGGCCCGAGATCCAGCAGTACTTCCGTCAGGTCGCCACCGAGCGCGGCCTCCGGCATCACATCCGGTTCGGCACCGACGTCACCGACGCCACATACCGGGACGGCCGATGGTGGGTCGCCACCGCTGCCGGAGTGGAGGCGTTCGACGTGCTCGTCACCGCCACCGGCATCCTGCGTATTCCGCGCTACCCCGACATCGAGGGCCTGGACACCTTCGCGGGCCCGATGTTCCACTCGTCGCGCTGGGATCACTCGGTCTCTCTGCCCGACAAGCGGATCGGGCTCATCGGGACCGGCTCGACCGGCGTGCAGATCACCGCAGAGCTGGGAGGTGAAGTCCGGCAGCTCAAGGTGTTCCAGCGTTCCGCACAGTGGATCTGTCCGTGGCCGAATCCGGAGGTGTCGGCGCGGACGAGGGCCGCGATGCGCCGCTGGCCGTGGCTCAACAGCTTCGGGTACTGGTTCTGGAGCCGCTTCGTCCGGTCGATCTTCGGTGTGGCGCCGGTGCGTCCGGGCTGGCAACGGTGGCTCTACCAGACGCAGTGCCGGTGGAATCTCCGTCTTTCCGTGCGTGACCGGGAGCTCAAGGCCAAGCTGACGCCCAGGGATCAGCCGATGTGCAAGCGGATGATCTTCGCCGGGCACTACTACCGGGCGGTGCAGAAACCCGGCGTCGACATCGTCACCGACGCGATCGACTGCATCGAGCCGCGCGGGGTGATCACCGCCGACGGCGCGCTGCACGAGGTCGACCTGTTGGTGCTGGCCACCGGTTTCGACGCGCATGCCTACGTGCGGCCGCTGGCGATCACCGGCGAGGACGGTCGCACGCTCGACGAGGTGTGGGCCGACGGGCCCGCCGCATACCGCTCGGTGGCGGTGCCCGGGTTTCCCAACATGTTCATGCTGATGGGTCCGCACGCGCCGGTCGGCAACGACTCGCTCATCCACGTCGCCGAGAACCAGGTTGAGTACGTGATGTGGTGGATCGACCAGTTGCGTGCGGGCCGGATCGTCACCGCCGCACCGACCGAGGCCGCCACCAAGGCCTACAACGACGCGATGAAAGCGGCGATGCCGCAGACGGTCTGGACCACCGGATGCAGCAGCTGGTACCTGGGCAAGGACGGCCTGCCCGAACTGTTCCCGTGGGACGCCGACCACTACAAGGAGTTGATGCGGGCACCGCAGGTGACAGATTTCGAGGTCCGCACCCCCTGATGTGATGCCGATCACACTCAGCACATCCAGTTCTCCCACGCACACAACGAGCCGTTGTGGCGTTACCGGCGGTACCGTTCGCTTACTGAACCCGTGTCAAACAACGGGATCATGAAAGGAACGACGATGTTCGCAATCTTGGTTTTGGCAGCGGTGGTCTTCCTGCTCGTCGCGGCGATGGGGATGCACCAGACCTGGTACGGCCGCTGGCACGGCTGATCCGGCCGTAGCCGCACGGCGGTTCGCGGAAGAGGACCGCCTTTCGGCATATCTGCCTCGGCCAGGTTGGCGATCTCGGGCTGCGCGCCATGGGGTACGAATGGTGCGTGCCCGAAACTCCGAGTGTCCCGACCATCCTGTTGCTGTCGACCTCGGACACCGACCTCATCGCCGCGCGAGCCAGTGGCGCGGCCTACCGCTGGGCGAATCCATCGCGTCTGGTCGAGGGCGAACTCGAGGACCTGCTGAGCGGCGCCGACGTCGCAATCGTCCGGATCCTCGGCGGCTACCGGGCGTGGGAGGAGGGCATCGACGCCGTCGTGGCCAGCGGCGCGCCCACTGTGGTGATCAGCGGTGAGCAGGCCCCCGACGCCGACCTGATGAGCCACTCGACGGTGCCTGCGGGCGTTGCCCTCGAGACGCACGTCTACTTCGCGCAGGGCGGTGTCGAGAACCTGCGTCAGTTGCACGCCTTCCTGTCGGACACGCTGTTGATGACGGGCTTCGGCTTCTCCCGCCCGGCGGCCACCCCGACGTGGGGTGTGCTGGAACGCCAAGGCGCCGCCGCACCGACCGGCCCACGCATCGCGGTGCTGTACTACCGCGCGCAGCATCTGGCAGGCAACACCGAGTACGTCGAGGCGCTCTGCGACGCCATCGAACATGCCGGCGGCGTTCCACTGCCGGTGTACTGTGCGTCGCTGCGCACCGCCGAACCCGAACTGCTCGAATTGCTCGGCACCGCAGGCGCATTGGTGACGACGGTGCTGGCGGCCGGGGGAGCGAACCCCGCCTCGGTCGGCGCGGGCGGCACCGACGACCAATGGAACGTCGCTCACCTTGCCGCGTTGAACGTGCCCATTCTGCAGGGCATGTGCCTGACGAGTTCGCGAGCGCAGTGGCATTCCAATGACGACGGGATGTCGCCGCTCGACGTCGCCACCCAGGTGGCCGTTCCTGAGTTCGACGGTCGCATCGTCACGGTTCCGTTCTCGTTCAAGGAGATCGACGACGAGGGTCTGATCTCCTACGTTCCCGATCGCGAACGTTGCGCTCGAGTCGCCGGGCTGGCCGTGCGGCACGCGCGGCTGCGCGGCATCGCACCCGCCGACAAACGGGTCGCCCTGGTGTTCTCCGCGTATCCGACCAAGCACGCGCGTATCGGCAATGCTGTCGGATTGGATACGCCAGCCAGTGCGGTCGCGCTGCTGCGGGCGATGCGGGAGGCCGGTTACGACATCGGTGAGGTGCCGGGTGTCGACGCCGAGGATGGCGATGCACTGGTGCACGCGCTGATCGAGCGCGGCGGGCAGGACCAGGACTGGCTGAGCGAGGGTCAGCTGGTCGGCAACCCGATCCGGTTGCCCGCCAAGGAGTATCGGGACTGGTTCGCCACGCTGCCCGCCGAGTTGACCGACGCGATGGTCGAGCACTGGGGTCCACCGCCGGGTGAGCTCTTCGTCGATCGCACCCGCGACCCCGAGGGTGAGATCGTCATCGCGGCAATGCTGTCGGGCAACGTCGTGATTCTCGTCCAGCCCCCGCGCGGGTTCGGCGAGAACCCCGTCGCGATCTACCACGACCCGGACCTGCCGCCGAGCCACCACTACCTCGCCGCGTATCGCTGGCTGGACAAGGGTTTCGGCGCCGACGCCGTGGTGCATCTGGGCAAGCACGGAAACCTGGAATGGCTGCCCGGCAAGACGCTCGGCATGTCCGCGGCGTGCGGATCCGACGCCGCCCTCGGCGACCTGCCGTTGATCTACCCGTTCCTGGTCAACGACCCTGGAGAGGGCACGCAGGCGAAGCGCCGTGCGCATGCGGTGCTGGTGGACCATCTCATCCCACCGATGGCACGTGCCGAGACCTACGGCGACATCGCCCGCCTCGAGCAGCTTCTCGACGAACACTCGAACATCGCCGCGCTCGATCCCGGAAAGCTGCCGGCGATCCGTCAGCAGATCTGGACGCTGATGCGGGCCGCGAAGATGGATCACGACCTGGGCCTGGAGGACCGGCCCGACGAGGACGTGTTCGACGACATGCTGCTACATGTCGACGGTTGGCTCTGCGAGATCAAGGACGTTCAGATCCGCGACGGCCTGCACGTGCTGGGCCAGGCGCCGGACGGCTCGGTCGAACTCGACCTGGTGCTGGCGATCCTGCGGGCCCGCCAGTTGTTCGGCGGTGAGCAATCAGTGCCCGGCCTGCGTCAGGCACTCGGCCTCGCCGAGGACGGCACGGACAAACGCGGCGCCGTCGACGTCGCGGAGGAGCAGGCGCGCGGCCTGGTGGCCGCGCTGCAGGAAACCGACTGGGACGCCACGGCTGTCGATCGGATCACCGACAACGCCGACGTCGCCGCCGTCCTGCGGTTCGCCGCCGAGGAGGTCGTGCCGCGGCTACGCCAGACCGACTGCGAGATTACCCAGATTCTGCGGGCGCTCGACGGTGGTTTCATCGCCGCGGGTCCGTCGGGCTCGCCGTTGCGTGGCCTGGTCAACGTGCTTCCCACCGGCCGGAACTTCTACTCCGTCGATCCCAAGGCGGTGCCGTCGCGGCTTGCCTGGGAAACCGGTGTGGCCCTTGCGGATTCGCTACTCGAGCGATACCGCGCTGACCACGGGCAGTGGCCGCAGTCGGTCGGACTATCGGTGTGGGGCACCTCCGCCATGCGGACCGCGGGTGACGACATCGCCGAAGTCCTTGCCCTGCTCGGTGTCCGGCCGGTGTGGGACGACGCGTCGCGACGCGTCGTCGATCTTCAGGCCATGTCACCGGCGGAGCTGGGCAGGCCACGCATCGACGTCACCGTCCGCATCTCCGGTTTCTTCCGCGACGCCTTCCCGCACGTCGTGACCATGCTCGACGACGCGGTCCGGTTGGTCGCCGGCCTGGACGAGCCGGCCGAGCAGAACTACGTCCGCGCGCACAGCGAGGCCGACCTCGCCGAACACGGTGACCAACGCCGGGCCACCACAAGGATCTTCGGCTCCAAGCCCGGCACCTACGGGGCCGGCCTGCTGCAGTTGATCGACAGCCGCAACTGGCGCGACGACGCCGACCTCGCGCAGGTGTACACCGCCTGGGGCGGGTTCGCCTACGGCCGCGGCCTGGACGGCGCCCCGGCCACCGATGAGATGAACAGGGCCTACCGCAGGATCGCGGTCGCCGCCAAGAACACCGACACCCGCGAGCACGACATCGCCGATTCTGACGACTACTTCCAGTATCACGGCGGCATGATCGCCACCGTGCGCGCCCTGACCGGCAAGGACCCGGTCGCCTACATCGGGGACAACACCCGTCCGGACTCGGTGCGTACCCGGACGTTGTCGGAGGAGACCACCCGCGTCTTCCGGGCTCGCGTGGTCAATCCGCGATGGATCAACGCGATGCGCAGGCACGGGTACAAGGGCGCCTTCGAGATGGCCGCGACTGTTGACTACCTCTTCGGCTACGACGCCACCGCGGGCGTGATGGCCGACTGGATGTACGAGCGTCTGGCCGGGGAGTACGTGCTCGACGACGAGAACCGCAAGTTCATGGCCGAGTCGAACCCGTGGGCGTTGCACGGGATGGCCGAGCGCCTGCTCGAGGCGGCAGGCCGGGGGATGTGGGATCAACCTGACCCCGCCACGTTGGACGGCTTGAAGCAGGTCCTGCTGGAGACGGAGGGCGACCTCGAAGGCTGAGCGCCACGTGTCGGCGGGGTGTTCTAGTCTGGTCTCATGTTCGAATGTTTGTGGCGCTCCTAGTGTTCTAGTGGGTGCCTTTTCGCTGTTCAGCGGTTCTTTTGGTTGAGACTCAAGCGTTCTCGGCGTGTTATTGCGCAGATGAGG
>NZ_JACKSH010000047.1 GCF_025821625.1 Mycolicibacterium pyrenivorans
GTGCGTGCCTTGGGCTCCGGTTGCGCCTTGCGGGCCGACGGCGCCTGTATCGCCTTGCGCGCCTTGGGCTCCGGTAGTGCCTTGGGCACCTGTCGTGCCTTGAGCACCGGTGGTGCCTTGGGCACCGGTTGCTCCGGTGGCGCCCTGCGCACCTGTGGTGCCTTGGGCTCCGGTTGCGCCTTGCGGGCCGGCGGCACCTGTATCGCCTGTCGTGCCTTGAGCGCCGGTGGTGCCTTGGGCTCCGGTTGCGCCTTGCGGGCCGACGGCGCCTGTATCGCCTTGCGCGCCTTGGGCTCCGGTGGCGCCTTGCGCACCCGTGGTGCCTTGAGCTCCCGTGGCTCCGGTGGCGCCCTGGGCGCCTGTCGTGCCTTGGGCTCCGGTTGCTCCGGTATCGCCTGTTGCTCCGGTCGCGCCTTGCGCACCTGTGGTGCCTTGTGCGCCTGTTGTGCCTTGAGCTCCCGTGGCACCGGTTGCACCTGTGGTGCCTTGAGCACCGGTGGTGCCTTGGGCA
>NZ_JACKSH010000048.1 GCF_025821625.1 Mycolicibacterium pyrenivorans
CACGGCCTCTTCGAGGTTGCGCGCGCCACCCCGCCGGTCCCCCGCAACCCCAGCGCTAACCGGCGCACCCAACCCGTACANGAACGGAGAACAACCATGGAGATCGACTACGGCCTGGCCTGGGACTTCCTCGACGACCACGACAGCCGGCCCTACCAACTGCGCTTCCGCCGCAACGGGTGGTTCGACGACACCGGCCAACTCATCGCCGTCGTCGCCAAGTTCGACCACCCCGACAACGGACACACCCTGCCCATCAGCCGAGCCGACGTCGACTTCAACGACGTCGAGCAGGCCATCGACGGCTGGCAGAACTGGGCCCGAATTACCGACTCCACCGTCAGTCTCGCCGCCATCCGCCGCCGCCTCACCGCCGCCGGGCTCGTCTAACCCCACCCCCAGAAAGGAACCCACCATGAGCGCATTCATCGTCGACCCCGAACACATCCACGTCCTGCTCTGGGCCGCCAGCCGGCCCACCAGCCCCTACGGACCCCTGGTCTGGTACTACGACAACCCCAGCCGAGAAGGCCGGCTCACCGACGACGCAATCGACACCGTCGGACAGATGCTTGTCGACGAGAACGCCGCCTCCGTCAACTACCGCTACGACGAAGACGACGCCTATATCTACGCCTACCAGCGGCCCCGCCACACCACCTGGAGTGGTGTCGAGCTGATCAAAGCTCTGCACTGCTACGAATACCAGTCCTGCGAGCACCCCGGCTGGCGCACCAGCCAAGCCCACTCCTTCTGCCGCGCCCTCGAACGCCGCCTCATCGGCGAACTGCCCGGCTACGACGACGCNCCCTGGGCCATCAGCAGCCTCGACACCCCCGCCGCCGAACGACGGGCCGACACCCACCCCGGCACNTAACCGGCACCCACCCGGCCGGTGTCCGCGCAGGGTGCGGGCATCGGCTGGTGTGGTGTCTTCCGGTGCGCGGGCGCC
>NZ_JACKSH010000049.1 GCF_025821625.1 Mycolicibacterium pyrenivorans
GACCCTCGCCGCCAACCCCTGGGCCGTCACCGACCACGACCCCACCAGCAACCTCAACGCCGGTCCCAGCACCACGGCGGTGCTGGCCTACGCCACCGCCGCCACCGCCACTGCCGCCGCCACCGCCACCGCCACCGGTGTACATCGACCCGACGCCGAACGTCGACGTCTGCGCCAGCGTCGGTCGCCGGATCAGCGTCAGCGGTTGCATCTAGGTGGACCGCGCGGCATTCGACCGGCTGTTCGACATGACAGACCGGACCGTCGTCGTCACCGGCGGCACCCGCGGGATCGGGCTGGCGCTGGCCGAGGGCTATGTGCTGGCCGGCGCGCGGGTCGTGGTGGCCAGCCGCAAGGCCGACGCCTGTGAGCGGGCGGCGCAGCATCTGCGCGACCTGGGCGGTGAGGCGATCGGGGTGCCCACCCACCTCGGTGAGGTCGATGACCTGGGGGCGCTCGTCGCGCGCACGGTGTCGGAGTTCGGCGGTGTGGACGTCCTGGTGAACAACGCCGCCAACCCGCTGGCCCAGCCGCTCGGTCAGCTGACCGTCGACGCGTTGACGAAGTCGTTCGAGGTGAACCTGCGCGGGCCGGTGTTTCTGACCCAGGAGGCGTTGCCGCATCTGAAGGCCAGCCCGCATGCCGCGGTGCTGAACATGGTGTCGGTCGGCGCATTCATCTTCGCGCCGATGCTGTCGATGTACGCGTCGATGAAGGCGGCGCTGATGTCGTTCACCCGCTCGATGGCCGCCGAGTTCTGCCACCACGGCATCCGGGTCAACGCGCTGGCCCCCGGGCCGGTGGACACCGACATGATGCGCAGCAACCCGCAGGAGGCCATCGACGGCATGGTCAACGGCACGCTGATGCGCCGACTCGCGTCTGCTGACGAAATGATCGGTGCTGCTTTGCTTTTGACGTCGGACGCCGGCAGTTACCTCACCGGACAGGTGATCATGGTCGACGGGGGAGGGACGCCGCGCTAGCCGGATCGTCGAGTCCGACGAGCGGGCCGAGGGTCTGCGCGACCTGCGGGTACACGATCGCGGGCCCGATCCACCTGGACAGGAACTCGCGCAGCTGGGCGGCGTCGCGGGTGGGTTTGCCCGCGTCGATCAGAAACGACTTCACCACCCGCAGAAGGAACTCGTTGAGTTCGGCCAGAGCGGGCTCGTCGAATCCGTGGGCCGCCCAGTCCACGTCGAGTCGGTGCAGCATCGCCCGGCCGAACGCGTATGCGGTGTTGGAGGTGATGGATCCACCGACCGTTCGCGTGCCCCGCCGGCTGAGCAGGAGACTGATCTGCGGGTCGTCGGCCAGCGACTCGATGGTGAAGGCCACGCTCTCGACCAGGGTGGTGACCGGGTCGGTCTGGTGGCGCACTCGTCGTTCCAGACGTCCCAGGAACCCGTCGGCCTGCTGCATCGCGCAGGCCACCAGCAGCGCCTCGGTGCTGGGGAAGTAGCGGTACACCGTCTGGCGGGTGACGCCGAGGTCGCGCGCGACGTCGGCGATGCGCATCGAGGATCCGCGTTCGGCGACGATCCGCTCCGCCGAGCCGAGGATGCGGGCGATCGCCTCCTCGTCCGACGCGGGCGGATTCCCTGACCAGCCATGACTTCGCATTGCTACGGGATGATAGCCCGCTACCGTCTCTCCGCCGGAATTGCATTCCAGCAGGCGTCCTCTCGCACTTCTTCTGCTAATCCGAAAATGGCGGTGAGTTGGGTGTGGAGTCTGCGCGTCGGTATGGCCGTGTGGTGACGGCGGGGGTGTTGGTGTTGTGGGTCAGGCTGCT
>NZ_JACKSH010000050.1:0-3972 GCF_025821625.1 Mycolicibacterium pyrenivorans
GTTATCTGTAGTGCTGCGGTGAGCGTCTTTCATGTGGACCACGAAGTCTCGAAGTGGTCGGTTCTGCGTTCTGGATGTGGTTATCTCCAGCCGTCCATGAAGCAGAGCCTGGAGGATCGATGTGCTTGTTGTGAAGGTGGTTTCACCGCTCTCGTCGCGTGAATCGTTCACCGTCCTCGGCGAGGACGGTGTGCCGGTGGCACCGGTGGAGCGGTATCTGAAGTATTTGACCGACATAGAGCGGTCGCCGAACACGATCAAGGCCTATGCCCATGATCTGAAGGACTGGTTCACGTTCCTGGGCGGGTGCGGCCTGGACTGGCGGTCGGTGAGTCTGGAGGATATCGGCGCGTTCGTCGCCTGGCTGCGGCTGCCCACGGCGCTGCGGCAGGGCGCGATCGCCGTGCTGCCCTCGGTGGAGCATCACTGCGGCGAGTCAACGGTGAACCGGAAGCTGTCGGCGTTGGCGGCGTTCTATCTGCACGCCGTTCGCGACGGGATCGAGGTCGGCGAGCTGCTGACGACCTGGCAGATCGGAGGGTCGAGAGGCGGTTGGAAGCCGTTTCTGCACCACATCAGCAAGCACATGCCGCTACCCCGGCGAACAGTGTCGTTGAAGGCGCCGAAGAAGCTGCCGCGAGTGCTGATCCCCGGCGAGATCCAAACACTGCTGGACGCGTGTGACCGGTTGCGGGATCGGTTCCTGTTGGCGCTGCTCTATGACACCGGGATGCGCATCGGTGAGGCGCTGGGGCTGCGTCACAGCGACATCGCCGCCGCTGATCGGCAGATCACAGTTTGTCGGCGTGACAACGACAACCGAGCCCGCGCCAAATCGTTGACGGTCCGGACCGTTCCGGTGAGCGCGGAACTGATTCGGTTGTATGCCGATTACCTTCACGCTGAATACGGCGACCTCGACAGCGACTACGTTTTCGTCAACCTCTGGGGGCGGCCACACGGCCATCCGTTGACCTATAGCGCGGTCTACGACCTGGTCCGCCGTTTGCGCCGGCGCACGGACATCGACTTCGACCCGCATTGGCTGCGCCACACCGCAGCGACCAGGATGCTGCGCGACGGGATCGGATTGGAGGTCGTGGCCAAGCTGCTCGGCCACGCCAATGTCACCGTCACCGCCGCGACATACGGGCATCTGAACGTGGAGGACGCCCGCAAGGCGATGGAGCACGCGGGCTGGTTCATCGGAAAGGCCCAGGTGAACCTATGACCGCCCTGGAGCCCAACTCAACGCCGGGCCTGCTGGGCCTGCTCATAGCCGGTGTTCGCGCCGAATTCCGCAGCGACGCATTGGAGTTCGCCTCGGACGACGCCGTATTCGGTGGAGGGTCCTGCCGCGTCACCGACTGCGGACGCAGCGCCCGTGGCCATGGCCTCTGTCAAGGTCACCACCAGCGATGGGCCAACGCGGGCCGCCCCGACCTCGAAGAGTTCACTGCCTCGACCGACCCGCGTTGGCGCAAACATCGCCCCAACCAGGCATGTCGGGTCGACGGCTGCGGTTACGGGTCGGCTCGCCGCGGATTGTGTCAGCTGCACGCGCAACGGTGGGAACGCGCCGGGCGGCCGCCCCTGACCTCGTGGTTACGTGATCCGCTGCCGGTGAAACAGCCCCGGCCCGGCGCGACCTGCCAGATCGGGCACTGCTCGTTATGGCCGCAGGCCAAGTCGCCGCTATGCCATTCCCACACCAACACTTGGAAAGCGAACGACCGCAACGATATCGACGAGTTCGTCGCAAGATTCGAATCCAACGACACACCGGCAAACGAGACGATTCAGCTCGGGATGCTCACGCCGCAGCTCAAACTGGAGATGCAGTACGTACTGCAGCAACGCCACGACGACCGACGCGGCAAGCTGACGCCGGCCGTTGTCGCCAGGGTGGTCCGACTACTGATAGACACCGCCACCACCTCGCTGCTCGACTTCGACGCCGACCAATGGCGGCAACGCTCAGCCGTGCTACTCAACGACACGAGATCTCGCGGCTTGCTGCTCTATGCCCACCTCACCATGCTGGACTTGGCCGAGGCCGGAGGTTGGGAAGCCGAATACCCACGCGACGTCTGGCGGATGCACCGGCTCGGCTACGAAGGCCACTACACACTGCGGTTCGACCGCATCCCGCAACCCTGGCTCAGAGAGCCGGCCAAACGATGGATCCGGCTGCGCCTCTCACGCGGACTCAACCTCGAAGCAGGCGGTGGACGCCCGCTGCTGGCCATCGCCCGATTCGGACGATTTCTCGCTGACGTCGACATCGACGACATCAGCCGGATCGACCGGGAACTGCTCGAACGCTACCTCGCGCACCTGAACCAGGAATACAGCCCACAGCGCCGAGGCGCCCACATCGGCCTGCTCAATGGATTCTTTGCCGCGATCCGCCAACATTGCTGGGCCACAGGACTTCCCGACACTGCGATGTTCTTCGCCGAGGACCACCCCAAGCGCGGCGAACACCTGCCCAGAGCGTTGGCCGAACACGTCATGACCCAGCTCGAACACCACGACAACCTCGACCAGTTCAACAACCCTGCCTATCGACTGATCACCGTCATCCTGATGCGTTGCGGGCTCCGGATCACCGACGCCCTGCGATTGCGCGGCGACTGCGTCACCACAGACGCCGACGGGGCACCCTATCTGCGCTACTTCAACCACAAGATGAAGCGGGACGCCCTTGTTCCGATCGCCCCAGACCTCGTCGACATGATCGGCCACCAACGCCGACTCGTCTCCGAACGCTGGCCCGGCGGCACTGGACTGCTGTTCCCGCGCCCCACCAAGAACATCGACGGCCAAGTCCCCCTGGGGATCCCGACCTACCGCGAGGCGATGCACCGATGGCTCGCAGCCTGCGACATCCGCGACGAGCACAACCGGCGGGTGCATTTGACGCCGCACCAGTGGCGCCACACGCTCGGCACCCGCCTGATCAACCGCGACGTTCCGCAAGAGGTCGTGCGCCACATCCTCGACCACGACTCACCGCAGATGACCGCCCACTACGCTCGCCTGCACGACACCACCGTCCGCCGAGCCTGGGAAGCCGCCCGCAAAGTCGACAGCCACGGGCGTGAGGTCAACCTCGACCCAGACGGACCGATGGCCGACGCCGCTTGGGCCAAACAACGCCTCGGTCGCGCCACCCAAGCCCTACCCAACGGCTACTGCGGTCTGCCCGTCCAACAGAGCTGCCCACACGCCAACGCCTGCCTGACTTGCCCCATGTTCCTCACCACCCAGGAATTCCTGCCGCAACATCGGACCCAACGCAAGCAGACACTGCAACTGATCACAGCAGCAGAAGCTCGCGGACACAAACGGCTGGCCGAGATGAACCGCCAGGTTTTGGGCAACCTCGACGCCATCATCACCTCGCTCGACACTCCCACCGATCCGACGGCAGCCGAACATGCGAGCTGACAACAGCATTCACATCGTCACCGCAGCCAAGCAGCGTCACGAGCTCACCCGCGCAAAAGCTATCGCCGCCTTGCACGAACTCGACCGCGCCGGAACCAAGATCAGCTTCGAAGCCGTCGCCGAACACGCCGGTGTCTCCCGGTCCTGGCTCTACACCCAGCCCGACCTCAAAGACGAGATCAACCGCATCCGTGCGCTACGCCGCCCGCAACACGACCAGGCTCCGCCAGCCCGGCAACGCGCCAGGGAAGACTCCCTGCGCCAGCGCCTCGACGTCGCACTTCGCCGCAACCGTGAACTCGCCGAACAGAATCAGCGACTGCGCCACCAACTCGCCCATGCTCTCGGACAAGCCCGCGACGACACCCACAAGCGACCCGCCCGAGATCGCGATTCGATAACAATCGACCCCTGCTGACTGGGCGACAACCGAGCGCCAAGAGCACGTCGCGGACACCGTCCACACCGCAAACCAGCAGGTCACAACCCTGCCCGACCGCCGGACTACAGATAACTACT
>NZ_JACKSH010000050.1:4095-117531 GCF_025821625.1 Mycolicibacterium pyrenivorans
GCACCGCTCAACGCGTTCGAGATCGCCTTCCCGCAACGACTCACTCCAGGCCGAAAGTAACACTACGACAACCAGTTACACCGTTAACTTGACAGTCTCTCGACAAGGTGCACGCCGCCATCGAGGTCCGACCCGTGGAAGCAGGGGACCCGCAGTAGGAACCTGGAGCGCCGCCCGGGCGTTGGGTGACTATGGCAATGCGGCTGTTCCTGGTCTACGCGGTGGTCGAACTGGCCGTCCTGGTGGCGCTGGCATCGACGATCGGCTTCGGATGGACCGTGCTGCTGGTGGCGGGAACGTTCCTGGTCGGCCTCGCGCTGGCAGGCTCACAGGTGCGCCGCCACTTCCGGCGGCTGCGGTCCGGGTTGACCGCGTCCACTGCTCAAGGGGCGGTCACCGACAGCGTGCTCGTCGCCCTCGGTACGGTGCTCGTCGTGATACCAGGCCTGGCCAGCTCCGTTCTCGGCGCGCTGCTGTTGCTGCCGCCCACCCGTGCGGTCGCACGCCCGATGGTCACCGCGATGGCGGCCCGGCGTGCGCCGTTGATCGTCGGTGTCAGCACCGTCGGCAGTGCCGCGGCGGGCGCCCGGAGGGGTTACGACCCTCAACCCGGGCGCGGTGACTACATCGACGGGGAGGTCCTGGACGTCACCGACGTCACCGATGTGACGCCCGTCGACCAGCCCCGACTTCCGGAGTGACCGCCACCACCCTTCTGCTCAACGGACGGGTGCACAGCCCGGCCATGCCCGATGCGACCGCGATGGCGGTACGGGACGGGGTCGTCGCCTGGCTCGGCAGCGACGACGTCGGCCGCGCACAGTTCCCCGACGCGGAGGTGACCGACCTCGCCGGTGCGTTCGTCGCCCCGGCGTTCGTCGACAGCCATGTCCACATCACCGCGACCGGGCTGACGCTGACAGGGCTCGACCTGCGCAACGCGACGTCGCCGCGGCACTGTCTCGACCTGCTCGGCGCGTTCGCGCGGGCCCATCCCGACGGCGTGATCTGGGCACACGGCTGGGACGAGTCGGGATGGCCGGGTCGCACGGCGCCGAGCAGAGCCGATGTGGATGCCGTCGTGGGCGACCGGCCCGCGTATCTGGCCCGTGTCGACGTGCACTCGGCGATCGCATCGACAGCGCTGCGGCGCTGCGCCACCGGGCTCGACAGGGCCGCAGGCTTCGACGACCAGGGACCGCTGACCGCCGACGCGCACCACCTGGTGCGCCGGGCCGCCCGCGACGGTCTGTCCGCCGGGCAGCGCCGGGACGCCCGGCAGGCCGCGCTCGATGCGGCAGCCGCCTCGGGTATCGCGGCTGTCCACGAGTGCGCCGGTCCGGAGATCGGCGGCCTTGACGACTGGCGCGAACTCCACGCCCTCCACCATGGCGTCGAGGTCATCGGGTACTGGGGTGAACACGTCACCACCGCCGAACAGGCACGTGACCTGATCGCGGACACCGACGCCCGCGGGCTGGCCGGTGACCTGTTCGTCGACGGTGCGCTGGGCTCGCGCACCGCATGGCTGCACGAGCCCTACACGGACGCGCCCGAGCGCTGCGTGGCGCCGACCGGCAACCGCTACCTGACCGGCGACGAGATCACCGCCCATCTGGCGGCGTGCACCGAGGCGGGCATTACCGCGGGCTTTCACGTGATCGGTGACGCGGCCGTCTCGGCCGTGGTGGCAGCGCTGGAGACCGTCGTGGAGCGCTTCGGCCGGGTCGCCGTGGCGGCGTTGGGCCACCGCCTGGAGCACCTGGAGATGGTGACCGCCGAGCAGGCAGCCAAGCTCGGCAGCTGGGGCGTCATCGCCGGTGTGCAACCCAACTTCGATGCGTTGTGGGGCGGTGAGACCGGCATGTACGCGCAACGCCTCGGTGTCGAGCGGGCCCGTGGGTTGAACCCGTTTGCGCTGTTAGCATCCCAAGGCGTGCCACTCGCCTTCGGCTCCGACACCCCGGTGACCGACATGAACCCGTGGGCCACGGTCCGCGCGGCGACGACACACCGCACTCCCGGCAGCGCCATCTCGGCGCGGGCGGCGTTCGCGGCCGCCACCCGCGGGGCGTGGCGCGCCTGCGGGGTCCGTGACGGCGTGACGGGCACCCTCGTTCCCGGCGCGCCGGCCTCCTACGCGATCTGGGAGGCCTTCGGGGGAGAAGATGCGTTCGATGTCAGCGCCCCCGCCGACGCGGTGCAGCGGTGGTCCACCGATCCGCGCTCCCGGGTGCCGGTGCTGCCCCGCCTCGATGGCCGTCTCCCGCGGTGTCGGCAGACCGTGCACCGAGGTGCGGTCATCCATGGCTGACGTCGACCTCGAATCCGACCGTGGCGACGCCACGGGACCGAACACCGCGTCGCGGTCGCGGCTCGAGCGCCTCGGCCGGGCTCTGCTGGACCGATTGCCCGTGCTGTCGGTGACGATCGTCGCCGGACTGGCATTGTGTGTCAGCTTCCCGCCGTTCGGCTGGTGGTACGCGGCGATCCTGGCGTTCGCACTGCTGGGCTGGGTGCTGACCCGGCCCGCTACGACGGCCGCAGGGGGGTTGGGTTACGGCCTGCTGTTCGGCCTGGTCTTCTACGTGCCGTTGTTGCCGTGGATCAGCGGGCTGGTCGGAGCGCTGCCGTGGCTGGCTCTGAGCTTGACCGAAGCGCTGTTCCCGGCGCTGTTCGGACTGGTCGCGGCGCTCGTTCGCCGGCTACCCGGCTGGCCGCTGTGGTTCGCGGGACTGTGGTCGGCCCAGGAGTGGCTCAAGGCGACGGTGCCTTTCGGCGGCTTCCCGTGGGGTGTGGTGGGGTTCTCCCAGACCGAAAGCCCGGTGCTGCCGCTGGCCTCCCTCGGGGGGGCGCCGCTGGTGTCGTTCGCGGTGGTGTTGCTCGGGTTCAGCGTGGCGGCGATGACCTTGGAGGTCATCCGTTGGTGGCGGGGTGATGCCGCGGCCCGCGCCGCTGCGCCGCCCGCGGTCGTGCTTCCCGGCCTGTGCATCAGC
Organism: Mycolicibacterium pyrenivorans; assembly: GCF_025821625.1. Taxonomy (GTDB): domain Bacteria; phylum Actinomycetota; class Actinomycetes; order Mycobacteriales; family Mycobacteriaceae; genus Mycobacterium; species Mycobacterium pyrenivorans. The sequence goes on from NZ_JACKSH010000050.1 coordinate 7,092, forward strand.
CTGGTGCTGTTGTCGACGGCGCTCGCGTGGCCCGACGTCCGCAAGGCCGGTGCGGGCGCAGGCGACGACCCGCTGGTCACGGTCGCGGCGGTGCAGGGCAATGTGCCGCGCCTGGGCCTGGAGTTCAACGCCCAACGGCGCGCGGTCCTCGACAACCACGTGCGCGAGACGTTGCGGCTGGCCGAGGACGTGCGGGCGGGCCGCGCACCGCAACCGATGTTCGTCATCTGGCCGGAGAACTCCTCGGACATCGACCCGTTGGTCAATCCGGATGCCGGCCAGCAGATCGCGACTGCTGCCGCGGCGATCGACGCGCCCATCCTGGTCGGCGGTGTGGTCGCCGCCCCGGGTCACTCGAGGGACAACCCGGTGTCGACCAACTCGGTGATCGTCTGGAACCCCGAGACCGGACCGGCGGACCGCCACGACAAGCAGATCGTGCAGCCTTTCGGGGAGTACCTGCCTTTCAGAAGCTTCTTCAGTCGCCTGTCGCCCTACGCGGACCGGGCCGGCTATTTCATCCCGGGTCAGGGCAGCGGTGTGGTGCGCGCCGCCGGTGTGCCGGTCGGAATCACCACCTGCTGGGAGGTCATCTTCGACCGCGCGGCGCGGGAATCGGTGCGCAACGGCGCCCAGGTCTTGTCGGTGCCGTCCAACAACGCCACCTTCGACGAGGCGATGAGCGAGCAGCAGCTGGCGTTCGGCAGGCTGCGCGCGGTCGAGCACGACCGTTATGTGGTCGTCGCCGGCACCGTCGGGATCAGCGCCGTCATCGCTCCCGACGGTCGCGAGCTGGCCCGCACCGGGTTCTTCGAGCCGGCCTACCTCGACCAGCAGATCCGCCTGAAGACCGCACTGACACCGGCCACCCGCTTCGGCCCGATCGTCGAGGCCGTCCTCGTCGGCATCGGTCTCGCGGGTCTGCTCGGCGCGATACTGCACAATGGATCATTCGTGCCCGCAAGATCGAGGGGTCGGCGATCGACGACCGACGACGGCAAAGGAGCCACATGAGCGCCTCCGGTGGCATGCCCGCTGAGCGTCCCAGCGACCGCACGCTGGTCATCATCCCCACCTACAACGAGCGCGAGAACATCCCGCTCATCGTTGGCCGGGTGCACGCGGCGGCGCCCGACGTCCACGTCCTCATCGTCGACGACGGCAGCCCCGACGGCACCGGGGAGCTCGCCGACGAGCTCGCCTTCGCCGACCCGGACCGCGTCCACGTGATGCACCGAACTTCGAAGGAAGGCCTCGGCGCGGCGTACCTCGCGGGCTTCGCGTGGGGTCTGAACCGCGAGTACTCGGTGCTGGTCGAGATGGATGCCGACGGCAGCCACGCGCCCGAGGAGCTGCACCGCCTTCTGGACGCCATCGACGCAGGCGCGGACGTGGTGATCGGCTCGCGCTATGTCGACGGCGGCGCAGTGCGCAACTGGCCGCGGCGCCGGCTCGTCCTGTCCCGCACCGCGAACGGGTACTCGCGCATCCTGCTCGGCGTCGACATCCACGACATCACCGCCGGCTACCGCGCCTACCGACGCGAAGTGCTGGAGAAGATCGATCTCGCCGCGGTCGATTCGAAGGGCTACGGATTCCAGGTGGACCTGACGTGGCGCTCGATCAACGCCGGATTCACCGTCGTCGAGGTGCCGATCACGTTCGCCGAACGCGAGCACGGAGTCTCGAAGATGGATGGGTCCACCATCCGGGAGGCGATCGTCAAGGTCGCGCAGTGGGGCGTGCGGGCCCGTATCGACAGGGCACGCGGCTCAGCCCGTTGACCGGGCGCAGCTGAACCCAGGGCCGGCGGCGGTCAGCTGCCGCGGCGGCGCGTCTTGATGATGTCGAGCCGCTCCTTGAGCAACTCGTCGAGTTCCTCGACCGAACGCCGCTCCAACAGCATGTCCCAGTGGGTGCGCGGCGGCTTGACCTTCTTCGGTTCCGGGACGTCGCCCTCGATCAGGGTGCCTTCCAGACCGTTGCGGCACAGCCAGGTGCCGGGAATCTCGGCGTCGTCGGCGAACGGAACGTCGAACTCCTCGCCGTTGTCGGTGCGGTAGCGGGCGACCTGACGCGGCGCCAAGTCGTGGTTGCGGTCCGTCTCGTAGCTCACGGCTCCGAGGCGGCTGCCTCTCAAGACACGATCAGCCATCGTCAACTCCTCAATAAACGCAATTCGTCCGGGGTTTCAACGCAGAGGTCCCTCGTAGAGTTCCCGACGCGACCCCCCATGCTACCGGGATCGGGACGGCCCGCGGTTTACAGTCGGCTCGTGACCGCTGTGACGCCTCAGGCACCGCCCAGCGCTACCCGGACGCGGCCCCAGAGCTGCCGGTGGTGCGGCCGCGACGTCGCCGCCACCGGACTGGGCAGACGCAGGCAATACTGCAGGCAATCCTGCCGCCAGCGCGCCTACGAGCAGCGCGCCCTGATGAGAGGCACGGCCGTGCCGGACGACGCGGTGGTCCTCACCGCAGAGGAGGCCGCCCAACTGTCCGACCGGGTGTATCAGGTCAGGTGCGCCGCCGAGGACATGGCGACCGCGATCGAGGAAGGCGCGGACCGCGACGAGCTCCGCGAACTCTGCGACGCGCTGATGCAGGTGGCCCTGGCTGCAGACGGCTGGCGGTAGCGCCGGTCGGCGGTACGCTTAGCGCGATCTGTCCGCCTTCTACGGTCTTCGAGGGTTCTGGTGACTTGTGTCCAGCGCTGAGTCATCCCCGTCGTCATCCCCGTCCTCGCCGTCGGTGTGGCGGTGGGACGACTTCACCCTCGACACCGCCCGCTACGAGCTGCGTTCCGGTCAGACCGTGATCCGGGTCGAGCCCCAGGTGTTCGACGTGCTGACCCAGTTGATCACCAACCACGAGCGGTTCCTCAGCAAGGAGGAACTGTTCGACAGCGTCTGGGGCGGCCGGTTCGTCGGGGAGGCGGCACTGACGAGCCGCATCAAAGCCGCCAGGCGCGCACTCGGCGACGACGGCGAGTCCCAGCGCTACATCCGCACCGTGCGCGGGCGCGGCTACCAGTTCGTCGGCACCCTGCGCACGGAACCGCAACAGGCGCAGCAGGTGCAGGAGGCGCCCGCGACGCCCGAACCCGAACTGCCGCGCCAGCACATCGCGTTCTGCCGTGCGGCCGACGGTGTGCGTCTCGCCTATGCCGTCGCGGGCGACGGCCCCCCGCTGGTGCGTGCGGCGAACTGGATGACACATCTCGGCTACGACACCGAGAGCCCGGTGTGGCGACACTGGGTGCGCGATATGTCGATGCACCACAAGTTCATTCGCTACGACGAGCGCGGCTGCGGGCTTTCGGATTGGGACGCCGCGGATTTCACGTTCGAAGACTGGGTCGCCGACCTGGAATCGGTGGTCGAGGCGCTCGGGTTGGAGCGGTTCCCGCTGCTGGGTGTGTCCCAGGGCGGTGCGGTGGCAGTCGCGTACGCGGCCCGCCATCCGGAGCGGGTGTCCCGGCTGGTGCTGTCGGGGGCCTACGCGCGCGGCCGCTTGGTGCGGGCGTTGACCGACGATGAAAAGCGTGCTGCCGCACTTGATCTCGAGCTGGCACGGGTCGGCTGGGGGCGCGACGACCCGGCGTTCCGGCAGGTGTTCGCCGCCCAGTTCCTGCCCGACGGCACCCGCGCGGAGTGGGCGGCCTTCGACCAGTTGCAGCGGCGCACCACGTCCCCGGAGAACGCGGTGCGGTTCCTGGAACAGTTCGCGCGCATCGATGTTCGTGATCAGGCCGGCCAGGTGCAGTGCCCGACGTTGATCCTGCACTCCCGCGACGACCACCGTGTCCCGATGCGCTACGGCGAGGAGTTGGCGGCGCTGATCCCGGATTCGCACCTGGTGGCGCTGTCGAGCAACAATCACCTGCTGACGGCCACCGAGCCGGCGTGGCGCGTGTTCTGTGACGAGGTCGAGGCCTTCCTGGCGGGCTGAGCCGGCCGCACGGTCGATCTCCACACAATCTCCACGCAATCTTCATGCACCGACCTGCGCCCGCGTCCATGCTGCTCACATGAGAAAACACACCCGACCACTGCTCGTGGGGATCAGCGCGTTCGTCGCGTTGGGCACATTGTCCGGCTGCTCCGGCGGCTCATCGACCGAGGCGACATCACCGTCGCAGCCCGCGCCGACGACGTCGGCCGAGGCGCGGGTGCCCGAATCGGCGCGATACATGGCCGACATGGTCGCCGCCGACGGCAAGACGATGACGATCGGCATCAGCGTCGACGGCGCCGAGATCGCCGCGTACGCATGCAACGGAACCGACGACGAGGCGTGGTTCTTCGGCAACCAGACCGACGGCAAGATCGACGTCAAATCCAGGTTCCGCGACACCCTGCAGGCCGAGTTCGTCGACGGGGACACCGTGAGCGGTGAGGTCACGATGAACGAGGTCGACTACGACTTCACCGCCAACGCGGTGTCCGGCGTGGCCGGCATGTACACCGCCGAGTCCGACGGCGTCCGCGCCTCCTGGGTGGTGCGCCCCGACGGGACGGCGACGGGAGTTCAGTTCAGCGGGTTTCCCGAAGGCGAGCGCAACTTCGACCCGTTCAATCTGGACGGACTGACCGACTTCCAGGTCCGCGACGAAGTCCGCAACAAGCGCAGGCTCGGACCTGCGGGGCCGATCGAATTCCCGCAGGGCAGGCCGCAGTCGAGCATCAACGGAGTGCCGGTGTCACCGACGCTGGTCACCGGCACGTTCCGGCTGGGCTGAGGCGCCGGGTTCGTCTCACGGCGAACCAAACAACCTTCCGCGCCCGGTCGGGGGGTCGTAGCGACCCCCGACCTGGCCGCGCCACCGATGCAGGCCCCCACCGCGGCGACAGGCGGCTGGGCGCACCGCAAACGGGCGCTGATCCGGCTGGCATCCCCCGTCGCGCTCCAGGGGTTGTGGCCACCCGCACCTCGAAGAGGCGTCTTGGTTCGCCGAGGTCGTGTTGCCCATCCTGAAACGCAAAGGGGTCGCCTGACCGCACGATTGACGGTAAAGCTGAGGCGTGGAGGAATGGTTCGAACGCAGTCCGTTCGTCGGGTTCGTCCCGTGGATCATCTACTGGGTCGTCGCCGACGGACCGAGCACATGGATGTTCGGGGCGGTCTGCGCGGTGATCGCCACACTGATCATGGGGGTTTCCGCCGGCTTCGGTGGGCTGCGACTGCTTGACATCGTCACGGTGGTGTTCTTCACGGGCGTGACGATCGCGGGGATGGTCGTGGGCGCTGCGGACCGCGACTGGATGGACACCTACGCAACCGCGCTGTCCAGTGGCGCCCTGGCGCTGATGGCGCTGGGTTCGTTGGCATTCGTCCCGTTCACTGCGCAGTACGCCCCGCCGTCCGCGCCGCGCGAGGAGTGGGAGGAAGCGGCGTTCCGTCGCACCAACCAGGTTCTGACGCTGATGTGGGCGTTGGTGTTCGCGCTCATCGCGGTCCTCGGCTACGTCGCCGTCGCGTCGCCGTCGACGGTCCACTGGACCAAGGCCGTGATCCCGGTGGTGGTGATTGTCGGTGCGATCGGCATGACGCAGACATACCCCCAGAGGGCGAAGGAGCAGGCGCGCCCCGAAGCCGCCTGAAGCGCTACTATCTGCGTATGAATGCAGATAACGAACTCTGCTCCCGGAGGCTGGCGGACGAACAGGCCGATCTCGTCGTCGAGGTCTTCCGGATGCTCGCCGACGCCACTCGCGTGCAGCTGCTGTGGGCTCTCGCCGATCGCGAGCTGTCGGTCAACGACCTGGCCGCACACGTGAAGAAGCCGGCACCGTCGGTGTCCCAGCACCTGGCGAAACTGCGGATGGCCCGGCTGGTGCGCACCCGGCGCGAGGGCACGCAGGTGTTCTACCGACTCGAGAACGACCATGTCCGCCAGCTCGTCACCGACGCCGTGTACAACGCCGAACATGCCGGCGGCGCCCCCGCCCATCACCTGGACGGCGGCACGCTGCGGGTGCTGCACGACGAGGTCCTGGGCTGATGAGCGACCATCACCATCACCGGACTCCGCACAGCCATGACCATGCCGATCGTGTCGATGCCGCCCTGCGTGACAGTCGGCACGGTATCCGCGCCGTCAAGACCAGCCTCGTCATCCTCGGCGTCACCGCGGTCGCGCAGCTGGCCATCGTCGCGGTGTCGGGTTCGGTTGCGCTCTTCGCCGACACCGTGCACAACTTCTCCGACGCGCTGACCGCCGTCCCGCTGTGGATCGCGTTCGCCATGAGCCGACGCGCGGCGACGTCGCGGTACACCTATGGTTTCGGCCGGGTCGAGGACCTCGCCGGCCTGTTCGTCCTCGCGATGATCGCGCTGTCCGCGGTGGTCGCCGCCGTCGAATCCGTCCGTCGGCTGATCGATCCCGTCCCGTTGACGCATCTGGCATGGGTGGCAGCCGCCGGGGTGATCGGGTTCATCGGGAACGAAGCGGTCGCCCTGTACCGCATCCGCGTCGGGAAGCGCATCGGTTCAGCCGCGCTTCGGGCCGACGGGATGCACGCTCGCGCCGACGGACTGACGTCGCTGGCCGTGGTCGGCGGAGCAGCCGGCACCGCGATGGGGTTCCCCGCCGCCGACCCGATCATCGGGTTGCTCATCGCCGGTGCCATCGGCATCGTGCTCGTGGCCGCCGCCCGCGACGTGTTCGGAAGGTTGCTCGACCGTGTCGACCCCGGCCTCGTCGAGACCGCCCGGTGCGTATTGGCCGGACGGCCCGGGGTCCGGTCCGTCCGGCGGGTCAGGATGCGCTGGGTAGGCCATCGGCTCGAGGCGGACGCTGAACTCGACATCGACCCGGAACTGAGTCTCCGCGACGCACACTCGGTGGCACACGACGCCGAACACGAACTCGCACACGCCATTCCGAAGCTGGCCTCAGCAGTCGTCCACGCCTACCCGGGCCATGAGTCCGCGCTCAGCAGCTGAACGTGGGCCCAGCCCCCTGCGCAGGGGTCACCGGCTGCAGGCAGCCGAACGGCACGACCGCGGCGGCGCTGATCCACGCCGCGGTGCGATGCGCGTAGTTCACACAGAGCAGGCCCGCGGCGTCACTGCGGCACCGGTAGTCACCGAATGCCAGCGACTGGCCTTCGGTGAGGCGTGCGCCGATGCCCTTGACGAACGGGCCGGGATCTCCGTGCAGGGAGCCCACCTGCATGCTGGCCCCGGGGTAATCGATCCAGCCCGCTTTCCACTCGCCCTCGACCCCCTCGGGGCGGGGCGCGGGGGCGTCGATATCGAGCAGACAGATCAGGCCGCCGCTGCTGAAGGCCTCATCGGTGATGCACTGGGTCGTGCCGCCAGAGGCCCCGGAAGGTGCGGTGAACGCGATGTCGTCACCGAGCCTGGTGGTGACGCCGTCGAGGTAGGCCTCGTGATACGCGTCCGGGTCGGCGGGCGAGCCCGCCTCGGTCCACGCGATCACCTCGTCGATCGGAGCGCCCTCGCCCGGCGGTGCGCCCGCCGCGGGGGAGGGTCGCGGTGGCACGTCGGTTGTCGCCGTGGTGCTGCTCGGCGGCGCCGACAGCGGTGCGCTTGATCGTTCGGCCTCGCCGCCCACCGACTGCGAGCAGGCCGCCACCAACGCAGTGACCGCTATCAGGCCCGCTATTCGCATCCCGTCAGGCTAACGGCCCGACACGCATTACCTGGCCAGGCAGGGCGGGCAACAGTTCGCTACCGTCGTCAGATGCACGAGGAAACCGTTCGGGTGAAGAGCGCTTCGGGCACTGTCGAGGGTTTCGTGCGCGACGGCGTGAACCGCTGGCGATCGATTCCGTACGCTCGCCCACCGGTCGGCCCGTTGCGCTACCGCGCGCCCCAACCGGTGCAGCCCTGGCCCGGCGTGCGGTACTGCCACGGCTTCGGGTCGTGCGCGCCGCAGCAGCGTATGTACACGATGCTGGCGCCCGGTAAGTACCAGCCGATGAGCGAGGACTGTCTGACACTCAACGTGGTCGCGCCGAAGCGCGCCTCGGCCGGCGACGCGCTGCCCGTCATGGTCTTCATCCATGGTGGCGGATACATGCTGGGCAGCTCGGCGACGCCGATCTACGACGGTGCGTCACTGGCCCGCAAGGGATGCGTCTACATCTCGGTCAACTACCGGCTCGGGGCGCTGGGGTGCCTGGAGCTGTCCTCGTTGTCGAGCGCCGACGTCACCATCGACGACAATCTGTTCCTGCGCGATCTCGTGATGGCGCTGCGCTGGGTGCGTGACAACGTGGCGGCGTTCGGCGGTGACCCGGACAATGTGACGATCTTCGGCGAAAGCGCCGGTGCGCACGCCGTCGCCACACTGATGGCCACCCCAGACGCCAAAGGTCTATTCGCGCAGGCAATCTCGCAGAGCCCGGGTAGCGGAATGATCAGCAGCGCCGACATCGCCGCCGACTACGCCGCACGGTTCGCCAGACAGTTCGGAGCGAAGGGACATGAGGCGGCGCGCACGCTGATGACCGTGCGGCCGGCCGAACTCGTCGACGCGCTCGACCGGCTCGTCGTCGAGGGGCAGCGCGACATGGTCGGCGCTTTCGCGATCGGGCCGACGTACGGGACCCCCTACCTGCCCGAGGATCCCATCGAGGCGATGCACAGCGGCAACGCCCACCGCGTGCCGCTCATCGTCGGCACCAACGCCGACGAGGGGCGCCTGTTCACCCGTTTCCTGAAGTTGCTGCCCACCAATGAGAAGGCCATCGAGCGGTTGCTCGCACACGTGGAACCCGATGCGCGTGAACGGATTCTGGCCGCCTACCCCGAGTACCCGCACCCGGACGAGTGTGTGCGGTTCGGCGGCGACTTCATCTTCGGATCCGCGGTGTGGCAGATCGCCCAGGCCCACTCGGCGCATGCCCCGACGCATGTGTACCGCTACGACTACGCGACACGGGCGCTGCGCTGGTCCGGCATGGGCGCCACCCATGCCACCGAACTCCTCGCGATATTCGACGTGTACCGGTCTCGGTTCGGCAGACTGCTAGCCGCGGGTATCGATTCGCGGACGGCTCTGAAGGTGTCCGACGACGTCCAGAGACGATGGCTGAACTTCGCGGAGAACGGGGCGCCGGGCCACGACTGGCCGCAGTACCGTCGCGACAGGCGTGCGGTCCTGGTGCTCGACCGCCGTCGCCGCGTCGAGCACGATCCGCATGCCGAGCGTCGGATGGCCTGGGAGGACTTCTTCGTTGCGGCTCGCTGACGCCGACCGGCTTGGCCAATCGCTGTGCCACCCGCCGGGGGATGTGATTGCGTTAGCGCGTGTCGCAGCCCAGTGATCCGCAGCGGGGGGATGAGTTCCCCCTCGACCCGCTCAGCGCCGCCGAATTCACCACGGTCGCATCGATCCTGCGCCGCGAGTACGGCGTGGCGGCGGCGCCCGCGACCGCGGGCGATCTGGGGTGGCGCTTCGCTTCGATCGAGCTGACCGAACCGTCCAAGATCGAACTTGCCGCGTTCGAGGGCGGTGGACCGCGGCCGCCGCGCCGGGCGGAGGTCATCTGCTTCAACCGGACCGACAACGCCACCTACAAAGGCGTGGTGTCACTGACCGACGAGCGGGTCGAGGTGTTCGAGCAGATCCCCGGCGTGCAGGCGAACTTCACCGTCGACGAGTTCCTGGAGTGCGATCAGTTGTTGCGGTCGCACCCCGACGTCGTCGCCGCGTTGGCCGGCCGGGGGATCACCGACGTGGATCTGGTGTTCTTCGACACCTGGACCTACGGGGCGGCGGTGGCTCCGCCCGAGTTCCGGGACCGAAGGATCGGCTGGTCGGACAGCTGGGTCAAGGCCGCGCCGGGAGCCAACCCGTACGCCCGGTTGCTCAGTGGCCTGCACTGCGTCGTCGACCTGAACACGATGCAACTGCTGCGGGTCGAAGACGACGGTCCGTTCGCCGCCGGTGGGGTGTCGGCCCCTGAGGTCATGGGTGAGTACGTGCCGGGCCACATCCCCGAGCGCATCCGCGGGGCGACACGTCGAGAACCTCTCAAGCCGCTGCAGATCAGCCAGCCGGAGGGCCCGTCGTTCACCGTCGACGGCAACCTGGTGCGCTGGCAGAACTGGTCCCTGCGGGTCGGGTTCAACCACCGCGAGGGGATGACGCTTCACACTGTGCGCTACCGCGACGGTGGCCGCGCCAGGTCTGTCGCGCACCGGATGTCGTTCGCGGAGATGGTGGTGCCCTACCGTGATCCGTCGCCGGACCACTACCGGCGCACCGCCTTCGACATCGGCGAGTGGGGTCTGGGATTCATGACGACCTCGCTGGAGCTCGGATGCGACTGTCTGGGCGAGATCCGTTATCTCGACGCGGTTCTGCACGACAGCAAGGGGGAGCCCTACACCATCACCGACGCGATCTGCATCCACGAGGAGGACAACGCCGTGCTGTGGAAGCACGTCGACCACGACACCGGCGCCGAGGTGCGCCGCATGCGCCGGCTCACTCTGTCGTTCCACGTCACGGTCGCCAACTACGAGTACCTGGTCTACTGGCGGCTGTATCAGGACGGCAACATCGAATGCGAGGTTCGCGCCACCGGCATCATGGTGACCACGCCGCTGCCGCCGGGGGCGGCCAATCCCAACGGCACGCTGGTCGACGAGCGCACGTACGCCCCGTTCCACCAACACTTCCTGATCGCCAGGCTCGACATGGACATCGACGGTAGCGACAACACGGTGTACGTGTCGGAGTCCTTCGCCGAGCCCATCGGCCCCGACAACCCGCATGGGCTGTCGATGGTGGTGAGTAACACCGCACTGCGCTCCGAGGGCGAGGCCAAGCAGGACGTGAACTTCGCGACGCAGCGCGCGTGGAAGATCGTCAACACCAACGTCGTCACCGGTCTGGGCGCCCATCCCTCCTACAAACTGATACCCGGTGGCGCCATTCCACCGATGTTCGAACCCGGTTCACCGGTGCTCGAACGCGCCCATGTCATCGGCCACACGCTGTGGGTCACCCCGAACAGGCCCGACGAACGTTGGCCTGCAGGGCAGTTCGTCAACCAGTCGCTTCGGGACACCGGACTGGGCCGGTGGACGGAAGCCGACCGGTCCATCGACAACACCGACGTCGTGCTGTGGTACGTGTTCGGAATCCATCACATCACCAGGCCGGAGGACTGGCCGGTGATGCCGGTCGACGTCGTGTCGTTCTGGCTCAAGCCCTTCGGGTTCTTCGACCGTAACCCCGCACTCGATGTCGTTGCCACACCGCCGGATTCCTGCCACACGCCGACGACCAGCACGCACCACTGACACCCATGGTCGTCAAATCGGTATTGCTGTTCGCGCTCGCCGCGATCCTCGAGATCGGGGGTGCCTGGCTGGTTTGGCAGGGTGTCCGCGAGCACCGCGGCTGGTTGTGGGTGGGCGCGGGGGTCATGGCGCTGGGCGCTTACGGATTCGTCGCGGCGTTTCAGCCGGACGCGCACTTCGGCAGGGTGCTGGCCGCCTACGGCGGGGTCTTCATCGCCGGATCGCTGCTCTGGGGGATGGTGGCCGACGGCTTCCGGCCGGACCGCTGGGACGTCCTCGGTGCGGCGGTGTCCCTGGTCGGCGTCGGGCTGATCATGTACGGCCCACGGTGAGCCTCAGCCGAGGCGGGCGCTGTCGTCGTCGAGATCGTCACGGCTCAGGCCCATCGGCGTGCCTGCGGGAACGTCGCCTCCGGCCACCACTTTCCTGGTGATCGGCGTCAGGACGCGGAAGAGGGTCTCCACCTCGTCGTCGCCGAGTACGTCGAGCACCCGCAGGGCGAGCCTGTCGGTGACGTCCTCGATGCGTTGCTTGAGCTCCCGGCCCGCGTGGGTGAGTGCGCCCGCGGCGTCGAGAAGCCCTCGACGCTGCAGCGCCCCACGATGGTGGTCCCACTGCGCATCGTCATAGTCGCGGCTGCGTTTGATCATCGCCTCGGGAACCCGGCCGGCCGCCGCGTGCAGCACGTTGCATTCGCGCCCGGACACCCCCTCGGTCATGAGCACCGCGACATGACCGTCACCGCGGTGTTCCCTCAGCAGGGTGGCCGCGTGCCACAGCCGGGCGAGCGGTTGTCGCGGCCATTCCAGCGCCCGGTTGGCGGCGAACAGGGCACGGCCGCCGATATCGGCGCTCCGTGCGGCCTTCGCCGCGAGCTCGGCGGCTCCATCGGCGTCCTCGTCGGTCACTCCGTAGCGGCGCAGCGCCGCTACGGCTGACTGCTCCCGCACCCGCAGGGCGTCAGACGGCGCGGCGATGTCCCACGCGCCGGGCAGAGCCTTGGCGACGCGTTCGGGGGTGAAGTTGTAGAACGCGGCGGAGACGACGTCGGCGGGCACCACCCCGAACGGAGCCGAGCGGGCGGCGAAATAACCCATCCAGAACCCCCGGTAGCCGAGCGCGTCGAGTTCCGATCGCGCTTCCGGTGCGAAGTAGGTGACGGCGTGAACGGGTTCGATGCGGTCGAAGAGGCGCCGGGCGAGGATGGGGGATCTGTCCACCTTCGCAGTCAATCATGCAGGGATCAGGGGTTCTGCGTGGGTCGCTCCGTGTCCTCGGCCACCGCCGCAGCTGCCTCGTCGATGATCGCGCGCATCGCCCGTTCCGCACCCGCCTCGTCCCCCAACCGGATCGCGCGTGCCACCTCGTCGTGCAGTTCGATGGCCACCGGGTTCGGCGTGGCAGGCATCATGCCGTGATGGGTTCGGCCGCTGAGCACCTCGGCCACCACACCGTTGAGCGCCCTGAACATCTCGTTGCCGCTGGCCTCGAGGAGCGTGCGGTGAAAGATCTTGTCGGCGAGCAGGTATGCCTCGAGATTTCCCGAGCGGCCGTGCACCACCATGTCCGACACCGCCGCCGCCATGACTCGGCAGTGCTGCGGATCTGCCCGCCGCGCCGCCAGCGCCGCGGCGGCGGGCTCGAACCCCTTGCGGAGTTCGGAAAGTGACAGCAGCAGGCCGGCACGGTCTCCCGACTCCAGGCGCCACCGAATCAGCCTGGGGTCGAACACATTCCACTGGTGTGCCGGCTGGATCGTGATGCCCACCCGGCGGCGGGACGCCACCATGCCCATCGACTCGAGCACCCGGATCGCTTCACGTGCGACGCTGCGGGACATGCCGTGTTCGGCGCTGACACCTTCGAGCGTGATCACCTGCCCGGCCGGGTACTCGCCGGACACGATGGCCGTGCCCAGCGCAGTCAGCAGGCTGTTGTGCAGAGCGCCGACTTGCGGTTCCGGTTGCACCCATACATCTTGTCATAGCGTTTGCTGGCCACGATAAAACCGATGTTTCCGTGACCGAGTTGCAATCGTATGATCTTTGGCCGGCGGCCCGGGGCGCTCAGCCCTTGACGACCTGCGTTCCGCCGGCGAATTCGTCGTGCTTGCCCTGCTTGGTGGGGCTGCCGTTGATGGTCACCGCGATGACCACGATGGCGACGACACCGAGCAGGCCGCCGATGAACGGCACTATCGGCAGCAGCGTCCACGAGTTACGGATGGCCGACTGCTGGACCGTCGGCTTGGCCGCTCCACCGGGTCCGCGCACACTCAGGCCCAGCAGCTTCTTGCCCAGCGTCCATCCCTGCGTCACCTCCATGCCCACGTAGTAGGCGAAGGTGATCACGCCGGTGAACAGACCGGTGATCCAGACGTTGGATGCCAGGCCGATCGCGTACACGATGATGCCGCCGACGATGCCGACGATCAGGCCGTCGATTATCCGCGCCGCGAAGCGCAGACCGAGCCCGCCCGGCACGACACCGCCCCATGGAGGCGGATAGGACCCCGGGTACCCGTACTGGCCGGGTTGCTGAGGCGGGGGCGGGGGTGGGTAGTCGCTCGTCATGTCGGTCCGCTCTCTTGTGCGAAGTCAGCGATGCGACCTCACCGTACCGAGTGACCCGATGCCACGGAAGGGATATGACCCGCAGCGACGAAAGCGTGACCCGGCGATCAGCGCCTGCGGTGCTTCTTCTTGACCTCGGCCTCCGCGGTGTCGGCGAGTGCGGCGGCGCGCACGCGCGCCAACTCCGCCCGCTCGCGAGCCAGCTCCGCCAACTCGGTGCTGCGTCCGCGTGCTGCCTCCGCGAGCTCAGGGGCACGATCGCGGGCGACCTCGGCAAGCTCGGAGCCGCGTCCCCGGGCGGCCACCGCCAGTTCGCCGCCCCGTTCGCGGGCGACTTCAGCCAGCTCGGCTCCGCGTTTGCGTGCCACCTCGGCCCATTCGCCGGCCAGCACGCCGCCGCGTTCGCGGGCCACCTCGGCGAGCTCGCCGCCGCGTTCCTGCGCGACGTGAGCGAGGTCGCGGCCGCGCTCGGCGCCGACGTGCAGGCCGTGGCCCACCTTCTCGGCGAGCGCGCTGTCGGTCAGTGTTCCCCCGGTGGCAGCGCCGACGGGCAGTGCCGACGCCACGGCACCGGACACCTTTCGTGCGGCGCGCCGTCCCCGCCAGCCGAGTGAGGGTTTGCCCTCGGTGTCGACGGCGGCGATGATCAGACCGCCGATCAGGCTGATGTCGGTGACGAAGGCGCGTCGTTCGTCGGCCTTGCGCTGCGGCTCAGACTCGTTCCAGAACGCATGTCCGCCAAGCGAACCCGGCACCACGCTCAATGCGAGAGCGGCTGAGGCCACCCGCGGGAGTTTGCCCGTCGCCAGGAGCAGGCCGCCGCCGATCTGCACTGCGGCGTTGACGCGCGCCACCGTCTCGGCGTTGGAAGGGACATTCGTACCGACCGGGTCGGGCAGCTTGCTGAGTTCCTCGAGTGTGTGGCGCGTGGCATCGGCCGCGGGTTTCGGGCTTCGCAGGGCTTCGACTCCGCGGGAGATGAATACCGCTGACAGCATGGGGCGAGCGACACGTCGGATCAACATGGGGCCTGTGTTCCCCGGGTCATCGCGCGGCAAACCCGGCGTATTTCAGCAGAACGACGCCCCCGCCTCGACCCTGCCATCACTCATCGCCGCGGTCCTCGGGGGACGCGGCCCGGGGCCGCGGCCACTGCGGGCGTCCGAGTGGCCCGCCGGGGCGCGGGCGCATCCTGTCCAGAACGGCACGCAGCGGTGACCAGCCGCTGCGGCCGCGCCGGGTGACGGCGTAGGCGGTGAGGATGACGTCGGGGTCCTGTAACGGCAGCACGGTGACCCCGGCCGCCGTGGGCCGGGCGATCGGCAGCAGGCCCACCCCGAAGCCCCCGACGATGAGATCCTCGACGAGATCGAGGCTGTCGATCTGGTGACCGATGGTCGGCGTGAAGCCGGCCAGCGACGCCAGGGCGCGAACCGCGGTCTCGTCGGCGGTGTTGCGCGAGTTGACGATCCATGTCGCATCGGCGAACGCGGCGATGTCATGTGCGGCCTGCGCGGCCGGCACACCGAGCCCCCACCGGATCGACCACAACGGGACCGCGTCGAGCACCGTTCCCGGCGACGCGGGCGCCAGGTTGTAGTCGTAGGTCAGCGCCAGGTCGAGATCGTCAGCGGTGAGCAGGGCGAACGCCTCGACTGGCTCGTACTCGCTGATGACCAGCTGCACCCTGGGATAGAGCGCTGCGAGGTCGGGCACGATCGGCAGCAGCGAAACCCGGATCCCGGTGGCGAAACCGCCGATGCGCACGGTGCCCGCCGGCTCGGCGTCTGGGTCGAGATCGAGACGTGCGCTGTCCACGGCGGCGAGGATGGTGACGGCATGGTCGGCGAGCCGCAGGCCCGCCGGGGTCAGCCGCACACGGCGACCTTCGGGCTCGATCAACTGGGTTCCGGTGTCGCGGGCCAGGGCCGCGATCTGCTGGGAGACCGTCGACGTGGTGAGATGGTGTGCCTCGGCGACTGCGCGCATCGACCCGAGCCGCGACAGAGCCAGCAACAGTTCAAGGCGGCGAGTGTCCACTTCAGGATTGTGCCCGCCACGCCGCCGGTAAGTTCGCGACATGACCGACCTGACCGTCACCGTCGCTGACGGCGTCGCGTTGTTGACGCTCGATCGGCCCGAGCGACGCAACGCCTACACCGCGTCGATGGGTGAGCAACTCGGCCGCGCCTACCGGCGCTGTGATGACGACGACGATGTGCGGGCGATCGTGCTCACGGGTGCGGGGGAGACGTTCTGCGCCGGCGCCGACTTCGCCGCGCCGACGCACCCCTTCGCGGCGGCGGCCGAGCGCGCCGAGTTCACGGCGTCGCCGATCGATCCGGCCGCCTTCGAGCTGCGGACACCGGTCATCGCGGCGGTGAACGGACACGCGATCGGCATCGGGCTGACGATCGCGCTCCAGGCAGACATCCGGATCATGGCGGCCGACGCGAAGTACGCGGTCGCCCAGGTGCGCCGCGGTGTCATACCCGACTGCATGTCCCATTGGACCTTGCCGCATCTGGTGGGCGGTGCGGTCGCCGCCGACCTCCTGCTGACCGGGCGGACCTTCGATGGCGCCGAGGCGGCGGCGATGGGCATCGCGACCCGCACCGTGCCCGCATCGGACGTCCTCGACCACGCGATGTCGGTGGCGGCCGACATCGCCGTCAACGTCGCCCCGATGTCGGCGGCGCTGAGCAAGAGACTGCTGTGGGACACCATGATCGGCGGCTACCGGCCGCGCGACGTCGCCGCCCTCGAGACCGAGTTGCACCAGCGGGTGATGGGCACGGCCGATGCCCGCGAGGGCGTCGCGGCGTTTCTCGAGCGCCGCGCGCCGCGCTGGAGTACGTCGGTGTCGCGGCAGTGGCAGCCCCTGCCCGACATGGAGTTCGCGATCACGACGCAGCATCCGGATGACTTGGGGGAAAAGGGCTAAGCCGGGGCTAAGCCCCCGGCCGCAATCGGGTGAGCGTCCGCGTTCGGCCGTTACGGGGCGGGAACGCTGCCGCAGGCCACGCCGGGAATGCAGCCACTGGCTCCGCCCGGGCCTGCGACGCCGCTCGGCCCGCCCGGGTACGGCCCCGCGTCTACCGTCCATGAATTCTGAACGGTATGTCCGCAATAATCGCGTGGACCGAAATGGTCAGGGTCCCGTTCAATACGCTGGTGACCAACGATCAGGCCCGCGCCGGCGCGCTCATGGCGGTGGGATCCATGGTGTGCGTCCAGTTCGGCCTGGCGATCGCCGTCACGCTGATCGACGAGATCGGCGTCGAGGGTGCAGCGTGGCTGAGACTGGCATGGGCGGGGATCCTGCTGCTGGTCATCGTCCGTCCGCGCCGTGTCGCCTTCATCTGCAGCAGCTTTCTGATGTGTGTGCTTCTCGGCATCGTCACCGCGGCGGTCACGCTGTTGTTCATGGCGGCGTTGGACCGCATCCCGCTCGGTACGGCGAGCGCGCTGGAATTCCTCGGGCCGCTCGGCGTCGCGATCGCCCGTGGCCACGGTCGGGGTCGCCTGCTGTGGCCTGGTGCGGCGGCGGTGGGAGTCGTGCTTCTCACCCAGCCGTGGAGCGGCACGGTCGACCCCGTCGGCGTCGCGTACGCGCTTGCGGCGGCGTGCTGCTGGGCGGGTTACATCCTGCTGACCCAGCGGGTGGGGGACGAGGTGGCCGGGATCAACGGTCTGGCGGTGTCGATGCCTGTCGCCGGGTTGATCGCCACCCTCACCGTCGGCCCCGCGGTCATCGACCGGATGACCCCGCAGATCCTGCTGATCGGTCTCGGCCTGGCGGTGCTCCTGCCGGTGGTGCCGTTCGCATTGGAGTTGCTTGCGCTCCGCCGGTTGACCACCGCGGCGTTCGGCACCCTGATGAGCCTCGAACCTGCGCTGGCGATGGTCGTCGGCCTGCTTGTGCTCCATCAGGTCCCCGGCGCTCTCGCGATCGCCGGCATCGGTTTCGTGGTGGCGGCCGGCGCCGGCGCGGCGCGCGCCGGGGCCCGCCCCCCGGTGCCGCTCGAAGTGGGCTGAGCGCATCCTTCGGTGCGCGGTTACTTTGGTTTCATGGCTCGCGGAATACTCAACTCGCGCATCGTCGGTGTCATCAACGGGGGCGCGTCGCGCCTGACGAAGGCGCCGGTGCTCGGCCTGGTGGTGCGCCGCAGCATGGTGGTCATCCGATACACCGGCCGCCGGTCGGGCGGGTCGTTCGAGACGCCGGTCAATTACCGGCGCTCAGGTGACGACGTCGTGATTCGGGTGATGACGCCGGATTCCAAGAATTGGTGGCGCAACTTCACCGAGGACGGTGGTCCGATCACCCTGGTCGATTTCGACGGCACGGACCGCGCCGGACACGCCGTCGCTCGCCGCGACCAGCGCGGACGGGTGACGGTCACGGTGCATCCCGACGCGTCCTAGCTGCCCGAGGGACCTTTGGCCATAAGAGGCGGTGGCCTGTTGCCCTTCCCGTCGTCGCGCCGGATGTGCCCATGATGGAGGCCCGACGGAAGGGTTGCTCATGAAGGCGAATGTTGGCGACTGGCTGGTGATGAAGGGCACGACGATCGATCAGGCTGACCACAGGGGGCTGATCACCGAGGTGCACTCGACCGACGGGTCGCCTCCGTATGTGGTGAGGTGGCTCGACAGCGACCATGTGGCGACGGTCTTTCCGGGCTCGGATGCCGTCGTCGTCACGGCAGCCGAGCAGGAGGCCGCCGACGAGCGGGCACGGCATCGGTTCGGAGCGGTGCAGTCGGCCATAGCGCACAGCAAGGCCGATAAGAGCAAGTAGGCGGTCTCCTGGCCGGGTGGGCCGGCAGACTTGCGGCTGCGATCGGCTCTAGTACGTCCCAACGTCTTGCTCGGGAGGAAGCGTGCCGGTCGCCTGGAAGACGACCCGCCTGCCGATCTCGACGGCATGGTCGGCGAACCGCTCGTAGAAGCGTCCGAGCAGCGCGACGTCGACGGCCGCCGGGACCCCGTGCTGCCACTGCCGATCCATCAGCTCACCGAAAAGCAGGCGGTGCAACTCGTCCATCGCATCGTCTTGTTGCCGAATGAAGGCGGCCTTGCCGGGATCGCGTGTCGTCACCACTTCCTGCGCGCTTTTCGCCAGTTCGACTGCGATCCGGCCCATTTCGGCGAAGTGGCCCTCGAACTCCGGCGGCAGCACATGCTGCGGATGTCGCTGCCGGACGATCTTGGCGACGTGTACGGCCAGCGCGCCCATCCGATCCACGTCACCGATGGATCGAATCCAGCTGACGATGCTGCGCAGTTCGCCCGCGACCGGCTGCTGCAGTGCGAGCAACGTGACGGCCCGCTCTTCCGCGCGGGTGCTCATCGCTGTGATCGTGGCGTAGTCGCCGATCACCTGCTCGGCTGCGTCGAGATCGGCGTGCAGGAGGGCCTGGGTTGCCCGCTCCATCGCGGCCCCGGCCCGACCGCACAACTGGCTCAGCAACGTGCCGAGCTCCGAAAGCTGTTCGTGGTAGCCAGTTCTCATTCGGACCGGCCTCCTCTCGTTGTCGGGGGTCCGGGTCTTTACTGGCGGGCCACGACCGGGCTCAAATGGCCGATGAACCAGTCGCACGCCAATGTCGCGACCTGTTCGAGCGTGCCGGGTTCCTCGAACAGATGCGTCGCACCGGGAACCACGCTGAGTTCGCACTTCCCGGGGATGGCCGCCTGTGCCTTGCGATTGAGGTCGAGGACCACTTCGTCCCGTCCGCCCACGATCAGCAACGTCGGAGCGACCACGTTCGCCAGTGAGCGGCCTGCGAGATCGGGACGGCCGCCGCGGGAGACGACCGCGCCCACCTCCGCTCGGGGATCGGCGGCCGCCACCAGCGCCGCACCCGCTCCGGTGCTTGCCCCGAAGTAGCCGACCGGAAGGGACGCAGTGTCGGGCTGGTGCGCCACCCACCGGGTGACGTCGACCAACCGTCCCGCGAGGAGTCCGATGTCGAAGACGTTGGCGCGGTCGCGTTCTTCGGCGCGGGTGAGCAAGTCGAACAACAGCGTCGCGAGGCCTGCGGCGTTCAGGACCTCGGCGACATACCGGTTGCGCGGGCTGTGCCGGCTGCTCCCGCTGCCGTGCGCGAAGATCACGATGCCCGTGGGGCGTTCGGGGATGGTCAGGTGCCCGGCCACGGTCACCGGCCCGGCCGCCACTTCGACTTCCTCGTCCCGCAGCGGCGGGTCGTCCGCGGCACCGGCCGCCGACGCAGAACCGTCCCTCGCCCGGTCGAGCAGTGCGACGACCTCGTCGTCGGAGGTCTGCGTGAAGTGGCGGTATCCCTGCCCGACGGCGGAGAAGAACGCGGGCGTCGTCAGGCAGACCACATCGTCGGCGTATCCGGCGAACGTCTCGACGAGATCGTCCGGGCCGATCGGCACCGCCAACACGACCCTGCTCGCACCGTGCGCGCGGGCCACCTGGCAGGCTGCCTTGGCGGTGGCTCCGGTGGCGATGCCGTCATCGACGATGACGGCGATCCGCCCCGTCAACGAGATTCGGTCGCGCCCGCGGCGGAAGCGTTCCGCGCGGCGGCGGAGTTCGGTTCGCTGCTCGCGTTCGACGGCGTCCATCGCGTCGGCGTCGAGGTAGGTCTCGCGCACGATGCGGTCGTTGAGCACCCGCACGTCACCCTCGCCGATGGCGCCGAAGGCGAGTTCGGGTTGAAACGGCACGCCGAGTTTGCGGACCACGAGCACGTCGAGGGGGGCGTGCAGCGCCGCGGCGACCTCGAACGCGACCGGCACACCGCCACGCGGCAGGCCGAGGACGACGATGTCCTGACCGCGGAGGGGCTCCAGACGCTGCGCCAACCGACGTCCAGCGTCGATACGGTCGTCGAAGGGTCTCATCAACCGAGTGTTCATCGAAGCGATGGGAGCCGGAATGGAACTAAGTCCTCAAGCAGACCGACTTGGGTCCCCAATCATCGCCGGTGCGACGGTCACGGCGGTAACCCGAGCGCCGCTTCGAGCTCACTCAATGACTGCTCGGTCAGCGGTATCAGTGTCTCGATATCCGGTAGTACGTCGCGGCCTGCGACATAACCGAAGCCGATGCGATCGGCATAGGAACATGTCGTGACATTCAGTGCCTGACCGTCGTAGACAGCCGACACGGGATACATCTCCTCGACATGCGCGCCGTTCCAGTACATTTCGGTTGCCGGGCCGGCGACGTGGGATATGGGCAGGTTGTATCCCGTTCGCAGCCGCGGTACGAACGGCACCATGGGCGACAGGACCGTCGCGCCGATCGCGGTGGCGAGGAGCAACAGCGATGCCCCCGATCCGCGGCTGGCCACTCGGCTCTTGCCCACCGACATCGTCCGGTGGATGACGTCCAGCCGGTCGAGAGGGTCGGGCAAGTGGGTGCCCAGCGGGCACAGCCAGGCACCGAACATGTTGTTGTGACGGTCGTCCGCCGCATGCCCGCGGTCTCGCACCGTGATCGGGCAGATCGCGACCAGCTGGCGTTCGGGTAGCTCCCCGCGATCGAGCATCCAGCGACGCAGCGCACCCGCCACGACTGCTGTCACGACATCGTTGCCGGTCACCCCCGCCTTGTCCTGCACCGCCCGGATGCGCGTCCTCGGCCAGCTGGCCGCGGCGACCGCGCGGTCGTGTCCAAGCCGGCCGTTGAACCGGGTGTAAGGCGCGGCCAACGGCGTGACGGTGGTGTCCCCGGTCATGCTGGCCACCACATCCGAGACCTCGCCGGTGATGACACGTTCGACGAGTGTGACCCCCGATGCCGCCGCGCCTGCCAGGGACCGAACCATCGGGACGGGGCCGGGAGGTCGCCGGCTGCCGCGGCCACCACTCCGGTCGCTGCGCTCCCGAGGCCGTCGCGCATGGAACTGGGGCATGGACCGGCGGTTCGGGTCGCTGCTCAGCGCGTCGGCGATCATCTGGAAACCGGCCACGCCGTCCACCAGGGTGTGGTGGACCTTCACGAACAGGGCGAAGCGACCGTCGTCGAGACCGTCGATCAGATACGACATCCACAGGGGGCGGGACCTGCGCAACGGCGCGGCATGCAGCCGGCTGATCAGCCGCCACAGGCCGTCGCGTCCGGCGCCTGACGGCAGGGAGATGCGCCGGCAATGTCGGTTCAGGTCGACGGTGTCGGCTTCCCGCCAGACCCAGCCGCCACCGGTGTCCACGCCGCGATGGGGGTAGCGGCGCAGCCGCGGATCCACCGGGTCCCGTCCCGAAACGGCATCCCGATGAAGGTCGTCGACGTATCCCGGACCCGCGTCTTCGGGCGGCGACAGGATCAGCACCGCGCCGATGTTCAGCGGACGCGACAGCACCTCCGCGGTCATCATCGCCGCGTCCAGCGGGTCGAGCCAGTCCATCCCGACCTCCACGCTCAGGCGGGTCGATCGGTCCTGCGCACGATCGGAGCCCCACCGATGAGCCCCGACTGCATCAGGGCGTCGTCAATGAAACGCTGCACCGGTCGCGCCTCGAAGAAGCCGGTGTGGCCGCCTTGATACCAGACGATCTCAGGCTTGCCCCAGTGCTCCCACAGGCGGACGACCTGCTGGCGGGGCTGGACCAGCCGGTCGGCGATGCCGCCGTAGATGAAGCGCCCGGACATCGGCACCCGGGGGTCCATGGACAGCGGAGACACCATCCTCCCGATCGGTTCTGCGAGCGTCATCGTCTTGCGGCGCGGGTCGTCGGCGCGCAGGCCGGCGTGTCGACCCAGTAGCTCGATCAGATCGGCCACCGGAACGCCGAGGATGGCACAGGTGAGGTCGTCTTCGAGGCTTGCGACGAGGGACGCCACGTAGCCGCCCAGCGAGATGCTGTTCAAGCCGATCGGCGACTCGGGCTGCTGCGACCGTATCCACGACAGCAGCCGACGAATGTCCCAGACCGCCTGCGCGGCCGCATGCACGTTGTCCATCACGTCCTCGCCGGGGAACACGCTGCCCTTGGGCAGACCCCGGGCCCTCGGCCCGTGCATCGGGAGTACGGGCAACACGACATTGAGGCCGAGGTCGTCGTGCAGGTGCCACGCCCGGAACAGCGTGAGGTCCAGGGCTGCGCGGCCCATCTCGGCGCCGTGAATGCACACCAGCCACGGTCGAGGTTCTTCGTGGCGCAACATCAGCGCGTACTCCCGGTCGTTGGCCGTATAGGCCGACCACCGTTGCGCGCCGGGTTCGCCAGGGTCGGGGGTGTAGCCGCTGTCGAAACTGATGCGCTCATGGGGATGCCTGCGGCTCTTCACCTGCTTGACGGTGACGTCGGTCAACGGCGGGGGTGGCGAGAAGAATCCCTCGGTGTCCTCCAGCCACCCTCTGCGGCCGTAGAAATCAAGCGCTGCGACCACTTCGCCGTTGATCCGGTCGAACGCATGGACGTCGCTGACCGGTCGGCGGGCCCGCAACCCGAGAAGCACGATCTCGTCGCGAAAGGCGTGCGCGGCAAGCGAGATCGTCGGCCGGGCGACTGGGAGCTCACGTGGTCGGCGGTCGAGGTAGTCGCGCCACGACTGAGCGTAGTAGCTGCCGGTACGGGCGAAGGGCCCGATCGCCGCGCCCAGTGCCGCTGCACCGGGAGGCTGACGGCGAGGAGGGCTCGTCGGGGGGGTGTCCGCGTCGTCGCGGTCAGATACGGCCATACTTCAGGACGTTACGACCGTGACGACGGGCCTCGGCAGAGGCTTCGCGCACAGGTCCGAGGGCCGTTTGGCCACCCTTGTTCAGGACCAATGCCTCCAGCGCCGGGGGAGCACCGCCTTCTAGCGTCACCGGAGGTGGCCCGATCGCAAGGGGGTGGCGCGAGATGTCGAATCCGATCTCACATCACGGAGTCGTCGTGGGCACCGACGGTTCCCCGTCGGCGCAGGGGGCGGTGCGGTGGGCTGCGCGGGAGGCGGCGATGCGCCGCGTGCCGCTCACCGTCGTTCACGCCGCCGCCTCGCCGGTGGCCGCGACGGCGCTGGGGTGGCCCGCCGGCCGAGTACCCGACGAGGTTCTCGAGATCGTGGAGAGCGATGCCCGTCGTGTCGTCGCCGACGCGGTCGAGATCGCCGAGGAACGCGCCGCGGGCGATGACCGTCCGGAGGTTCACAGTGAACTGCTCTTCGGCGGACCCGTGCCGACCCTTGTCGATCTGTCCAAGGAGGCCCAACTGGTGGTGGTGGGATGCCGGGGGCGCACCGGGAAGCACCGTCGTCTGCTCGGGTCGGTCAGCACCGGCTTGATCCATCACTCCCATTGTCCTGTCGCGGTGGTGCACGATGAGGTCCCGGTGTCGCCGAAACCTGGGCAACGCCCGGTGCTGGTGGGCATCGACGGGTCACGGGCATCGGAGTCGGCCACGGCGATCGCGTTCGACGAAGCCTCCTGGCGCGGTGTCGATTTGGTGGCGTTGCACGTGTGGAGTGACGCGGACATGGCCACCGTTCCCGGCTTGGAGATCTCGGCTCTTCAGTCCGCGGCGGACAAGACGCTTGCCGAGCGGCTGGCCGGCTGGCAGGAACGGTATCCGGACGTGAAGGTTCATCGTCTGCTCGAATTCGAGGAGCCTGCCCGCCATCTGCTCGAGCAGGCCGAGAGGGCTCAGCTCGTGGTCGTCGGCAGCCACGGCCGTGGCGGCTTCGCCGGGATGTTGCTCGGTTCGGTCGGCATGACCGTGGCGCAGGAGGCGCGCGTGCCGGTGATCGTCGCACGCGGGAACTAGCACCGGGGAGCCGGGGCGTCGACCGACACAACCGGACAACAGATGAAGGGAACGCCGAATCATGAGCACTCCGTACGGCACGGGCCCCGCGGCGGGCGAGTACAGCGTGGATGACGAGAACCAGCTTCAGCCCGAGGACACGCTCATAGACCGCGGCGTCGACGATGCGCTGGAGGAGGGCTACTCGCCGCCCGAACAGCCCTATGGAAGAGGGGCATCCGGCCCGCGTGAAAGCATGGACCAGCTGCTCGCGGAGCAGGAGCCCGATCCGGCGTCGCGGCTCGACAGCCTGCTGGACGAGGACGAACAGCAACGCTCCGACGATGACGAGCGCGAATCCGAGTTTCCGCGGCACGACGAGGTCGGAAGAGCGCGGGCCGGCCGACTTGTCGCTCCCGACATGGGGTTCGGCGAGGACGCCGAGTCAGACCTGGTGGCAGACGACGTCGGCATCAGCGGGGGAGCAGCCTCAGCCGAGGAGGCCGCGGTGCACGTCATCGACGAAGACGACGAAGACGACGACGAGTAGGGGACGGCCCTGCTGGACCGACGGCTGGGCCGCTGTCGGGACATCTGACAGCGATAGACGGGACCTTCGGCCCCAGCCATCTCGTGGTTGCGTCAGTAACGTCGAGAACGTCGAACCGAAGATCCGGAGGAAGTCATGAGGCAGCAGATGGATCCCAGCCCGACTGCCCGGCAAGCCCGGGCCCGCGATGCGCTGGACGCCCTCGGCGATGAACGAGACGACCGTGCACTGGTGCGGGTGCGCTGCGGTCGAAGCCACCACGTCGCAGCGGTTTTCGATACGTCAGCGGGCCCGGTCTTCGAGTCGCTGATCGGTCCACATGCACATGGGGACCGCGATTTCGTCGACACGGCGCATCACGGTGACCGGAAAGGCACGCGCTTCGTCGACGTCCTCGACGCCGGCAGGTTCGCCGATGATCTGGTGCCGGCCACCTGCGAATGCGGTACGCACGAGCTCTCCCGGGCGGAGTTGCAGCACGCAGTGGACGTGAACCAGCGCACCATCTTTCTGACCTGAAGAGACTGCTGCCGGAAGTGATTCCGGCAGCAGTGCGCGTCAGCCGACGAATTTCTTGCGCCGGTACAGCGTTCCCACCGCCAGCAGGAGCAGGCTCACCACCAGGATCGCGGTCGCCAGGACGTTGATCTGCGGGGGTACCGCCGCCTTGACGGCCGCGTTCACGTACAGCGGATAGGTGACGGTTGCGCCGCTGACGAAGTAGGTGATGATGAAATCGTCGAGCGACAACGCGAACGACAGCATCGCTGCCGCGACGATCCCGGGCACGATCAGCGGCAGCGTGACCTTGAAGAAGGTACGGGCGGGGCCGGCGCCGAGGTCGAGCGACGCATCCTCGAGTGTCCAGTCGAAACCGCGGACCCGGGCGCGGACCGTCATCGCGATGAAGCTCACCTCGAAAGCGATGTGCGCGATGAGGATCGTGGTGTAACCCGCCGGCCAGCTCAGATCCAGGAACAGGGTCAGCAAGGCCGCGCCCATCACCACCTCGGGAGCCGTCAGGGGCAGGATCAGGAAGGTGTCGACGGCGCGCTGCCCCCGCCATCGTTGGCGCACCAGCGCGATCGCGACGAGTGTCCCCAGCACCACCGCGACCGCGGTGGACACCGCCGCGACGTTGAGGCTGAGCTTGAGCGCCTCTGTCAGCGGCGGGTACTTGAACGGGTCGGCCCAGTTCTCCAGCGTGAAACCCTGCCAGGTGTAGTTGAACTTGCCCGCGGGCTTGTTGAACGAGAACAGGATGATCACCAGGATCGGCAGGAACAGGTACAGCAGCACCAGTCCGGCGACGAGGCGCAGCAACAGGTCACCCCAATTGCGCCGGCCCTTCACCTTTTTCGCCCGGGGAGGCTGCTGCGCTGCGGTGGCGATCGCCGCGCCTGCCTGCGTGGTCACACCAGGTCCTCGGTGCCGAGGGCGCGCGTGTAGAGCAACACGCCGACGAGGATGATGAACATCAACCCAAGGCTGAGCGCCGCCGCGGCGGGGTAATCCTTGACCACCAGGAACTGCTTCTGGATGACGTTGCCGATCATCGTCGTCTGCGTACTCCCGAGGTAATCGGCGTTGATGAAATCGCCTACGGCGGGGATGAACACCAGCATGCTGCCGGCGAGTACACCCGGCATGGACAGCGGCAGAATCACCTTGCGGAAGCTTCGCGGCGCCGAGGAATAGAGGTCCTTGGACGCCTCGAGCAGGCGCGGGTCGATCTTCTCCAGGCTTACGTACAACGGCAGGATCATGAAAATGATCCAGTTGTAGGTCAACCCGCCGATCACCGCCCAACTGGTGGACAGGAGTCGCCCCTCGTCGGGCAGCAGGCCGATGGTGCCCAGTGCGGTGACGACCCAACCTTGGTCGGCCAGAATCGTTTTCCACGCGATCGTGCGGATCAGGAAAGTCACGAAGAACGGCAGGATCACCAGGCCGAGGATCAGGTTCTTGAACCTGCCCGCCTTGAACGCGATGACATAGGCGAGGGGGAACGCCAGCAACAGGCACAGCACGGTCGCCGTGAGCGCGTACCCGAGCGACCGGAAGATCTGTTCGCGGTACAGCAGGAATGCGTCGAGGTAGTTGCCGAAGTCCCACGCGAACGTCAACGTCGGCATGAACACCGATCCGCCCGTCGCCGACAGCGACGTCCGCGCCAGCGAGAAGAACGGCACCACGAAGAAGATCCCGAGGTACACGAGCGCCGGCAGGATCATCAGATACGGAGCGAGCTTGCTCCGTTGCCGACTGCTGGTGGCGACACCGGCCATTATTGTCAGCCGCCGGTGACGGCGGCGTACGCGGTGTTGTACTCCTGCGTCTGCTCGTCGGTAAGTGCCGCCCAGCCCTTGGACCTGTCCAACACGTCCTTGGGCGGGTTGATCAACGGGTTGCTCGCCGCGGCCGGATCGACCTTCTCCAACTCCGCGGTCATGTCCGACAGCACCGGGACGAACTGCGTGTAGGCGACCAGCTTGGCGTAGTTGGGCTTGTCGTAGACGTAGTTGATCCACGCCTCGGCGGCCCTCTGGTTCTGGGTGGTGTACGGAATCACCATGGTGTCGACGAACGTCGTGCCCCCCGAGTCGGGAACGATGAACTGGAGGTCGGGATTGTCGGCCTGCAACTGCACCACGTCACCCGAATATGCCTGTGCCACCGCGATGTTGCCTGCAGCGAGGTCGTCGGCGTAGTCGTTGCCGGTGAACCGGCGGATCTGGCCCATGTCGTTCTGTTCCCGAACCAGGTCGATCGCCTGCTGGACACCCTCGGTGGTCGGGTTCTCCGGCGAGTTGCCTTGGGAGAGCATGATCATCCCGAGACCGTCCTGCGCGTCGGAGAACAGGCTGACCCGGCCCTTGAACGCCGGATCCCACAGGTCGTCGATCGTCCTGATATCCCGGCCGGTGGCCGCCCGGTTGTAGGCGATGCCGACAAGCCCGGACATGTACGGGGCGCTGAACTTGCGGCCGGGGTCGACGCTGGCCTCGAGAAGGTCGGGGCGGATGTTCTTCTTGTTGGGCACGCCCTCGTCGCTGATGTCGTTGAGCCAACCGAGCTGGTGCAACCGCACCGCCAGGAACGACGTAGGCACCGCCAGGTCGGCGCCGATGTCCTGCTTGCGTGACAACGGCTCCTTGACCTTCGCGAACCACTGCTCGTTGTCGTTGAAGTCTTCCTTGTAGTCGACGGTGATGCCCGATGCCGTCTGGAACTCCGCGATGAAGCCGTCGGCCATGTAGAGAGGCCAGTTCGAGATGCGCAGGGTGCCACTCGCCGGACCGCCGTCCTCGGTGGTCGTGCCCGACGTGCTGCTGTCGGAACCGCAGGCGGTCAGGAACGACGAACCGAGGGTCAGCGCCGCAGCGGCCGCGGCGCCGCCGCCGATGAAGCGACGCCGAGACGTCCGGCTCGCGGTCATGCGGGCGAGCAGCTGTGGGTCGATGGGGGAGGAAAATTCACGGGACATGGCGACAGTGCCTTTCGTCGGCTCCGGAGGGGGACGGGTCGCGCCGGTGTGCCGGCGTCGGCAGCAAGCATCAGGAGTCGTCGAGCATCTCCTCGAGATCCTCGGTGGTCGGGATGTCGGCACCCGGCAACACCAGCGACGCGTCGGGAGCCCAGCCCACGTAGACCTCGTCGCCGGGACGCAGCAGCGGTAGCTCCTGCTCCGGTCCGACGTGCGCGATGACCGTCGACTCGTCCGGCGCGCTCAGCGAAAGCCGCACGACCGGGCCCTGGAACGTCAGGTCGGTCACCGTGGCTCGCACGCCGACCACGTCGCCGGCCGGGGCGTCCATCGAGACCCGCACCCGCTCGGGGCGCACCATCAAGGTGGCGTGGCCGCCGGGTTCGATGGTGGTGTCACCCGGTCGGGCTTTCAGCGTCGAGCCGAGAACCTCCACCTCGACGAATTCGCGGTTGGCGCGACCCGTTTGACGGCCTGCCCACAGGTTGGCCTGGCCGATGAAGCTCGCCACGAACACCGTGGACGGGCGGTCGTAGATCTCGGTCGGTGTGCCGATCTGGTCGACGTTGCCCGCGTTCATGACCGCGATGCGGTCGCTCATCGTGAGCGCTTCCTCCTGGTCGTGGGTCACGTAGACGAACGTGATCCCGACCTCGCGCTGAATGCGTTTGAGCTCGAACTGCATGGCATGGCGCAGCTTCAGGTCCAGCGCGCCCAGTGGTTCGTCGAGCAGCAGCGCGCTGGGATAGTTCACCAGCGCACGGGCCAGGGCCACCCGCTGCTGCTGCCCACCCGACAGTTGGGCGGGCCTGCGTTCGGCGAAGTCGCTGAGGCGCACGGTCTCGAGGAGTTCGTCGACGCGCTTGCGGACCTCTCCCTTGTCCTTCTTCGCACTGCGCGGGCCGTACGCGACGTTGTCCCACACCGACATGTGCGGGAAGAGCGCGTAGTGCTGAAAGACCGTGTTGACGTTGCGCTTGTTCGGTGGGGTCCTCGATACGTCCGCACCCTCGAGGCGGATGGCGCCCTCGGTCGGTGTCTCGAACCCCGCGATCATCCGCAACGTCGTCGTCTTGCCGCACCCGGACGGGCCGAGCATGGAGAAGAACTCGCCCGACGCGATGGAGAAGTCGGCGTCGGCGACGGCGACGTAGTCGTCGAAGCGTTTCGTGACATGGTCGATCTCGATGACGGGGCCGCCCGTGGCGCGGGTGGTCTCCGACCCCGCCGTCTGGTCTACAGCGGTCGTATGTGTGCCGGTCAGCGCAGGTCCTCCTCAGGAGCAGCCATCGGGGGCTGTCGATAAACCTTCGCGGATGACGCGGACCTTCGCAAGTGATTCCGCAACGAATTTACATTTCCACAATGGAATCCCTCGCTGTGTACGGGTGTAGGTCCTGATTCCGCGCGCCGGGGACGCGCGACGGAGTCGCCGGAGTGTGGGTCCTCCCGGCGCTGCGATGGTGGCCCACCCAGTGTCGCAGCGGGAGCTTTCCGATACCCGGAAATCCGGCCGCCGGGTCGGCACCGTTTACCGCGCGCGTCCCCGGGGGTAGTGAGTAGGCATGGCATGTGTCGATGTGGGGGTTTCCTCTGACCTGAGTCCGGAGCGCGCCTGGGAACTGGCCTCGGATCTGCGGCGGTTCGACGAATGGCTCACGATCTTCGGTGGCTGGAAGAGCGAGGTGCCCGCGACCATCGACGTCGACACCCAGGTGGCGTCGTTGATCAAGGTAAAAGGGTTTCGCAACGTCATCCACTGGCGTGTGACCCGCTACGACGAGCCCAAGGAGATCGAGCTGGTCGGCACCGGCCGAGGCGCGGTGTGCATCTCGCTGACGATGCAGGTCGAGCCCGAGGACTCCGACGGGTCCCATTTCCGGGTGATCGCCGAACTGTCCGGCGGTCTGCTGAACACCCCGATCGGTGGGGTGGTGGCCAGGATCATCAAGGGCGACGTGCGCAGGTCGGTGTGCAACCTGGCCGAACTTCGCTGACGTCCCGAACTGCGCTGACCTTCTCAGCCCCACTCGTGGTTCATGGCGCGCGACTCGTACTGTGCCTCGGCCGACGGGACCGTCGGGGTCTTCTGCCGTGACAGCGCGATGAGGACCATCGCCAGCCCGGCCGTCGCCGCACCGCCGATGAAGATCGCGACGAAGCTGCTCTCCATCGGCGTGCCCGCGAGCGTGGTCCGGCCGAGAACCACCGCGACCAGCGCGGCGGCGGTGGAACTGCCGACGGTGCGGGCGATCGCGTTCATGCTCGTCGCCACCCCGGTCTCACCGGCCTCGACCTCGCCGACCACCAGCGCGGGAAGTGCGCCGTATCCCAGGGCGATGTAGGCGTTGGCCAGGATGCTGGCCATGATCACCTGCCACGGTGAGGAGTGCGCGAAGGCGATGAACAGGAAGCCCGCCATCCCCGCGAAGGCGGCGACCATCAGCACCGGCCTGGCGCCGAACCGGTCGATGAAGCGGCCGCTGACCAAAGCGACGACGAAGCCGGTCAGCGCGCCCGGCAGCAGGTAGATCACGCTGGCCTCGAGCACCGTCGCGCCGAACCCGTACCCGGCGACGTCCCGGGGGATCTGGACGAACTGCGTGAGGCCGAGAAAGGCGAAGTACAGGCCCATGCCGACGAAGATCGTCGCGAGGTTGGTGAACAGCATCGTCCGCCGGGACAGCATCCGCGTCGACACCAGCGGCCGCGCCGTCCGCTGCTCCCACAGCCACCAACCGATCAGCACGACGACACCGCCGACGGCGGTGACGATCGTCGCAGGAGAGCCCCAGCCCCACGAGTTGCCCTGGGTGATCGCCAGCAGGATCGACGACAGTCCCGCGGCCAGGCCCAGCGCTCCCAGCCAGTCGATCGAGCCCGTGGCGCTGCGTGGGCGGTCGGGGACCACGACCAGCACGATCGCCAGGACGAGCACCGTGAACGCCGTCGTCAACCAGAAGACGCGGTGGTACCCGGCGTCGCCGCTCATCAGAAGACCGACCACGACGAGGCCGGTGCCGCCGCCGAACCCCAGCGTGCCCGACAACACCGCCATCGCCGACCCCATCCGGTCGGGGCGCAGTTCCTCGCGGAGGATGGCGATGCTGATCGGATACAACGCAAATGACGCCGCCTGCAGCACCCGCGCGACGATCAGCAACGCCAGCGACGTCGTCGTCGCGGCCAGCAGGGAGCCGGCCAGGACCACCGCGAGCACGACGAGCAACACGCGCTTCTTGCGGTGCAGATCGGCGAGGCGTCCGATCAGCGGCGTCGCACCGGCGGCCGCAAGGAGGTTGGCCGTCACGGCCCAGCTGACCGCCACCATCGAGGCGTCGAGCTGGTCGGCGATCACGCCGAGCACCGGGACCACCGCGGTCTGCAGCACGGCCACGGTGAGCACCACCACGCTCAGCGCGACGACCAGCAGCCGTGGCCGCTTCACCGGCGTCGTCGATGACGGATCGACCGGCGTGCCGGAACGCTCGGTACCCGCCTCGTACACGCCCGCTCCGATCGTTAGCCTGTCTTGATTCTGCTCGATTATCACGCCTTCCCGAGCAACACCGACAACCGGTCGAGCGGAAGACGCGGCGAGCGGTGACCGTCGCGGCCGACCATGTCGGCGTTGACCACCAGAGCGTTGAGCACCGCTTCCTCCACGGCCTGCACCACCGCGGTGTACAGGGGGTGCCTGACAGCTCGATGCCGAGGCCCCTGGCCCGCGGCCGGCCGTCGGTGGTGTGGGTTGCGAATCCTGTCTCGGTCAACTCATGCATCATTCGCCAAGCGGGGCGGCGGGGTCGAGTCCGCAGGGCCATGGTCGAATATGGCCCATGACCCCAGGAGCCTCTAGAGGAACCTCGCCGGAGCTCCATCCCAGTGCCCTGACCGAGGCGGCTTTCAGCGGCAACCGGCCCCTGGGCCCGGGTGACCTGTCGGTCGAAACCCATGGAATCGCGCCGATCCCGGAGGATCAGCGCTACGGCACGCCGGGGCGACTGTTCACCGTGTGGTTCGCCCCGCAGGTGAACATGACCGGCGTTTTCACCGGGACGCTGGCGATCGTGCTGGGCCTGGGCTTCTGGCTGGGAATGCTGGCAATGGTGATCGGCACCGTCCTCGGCTCGCTGGTGGTGGGCTATCTGTCCACCTGGGGCCCGCGCACCGGCGCGGGGCAATTGCCGAATGCGCGAATGGCTTTCGGTGGTGGAGTGGTCATTCCCGCTGCGCTGCAATGGCTTTCCTCGATCGCGTGGGACGCGCTGGTCGGGCTGTTCGGTGGTGAGGCGCTTTCGGTGTTGCTGGGCATCCCGTTCTGGCTTGCGGTCCTGATCGTTCTCGGGGTGCAGGGAGTCGTCGGGTTCTTCGGCTACGAGCTGATCCACCGGCTACAGGCCGTGCTGACGGTGGTGCTGTTCGTGACGTTCGTGGTGTTCACCGTCAACCTCGTGAGCGGACACGAGATCGTCACCCCGGCGACGGTCACCGGCCCCGACCTGCTGGGTGCGTTCATCCTCGAGGTGACGATCGCCTTCAGCCTCGCCGTGTCCTGGGCGACGTACGCGGCCGACTTCAGCCGCTACCTCCCCTCCGGCGTGTCGGCGGCCAGGGTGTTCGGATTCACCGTCGCCGGAATGACGTTGGCGTATGTCTTCGTCCAGGGTGTCGGTATCGCGGCCGCGAGCCTGGTCGGTGAGCACACTGCCGAGGGCGTGCGTTCGGTGATGGGCGGTGGTGTGCTGGGTGGTCTCGCGTTGTTGGTGATCGCCGTGGCGTCGATCGGCTCAGGGGTGATGAACGACTACAGCGGTTCGCTGGCGCTGCAGACCGTCGGGGTGCGGGTGCGACGGCCGGTGTCGGCTGTCATCGTCACGGCGCTGGCCTTCGTCCTGATCCTGTGGTTGCACGCCGCCGACACCGCCACCAGGTTCACCGACGTGCTCCTGCTGGTCAGCTACTGGATCCCGGCCTTCGTCGCGGTGGTGGTCATCGACTGGCGGATCCGCGCAAGAGGACGGCCCACCGTGAATCCGGCGCTGGAGACCACCGGCCGTCGCGACGCGGCAGCAGCGCTGATCGTCTTCGTCGTCGCCTACGCGGCGGCGATCCCGTTCATGAACACGTCACTGATCCAGGGTCCCATCGCCACCGCGTGGCACGGCGCCGACATCGCGTACTTCGTCAACATGCTGGTGGCCGCCCTGCTCTACGGCGGATACCGCGCTTACGCGGGTCGCGCCGCGTAGCACGCGGAACGTCAACTCAGCACAATTGATTCGGCGCGCCGGGATTCGGGTATTGACGGCAGGTGCCAGGCAGTGCGGTGCCGCCTGCGGAAAGGACCATCATGCGCCCGTCCACGCTCGCCAAGACCGCAGGCGCAGCGTTCGCCGCCGCCGCGCTCGGCGGTCTGGCCACCAAGCCGGCTGTCGAGTCCGCCTGGTATCGGCGTCTGAACAAGCCCAACTTCCAGCCGCCGAGCCTGGCATTCCCGATCGCGTGGAACCTGCTCTACAGCGACATCGCTGCGGTGTCGGCGTCGACCATCGACACGCTGAACGAGCGAGGTGAGGCCGCGCAGGCACGCGCATACAGTCGGGCGCTGGCCGCCAACCTGGTACTCAACGCCAGTTGGAGTTGGGTCTTCTTCAATCGGCGGCGGCTGGGTGCTTCGGCGGTGGTGGCTGGCGCGCTGACCGCCAGCAGCGCCGACCTGGCGCGTCGGGCCGCCGCGGTGAACGCGTCCGCGGGTGCCGTCCTGACCCCATATCCGCTGTGGTGCGCGTTCGCGACGGTACTGTCGACTCGCATCTGGCAGCTCAATCGCTGAGGGGGCGCACCGGCCATGGCGGCGAAGGAGCCCGAACCTGAGCCCGAGGAGGACGCGGAGGAGCGTCAGCGCCTCGCCGACCGTGTCCTGAGCATCTTCGAGGACGCCATCTACTGGGCGATCGCCGTGATGCTGGTCGTCGGTTCCGGGGCGCTGCTGGTCAGCCAGTTCAACACCATGCTGCGGTTGCGCGAGATGCCCGCCAACACCGTGATGCTCGAGATCCTCGACGGTCTGCTGCTCATCTTCATCTTCGTCGAACTGCTGTACGCGGTCCGCACGTCGCTGCGCTCCCATGAGATCGCCGTCGAACCCTTCCTCATCGTGGGCATGCTCGCCGGCATCAAGGAGATCGTGGTGCTGTCCGTCGAGGCGGCCAAGTT
This sequence comes from Mycolicibacterium pyrenivorans, assembly GCF_025821625.1. Taxonomy (GTDB): domain Bacteria; phylum Actinomycetota; class Actinomycetes; order Mycobacteriales; family Mycobacteriaceae; genus Mycobacterium; species Mycobacterium pyrenivorans. The sequence continues at coordinate 41,916 of NZ_JACKSH010000050.1, forward strand.
GCTCGACAACGGGCCGAACTTCGCCCGCGCCGTCGTGGAGATCGGCGTGCTGGGCGCCGTGGTGTTGATCCTGGCTGTGGCCGCGTACATCCTCCGCGGCCGCCGCGGCAGGGAGCACGGCGGCACGCGCGCCGTGAAGGAGGAGACCTCTTCGTCGAGTTGACGCACCGCCGCACCGCCGCAGGTTTGCTTTACGATCGGCTAGTGAAGTACTTTACGATCGTAAAGGAGTTCGGCGACGGGAGGCGGCCGTGGCATCCACCGATGTCGAAGGTCGACCTGCCGCCGACACCCGGGCGCGGCTGATCGGGGTGGCTGTCGACCTGTTCACCAGGCACAGCTTCGCAGGCACCTCCCTGCAGATGATCGCCGACCACATCGGATTCACCAAAGCGGCCATATACCACCACTTTCGGACTCGCGAGCAGCTCCTGCTCGCCGTGCTCGAGCCGCTGCTGGAGGAGCTGCGAACAGTGGTCGACGCCGCTGAGGCGAAGCGGTCCGTCAATGCCAGGGCCGATCGGATGCTGACCGGTTACGCGACACTCGCCGTACGCAACCGGGGTCTTGTGGGGGTCCTCGCGGCAGATCCCAGCGTTGCCTCGACGCTGGAACAACGCGCGGAGTGGACGCAGCTCATCGCCCGGCAACTCTCGCTTCTCGCCGACGTGGACCCGCAGCCGGCCGGCAAGGTCAAGGCGGTGATGGTGTTCGCCGGGATGGCCGCTGCGGCGGGGCCGGCCTCGGCAGAACTCGACGACGACGAACTACGGGCGTACCTGATCGATGCGGGACGCCGAACTCTGGGTGTGCGTGCGCCACGGCGCCGGGAAAAGGAGCAGAAATGAAGACTGCGGTAGTGACCGGAGGCGGATCGGGGATCGGCCGTGCGGTGGCGGAGCGCCTGAGGGCAGACGGCCACTCCGTGGCGACCGTCGACCTCAACCCCTCCGAGGAGGAGTTCGCCCACGTCGCCGACGTGACGGATCGGGCTCAGGTGGACGCCGCCCTGGCCGCGGTCCGCGACAAGTTGGGGCCCGTCTCGATTCTGGTGAACGCCGCGGGCCTCGACGGGTTCAAGCGATTCACCGACATCACCTTCGCCGAATGGCAGCGCGTCGTCGACGTGAACCTCAACGGCGTCTTCCACTGCGTGCAGGCGGTGTTGCCCGACATGATCGACGCGGGCTGGGGCCGCATCGTCAACATCTCGTCGTCGAGCACCCACTCGGGGACGCCCTACATGTCTCATTACGTCGCGGCGAAATCCGCGGTCAACGGCCTGACGAAGTCGCTTGCGCTGGAGTACGGCCCGGCAGGCATCACCGTCAACGCCGTCCCGCCGGGTTTCATCGACACCCCGATGCTGCGCAGTGCGGAGTCGCGCGGCGTACTGGGGGACGTGCAGGCAACGATCGAGGCCACGCCGGTGCGCCGGATGGGACGGCCCGAGGACATCGCCGCGGCGTGTGCGTTCCTCATCTCGGAGGAGGCCGGCTACATCACCGGACAGATCCTCGGCGTCAACGGCGGCAGGAACACCTGAGTGACGGCGGATCCGGCGCACTTCACGGTGACGGACGGCGGCTTCATGCCGACCCGATTCGCGCAGAGCCACTGGGGCGAGGACCATCTCAACGGTCCGGCGGTCGTCGGCTTGGTGGCTCGCGGTCTCGAGAAGGAATGCGGATCAACCGAATTCCGCCCGGCGCGGCTGACCGTGGACCTGTTCCGCGCGGCGCGCAACACCGTGACGACACTGGTCTTCAGGGTGGTGCGTGACGGTCGCAGGGTCCGGAGCGCGGAGTGCGACGTCATGCAGGACGGGCGCGTGACCGCCCGGGCGACACTCGTGCAGTACCGGCCGTCGACCGCGCCACCGGGGAGGCTGTGGAGTTCGGCCGCGCGTTTCCCCGATCCGCCGCCGCAGGACGGAACCCTGCTGCCTTACGTCGGCAGCGACGAGGCCGGATGGACGCGTTCGCCTGCCGCCCACCAGAACGACTCCCGAAAGCGCTTCTACAACGACGGCATCAGAGTTGTTGCCGGCGAGGCGAACTCGCCGTTAATCCGGGCGGCGATGGTGGCGGAGGCGACCAGCCTGGTGACCAATCTGGGCAGTGCCGGGATCGGCTACATCAACGGCGACCTGACGGTCGCGCTCTCCCGTCTGCCGGTCGACGAGTGGATCGGCATCCAGGCCGACTCCCACCACGCCGCCGACGGCATCGCGGTCGGAACCGCGACGCTGTTCGATCGCCACGGTGCGTTCGGGACGGGAATGACCACCGCAGTCGCCAATCCTGCTGCCCAGATCGACTTCTCGACAAGAGATTTCCGCTCCGGCATCAACTACGAATAGCCGGCTACAGGCCGATCCGTTCGCACGCCTCGTCGAACTCCTCGAGCGCCGCTTTGTCGCCCTTGCCGTCGGCCAGGGCGCGTGTGTAGACGGCGAGGACATCGTCCTGGAACTCGGCGAACCTGGCGTCCCAGGTCTCCGAGTCGGATCTCCAGTAACCGGTGATGTCGTACTGGTCGATCGTCCAACCGAGTCCGCGCAGGTACTTGCGGACGGCGCGGGATTCGCCCGCCTCTCCGGCGAACCAACAGTATCCGCGGCCGTCGGGCAGTGTCAGATCACGAACCATCCGTGCCAGGTTGCTTGGTGCGCAACCGTTTCCGGTGCCGATGCTGGGACTGACCGTGACACCGTGATGAGCGGGCAGATAGTCGAGATCCTCCGCGGCGGCGACCTCGACGAGGAGGGTCGCGGAGGACTCTGGTGGTAGTTCCTCGATGATGCGCGCCGTGGCGGGCAACCCGGACAGGTCACTGACGAGCAGTTGCCATCGGGTCGTCTGCTCCGGCCGGTACCACGAGCGGGCGTGATCGAGTCCGACACGGTCGCCCCGGTGTGTCCTCGCCGCCCACGTCGTTCCGGGGCCGTGGCCGTGCAGCACCACATCGAGGGTGATGCGGGCGCCGTCGTGCGACCGGACGGAGTAGTTGCGTCCCGCATCCCCGGCGTCCGGGAAGTAGACCCCGACCGCGGGGTCGGCAGCAGGGGTGGCGCCCAGAGCCTCGGGATCGTCGATGTGTAACACGATCCTGCGCATGCGACTGCTCAGCGCTGTGGTGTCGATGACTCGGGCGGACGAGAAGGCCACCCGTGGAGGTTAACTACACACACCCGCTGAAGCCTCCGTCGGCTGCCCCAGCGCGGAGAGCGCCAGGGTCACCAGACACAGTCCGGCCGATCCGACGACACGCGTAGCCCACACGCCCGGGATGCTACCGCGCTGGCGCGGGCCGCTAGTGCAAACCGTTGGACAACGTGATGGCTTCGCCGCTCTGGCAGCGACCCTGGTCGGACACCAGAAAGAGGACGGCATTCGCGACGTCTTCGGGTTCCAGCAGTCCAGGCCTGGGCCTGCCCTTGGCGAAGACCTCCTCGACATCGTCGCGGCCCGGATTCGGCAGGTCGGGGCGGATGATCTGGTAGGTCGACGGATTGTGGATCATCGCTGTGTTCACCCCGGCGGGAAGCACTGCGTTGACGATTATCGCGTGGTCTGCCACCTCGTGGGCCAGCGACCGTACGAGAGCGACGACCCCGGCCTTGGCGGCGGCGTAGTGGCCGGAGTTGGCCGCGCCGGTGCGCGCGACGGACGACGAGGTCGCCACCAGTCGCCCCGATCCGCGGGCGATCATGTGGGGGAGCACGGCTCGGAACGTGTTGAACACACCGGTCAGATTGACGTCGATCATGGTCTGCCACCTCGCCGCGGACATCGTCGCGATCGGGGCGGCGCTGGCGATTCCCGCGTTGGCCACCGCCACATCGATGTGACCGCACTGGGCGACCGCCGTGTCCACCACTTGCTGCATGGCCTGGAGGTCACGCACGTCGGCGGTCAGCGCGATGCAGCGCCGGCCCAGGGATTCGACCGCGGCGACCGTCACGTCGACGTCCGCGGCGGTGGCCAGCGAATAGTCGATCTCGTTCATCTCAGAGGCGATGTCGCAGAACACGATGTCGGCCCCTTCGCGTGCAAGCGTCACGGCGTGGGCGCGTCCCTGCCCGCGCGCTCCTCCGGTGATCAACGCGACCTTGCCGTCCATCGCTCCCATGCGAGCATCCCTCCGTTCGCCGGTGTCCGACCGAGGGTATTGACCGGCGCGGTGCGCCGATCTCATCGCGCCCACCTCAGGGATGCGCGTCGCCCTGGCCCGCTTCGAGCGCTTCCCGCTGGATGCGATCGAACTGGGCGCCCATTGCGTCGGCCAACACCGTCGCGCCGGACAGCGGACGCACCATCACCATGAGGTCGTCGATCAGGCCGGCATCGTTGACATGCAGGAAGTCACATCCGGTGATCGTCTTGCCTGCCACCGTCGCCTCGAAGATGAGGGCATGGTCGCGGCCGTTGGCGTCGGCGATCTCGCGGACATACCGGAAGTCCTCGAACACCCGCATGACACCGCGCAGGATCGCGGCGGTGATGGGCTTTCCCGGATAGGGCTTGAACGCGACGGGGCTGACGAACACGACGTCGTCGGCCAGCAGCGCTTCGATGGCGGCTTCATGGCGAGCTTCGACGGCCTTGCGAAATGGATGCATCACACACCTCGTGTCTCATTGGGCCTGGCTCGTTGCCGACCCCGCCATGACCGTAACGCCGGCAGGCGTGACGAGACCGAGTGATCAATCAGTGGCGTTCGGATGCCACGACCGCAGTTGCCGCAGCAGATCTTCCTTCTTGTAGTGGTGCTCGGTCATCCGCTGCAGGATGTCGCCGAGGACGACGACCGCATCGTCGATGTGGGGACCCTTGTTGAGCATGACGCATTCGGCGCGTTCACCCATTGCCGCGTCGCTGATCTCGGCGCGCGAGGGCAGACCGCTCTTCGCCAGCTGTTCGAGCACCTGAGTCGCCCAGATCACCGGCAGGTGGGCGGCTTCGCACAGCCACAGGATCTCTTCCTGCAGTTCGGCGAGCCGTTCGTAGCCGACCTCCACGGCGAGATCGCCGCGGGCGATCATCACACCGACGCGGGGCCGGCGCATCGCGGTGAGCAGCAGCTGCGGAAGCCGCTCGAACGCCTGCCGCGTCTCGATCTTGAGCACCACCCCGACCCGGTCGCCGCCGAGCCGGGCCAGCGTCTCATGCAGCAGTGTGACGTCGGAAGGGTCTTGGACGAAGGACATCTCGACAAGGTCGGCGATGTCGACCACCGTGGCCAGGTCTGCGATGTCCTTCTCGGTCAGCGCCGAGATGGGCAGGCGGGTGTCGGGCACGTTGATGCCCTTTTCGGCCTTCAAGCGTGAGCCTACGGCCGCGGCGCGCTCGATTCGCACCCGTATCGCCTCGCCGTCCACGGCGATGATCTCGCCGCCGATCCGGCCGTCGTCGAAGCGGATCTGGTCGCCGACGTTCGCGTTGTCGAAAACCTCCGGCAGTGTGCAACCGATCCACGGGTTTTCGGCGTCGTCGACCGCGGCAGGTGAACAGTCCCTCGTGACGGTCAGGATGTCACCCCGCCGCAGCAGCAGGCTCTGCTCTCGCTCCGGCAGCGGACCCACCTCGGCCGGGTCGTCGGCGTCAGCGACGCGCAACACGGTGCCGGTGGCCAAGTAGGTGGTCTTGTCGCAGGTGGCGACGACGCCCGCGGCTTGGTCATCGGGTCGGGTCACCACGAGTTCGCGTTTCGCGCCGCGGGAATCGTGCAGGTACACGACGTCACCGTCGCGACGACGGGCCAGCCACTCATCCGGGACCGGCACCGACGCCATGCCCGTTCCCGGGGCCGCAGCCGGATCATCCTGCGCGGTCAACCGCACTTCGGCGGGGGTGATGACGCGGCCGAGTGCGTCGCGGGTCGGACGCACCTTGACCACCCGAGGCCCCGGCTGGACCGGACCGGTCCGCAGCTTCGGGCCCGCCAGGTCCATCGCCACAAGACAGCTGCGGCCCGTCTGCTCCCCGGCCCGGCGCACGTGGCCTGCCATTGCGCGCCAGGCGTCAGGGTCGTCGTGCGCACAGTTGATGCGCGCGAGGTTCATCCCGCGTGTCACCAGCGCGAGAACCAGGTCGGGGTCTGTCGCCGCCGACGACGGCAGGGTGACCATGATCCGGGTGTCGCGTTCGGCCGGCGCCGGCCCCAACAACTCGATGGCGCGTCGCCGCAGAAGTTGCGGTCCGTCGTTGGAGCGAATCGCCGGCGGGTGCCAGGTGTCTTCCAGCATCGCGATGACGGCGGCCCGCACCAACCGCAGTGTCGCCTCCACATGCGGTTCGCTGCGACCCAACGATGACAGGCCGAAGGCGGCGAGACGGCCCTGCAAATCGCGAAGATCGCTCTGTCGAAGAGCCCAGTAGTGGATCATGTTCGTGGCGCTGCCGCGGTAGTCCGCGGGCACCGGGGTGAGCCATTCTGACCATTCCGCCTCCGCCTCCGCGAGATGCTCGAGGAGTTCGTCCAACTGCTCGAGCAGGCGAACGAGTTCGCGTTCGGTCGGCGCCAAGAGGGCCGATTCAGACAGTGACATGGAATTGCTCCTGGTGTGGCACGAGTGGGCCACGCTATCGGCCGTCGGTTACCTGCGGGTGAACGTCGCCGGTCTCGCCGGCGCAGCTGTCATGCGATTGATAGCTGTAGCTGCGACGACGGGAGTGCCCACCGGGCAGTGGAGGTGTGCGCCGTGCGCATCGCTTTGCTGAAAGTGTCCCGATTCCCAGGATCCGCCATTGGCCCTTTTGGCGGTGCGTCTGTGCGACAATTTCTGTTCAGGCTTTCGGCAAAATGGTGATCAGGCCGCTGGTGAGGGGAGGTGCTGTCGATGCAACGCCTACGCGGTGCGACGGGTGCACTGGTGCTCTCGACCGCTCTGCTCATCGGGAGCGGAGCCGGGGCGATCGCCACAGCCGACACCGGTACCGGCGACCCTTCCCCCCGCAGCTCGCGCGCTCCGGACACGGCGGATCAGGGTTCTGGCCCGAGCAGTCGCCAGTCCCCGTCGACTTCGTTGCGTGACGCCGCCCGCAGCGCCGCGAGCAACGTGGAATCGCATCTCGATCGTGTGCCGTCATCTGAGGAAGCCGAATCTCGATCCTCGGCCACCGATGGCGATGCCGCCGGCACGGACGGCAGCGATGAGTCGGATGCCGCCGTCGAGGATGCCGTCGCCGTCGACGCGGACCTGGCGGACGAGCAACCGGCTCCGGCGGTCCCGACGACAGTCCCCGAGCCGGCCCTTCCCGTGGTCGAGACGCCCATACCCGTGGAGCCTGTGCCCGTTCCGGATGTGACCGAAGCCGCCCTGTCCAGCGCCGGCAGCCGAAATGGCGGGACCTACGACGGGTTCGGTTCGTCGACCTCGCCCGATCCCGGCGCTGTGGCCTCCGGGCCGGACAGTCTGGACGAGCCCGCAGGCGATGACGAACCGGCGCCGATTGAGCCGCGCCCGATCATTCGGGTGGTCACCACGATGACCACGGTCGTGGTGTCGCTGGGAAATGCCGTCGCCGCGGTTCCGCCGGTGATCTTGGCGCTGCCCTTCTCGTCGACCCCCGTCTCCGACGTCATCACGATGCTCGAGACGGTTCTGGCGTCGGTGACAGAGTCGGCCTACGCGGCCGCGCGGTTACCGTCGGACGTGGCCGCGCTGTTCGGCCTCGACGCCATCGGCACCGCCCCCGGCGGGATCGCCGCGCCGTCCGATCGCACGCTGGAGCCGGTCGTCACCGTCGGCACCCCGGAGGCCGGTCTGCCGGCGGTGCCGGCGCTGCTGCCCATGGTGCCCGAGCAATCGGTCGGCGACGTCGCCGAGAGTGCGCGGCCCAGTCTGTTCATCCCGGCGGCTCTGGCGTCCTTCTCGGCGCCACTGCATTCGGCTCCCGCGGCGGTGCCCGCCCCGGCCGGCGAGCACCGCTCCCTCATCGATCGAGTGTTCGGTGGGCTACTGGTGCCGCTGTCGCTGTGGGCGCTGGCCACCGGTGCACTCCCTGGCCTCGCCGGCTTGCTGGTCCTTCTGGGCGCCGGTGTCCGCGTCGGATACCGGCAGGCGAAGGCGGGCATTGCAGTGCGGGTAGCCGGGATCGGGCGATTCGCGGGCCCGGGTCCGTTGGGTGTGGTCCGATCGGCGTCGCTGATCGCACTGCATCAGCGAAAGACCGGCGAGCACATGGGCATCCAGCGGCCGATGCTCGGCGACCAGGTCGCCTGAGCCGTCGCACGCGCGCGGGCGCTCTGGTGCCGCGCAGCACAGCTCCTGAGAGTTCGCCCGCAGAGTCCTGTAGGGTTTGCCGCGGCGAGCCGGGAAGTCTGGTCGGCAACATCAGCGCTGTCGCGTCACCGGAACGCCGGTGGGCGGCGGTGGGTGTTCGACTGAAAGGCCCGTGCCGTGCGCCCCGCCGAGTCTCCCGGTTCGTCTCGAACCGACCGCCGCCCTTCACCCCGCGACATCGTGTATCTCGTTGCGCCGGGCGGACATCCCAACTATGGCGACGAGTTCATCCTGCGCGCCTGGCTGAATCACCTCGCTCGGGTGCGGCCAGACGCTCAGGTCATCGTCGACTGCCATACACCGGGCCAGGCGGCGGTCCTGCTGGGTGGCTGCCATCGCCATGTCACATTCGTCGACACGATCTGGCGGATCTGTTTCGGCACCGCCCATCTCGAACCGTCGGAAGCCGTCGCGACCGCGGCGCGCGTGGTCGGTGATCCGGGTCAGATGCCCAAGCTCGTCTCCGGGATCGAGATGCTGGCCGCCGCGCACACAATCCACCTGATCGGCGGCGGCTACATCAACATCGTGTGGCCACACCATCTGGCGCTGCTGGCGGCGGCCACGGCCGCCGCACAGCGCTCGGGCGGTCGCGCGGTGGCGACCGGGCAGGGCCTGATGCCCGTCGGTGTCCCCGAGCGAGAGGCTCTGCTTCGCGAGCTATTTGGCCATTTCGCCATCTTCGACGTGCGCGACACCCCATCAGCTCACGCGGTCGCCGGCACGGGCGGTGACGAGTCCTGCACCGGCGATGACGCCTGGCTGGGAATCAGGGACCCGGAGGTCTACGACACGGAATCGGGGGCAGCGCAACGTCCCTTCGGGTTCTGCCTGCAATCCGATCTGATGGACGACTTCGCCGGAGGACGGGGAACCGATGGCCTGACCGAGGCGGTATCGGCTCTCATCGACCAATGGGGCATACGGGGTGAAGACGTTGTCGTCGTCGAGGCGATCCCAGGCGCTGATCGGCTCGTCTACGACCGGATAGCTCACCGTCTGCCGGGAGCGATCTTCGTGCCGTTCACCGAGCTGTGGCGGCGCGGCCTGCCGGCGCGTAGCGGCCAGACCTGGGTCAGCACGAGGTTTCATGTGCACCTGCTGGCTGCTGCCGCCGGTGCGAGCGGGCTGGCGCCGCCTGGACGCATCGATTACTACCCCGTCAAACACCAGTCGCTGATCGATGCCGGATCTCATTGGCACATCGTCGATTCCGCGGATCTTCCGTCGGCTCCGATACGCTCCGGCGGGTTCGACCCGGACACCGTGGACGTCCTCCATCAAGGCAAGGTCGCGCTGGCCGACCGCATCTATCCGCCGCCGTCGTGGCGCCGCAGGGGACTGACGGCGTTACGCAGCGTCACCGCGCGCTGAACGAGGTTGCCGGGACACTCGTCGGCCGCCGGTCACCGCTGAGTCTTGGGGGTCGACCGACCCTTGGTGGTCCGACCCTTGGTAGCCCGGGTCTTGGTGGGTGTCGCAGCTGGGCCGCCGCGGGTGGCCAGCCGCCCCAGAGTGGAGAGGCCGGGGACGGACGACACGGCTTTGTACACGTCGTTTCCCGTCGCGACGAGTGCCTCCAACTGCGGCAGCATCGCGTCCATCGTCCGGATCATCGGGTCGGCGAGCGCGAGGTAGCGCTCGGCCCGGTCGATCGCCGTGTTGAGCCGCTCGGTGGCGGTCGCGAGGTTCTCGATGAGTTCCGGGATCTCGGTGGCAAGCTGAATCGACGTGGGCGGCAACCGCATGGCACTGGAGGCCACCGCCTGCGCCGTCTCCGCGGCCGCCTGCGCCGCGGCTTTGATGTCTTTCGGGCTGGGGACCTTTTGGCTCGCCATGCTCTCAACGATGACGCACGTCGACCCGACATGGGCGGTTTGCCGCAATCTTTTGGGCAGCAGTGCGACGGCCTGCGCGACGGCCTCTGTGGCCCAGGTACTACCGGACACCGAGGACTCGTCGGGATAAATTCAACAGCGAATCGGTCGGTCGACGAGGTTGGCGACCGTCCATGCCGATGCGCTAGGGGACCCGTGTATGACAGTTGTCGCGATCTATCTCGTCATCACCTTTGGCCTCGGGGGCCTCGCCCTGGCGGTACGCCTGCCCCCGTTGGTCGGTTTCCTTGCCGCGGGTTTCGTCATCAACGCCCTCGACGTCGAGGAAGTGCCACAACTGGAGGTCATGGCGGACTTGGGCGTGACCCTGCTGCTTTTCGCAATCGGTCTCAAGCTCGACGCGCGGATTCTGCTGCGCCGCGAGGTGTGGTTGACGACCTCCGTGCACATGGTCATCAGCGTGGTGCTCGGAGGCATCGTCCTGTGGTTGGTCGCCGTGGCCGGGGTGGCCATGCTGGCGGGGCAGAGCATGCAGACAATCGCCCTGCTCGCCTTCGCGCTGTCGTTCTCCAGCACGGTTTTCGTCGTCAAGGTACTCGAGGAGAGGGGCGAGTCGCACGCGCTCTACGGCCGCGTCGCCATCGGAATCCTTGTGACACAGGACATCGTCGCCGTGATCTTCTTGACTGCTACCAGCGGTCACCTGCCGAGTCCCTGGGCGTTGACGCTGGTGGGACTCTGGCCGCTCACTCGGGTTCTGCGCAAGATCTGGAGCCGATTGGGTCACGGCGAAATGCAGTCGCTGTTCGGCATCGTGATGGCGTTGGTGCCCGGATACGCGTTGTTTTCCGCGCTCGGGCTCAAGGGTGACCTCGGCGCCCTGATCATCGGGGCGCTCTTGGCCTCGCACCCCGCGTCCAGCGAGCTGGCGCGGTCGCTGTTTCACATCAAGGAACTGCTACTCGTGGGATTCTTCGTGTCGATCGGCCTGACCGGGCTGCCGGATCTGCCGACCATCGGAATCGCGCTGCTGATGGTGCTGCTCCTGCCGTTCAAGGCGGCCTGGTACGTCCTGTTGTTGTCGCGCCTGAAGCTGCGATACCGGACCGCGCTCCTGGCCGGCCTGAGCCTGATGAACTACTCCGAATTCGGCCTGATCGTCGTGTCCGTCGGTGTGTCGGTCGGGATGCTGGCAGAGGCCTGGCTGGTGGAGATGTCGATCGCCGTGGCCATCAGCTTCGTGGTGTCGGCGCTCGTCAACGGGCGCGGGCACCTGATGGTGGAGAAGATCGCGGCGCGGCTGCCCGCGCAGGACGAACTCAGCCTGCACCCGGAGGAACGGCCCGGTGACGCCGGCGACGCTGAGGTCGTCGTCATCGGCATGGGCCGTGTCGGGTTTGCCGCCTACCAGCGTCTGACCGATCACTACCGGCTCCGGGTCGTCGGTGTCGACTACGACGGGCCCCGCATCGAGCGACTCGCGGCCGAGGGCCTGCGGGTCATCGAAGGTGACGCCACCGACCTGTACTTCTGGAACCAGCTCCGACGCTCCGGCTCGGTGCGCATCGCGGTGCTGGCGATGCCGCGTCACGGCGCCAACGTCACCGCCCTCGAGTGTCTGCGCGAGTCAGGGTTCAGCGGGAAGGTGGCCGCAGTCGCCAGATACGACGACGAGGTGCAATGGGCCAGGGACCACGGTGTCGGCATTGCCTTCAATGTCTATGCGGGCGCGGGACTGGAGCTGGCCGATCAGGTGGCCGGTGGCAACGCACCCCGAGTGGTCGAGCGCGAATCGGAGGCGGACGGCGACAGCGTTGACAGCGGGTAGGTGCCGGTGAAGCGCACCTGGCCCACGAATGCCGCACCATCACCGGTTGAACCTGATTGACGCAATCAGGTTGGGCTCGATACCGTGGACAGCACGCTCCAGGGTCATCGATAAGCCATGGAATACGCTATGCCACTAGCTAATCCACGCCGAGTTCGCCTATCGGGTGGCACCGAGCTCGCAGTCGAGATCGCAGGGAACTCCGCACAGCCGACGGTGCTCCTCCTACACGGTTTTCCGAGTTCGGCGCGCACCTTCCGGAACATCATTCCCGTGCTGTCGGAAACCGCTCACGTGATCGCGCCCGACCTGCCGGGGTTCGGCCGATCCGATGTGCTGCCACACGTATCGTTCTCCGCTATCGCCGACGCGATATCCGAACTGCTCGAACGACTGTCGGTGGGTCCTCGCTGCATCTATCTGCATGACTTCGGGGCACCAGTCGGACTGGACATCGCCATGAACGCACCGGACCTGGTCTCCGGCTTGATTGTTCAGAATGCCAATGCCCACAGCACAGGCCTGGGCCCACAGTGGAGCGACACCTTCGACTACTGGGCGGATCCGAATCCAGGCAACGAGGCCGCAGCCACCGCCCATCTGACGTTCGAAGGAACTCGCGACCAGTACATCGCCGGGCTACCCACGGAGGTGGCGGCCAGGATCGATCCGGAGGTATGGGCAGAGGACTGGCGGGTTATGTGCCTACCAGGCCGAATGAACACCCAGCATGCGCTGATCGCCGACTACGCCCATCACGTGGCACGGTTCGACAGGATCGCCGACTACCTGTCGGCTCGGCAGCCGTCCGCCCTGATGCTCTGGGGGCGCCACGACGCCTACTTCGAAATCGCCGAGACGCTTTCGTGGATGCGGGCGCTGCCGAGGATGGAGGCGCACATCTTCGACGCCGGCCACTTCCTCTTGGAAACGCATGCAGCGCAGGCGGCGAGGCTGATAGCCGAGTTCATGGCGAGGCATGCCAACTAGGCGCACGATCAAGATCTGGCGTGATCGCCTGGATCGAGTATGCCGCGTGAAAGCGGACGGCATCGGTGTTCGGATACAGGAGTCGCGCGCTACCTAGCTTCTTCGACCAGGAGGTTTGATGGCGGCGGGGTCGCCCCCTAGCGGTGGAGGCGACCGCGTCCGGATTGGGCACGGTGCCACGTCGATTCAGTGATCTCCAGGGGTCGGCACACCTCGTTGTTGTGTTCTTGACCGGTTCCGCCGTGCCGGTTATGCGTGACAGTGGCATGTCGTAGCCCGATCCGCGTCGTCGGCCGGTTCACCGGATTCGGTTTCATCAGACGCCGGGTGCCAGTCGAAGGGGAAGTGCTTGCTCGAGCCACCGAGGTGCTCGTGGGACCAGTCGAAGCCGACCGCGTGGTCTCGCTTGACGACTCCCCACGTCGCAACCTGGCCTGGGCCGACCTCTGCCCCAGGTGCATTGGTTGTGGTCACCCGGCGACTCGTATCGGACGTCGGGCCGGTCAAGGCCTCCACCAGCAGGTCGACCTTGCCTGGTATCTCGGCACGCCAGTAGGCGAGGTCATCGGCAGCGTCGAATGTGATGGGGGCGTACTCGATGCCACGCAGTCCCTCGATGAGGCTGGCGAACTCTGCCGGCCAGCCACCCACTTCGCCGGTGAAGATGCGCTCGAGCGCCTGCCGCTGATCCGCGTCAGCTTTCGAGTCGATGTAGAACATCAATTTCATCATCGCGTTCGGGTCGCCGATCCACATGTTGCCTGCGAACTCCCCGAGAGAAACCACGCTGAGACCCGCCAGGTCGACATCGCGAAAATGCCCTTCGCGGATGTGCCACACCAATGTGAACAGGCAGTCTCCGTGGGTGGGCTCCTGGGCGAAGCTGCATGGGCATGGCAACTTGCAGCTGCACACGTCGAACCAGTCGCCGCGCAGACGCCAGTCAACCTTCGCCGATGAAGTGGTCATCGATTCACTCCCTTCCAGTAATACCCTAGGGGGGTATCGGACGAGAGGACGGTAACACTGCTCTGCGCGACGCACAAGTACCCCTGGGGGGTATGAAGCCGCTATGGGTTCAGGGCGCTGGCTCGGGCGGCACATTTCACCCAAACAGGTGCTCGACGAGCCGACCGCGCCAACGGCGCCGCGCGCTCATACGCCGGACGTCGGCCCCGGGGCGATCCAATCTGACCGTCATTCGCGGACTTCGACAACGCCATGGGCGCCCCGGTCGGCGTCGACCATCGCGTGCGACACGAAGGGGTAATTGCCGGGCTCGGGGAAGCTCAACTCGGCAAAGCCGCCCTGCGAGGGGAACAGCCCCAGCGTCTGGGAACCGCCGCCTCCAGGCCTGAGCCGGTAGGCGCCTTCGGCCCACACCGAGTCGAACTGTCCGCCGACCACATGGAACGCCGTGCCACGGTTGGGCCCGGCGGCCAGTACCCAGAACCGGACCCGATCGCCTACCCGGGCGGTCAGCGGGGCATGGTCGTACTGCTGGGCGTAGCCGTTGAACACCACCAGATCTGGGGTGTCGGCGGCGACCTTGGCGGCATCGGCCTCACCGCCGCGGGCTCCCAGGTACAACTCGGACTGCACGATCAGGTACTCGCGGTCGACCGGCGGCAGGCCCGGGGGGTCGATGATGACGGCACCGAACATGCCGTTGGCGACGTGTACCGACATCGGCATGCTGGCACAGTGGTAAAGCCAGACACCGGCCCGCGTGGCGGTGAACCGATAGACCAACTGCTCACCGGGTTCGATGGTGCGCATGGGTCGATCGGGTGCCAGTGATCCGGCATGGAAGTCGATGGAGTGGCCGATCGTGCCGTCGTTGATCAAGGTGATCTCGAAGACGTCGCCGATCCTGCCGCGCAGCGTCGGCCCGGGTGCGGTGCCACCGAAAGTCCACAGCCGCTGCGTGATACCGGGGGAGACTTCGCGTTCGACTTCGGTGACTTTCAAGGTCACCCGGCGATCGACGATCCCTGCGGCGGGCAGGTTCGGGTCGCGCGCGGCGAATCCGGGGCCGGGAAGGGTTCCGAGACTCCGGGCGATGCCCGGCGCGGTCAGGGAGACGTCGGGAGCGTGGGCCGCTGGATCGTGCTCGGGTCCACCGACCGGCGCAGTTCCGATCGCCTTGATCGTCAACGTCATACCCATCTGTCGGTGCCCGGCAATCGAGCACCATCCGTGCACGTCGGAACCGATGACGCCGGCATCGAGCACCGCCGTGACACCCGGCGCGATGCGATCGGTGCGGGCACCGTTGGACAGCACCAGATCATGTCGATCGGTCCCGGTGTTGTCGAAGGTGATGCGCAGCCGATCGCCGGCGGCGACGGAGATCGTGTCGGGCACGTAGCGCATACCCTCCACCCGGACCTCCACTTCGGAGGTGTGACCGGTCGGTGCGGGCGATACCTCTGGTGCAGTGGCGCTTTCGCGGGTGGCTGGATCGACGGCGACCCCCGCGGCGACGGCCAGGATCACGACGCCGAAGCCGGCGGCGGCCACCCCGAGTCGTTGCCGCAGCGGTGCCGGTTCCGGTCGTCCCGGTGTCGAGGGCACACCGCTGTTGCGCTGGGCGAACCAGGCCGCGCGCGCCAGAAGCGGCAGGAACGCGCCGTAGGCCACCAACACCAGCGCCGAGGTCGCCACGCGAACCAGGCCGGGGACGGGCAGCACACATATCAGCAGCCCGGAATTGGCCACGCTGAGCCGCCAGGGCGCACCCTTTTCCAGTACGGCACTGGCTGCCAACGCCGACGCGCGACCACCCATCACCATCGGGACCAGATACGCCAGCGAGCCGAACAGGACCTGTACCAGGAATCCGGCCAGCAGTGCCGGGCCCGCGGCGGAGGCCCTGTCGCTCGCCGCAATCCAGTTCGGCGCGGTCAGCAGCCCGACCGTGAGGTAGGCCAGTGACCCCAGCAGCCACGCGACACCGCACAGCACCGACAGAGTGGGGAAGTCGGCAGGCCTCTTGCGCCGCACCTCGTCGATGTGCGGCCACAACACGAATCCCACCGAGGCAAGGAAGCCGAGGGCTCCGGCACCGATGATCTGCGCCGAACCCAGAATCGCGCCGGCGACGGCGATGGCCAGGCTCAGCACCAGGGCGGGCAGGCCCCGGCGGGCGGCTCGCTCGACCCCGTCGGCCAGTCGGGTGCGCAACATCGTCGGCCACAGCGTGACCAGGGTGCCCAACACCGTCAAGCCGACCCAGCCGAACAGGTTCAGTACCGTGTGGGCGGTGCGAAATCGCTCTGCCAGGATTCCCGGCAGCGCCGAGTTGGCCATCGCCACACCGAGACCGGCGCCGACGGCCAGCAACGCCGCTGCTGCGACGTAGTAGTGCACCGTGACACTGAATCGAGCAGGCAGAGCCACGCGCAGGAACCGCACCAGATCGACGGCGTGCACGAGAGCGACGGCGGCGACAGCGATGCCACCCACCGACACCACCGGCCACCAACCGCCCAGCATTCCGGTGATGACGGTGACCGCGCCGACATTGAACACCAGCAACCGGATCACCTGCCCCGGGTAGGGCGGATCCGGGCTGCGCCGCAACAACGCATCGGCGAAGTGCCGGCTCCAGATCAGGATGGCGTTGCTTGCAGCACCGAGGCCGAGCAGGTGGACCAGCAGCCAACTCGACAGCGGGAGGAACGGCTGCGCGACCGCCACCACGACCAATGCGACGAGCCAACCGAAGACCACCGACCCGGCGCGCAGGTGCCAACTGGAACGCTTCATGCCGCGACCTGCTCGTCCCGGCGAAGCGCGGAGGTCAGGCTGGCAAGCACCGCAAAGCCGCCAGGGATCAACAGCAGTGACCCCGCCGGGCTCCCGGATCGCTTCATGGTCTCTTCCTTTGGGGCACAACCGGATCGGGAAGGAACAGTCGACATGCGCCGGGTTCGGCGAACGGGATCAGTTCGGGTTCGGTGGCGGTGATCGCGCCGGCGCGCTCGAGCACTCCGTCGATGATGCCCAGATGCACCTGGCAGACGATGCCGGGGTAGCGGCGCGCCGCTTCCAGCAGCGGGCAGCTGCGCAACGCGATGCTTCCGTCCGGATCGTCGGTGTCGGGGCCGAAGCCGAGGCGGGTCAGCACGGCGAGCACCGTGCCCCGCGGGTCGTCTGTGGCGGCGGCGTCATCGCACAGTTCGTGCCCCCAGGTGATCCCGGCGGCTCGCGCGTCGCGTTCGGGGTCCGTGCTGGTGCGGGCGAGGTGGCCCGCCAGCGCGGTGGCCAGCCCGGCGTAATCCTGTGCGGGCAGCGTGGGGTCGGCTGCCGACGGGCGGTACAGCGCAGCGGGCCGTCCACGCTTGGTGGGTGTTTCCGAGACGCGTTCGACAAGACCGTGTCCGGTCAGTGCGTCTAGGTGCTCGCGGACGGTGTTGGGGTGCAGGTCGAGGCCGGCGGCGACGGCGGCGATGCGTACCGGCGCGTGCGCGCGGACGTAATCGAGCACACAGAAGCGTTGCCGGGACAGCGGCGGATACCCGGCCAGGGTCGGCGTCGGCAGCGGCCCCAGAGTGGGGCCCTCTTTATTCACGGAATTTACTGTAGTAAATTGGAGCTGTTGAGGCCAGCGGCGGGACGACATGCCCGCGATGCAACGAATAGGAGGCCGCGATGTCTGTCAACGAGGTGATCGTCTCGTCCACAGCTGCCGACGCCGAGGCGGTCGAGACCATCAAGAACCACCACGCGCAACTCGCGGGAAGCCTCACCGCCCTCACCGAGGCGATGCTGACAGCGGCCGAGCGAGGCGGTGACCTCGGGTCGGCCCGCGCGGCGACCGTGCAGTTCGTCACCGAGCAACTGCTGCCGCACGCCTCCGCCGAGGAGGACGCGCTGTACCCGGCTGCTGCCCGGGACGAGCGGGCCCGGCCGCTGATCGAATCGATGATCGCTGCGCACCGGGTCATCGGGGCCCTCGCGGAGCGGATTCGCAGTGAGCCCTCGGGGCTACGTGCGACCGCTGCGGCCGAAGCGCTCCGGGTCGTCTTTGATGCGCACCTGGCCGACGAGAACGAGCGGATCTTGCCGATCGTGGCTGCCGACCCCGGTGTCTCACTGGCCGATGTGACCCACGGTATGCATGAACTGCTCGTCGAGCATGCACATGCCGAAGCCGGTCACAACTGTGCCTGCGGTGCGGTCGAGACCGATGATCCGGTGCTCGATGTCCGCGAAGTGCCGCATTCCATCAGGCACGCAGCAGTTTTCGGAGCCTTCGATGCGGTCGAGGTGGGTAGGGCGCTGATCTTGGTCGCCCATCACGATCCCATCCCGTTGTTGCATCAGCTACGCGAACGCACCGACGGTCGGATCCGCATCGACTATCAGGAGCGCGGCCCGGAAGCCTGGCGGCTGCGCTTGACCAAACTCTAAGGGCGGCAGTGCGAATGGCCACGGCACCTCGGCCAAGGGACCAATGCCCCTACCCACAGTGCGCACCGGCGGGTTCGCTTGATCGTGTGAGCACGACAGGACCGCCAACTCGCGCACTCGGCCCGCAAGGCGGGTCCGGCACGGTCGTTGGTCTCGCCGCGGGGGTTTTCGCAGTGATCCTCGCCGTGGTGCTGGCTGTTTCGGGACACCAGGTCACTGTCGAGCACGCGGCTTCCGGCGAGACGCGCACGGTCGATATCGCGTTGGACGGGATGCGGGTGCGACCCGGCACGCTGGAGGTGCCCGCCGGCACCCGACTGGTGTTGCGGGTGACGAATCTCGAGGCGGTCCCGCATGATCTACGCCTGGACAGTGGTGAGCGGACGCCGAGCCTCGGCCGGGGCGAGACCGCGCTGATCGATGTCGGACCGGTGGACTCGGATCGTCGTGCCTGGTGCACGGTGGCGGGGCACCGCGCCGCCGGTATGACGATGACGATCCGCGTCACGGGCGCGCCCTCGCATGGCATCTCCGCTCCGGACCCGGTGCACGATGAAGCCGCCGCCGCCTCGGAACTCGATCCGGGCGCCGCGCCGTCGCCGGGATGGGTTCCTCGTGACGCCGCGCTGCCGCCGGCGTCCGGGACCGTCCACCACCTCGAATTACGTGCCGTTGAACAGGAATTGGAGATCGCTCCGGGGCGACGGGAACGCCGATGGACCTTCGCCGGCACCGCGCCCGGGCCCACACTGCGCGGGCAGGTGGGCGATCGGTTCGAGATCACCTTGATCAACGACGCGCCGATGGGCCACAGCATCGACTTCCACGCCGGTGCACTGGCACCCGACGAGCCGATGCGCACCATCGAACCGGGGGAGCGCCTCGTGTACCGGTTCACTGCGCACCGCGCGGGGGCCTGGCTCTACCACTGCAGCACCATGCCGATGTCACAACACATCGCCAACGGCATGTACGGCGCGGTGATCATCGACCCACCCGATCTTCCGCCTGTGGACCGGGAGTACTTCCTGGTCAGTGCACAGCTCTACCTCGGCGCGGCGAGCAGCGACGCACAGGTCGACAAGATCCGCACGGACCGCCCAGATGGCTGGATGTTCAACGGGATGGCCGCCCAGTACGACCACGCGCTATTGACCGCGCGCGTCGGCGAGCGGGTCAGGATCTGGGTGATCAACGCAGGCCCCGGTGGCGCCACCGCGTTTCATGTCGTCGGCGGCCAGTTCGACACCGTCTACCGCGAAGGCGCCTGGGTGTTGCGCCCGGACGACCGTGGGGGCGGCGCGCAGGTGCTGGACCTGGCACCTGCCCAGGGCGGATTCGTCGAACTGAGTTTCCCCGAACCCGGGCGGTACCCCTTCGTCGACCACGACATGGTTCACGCCGAGAACGGCGCACACGGCGTGTTCGAGGTGGGAGAGCCGCGGTGATCGACATCTGGACGGCCGTGCGCTTCCTGCACGTGCTGGGAGCCATCATCTGGGTGGGTGGCCAATTGACCGTCACGGTGGTGGTGCTGCCGATGGCACAGCGGCAACTCGTCGCGTCCGATCGCGCCAACGTCATGCGCGCTGTGGGCAAGCGGTTCGCGCTCATCACGGCCGCGGTGTTCCTTCCGGTTCAAATCGCCACCGGTGTCCTGCTGGCCGTCCACCGCGACGTCACGTGGGCGATGCTGCTGGAACCCGGCTACGGCCGGGTGCTGATGGCCAAGGTGCTGCTGTTCGCCGCGGTGATGGCTGCCTCGGTGGTGCACGGTATGGCGCAGGCCCGTCGCCGGCCCCGCGCGGCCAGGGCCGCATCGATCGCCTCGCTGGTCGGGTCGCTGGGCATCGTGCTGCTCGCCACCGCACTGGTGGGCTGAGCGGGAGTCGGCGCGACCTGGCGACGTCGAGCGACGGCGTCCACATCTCACCGAAGCGTCACAGTGACGTAATGGCGGTGATCGTCGGGGATGGGCTCCGGTGGCGAAAGTGCCGTTGTGTCAGGCTATTTGGATGTTCCCGCGTGGCCGATGGGGGCTGAACTCGCGTCCGCGTTCGTTGGGCCGCCCGACGCGCGTCCATCCATAAGGATTTGCACAATATCTCGTGTGGCGTCGCAATGAGTTTTGCCCTCCGGTGCAGTCTGATCTGCATGGGCAAACTCATCTATGGCTTCAACGTGTCGGTGGACGGGTACATCGCCGACGCACAAGGCAGCATCGACTGGTCCGATCCGAGCGAAGAGAAGAACTGCACCAGTACTGGAACGACTTCGAGCGGGAGACCGCGCTGTCGTTCTACGGGCGGCGGCTCTACGAACTGATGTCGGCGTACTGGCCGACTGCCGACAAAGCCCCGGACGCCACCCCTTTGATCGTCGACTTCGCGCACATCTGGCGCGACATGCCCCAAGGTCGTGTTCTCGCACACCCTGGAGTCCGTCGACTGGAACTCCCGCCTGGAACGCGGCGACCCGGTCGAGGTGGTGAGGAAGCTGAAAGCCGAAACCGACGGCAGGCTGGAGGTGGCCGGCGCGACGCTGGCCGCACCGATCGTGCAGGCCGGACTGGTGGATGAGTACCGGATCGTGGTCGCGCCCACCGCCGTGGGCGGTGGCACACCGTTCTTCCCGACACTGCCGTCATGGATCTCGCTGCGACTGTTGGAGAACCGCACCTTCCCGGGGGGTGCGGTCCTGCTGCGCTACGAGGCGACACACGACTGATCGACATGCACAGCCAGGTGACGTGCGGATGCACCAGCAGTTCGGCGAACTGCTACCCGGGAAACTCGACGACCCACTTTCTGAACCGGAAAGCCCTGCGCAGGAGAGTAATTCGGCTAGCCGGCGTCGTTTACGCCCATCAGTCCCACGCCACCATTTCGTCACCGTGACGTTAATCCGGCCACGTGGGCACCAGTCGGAGCGGTAGGCGGCACTCAATCGGGATCGCATATCCGGCACTGGCCAGGCGGTCACGGAACAGCCTTGGCAGGCGCTGTCAGGTCGGTCGACGGCACCGGCTGGGTGCGGGAGCCGCGCGCCGGCGAGCGGCTGACCGAAGTCGGCCAGGTCTTCCGGATGGCGATGTACCACGAGAACTACGGGGGCATGCACTACGAGGTGGCCAACCGGGTCGAGGTCTTCCAGCCGCCGCACGCGATTGCGTGGCTGCCGGGCGAAGGCGCTGATGACGCCAACCTCGACTTCGGCGGCTGGATCTGGCGCTACGACCTCGAGCCGGTCGGCGACGACCGGACGGAGGTCACGCTGACGTATGACTGGTCGGCGGTGCCGCAGGCCATTCGCGAACACATCGGGTTCCCGCCGTTCGACCCGCAGCACCTCGACAACTCGCTCAAGCACCTCGCCGGGCTGGCACAATCTCGACCGTAGGAGCCGCCGCGTAATCCGTCACTAAAGGCTTTGTAGCACAATGCAACTCGCTACCTTTGACTGGTAACGGTGCGTGCTCGACAGGTGCGAGTTGCGGGACGGGTACTCGACAATCAGTACGGCGACCGCCGACGGTCACCATCAGGTCGACAGCGGTTAGGGCCGGTAGACGTCAGCGCGGTGGTCCACTCGGACGATGAAGACGATGCGAGCAGCGTCGTCGATTCGATAGAGCACGCGGTAAGGCCCACGACGGGCACTGAACAGACCCGCCAGGTCGTCTCGGAGCGGCTTGCCGACCCGGCGTGGCTCACGGGCTAGATCGCCGAAGGCGAACTCGACAACGGCCGACAACACGCGAGGCGGAAGCGTGTTGAGCCCGCGTCGCGCTGTGGCGGTGAAACGAACCTCGAAGGCGGCGGACGGCCCTCCGAGATCGGTCACGACCGGTGCTGTTGCGGAACGCCGAACTCAGATCGGATCTCGCCTTCGCCATACGTTTTACCTGCGGCGATGTCGGCATCCGCCTCAGCGATCGCGTCGCGAATGCCGGGCTGCGACAGCCAGTACAGGGTTTCTTGCAACGATTCCCATTCTTCGAAACCGATCAGCACTGCAGCCGGCGAACCGTTTTTGGTGATCGTCACCTGGTCTTTCGTCAGCGTGACGGCATCGACGAACTCGTTGAGTTTGTCCTTGAGCTTCGAGATGGGCAAGATCTGCATGAGACCAGTGTAGGCCGTAATTTCAGCCGATGCTAGGCCTAAATTTAGGCCTAGTTAACTGGTAACGGTGCGTGTTCAAGAGGTGCGACTTCCTTCGTAGCCCGCCTTGAGGGGGAGTGGTTCTGCTCAGGTTTAGATTTGCCAACAACGGCACCCGCCCTCGTCAACCTGGAGCTACTTGCAGGGTGCCACCGCCACTGCGTGTTAGGAGAGCAGTTCTTCCAGCAGTTCAACGGATTGGAGCTGTTGGCAGACTTCGGTCGCCCGTTGGGTGCCGGCCAGGCCGATGTGCAGTGGCTGCCACTTCGAGGCCATGTCCGCGGTCGATGTCGCCGCGGCCCATGAGTAGACCGCGAATAGCCGGTATTGCTGCCAGGCGTCGTCTTCGGTGAGTGTGACGCCGGCCTCGCAGAGGAGTCTGCAGTAACGGCGCAGCCACTCGCGTTCGTTGGCTGTTCGCACCTGGAGGGACGCGGTGGGAGCTTCGGGTGACGTCCGAGGCGTAGACTCTTCGACGGCGCGGATCCGCATGGCGACGATCCTCGCCCGCTGCCCGATGGCACGGCCGGGTACGGAAAACGAGATCTGATAGTCGAAAACAACTGTGTCGCAGCAATTTCCATGATCCGCCTACCTGGCGGCAAATCGTCACTGTGACGTATTGAGGGGAATCCGACGGGAAGCGGGACCGAGGTTACACGCGGCCGAGGTGCGAGTCTTTTCATCCGATGCAACTCGCCGTAGTTAAAATACCGATAAGCCACATTATGTCAACTAGAGTGCGCGCTATTGCACTGTTGCCCAACGGCTTTCATCTCTGGCATCCATCCAGCTTGAGGCCATCGACGGCCGCTGATCAGTGGTCCGGGTGCGTTACCGCACGTAGGTCCAGCTGGGGTATCCCGGAGAAGTCACCTGGGTTGCACGTGTACAACGGCACACCGTGCGCGACGGCACTGGCCGCAATGAGCGCGTCGTAGGCCCGTGCGGCCGGTTTGCGGCCCGAAGTACGCAAGGCGGCAGCGACACCCCCAAACGCCCGCGCACTCTCGGCGCCGAACGGAAGGACCTCGAAATCTGCCTCGGCCTGTTGCAGGTGTTGCTGACGCGCGCTACGTTCCGCATCCGTTCGGGCGACATTCGGCCCCACAGACAACTCAGCCAGGGTTATCGCGCTTATCACGGACTCGTTCGGCAGTTCGTCCGGATCCAACAGGCGGCCGAGCAGAATCACTGTAGACGTGTCGAGCATGCCTCTTGACTGGTCGACCGATGCGGTCACAGTGATGGGTCCATCACGCTGTCCACATCCGAACGCAACGTCTCCACATCCACGCGCGGCAGGTTTCGGCGACGGCGAATGAGTTCAGTCGGACTGACACTGCGACGTGGCAGCGGGTTCAGTTCTGCCACCGCCGCGCCATCGCGCGTCACCACAATCCGCTCGCCCCGCTCCACTCTGCGCAGCACTTCCCCACCGTGGTTGCGGAGGTCGCGGACGGTCACTACCTCGGTCATGCATAAATCGTATCACCGGTGAGACACACCCCGCACGGGCTAACAGCAAACTTCTTCGAGGCGTTGTCGTCCACATGCAACCACCGACCCGATACCGAATAGCTCGCAACTACCCAGATGGCGCAGCGCCGCCACGGTGGGGCTGACCCTGAATTACTCCTCAGGAATACGGCAGGATCGAATATGGCGGGCTACCTGTAGAGTACGGCGTATTCGTCACTCGCCCAAGCGATTTCACACTACGCAGTGGTCGTACTTGCATGTCAGTCGAGGTCGAACGCGTGCCGAATCGCCGTTGTCAGCATTTCCTCTTGATCGGGGAGGAAGAACCCGATCTGGCGCCCCAGTGCCGCAACCGGGATTGTGACGATGTTGTCGACGCTGACGACGGAATCTTTCTCGAGTCCGTTACGTACACCTACGGGAACTTCAGTCGACAGGCCGCGAACTGTTCCGGTTATCGGCGCGACGGTGACTCTGGTTAGGTGGGGCCGCACAAGTTCCCGGGTCAGGATTAGAACCGGACGCCCCTTATCAAGTTGGGCGGCGTGAATTGGTCTCAATCGATATCCAGTTCGAAGGCAGCGGCTTGAGCAGCGAGCGCGTCAAAGTCATGATCTGCTGTGGTCCGCTCGGCGAGAATCGCCGCATCGCGGGCAGCGATCAGCCGGCGTCGCTCACGTTCGAGTGCTTTGAGGACAAACGATGCGCGGCTCTCGACGTGCCGTTGGTCCACTTCCCCGTCAATGAAATCGACCACCTCGTCCGGTAGCCGAACGGCAATCTGCTTGCTCATGACGTCATGGTACCGATGTGGGATGCGAAGTGCTACCGCAACGTGCCGACGGTGTCGATGACTAAGCGAACAAACTTCAGACGGATCGTCGCGAAGACGCGTCATCCAATGACGCGGAAGCGACCCCTTCAATCACGCCTCCCTTTGCCGCATCTCGACTGATGCACTGTCACGAAATCCGGAGGAATACGACCGGATCGAATATGGCGGGTTACCAGTAGGCCATTGCGTATTGCTCTGTGGCGCAGCATATTCGAAGAGTTGCTGCTGCCCCGCCCTGCTCAGATAGTGCCCCGTTCCAGAACCCATTGGTGCCGGAACGGCAGTACCTCTGCAGCGATCTCAAAGTCGGCGTCATAGTGGATCAGCGTCACGTCATGGGCATCGGCAATGGCGGCGATCAGGAGGTCGGCCATACCGACAGCACGGTGGCGGCCGGTGCTGGCCAACTGCCGTTGGGCGCCGAGTGCCGTCTGCCAATGTTCGTCATCGGTTGGCAGGTATTCGTAGGCCAAACGGCGGTCTGACCAGAGTTGTTCATAGTCCGCAGGATTGCGGGCGCTGTATAGCGCCTCGGCGTCGAGTTGAGCTGTGGTGGCGACCAATCCGGCCTCAACTAGTGGTGAGAGCCTGGCGGCAACCTCAGGGTGCGTCATCCGTGCTGCTGCACTGGTATCGATAAGGTGCCGAGCGATCAGCGCCACACTTCACCACGTTGATCGGGATCCGCCATCTCCCCTAGACCGCCGGCCTGTAACCAGGCGACCTGGCGTGCGCGAGCAGATGATGCTGCCGCTTGCTGCAATGCGATCCGTACCGTGTCCGACACGCCGGATGTCTTGAGTTCTTTCTGTGCGGCAGCCAGCAGGTCGTCGTCGAGATCGATCAAGCGCTTAGTCATTTCACCTGGCCTCCAACTGTATATACCAAATGCCGACTCAGTATATACCCCCGTTTGGGTGGGTGCGGGACGCATGTGAACCCCGGAGCGGAATATGCATAAATCGAATACGAAGGGTCACCAGTAAACCACTGCTTAGTCCTCTGCCGCCCCAACGGCTCTCGCCCTGTTCAAGCTGGCGGTTTCCACGACGCGACCCGAGCTTGTCGATCGCGCATCGAGTTTTGCGACAACTACACGCGACGAAGTCTTAGTCTCTCCCGACGAAGACGACACGGTGGGCCGCGACAGCACACACGGGAACGGGCGCGTGCCAGGCGGTCATCGCACACCAGGACACGCATCCGACGCTATGGAGAAAGAGGTGCCGGAAATGAGCCCCACCGCCGAATTCGACTTCGTCATCGTGGGAGCAGGCAGTGCGGGCTGCCTGCTCGCAAATCGGCTCAGCGCCAACCCTGATCACCGTGTGCTCTTGATTGAGGCAGGCGGCAAAGACAACTATTTCTGGATCAAGGTGCCGGTGGGCTATTTGTACACAATTGCCAACCCACGCACCGACTGGTGCTTCACGACCGAGGCTGACCCAGGTCTGGCCGGCCGCAGCATCCACTACGCGCGCGGCCGCGTAATCGGCGGCAGCTCGTCAATCAACGCGATGATCCATATGCGCGGACAGGCCAGCGATTACGAGCTGTGGGCGCAAGCCACCGGTGACGATCGCTGGCTTTGGGGCGGCCCGGACGGCGCCGGTGAGACTCTGTCAATCTACAAAGAGTTGGAAGACTATTTCGGCGGAGCCGACGAGTGGCACGGCGCCGGTGGCGAAATCACTGTCGAGCGACCGCGGGTTCGCTGGAAGATCTTGGACGCCTGGCAGGCCGCCGCCGCCCAGGTGGGCATCTCCCCGATCGACGAATTCAACCGCGGCGACAACGCCGGCAGTGCGTACTTTCATGTCAACCAACGGCGCGGCCGTCGCTGGTCGATGGCCGATGCTTTTTTGCATCCCGTCGCCCACCGACCAAATCTCACCATCTACACCCACACCCAGGCCTTGAAGCTGCTGATGGACGACCAGGTCCACAAAGATCAACGTCGTGGTGCCTGGACCTCGGCTCAGCACCGCGCCACCGGCGTGCGGCTGCTCAAAGACGGCCACATCATCGACGTCCAGGCCCTCCGGGAGGTGATCCTGAGCGCCGGAGCGATTGGGTCGCCGCAACTCATGCAGGCCTCGGGTCTGGGCCCGGCCGGGCTGCTCACCCAGCATCACGTGCCGGTGGCCGTCGATCTGCCGGGCGTTGGCGAGAACCTCCAGGACCACCTGCAGCTGCGAACGGTCTACCGGGTGCGGGGCGCCCGGACCGTCAACACGCTGTACCGCAACTGGATCACCCGTGCAGGCATGGGACTTCAGTACCTGGTGATGCGCTCAGGCCCCATGACCATGCCGCCCTCCACGCTGGGCGCGTTCGCCAAGAGCAGCCCCACGCTGGCCAGTCCCGATCTGGAGTGGCATGTGCAGCCCTTGTCGTTGGCCAAGTTCGGCGAACCACTGCACCGCTTCGGAGCGATCACCCCCTCGGTCTGCAATCTGCGACCCAGCTCGCGGGGTCACGTGCGCATCGCCGGCGCAGATCCGTTGGCCTACCCGAAGATCGCGTGCAATTACCTGTCCACTGACGCCGATCGTCAAGCCGCCGTGCGCGGCCTCCGGATGACCCGGCAGATCATGGCGGCGCCGGCCCTGGTCCGCTACTGCCCAGAAGAATTGCTTCCCGGCCCGCAACTGGTGAGCGACGAAGACCTGCAGCAGGCGGCCCGTGAACTCGGTACAACCATCTTTCATCCGGTGGGTACCTGCGCGATGGGAGCCTTCGACACCCGCGGTCTTCCGCGGTCGGCCGCCACGGTGCTAGACACCAACTGTCGCGTATACCGCGTCGCCGGCCTCCGAGTGGCTGACGCTTCGGCGATGCCCACCATTACTTCCGGGAACACCAACGCGCCAGTCATGCTCATCGCAGAGCGTGCAGCGCGGGCGATCCTGGGAATGAGTCGGTCAATTCCGAGACGTGCCGGTTCGGAATAAACTCCGCGCCCGGTGAACTTGGCTCAGGAGTCTTCCCTTCCCCGACTCAGGAGCATCCATGACCCGTCCCGTCCGCGTCGCCGTGCAGATCCAGCCCGGCGGCACGCCCGATTACCGCACATGGCGCGAAGCGGTCCTGGCCGCCGACGACCTCGGCGTCGACGTGATCTTCGGCTACGACCACTTCCACCGCCCCGCGATGAAGGGCATCGTCGACGGCAAGCCCGTCATGTTCGACGAGCAGCCCGACGTCGCCAACTTCGAGGGGTGGACCGCGCTCGCGTCGTGGGGCGAGATCACCTCACACGCCGAGATCGGGCTCCTCGTCACCGGCGTCGGCTACCGCAACGCGGACCTGCTCGCCGACATGGCGCGCACCGTCGACCACATCAGCGGCGGCCGGCTCATCCTCGGCCTCGGCGCGGGCTGGTACGAAAAGGACTACACCACCTACGGTTACGACTTCGGGACCTTCGGCTCCCGCTTCGACCTGTTCGACGACAGCCTGATCCGCATCGAGAACCGGCTCGCTGCACTTATCCCCCCGCCCGTGCGGAAGCTACCGATCCTCATCGGCGGCACGGGGCCCAAGCGCTCGCTGCCCGCCGTTGCCCGGCACGCCGACATCTGGCACGCGTTCCAGGATCTCGACGCGTTCCGCAGGTCCAGCGACCGCGTCGATGAGTTGGCAGCGACGTTCGGCCGCAACGGCGCTGAAATCGAACGCTCGACGCTGTGGGAGAACGCCGACAGTGCCGATGCCTTCCGCGAGGCGGGGGTCACGTTGTTCCAGACCGAACTCACCGCCGACAACGGTTACGACCTCACGTCTGTCAAGCAGGTGCTCACCTGGCGGGACAACGGGTGACCACGATCAAGCCGGTGGAGCGAGAGACCGCCACCGCCCCGGCCGCTGGTTCTGGAGCTCGCACGGGACCGTTTATGCAGTAATCGAATATGCAGGGTTACCAGCAAAGCGCGCGGTTTGCGCTGCTGTCCAATGGTTTTCAGCTACCGGGCAAGGCCAAGGAATGCCATCATTGCCCTCTCGACCTCGACGACTTGCTCAGCTGTCAGCCTTCCAACCCGGGCGCGGACGTTCGACCTTCTGACGGTTGTGAGCTTGTCGATCATCACGTCACTGTCGTGGTCGAGTCCTGAAAGCCGGTCGTTTCCGCCGGTTATGCGAATTCGCATCAGCGGAGCATCCAACAGCGCGCTGGTCATCGGAGCAACAGTCACTGAATTGGTGGCATCAAAGAGGTCATCTTGAACGATCACTGCCGGACGCGGCTTCGCCGCGTAGCCGCCCCCAGCTACGGTCCAGATCTCCCCTCGGTTCACTCCTCGTCCCACGGTGTCGAGATCGCCTCAACGAAGTCTTGGTCGTCGCCGCTCTCGTCCGCTCGTGCGACCAACGAAGCCTGGCGATGCGCCTCGGCCGCAAAAGTCTCGGTTCGCACGTCAGGCACCCAGACCTGTAGCGGCCGGAGGCCCCGCTCCCGCATCCGCCGTCGGTACTCGCCGACCCTTTCTCTCACTGCCATGCAACAATGTTACATGTAACGCCTGTTCTGAGGTGCTGGATGATTAGAGCTGGCGAGCCAGCAAACAGGCGCCTCACCTGTGGCTTTCGCTCGACGGATCCGCCTGACCTTCCTGACCATCACGATCAGCCCCGATTCGCGGCACTGCCGCCAGTTGATCCCGCCACCCGAAAGGACTCCAGATGGCCGAGTTGCCACCGCCTCTGCCGACCACCCGTCCGTGAACCATCGCCCGCTATCTCCTTGCAGCGGCAATGATTTTCGCCGGATTCAGTCACCTCTTCTGGGCCCGCGAGGAGTTTCAGGCCCAGGTACCGCAGTGGGTGCCGATGGACGCCGACGGCGTGGTGATGGCCTCCGGCGGAGTCGAGATCACCCTGGGTATCGGGTTGGCGCTGCTGGCGACGCGACCGGGTCCTCGTCGGCTGCCTCCTTGGCGGTGTTCTTCGTGCTGATCTTCCCGGGGCAATCTGGCGCAATACGTCAACCACGTCGACGCCTTCAACCTGAACAGCGATACCAGCCGGTTTGTGCGTCTACTGTTTCAGCCGATGCTGATCGCGTGGGCCCTGTGGTCGACCGCAATCCCGAAGAACAAGCGCTGACACTGGTGCCGGTCAGGCCGAAGTCGCTGACGCAAGTCGCGCGAGCGTATCGATCAGCTGTTCCTTGGTCACCAGCGGAAACTTCACCTTCTCGAGCAGCTTCTTGTCGGTGACCTTCGACCAGTCATAGGTGTGGCGCACCAACGTCTCATCGGGCCCTTGAGATTCCAACTCCCACAGCCACTCCCAGCCGGGAGGCTCAGTGCCCGCAGGCGCTGTCCTCCAGGCCAGCAGCTTGTCTTTGGCGTAACCCGAGACGTGGTTATCGGTCTTGTACTCGCCGCCCATGTGACTGCCCTGCATGTTCATCGTGAACACCTGGCCGACTTCTTGTATCCGATCGGCGTGGTCCACACTGCGGACAAACCCGGAGCCATCGAGCTCCTGATGCCGCTGGGGGTTCGAGAGGATGTCGAAAACCACATCGACGGGCGCCGCGATGGTGCGTTCTACAGTGACCTTTGTGTTGTCGACCTTTGCGTTGTCGCTCATACCTCCACAGTGCCCAACAACGGCGCATTGCTAAACCAGGGTGGACGTGTAACCCCAGGGTCACGTCGCAATTTCGCCAGCGCCGCGGACACCGCAGTGCCACCGTCGAAGCATGGCAGACACATCATTGAAGGACACGACCTCTCTTCTCGCGGCGATGTACGCGGCGGAGGCTCGATATCATTCTTCCTCGAGATGAGCCGGACGTGGGAGTCGTTCGAGATGTTGGAGCAGCGTTTCCTGGCCACCGGCGAGACCACAGTTGTGCTGACCAACGTGCGGGCTCGCGCGCGGCTCACCGCACCTGCCGTTCCCATCCATCTGCCACGTGGCAGTCGCCGGCAACGGCTTTCGGTGGGTACCCACCGTTTGGGATCACTGACCCTTGCAGGGTACGGCCGAACCGGACGACTAGTGGCGGATGCTCCCCCGCTGCCCGTTTACGACTGACCGAGCTGCTCGACGACGTCATTCGGCCTTCGCGGTGAGAGCATCCGTGTCGGTGAGATCGATTCCCGCATAGTGAATGGCGATGAGTCCCTGGCGCTCAAAGTCTTTCAGAATCTTGTTCAGGGAGGGGCGCTGAACGCCGAGCATCGCGGCGAGCGTGCGCTGCGCCAGCGGCACGGAGCCGTCGAGTGATTCGTCGAGCAGCAACTGGGCGACCTGGGCCGACAGGGGCCTGCCGAGCATGGCGACCAGTCTTTCCTGGCCGGCGGAAACACGTTGTGCGACAGACGACAGCCACCGCCGGGCGATGTTGGGGCGAGTTGCCAGCAGGTTTTCGAAGGCGGGACGGTCCAGATACAGGCAGGTGCAGTCGCCGAGAGCCCGCGCGGTGTAGGCCATGGGCATCGCCAGGAGCAGCGGAATGTCGCCGTCGACGTCACCGGTGCGCAGCACATCGACGACCACTCGCCTGCGCCCGGAACCCACCGCGAGTTCGATGCGCCCCTGCCGGACGATCCAGACCCCCGTCGACTGATCGCCGGCGGCGAAGAGCACCTCCCCGGAGGCGAACTGTCTCGCTGCCAGGGTCCCGGCGAGTGCGCTGACGTCGTCGCGAAGCAGGGGTGCGGCAGGGCCGCGGCCGACGCATCGGGCGACCCAGGCGGCGTGACGAATCTGGAGATCGCGGGGGCTCTCCCCTCCGGCGATCGCGCGCATGGCATGTCGGATAGGGCCGTTGCGGTCGGGCATGGACTCCCCCTTCGGTCGTGAGGTCGATCCTGTCACCGTGCTGACATTCCTCAGTGATCAGTGTCAGCGTGCTGACATTGATCGCCTAGGGAGACGGCGCCGCGGGTTCTCTGCGGAGTTGGAACAGTGGGTCCAATCTTCAGGAGGAGATCAAGATGGCTACAGCATCCAGAGAATCGGCAAATGCGAGGCTCGGCGCAGGAGTTGGCGGTCGGGGGGTTGTCACCTCGGCGGTGTGGGGAGCTGCCGCCGGCGTTGGCGCGTCGCTGGTTATGGCGATGTATGCGATGGTCGCGGCGTTGACCTATCAGCACACGGGTTTCTTCACCCCGCTCTACCACATCGCGGCGACGCTGGCGCCGGGCGACGCGATGATGGAGTCGATGCAGTCCGCCATGGCCGGCAACTCGTTCACCTTCGTGTTCGGTCCTGCCGCTCTCGGTGCGTTCATTCACATGATGGTGGGCGCGGCCTATGGTGCGATGTTCGGTGTGGTTGCGCGGCTCCTGCGTTGCCACGGAGCGGTGCTGGTGGCGGCGGCCGTGGCGTGGGGGCTCGTGGTGTTCGCCATCAGCTCCTGGGTGGGTCTGCCGGTGGCGGCGTCACTGTTGGGCGGCGGCGATCCGATCCGCGACATGGCCGCGATGGTCGGCTACCAGACCTTCATCGCCGAGCACCTGCTGTACGGCGCTGTGTTGGGACTGCTGCTCGCGGCACCACAACGCAACCGCCGCTGATTGTTCCTGCGGGGTCGAACGCTCCGCAGCACAGTGCCGGCCGCACTGGCGGTCGGCACTGTGTTGCGCTTCGCCATTAACTCTGCTGATGTCACTCCGCAAAGAAGGTCATCTCGATGACAGATCTGTTCGAATCGTGTGGCGATGTGCTTCGCTGAGAGCATGACAACTGTCGATGTGGGAACCGTCATCTCTCCACGCCAACTGCACGCGATCGACGGCGCCGAGGTATCGCTGCCCGACGCCGACCGAATGGTGCACCTTCAGTTCCGCCGATTCGCCGGGTGTCCGATCTGCCACCTGCATCTGCGTTCGATCGTCGCGCACCGCGACCAGATCTCTGCGGCAGGCATCGTGGAAGTGGTGGTGTTCCACTCGTCAGCCGACGCATTGCGCAAATACCAATCCGAACTGCCCTTCGCCGTGATCGGCGATCCGCAGCGCAACCTCTACCGGGAGTTCGGCGTGGAATCCTCGGTGACGTCGGTCGCCCATCCCCGCGCTTGGCTCGCGGCGGCGCGTGGCGCCAGGAGTCAACGGTCGATCACGTCGGGTTTGGGGCGCGGGGAAGATCATTTCGGTCGGCCCGCCGATTTTCTCATCGGCTCAGACGGCCGGGTGCTGGCCCGCAAATATGGGACGCACGCCGACGACCAGTGGTCGGTGGACGAAATCGTCTCTCTCGGAAAACAATTCAGTGGTGAGGGAACTGCACCGCAGAAGTAGTTTCCCGCCCGCGGCCGGAAGTGCCGTCACAGGACCAGATGGTCCCGTGTCAGCGCGATTCGCGTCCGAGCATTCGTGACCACCAGGGCCGACGACCGCTGTCGGCGCTTCCGCCAAGTATTTCCGTTGCCTGCGAACCGAACTCGGTCGCGACGGCGTTCACGACGTCTCGCACACTGGGGTTGACCAGCGCCGTCGTCCCGACGAACACCGTGGGAACCGTTTCGTCACCGCCGGTGACGGCACGCACCCGTTCGGCAGCGCCGGGGTCGTCCCAGATGTTGATCTCCGTCGTCGCGATCCCGCGCCGTCGCAGTCCTCGGCGCAGACGGCTGCAGAACGGACACCCCGGGCGCCACAACACCTCGACGCCATCGACATGGCCCGCATCACTCATTCCGTCATTCTCCCTCACCGACATGCAGAAAACTCAGCGTTCGACGTCTGCCGTGCGCCGACGGCGAACGATCCGGCGCCATCCGAAAACCCCAGCGGCGCCGATGATCACAACGAGAACCCCCATGATCGGTAGAATGCCGGCAGAGCCCACGGCAGACGACATCACCTGCTGGATTCGCGCGGCAGCCTCGATGAGCGGGTCGGAGGCGTCGGCGCCGCCGATCACTCGGAGCTCGTAAACGCCGTAGTACGCGACGTAGGCGCCGGCTGCGACCAGCAGAACACCGCCGATTCGTGTCAGATAGCCTGTCGCGCCTCGGAGCCAGGTCGTGACCGGCGCGGCCGCCAACGCGATCGCGGTCGCCAGCACTCCCACCAGCAACGCCATGCCCGCGGCGTAGGCCAGGTAGGCGATGAGGCCTTCCACTACCGAGCCGGTCCGAAAGGTCGAGCCGGTGACCGCGAGGAACGGGCCGATCGTGCAGGACAACGAGGCAACCGCGTAGGCCATCCCGTAGCCGAACATCGAGCCCAGCCGTGCCGTCGGCGCGCCGCTTCGTGACTTCGGGAGGAGCAGGGTCACCTCTCGGCCGCTCAGCATCCAGGCGCCGAGCAGGAGCAGGGCGGCCCCGATCACGACGGTGAAGACGGGCAGATACTGCTGGATCACCGCGGTGAAGGGCGCCAGGATCAGCGCAAAGGATCCGAAGACGACAAGGAATCCGGCCGCCATCATCGCTGTGGCGGCAAGTGCGCGACCCACCGCGGCGACGCGGCTGACAGACGCGCTGCCCTCGCCGGCGACCACCAGCGCGAGATAGCCTGGGAGCAGCGCGAAACCGCACGGATTCAGCGCCGCGACCAGCCCGGCAGCCATCGCGAAAGCGATAGTTCCACTGTCCATCAGGCGCCGAGGAGGGTGGCGACCCTGGTGCTCAGCGCAGGTTCGGACAACGAGCCGCGGACGACGTCCACGGCTCCGTCTGCCGTGACGAACGCGAACGCCGGCTGCGCCGTGATACCGAAGCGCTGCCATACCGCGCCGTCGACATCGGCGAGGTTCGTGAAGAAGTCGATGTCGTATTTGTCGGCGAACTCCCGCATCGCCGGCTCCTGGTCCAGAGCTGCCACCCCGACGAACGTTGTTTCGGGATTGGCCCGCGCGACGGTGGCGACGTCGGGTGCCTCTCGCTGGCAGGTGGGGCACCACGGCGCCCAGAACCAGAACACGGCGGGCTTTCCGGCCAGCGTCTGTCCGGAGAATTCCTGCCCGTCGATGGTCTTGGCAGTGAAGTTCAATTCCGCCGGGACCGCCGCGGCGCTCACCGGCGCCGACTGGTCAGCGGAGGTCGCACTCGATGTTGCCGAAGCGGAGTCGCCGCCGGTTCCGCCGCAGCCTGCAACCAACCCGACCGCGGCGCCCAGCACCGCCAGCGCGTACCTGATCTGCACCTGCAAGCCCCTCATGTCTCGTGTGGATGCGGTAACACAACCAGTATCGCCTCAAGGACGGCCCGATCTTTGTCATCGAAATGACAGTTTCACTTCCGAGGCGAGTACGGCTTGACTGCCAACTCACGGTTCACATTCGAGTCGGCGCCTCGGCCAGCACGCGTTCGACCTCGTCGGCGGCGGCGACTGATCCGCCGGCGGCGTCGATCTCCCCACGCATCCACGCCAGCCGGTCACGCACCTTCGGGTCCACAGCGACGCCGTCGACGGCGGTCCACAGCTCGTCGGCGCCCGCGGCGGCATCCAGGGTCCGGCCGAGATGAACCGCGGGTGGAGCGGGTTCCTCGAAATCCGGGGCGCGTAGTACGTGATCGTGTGGCCTCGTCGGACCAGTTCGGCGGCGATGCCGACCGTACCGCAGTACCTTCAGAACAGCTCCGGTGTCGTCGGTGGCACGTCATCGAGAAATGCCCTGACCAACGGCACCAGCACCTCCGACTCCCCCGAGATGCCGACGTGCGACATCGCCGGCAGCACCACCAGGCGGGCGGGTGGAGCCTCCTGCAACACTCCCGTTGCCGCTGCCTGTTCATCGCCGCCGCCGCGCAGCCTGAACATCTCCAACGCATGTTCGACTTTCACGCCGTCCGCGTCACCGACGATGATCATCGTCTTCGCGGAGATCGAACGCATCTCGTCGGCGCTGACCTGCTGGTCGTCGATATTCAGCTTCTTCATCTTCTCGAGGTGGGCCTCGAACGCCGCGACGTCGGGTGTGTGCGCCTTGAACGCCGTCTCGACCGGCGTCCCGGCGAATGCGTCGGCGGTGATCCCGCCGATGGCGTCGAACACCGACGGGTACCAACCGTCCTTGCGGAAGGTCGCCGACATCGAGACCAACTTGCTCACCAGCGAGTCGTGGCGGATCGCGAGCTGCAGTGCGACCCCGCCGCCTTGCGAGTAGCCCATCACGTCGGCGTGCTCCACCCCCAACGCGCCGAGCAACGCTGCGGCATCGTCAGCGAACTGCTCGTAGGACATCTCCCGCGCCGTATCCGCGGTACGGCCGTGTCCTTGTTGATCGAAAACGATCACGGCGCGCTCACACGCGAAGGCGTCCGCCCATGTCGTCATCGAGTCGGCGCCCATGAACGCACCGGGGATCAACAGCAGCGGAGGCTCGGACCCGCGCAGCTCGCCGTACACCTCGTAGTAGAGGTCGAGGCCGTTGATCGGCAGGTAACCGCTGCTCGATGAATGTGTGCCCATCAGATCTCCCCTTTGCGGTCGCGGTGCACCCGTCCGTTCTGAAAGACCTCCTGTGCGGAAGAAACTCATCGCCCGGAAGGGGCTGTGCAGGGCGGCTGTAGCGTGACTGCGGTGAACTCCTCTGGTGTCTACTCCTCCATCTCGCTTGTGGCGTGTGCCGCGGCGACGGTCCTGACGCTCTCCGCATGCGGCAGCGATGCGGATACTGCGTCGACGACCACGCCGTCGGTGGCCGAAGCGGCCTCGTCCTCCGTCACCGAAACGGCGACCGTCGCCGCCGGCGGCTGTCCGACGGCGGCGCCTGCGGAGGTTGGCACACCCGAGCGGACACTTCCTGGAGCCAGTGGCAGCGTCGCGGTCAGCGGATCCACCGACGCGACGGCGCCGTACATCAAGGTCAACGCACCGTTCACTGTGACGGACACCCAGGTGCACACGCTGCAGGCAGGTGACGGGCCGGTCGTCGCAGACACGGCGACGGTGTCGGTCTGCTACATGGGCGTGAACGGACGTGACGGGACGGTGTTCGACAGCAGCTACGACCAGGGCGTCCCGGTTGAATTCCCGCTCGACGGCGTCGTGCCCGGCTTCAAGAAGGCCATCGCCGGGCAGACGGTCGGATCCACGGTCGCTGTCGCGATGACTTCTGCCGACGGTTACCCCGACGGTCAACCCGGTGCCGGAATCCTGCCGGGTGACACGCTGATCTTCGCGATCAAGATCCTCGACGCCTCGAGTTGAGCTCGGGCGGTCTGGGCCGTCGGCCGTCTGCGCCTGGCTTGTGCGTCGTTGCTCGCAGCCAGATGTTTGGGTGACCGCGGGGGCCTCGGCAGCGCCGGAGCAGTGATCTCGATCATCTGACAGCTGCGTCAGGCTATGTGTCAGAGTTGCCAGAATGATGCGCCACTGGTCGTACAGTGGTCGAAAGGCGACTGCAGGTAGGTGAGACTCGTGGACGAGAGGCCTGAGTCCCTGGCCGGCGGCTTCTTGATCGATGCGGACAACCTTGAGCAGATCGAGGAACAGATCGGCGCCGCGTTCGGAGCGATCCGCATCAACAGTTCGACGTCCAGCTCGACTACCCGCACCCGCGTCTGGCGCAGCCATCTCGGTGTGCTCAGCATCGACGACGCCGAGTACAGCTACGACATGAGCTACGAGATGGAAGCACCCGACGACATTCTGTTGTGCCGCGTGCATTCGGGGGTTCTCGAGGAGACCGACGCCCGTCAGCCCCACAGCCATGGAACGGGAGCGGTGGTGGCGTTCGGCGCCGTCGCCGAGCGGCCCATCGCGGGCCGGGTGCAGAAGGCGCGCTACCACATCCTCAACGTTCCCCGCGGGGTCCTGACGCAGGTCGCCGGCGATCACCCCGACGGTGAGCCCGTTCGTCTGACGGGCTCAACACCGTTGTCCCCGACGGCGAATCGCTATCTGGTCGATGTCGTCGACCATATCCGCCATGGGCTGCTGAGCAACCCGTACGCCGCCCAGGAACCCCTCGCCGCCAGCGGCGTCACCCGCTATCTGGCGTCCAGCATGCTGGCGGCGTTCCCCCACACGGTGGGCGATCGAGCGAGGCGGGTCGGCGATGTCGACAACCACGACGCCCTTCGCCGGGCGACGGCGTTCATCGACGACAATGCCCATAAGGACATTTCGCCTGCGGACATCGCCTACGCGGCGCGCGTCCCGACCCGCGTGCTGGAAGAGATGTTCCGCAGGCACCGGGGTTGTTCAGCCACGCAGCATCTTCAGCAGGTCCGTCTGGCCTGCGTCTACCACGACCTCGCGTCGGCGGCTCCCGCCGCGAGCACGGTGGCCGACATCGCTCACAAATGGGGATTCTGGAACCTGGCGCGGTTCCGCGTCGCGTATCGCCGCAATTTCGGGGTGACCCCCGAAAGCACACTGAATACGTAGGCGGGACTGCCGGTTTCAATCCGTGATCGCCCGTCGCGCGAATTCGGGTCATATCGACACTGTGTCGGTCCGCTGCAATCGGCAGACGCGATCGGCAACCATCACTTCAAATGCAGGGGTGAGTGCAGAGCACGCCCGCCCGGCCGTCTGCCTTCACCTGGCGCACCTTCGGAATGTGTGTCGTCCTCGGATGCGCCACCGCGGCCATCACGCTGCTGTTCATGGCTTCGCTGGACCGTCTTGCGCTCGGCACCGCCACCGCACTGGAGTTCCTGGGTCCCCTCGCCGTCGCGGTGGTTCACGGCAAAGGGCGCCACCGGTTGTTGTGGCCCGGGCTCGCCGCGATCGGCGTGGTGCTTCTGAGCCAACCGTTCAGCGGCGGGATCGATCCGAAAGGCGCCTTCCTGGCGGTTTCGGCCGGTGTCTGCTGGGCGATCTACATCCTGCTCACTCAGCGGGTCGGCGATGAGGTCGCCGGTGTCAACGGCCTCGCGATATCGATGCCGATCGCCGGGGTGGTGTCCTCGCTCTTCGTGAGCACCTCGGTGTTCGAGCGGATGACCCCTCAGCTGCTGCTGATCGGTCTCGGGATGGCGATCCTGCTGCCTGTGGTGCCATATGTGTTGGAGCTCTTGGCATTACGCAGGTTGACCACGGCTGCGTTCGGCACGCTGATGAGCCTGGAGCCCGCGTTCGCCTTGCTCGTCGGGTTCCTGCTGCTCGATCAGGCGCCGGGGGTGGCGGGCATCCTGGGCATCGGCGCGGTGGTGGCGGCCGGAATCGGGGCGGCGCGTGGCGGCGGCCGGGAGATGGCCGTACCGCTGGAAGTGGGCTGAAGGCGCTACACCGGAGCCGGCGACGGTGGCGCCGACCCGCCCCTGCTTCCCCGCGCGGCCATCAACTCGACGATCTTGTCGCAGTCGGTCAATGGCGCGAGAGTTTCCGCACGGCCCAGGCCTGAAACCCGGCCGGTTCACCCGACCAGAACGGGTATCCGGCACCCATGACGGTCATCGGATTCCACTGTTCGCACGAGCAGATCGACCCCGCGCAACTGTTGAAGGACGTCCAGCACGCGGAGCAGGCCGGCTTCACCGCCGGAATGTCCTCGGACCACTTCAGCCCCTGGAGCGAGCGGCAGAACGAATCAGGCTTCGCCTGGGCGTTTCTCGGCGCGGCCCTTGCCACCACGAAGCTGCCGTTCGGCGTCGTCAACGCCCCCGGTCAGCGTTACCACCCCGCGATCGTCGCCCAGGCGATTGCGACGCTGGCGCAGATGTTCCCCGGCCGGTTCTGGGCCGCACTCGGATCCGGGGAAGCGTCCAACGAACGGATCACCGGCGAGGTGTGGCCGCGCAAGGAGATCCGCGACCAGCGCCTTGTCGAATGCGTCGAGGTGATCCGGCGGTTGCTCCGCGGCGAAGAGGTCAGCCACGACGGCCTGATCCAGGTCAACCGCGCCAGACTGTGGACGTTGCCCGCCACCGTGCCCGATCTGGTCGGCCCCGCCGTCACCCCGGGCACCGCCGCGCGGCACGCCGCATGGGCGGACGCGCTCATCACCGTCAATCAGCCCGCCGTGACGCTGCAGAAGGTGCTGGATGCCTACCGTAACGCCGGCGGCCGCGGCCCCGCCCGCCTTCAGATCCACCTGAGTTGGGCGCCGACGGAGGGTGAGGCGCTGGCCATCGCCCACGACCAGTGGCGCAACAACATCTTCACTCCCCCGGTGCCCTGGGACCTCGAGACCGTCGAAGCCTTCGACGTCGTCGGGCAGTCCGTCACCCCCGAACAGGTCGCAAAATCCGTGCGAGTGTCCAGCGATCTCAGCCGTCATGCCGCCTGGCTCAACGAATACATCGAGCAGGGCTGGGACGAGTTGTACCTGCACTTCGTCGGTCAACGGCAAGCCGGGTTCATCGACGCGTTCGGTCAACACGTGCTGCCGCAGTTGTCGCCCACCGCCCCGGCGGTGACCGCATGAGGAAGATCGAGAGCGGCGACATGTGGTGGAAGAACGCGGTCCTCTACTGCGTCGACATCGAGACGTTCTACGACTGGAACGGCGACGGCACCGGCGACATGCGCGGAATGACCGAACGCATCGAATACCTTTCCGACCTCGGCATCACCTGCCTATGGCTGATGCCGTTCTACCCCACCGCCCGCAAAGACGACGGCTACGACATCACCGACTTCTTCGGCGTGGACCCACGACTGGGTAATCTCGGCGATTTCGTCGAACTGGTCAGGACCGCCCGATCCAACGGAATGCGGGTGATCGTCGACTTCGTGATGAACCACACCTCCGACGCGCACCCGTGGTTCAAGTCGGCCCGCCGCAGCAAGGACGACTCCTACCGCGACTATTACGTGTGGAATCCCACCGAACCCGAAGGCACCGGCAAGGACGTCGTGTTCCCCGATGAGGAGGACAGCCTCTGGGAGCTCGACCCCAAGACCGGCGAGTACTACCTGCACCACTTCTACAAGCACCAGCCCGACCTGAACATCGCCAATCCCGAAGTGCAGGAAGAAATCTCACGCACCCTCGGATTCTGGCTGCAGCTCGGCGTGTCGGGGTTCCGTGTCGACGCGGTGCCGTTCCTGTTCGCCGATGACGGCGCCCCTGGCGATCCCGGGGTGTTCGACCCCTACGAATACCTCGGCGACGTCCGCAACTTCGTCACGCGCCGCCTCGGTGATGCGGTGCTGCTCGGTGAGGTCAACGTGCCCTACAAGGACCAGAAGAAGTTCTTCGGCGGACCCGACGGTGACGGCCTGAACATGCAGTTCGACTTCATCGGAATGCAGAACATGTACCTGTCGCTGGCCCGCGGCGACGCCCGGCCTCTGGCGAAGGCGCTACGGCAGCGGCCCTCACTCGACATCACCAGCCAGTGGGCCAATTTCGTGCGTAACCACGACGAGTTGACGTTGGACAAGCTGGGTGATGCCGAGCGTCAGGAGGTCTTCGACGCCTTCGGGCCCGACCCCGACATGCAGTTGTACGGCCGCGGGTTGCGCAGGCGGTTGCCGTCGATGCTCGGCGGCGACGAGCGCCGCATGCGGATGGTGTACTCGCTGGCGTTCTCCCTTCCCGGCACGCCGGTGTTGTTCTACGGAGAGGAAATCGGTATGGCCGAAAACCTCGACGTTCCAGGTAGATTCGCCGTGCGCACACCGATGCAGTGGACGGGTGACACCAACGGTGGCTTCTCCTCGGCCGCAAAGCGGCGACTCCCCCGGCCGCCGCCCGACGGGTTGTTCGGCCCCGACCGCGTGAACGCCGCCGGTCAGCGCCGAGACCACGGCTCATTCTGGTGGTTCATCCGCGACCTCATCTACACGTACCGTCAGCAACCGGAGCTCGGCTGGTCGGTGGTCGAGATCCTCAAGCAGCCAAACACGGCGGTGTTGGCGCACGTGTGCCGCGAGCAATCGGGATGGGCGATGGTCGGCCTGCACAATTTCGGCGCAGACAGCTGCATCGTGTCCATCCAGCTCGACGGAGCCCCTCCCGGGTCGGTCCTGGTCGATCTCCTCGGGGATCTGTCGCACCATGAGCTCGACGACGACGGCCGGACCGAGTTGCATCTCGCGGCCTACGGCTATCGCTGGCTGCGCCTGCTGCGCCCCGGGGACACTCCGACCATCTGATGGATTACCCGCACATTTGGGTACTCGGTGTCGTCCACCCGTCACCGGCGTTGAGGATCCGATGTGAGTAAGACCAGCCAGCGCCAACTCGGCGAGTCCGACAGCCCGATCGAAGACGAGCTCGAGGAGACGTTCCGAAGGACCATCAGCGAGGGCACTCAACGCCTCCACCGCAGCTGGCACGAGATTCTGGTCACCGGGTTCTTCGGTGGTACGGAAGTCGCGATGGGAGTGCTGGCCTACCTGTCAGTGCTGCATGCCACCGGCAATCAGCTCCTGGCGGGACTGGCATTCTCGATCGGCTTCCTCGCCCTTCTGCTGGGCCGCAGCGAACTGTTCACCGAGGGATTTCTGGTGCCGGTCACCACCGTCGCCGCCAAGCGGGCCAGCCTCGGGCAGCTCTTCAAGCTCTGGGGTGGGACGCTCGCCGCCAATCTCGTGGGCGGCTGGCTGATCATGTGGCTGATCATGGCGGGCTTTCCCAAGCTGCACGCCCAGACCGTGGAATCGGCAGCTCACTTCGCGACTGCCCCGCCGTCGGTGGAGACGATTTCGCTGGGGCTACTCGGCGGGATGGTGATCACGCTGATGACCCGCATGCAGCACGGCACCGACTCGGTTCCCGGGAAGATCGCCGCGGCCGTGGCCGGAGCATTCCTGCTGGCGGGACTGCAGATGTTTCACTCCATCCTCGACTCGCTGCTGATCTTCGGTGCGTTCTTCACCGGTGACGCACCTTTCGGATATCTCGATTGGCTCGGCTGGTTCGGCTACACCGTGGTCGCCAACATCGCGGGCGGATTGATCCTGGTCACGCTGTTGCGACTGCTGCGCAGCAAGGACCGCCTGGAGGAAGAACGCGCTGACGCAGACGCCGAATGACCCGCGT
This sequence comes from Mycolicibacterium pyrenivorans, assembly GCF_025821625.1. Classification (GTDB taxonomy): domain Bacteria; phylum Actinomycetota; class Actinomycetes; order Mycobacteriales; family Mycobacteriaceae; genus Mycobacterium; species Mycobacterium pyrenivorans. The sequence continues at coordinate 84,613 of NZ_JACKSH010000050.1, forward strand.
CGCGCTGCCACCGCGCCGCCATTGTGAACGGTGTTGTGGTGCAACGAAAGAAGGGTTCGAAGCGATGGCAACGCTGAATCGATGGCTACGCTGAATCGATGGTAGCCCCACCTGGTTCGGTCGATTCTGCAGTCGACTCGGTTCATCCGCTTGTCCGCAAAGCGGCGGCGTGGTCGTGGCGACTGCTTGTCATAGGTGCTGCCGTGCTGGCGGTGCTCTGGGTCGTCACACAGGTTCAGATGATCGTGGTGTCTCTGTCCATCGCCGTCATCGTGACGGCGTTGCTGCTGCCGCCGGTCGACTGGCTGGACCGGCGCGGCCTGCCGCGTGGTGTCGGGGTGGCCATGGTCCTGCTGGGCGGCACGGCGGTGCTCGGCGGCGTCCTCGCCTTCGTCGTCAGTCAGTTCATCTCCGGCCTGCCTGCACTGGGCGGCGAGGTCACCAGGAGCATCGACTCGGCCCGAGACTGGCTCGTCGATGGGCCGTTGGGTGTGAGTCGCGAACAGATCGACACGTTCGGCAACTCCGCCATCGAGGCCGTCCGCGACAATCAAGAACGGTTGACCAGCGGTGCACTGTCCACCGCGACGACGGTCACCGAGATCATCACCGGCGCGTTCCTCGTCTTGTTCACGGTGATCTTTCTGCTGCACGGTGGCCGCAACATCTGGGCGTACGTGACCAGGATCGTTCCGAGCGACACGCGCCAGCGCGTGCGGGAAGCGGGCAAGCGCGGCTTCAGCTCATTGACGGGCTTCGTCCGGGCAACCTTCTTCGTCGCGATGGTCGATGCGGTCGGCATCGGTGTGGGCCTCGCCGTCATGGGTGTGCCGCTCGCGCTGCCGCTCGCCTCGCTCGTCTTTCTCGGCGCGTTCATCCCGGTGATCGGCGCGGTGCTCACCGGATTGCTCGCCGTGGTCGTGGCGCTGCTGTCCAAGGGGTTCCTCGTCGCCGTGCTGGTGCTGGCCTTGGTTCTCGCCGTACAGCAGATCGAGGGAAACGTGCTGCAGCCGTTGGTGATGGGGCGGGCGGTGCAGATCCATCCGCTGGCGGTCCTGCTGGCCATCACCGCCGGTGCGGTGCTCGCGGGCATCGTCGGTGCGCTGTTGGCGGTGCCGTTGTTGGCGTTCCTCAACAGCGCCACCCAGCGATTGCTCTCCGATGACGCCACCGAGGAACCGGGCTCCCATGGGGTTGACGAGGAACCCGCTGAACAGGGGTCCGTCACTGCGCAGCCGGACGGCGACGACGCCGGCTCGTGAGTCGGCGGACCGTCACTTCCCTCGCCGGGTCACGCCACGAGCCACAATCCCAGGGCGATGACGAATGCGGTGAGGCCGAGCGTCGTCTCCATGACCGTCCAGGTCTTGAGGGTCGTCTTGACGTCCATGCCGAAGAACCGGCTGACCAGCCAGAAACCCGAATCGTTGACATGGGACAGCACGGTCGCGCCTGCGGCGATGGCGATCACCAGCAAGCTGAGCTGGAAATTGCTCAGATCGGCGTCGATGGCGGCCGCACTGATCAGGCCGGCAGTCGTGGTCAAGGCGACGGTAGCCGAACCCTGTGCGACCCGAAGGACGGTCGAGATGAGGAAGGCCTGCACGATCAGCGACATCCCGAGCCCCGACAGCGAACCGCTCAGCGCATCACCGATGCCGCTCAGTCGCAGTACACCGCCGAACATGCCGCCTGCGCCGGTGATCAGGATGATCGAGCAGACCGGGCCGAGGGCCTTGTCGAAGATGGTGCTCACGTCGGCCATCGAATGTTCCCGCAGCCCGAGCACGAGCGTGGCCACGATCACGGTGATGAGCAGCGCCACGCTGGTGTTGCCGAGCAACATCAGATAGCGCGCCCAGGTGGCGTCCTCGGCGACCACCCCAGCGCTCATCAGGGTGTCGAGCACAGTGTTGAACGAGATCAACACGAACGGCAGCAGCAGAATGCCCAGCACTGTCGCGAATGCCGGCGCGGTCCGGGTCAGCGTGCTTGCGGTGCCCGACGCGCCGGCACCGGTGCCGTCGGGATCTGGAGTCTCGTCGCGGCCGCCGTTCATCTCGCCGAACAGGGCCACCGGTACGTCGATGTGCACTCGACGCCCGATCGCCTGGGAAACGAGATACGCGCCGACATACCACGCCAGTACGGCAATGGGAGCGCCGACGAGCAGGGTGAGGCCGATGTTCGCGCCGAAAGCTTCAGCGGCTGCCACGGGTCCGGGATGTGGCGGCACCATCGCGTGCATGGCCGCGAACGCGCCGGCGGCCGGGAAGCCGTACAGCAGAAGCGATCCGCCGAACCGCCGCGCGACCGTCATGATGATCGGCAGGAACACCACCAGGCCCGCGTCGAAGAAGATCGGAAACCCGAAGAGCAGCGCGGCCACACCGAGCGCGAACGGCGCCCGTTTCTCGCCGAACCTGTTGATCAGAGTGTCGGCAAGCACTTGGGCACCGCCGGTGAGCTCGAGCAGCCGACCGATCATGACGCCGAAGCCGACCAGTAGCGCGACCGAGCCGAGAGTGTTGGAGAAACCGAAGGAGATGGCGTCGGGCACATCTGCCACCGGAATGCCGGCAGCGAGTGCGGTCAGCACGCTCACCAGCACGAGCGCCACGAACGCATGCATCTTCACCTTGATGATGAGAAACAGCAGCACCGCGACGGCGGCGGCGGCGATCAGTAGCAGAGTGGTGGTGCCGAATGCCGGATCAATTGCTTCCACGGTGCCTCCGAACAGTCAGTGCCCGGCCAGTTCCGGACGTTTCACGATGCGCAAGTGTGTGCTTGGGCCAGCACGCCCGATCGGTCATCGGTCCTGCTCATTGACCGTGGGCGAATCGGTTGCAGCGATGTAGCTTTCGATGATCGCGTCGATGTTCTGATCGACGTCGATACTGATGCCGCGTTCGTCGGAGGCAAGGGGCTCGAGGGTGTCGAACTGCGACGCCAGCAGCGATGCGGGCATGAAGTGCCCGGGCCGGCTGGCCTGCCGCTTGCCGATGACCTCGGGCGTTCCGGAGAGGTGCAGGAATTCGACGTCGGCGCAGTGGCGGCGGAGCTGGTCGCGGTACTTGCGCTTGAGCGCAGAGCAACTCATCACCCCGCCGTCGGGGTGCCCTGCCAGCCACTCCCCGATCGCTTCGAGCCAGGGATAGCGGTCGTCGTCGTCGAGGGCTTCGCCTGACGTCATCTTGGCGAGGTTGGCCGGCGGATGAAAGTCATCGGCGTCGGCGAAGGGAACCCTGAGTCGCTGCGCCAACGCGGCGCCCACAGTCGACTTGCCCGACCCCGAAACGCCCATGACGACGATGGGTGATGCCATCCTCTTCACCTACCTCATTGTGCTTGGTATCACACATGATTGCTCAAAAATCATACGAATACAAGATCACACGAAGAAAAGCATGCTTTAAGTGGTGAACTTCGAGGTAAGACAGGATGTATCGCAGTCAGCCGAACTGCTGGATCTGGATCAGGTTGCCGCAGGTGTCGTCGAGCACCGCGGTCGTCACCGGCCCCATGGCCGTCGGCTCCTGGGTGAAGTGCACCCCGAGTTCGCGGAGTCGCTCGTATTCCTTCCGGGCGTCGGCGACGGCGAACGCGGTGAAGGGGATGCCGTCCGCCACCAGAGCCTCCTTGAACGGCTTGGCTGCGGGGTGTTCGTCGGGCTCGAGGACGAGTTCGGTGCCGTCGGGGTCCTCCGGTGAGACCACGGAGATCCACCGGTGCGCGCCCATCGGGACATCGTGTTTCGGTCGGAAGCCGAGGACATCGGTATAGAACCGCAGGGCCTTGTCCTGGTCGTCGACGAGGACGCTGGTCAGATTAATTCTCACGGTGATCCCTCCTGGGTTCCTTGAGCCACCGCTGGACGATCGGCTCCAGCGGCCTGGTGTCGATGTAGTGAAACTTGTATCGGCCCTCGCGGCGGGTCTCGATCAGGCCGGCGGCCTCGAGCACGTCGAGGTGCTGCGAGACGGCCTGCCGCGACGAGCCGAGCCCGTGTTTGGTTGCCAATCGCGCGCAGATCTCAAAAAGCGTCTGTCCGTTGCGATCTGTCAGCTCGTCGAGGATCGTGCGGCGTGTGGGGTCGGCCAAGGCCTTGAAGACGTCACCCACGGAAAAACCGTTATGCAAGTGAATGCTTGCCTGTCAAGGTGTGTCGGCGAGGCGAGGTTGCCGGTGTGCGGTCCCCTTGGCAGGCGATGATGAAGGGATGGACTCGACCCGCGTGGATCGGTGGCTGTGGGCGGTACGGCTGACGAAAACCCGGCCAGACGCCGCTGCCGCGTGCCGCGGTGGGCATGTGCGGGTCAACGATCGGCCGGCGAAGCCATCGACGATGGTCTCGCCCGGTGACGAGGTGCGTGCCCGGGTGGGTGACACCACGCGGATCGTCCAGGTGACGCGGGTGATCCACAAGCGCGTCGGTGCCGCCGACGCCGTCACCTGCTACCTCGACAGGACTCCCCCGCCGCCTCCGACGGTCGCCGTTCCGGTGGCGGCCCGGGATCGCGGCACCGGAAGGCCGACCAAACGGGACCGCCGGATTCTGGACAGGTGGCGCGCGGCCCAGCGGTGAACCGTTCGCTCGGCGAGCATCGGAGACGCCGAAATCTGACGACGATGTGACCTGGACACCGATTCGTGTAACGGCGAATCGTCACATGACGAAGTACCCGATGCGGCGTCGCTTTTTCGGCGATGGCCGCCTGCGAATGCGGCGGATGCGAAGCAGCGGCATCCGAACCGGCGGAACTCGACGCCGGGCCGCGCATATCCCGGGGAAGCACGCCCCCCGTGGCGTGCCTGAAGAGGACGGCAACAAACGAATGAAACTCATACACAATGTGCGTCGCCGACTAGTGGCGGGAGCGCTCGCGGCCTTCCTGCTGTCAGCCCTGATCACGGTCGCCGGTGGACCGGCAACCGCCGGTGCGTACTCGCGTCCGGGTCTTCCGGTCGAGACGCTGATGGTCCCGTCGGCGGCCATGGGCCGCGACATCCCGGTCAGGTTCCAGGGCGGCGGACCCAAGGCGGTGTACCTGCTCGACGGGCTGCGCGCCCGCGACGACAACAGCGGCTGGGACATCGAGACGGCGGCATTCGAGACCTACTTCGAGTCCGGCCTTTCGGTCGTCATGCCCGTCGGTGGCATGTCGAGCTTCTACACCAACTGGCAGGGTCCGGCCGTCGGGAACGGCGCCACGTACAACTACCAGTGGGAAACCTTCCTGACCTCGGAACTTCCCGCGTACCTGGCGGCCAACAAGGGCATCTCGCCGACCGGCAACGCCGTGGTGGGCCTGTCGATGTCGGGCAGTTCCGCGCTGATCCTGGCCGCCTACTATCCCGGTCAGTTCAGCTACGCGGGTTCGCTGTCGGGTTACCTCAACCTCTCTGAGGGTGTCTGGCCGGCGTTGGTCGGCTTCGCGATGCGCGACGCCGGAGGCTTCAGTGCCAGGTCGATGTGGGGTCCCGGTGGCGGTCCGGCATGGCAGCGCAACGATCCGACCGTCAACGCCGGGAGGTTGGCCGCCAACGGAACCCGGATCTGGGTGTACTGCGGCACCGGCCGACCCGGAGAGCTCGGTGGCGGCGGTGACATCCCCGGGCAGCTGCTGGAGGCGATCACGCTCGACAGCAACCGGAACTTCCAGCGGCAGTACCAGGCTGCCGGCGGCAGTAACGGGGTCTTCAACTTCCCCGCCAACGGCACGCACGGCTGGGGTTACTGGGGCTCGCAGTTGACCGCCATGAAGCCCGACATTCAGCGCTCGCTGGGCGTCTGAGTCACGGCGACGCGAGGGCCGGAGCGGGATCGTCGCGCTCCGGCCCTTCGTCGTCGGTCAGTACGTCGGAATGAACACACCGTTCATCCAGACGCCCCAGTGCTGCCAGCCTTCGTCCCAGACCTGCGGATTGCCCTGGGCCCACAGCTCAGCTCCCGATACCTCGACCCCGGTGCGAGTGGAGTGGCCCCATCCGAAGCCGGATCGCCGGCCACTAGTGCTCGGTGGGCGCCTGTCCGCGCGGCAGGGTCGCCTCGTCCTCGCACACGGCCCAGGTGTAGCGCTGCTGGTTGATGGCCTGGCTGTCGCCGAGCATGAACGCGCGGTGGTAGCGACTGGCACGGGCGATCGTCGCCAGCCACGTGGTCACGGTGCTGGCGCGGTTGCGCACTCCGGTGAGGGCGGCGATGTGGATGACTCCCCACCCCACCCAGCCGGCGAGACCCGCGAGCTTGACGGGCCCGACCTGAAGCAGCGCGTGTCCGCGGCTGATGTAGGCCGCGGAGCCGAGATCCCGGTAGCGGTACGGGCGGCGGGGTTTGCCTTCGAGTTCGCGGCGGATGCAGGCGGCGACGTGCAATCCGCCCTGCATCGCGTTCTCGGCGACGCCCGGCAGTTTGTCGCGACCGACGAGGTCGCCGATGACGAAGACCTCGGGATGTCCTGTCACGGACAGGTCGGGTTCGACCTCGATGCGGCCCGACCGGTCGCTGGTGGCGCCGAGCACCTCGGCGACGTGTCTGGCGAACGGGACGGCCTCGACGCCTGCCGTCCACAACACCGTCCGTGCCGCGTACTCCTCGTCGGGCCCGCCGGCTTTCGGTGAGATCGTCACTCCCTCCCGGCGGACGTCGGTGACGTGGACACCCAGTCGCAGCTCCACGCCGAGACGTTGCAGTGTGCTGGTGGCCTTGCTCGACAGGTCCGGCGCGAAGCTCTTCAGCACGCGATCGCCGCCGTCGAACAGCAGCACCCGGGCATCTTCGGGTTCGATGCTGTGGAACTCGTTGGCCAGGGTCCGCGTCGCCATCTCCCGGATCTGCCCGGCCAGTTCCACCCCCGTCGGCCCGCCGCCGGCCACCGCGAAGGTCAGCCAGCCGTCCCGCTCGGCCCCGGCGGGCAACGTCTCGGCGATCTCGAACGCGGTGAACAGGCGTTGGCGAATGCCCAAGGCGTCGTCGAGGGTCTTCATCCCCGGGGCCCACTGCGCGAAATGCTCCTTGCCGAAGTAGGACTGCTGCATGCCGGCCGCGATCACGAGCACGTCGTAGTCGACGGTGAACGTGGTGTCGTCGGGGCGGCGTGCGGTGACTCGGCGCAACCGCGGGTCGAGGTCGATCGCTTCGCCGAGCAGCGTCGTGACATTGCGGTGGCGGGCGAACTCCTCGCGCAGCGGACGGCTGATGTGTCCGATGCTGAGAGTGCCGGTGGCGCACTGGTAGAGCAGCGGCTGGAACAGGTGGCCCGCCGAGCGGTCCAGCACCGTCACGTCGACGTCGGCGGCGCCAAGCCGGCGCGCGCAGAACAGCCCGCCGAAGCCGCCCCCGACGATCAGCACTCTCATCCGGCGGTCGCTCATGGCCACTGACGCTAGTCGCCGCGGGGCGACCAGCGAGCGCGATCCTGACCGCTGACATCTCCACGTCTTGCAGAGAATGTGTGAGTGGAGGTGTGCAAAACGTGGATCGCCCGACGAACGGCGCGCGCCGTGGACGCCGCCACGGCCGCCGGCCGCGATCTCGGGCTACGCGTGGACGATCCGCGGGTGCTCTACGACGTGTTCTCCGTCGTCGTTCATCTCGCCCCGGCGCCCGTGGTCGTCCGCGTGCCCACCGTCCTCCCCCGCAGTTACACGGCGTCTCCCGAACGGCAGACCGCCCAGCAACGCGCGGAGATCGCGGTCACGGGATGGCTCGCCGACCGCGGCCACCCCGTGGTCGCGCCGAGCCCGCTTGTTCCCCGCGAACCCGTTACGCGTGACGGGTTCTCGATGACGATCTGGCAGTACGTCGCGGAGGCCCCGGCTGCCGACCCCGGCGTGGAGCGGCGCTTCGAGATGGTGGCACGCCTGCACCGCGCACTTCGCGACTACGACGGCAGCGACCTCGGTTTCTGGACGCCGGTGAACGACTTCATCCCCGACGGGCTGGCCGAACTCGGGGAGCGACCGGACCTCCTGAGTCACGCTGATCGTGAACGGGCGCAACGGGAATGGTCGCTCATCGCTCCCCTGCTCGCCTCCAGGGAGGCCTTCGAGGCGGCGTTCCCCGGCGCTGAGGTGCAGACGATCCACGGTGACGCGCCGTTTCACAACCTGATCTTCACGGCCGCGGGAGCGAGGTGGTCCGACTTCGAACTCGTCACGTCCGGACCAGTGGAGTCCGGCTCGCGATGGCGGGCCCCGAGGGCGCCGCGGCCTATGACAAGGCGGCGGCGCGACTGGGACTGCGACGACTCGACGAGCGAGTGCTGAGGGTCGCCGAGACGGCTGGGCTGCTGGCCGCGGTCGCGTGCCTGGCGATGGCGCCGCAGCTGCCGATGCTGGTGGAGGCCGTCGAACCGGTCGTCGAGAAGTGGCGGGCCGCAGCGTCGTTCGCGGACTGATCGATCGGTAGGAAGCCCGACGTCACCTACGCGGGTGGGTCCGCGGCCTCACGGCCGGGCGGTGAGCAATCGGGAGGCACCCGGTCCGTGCAGCGCCTCCCCATCGACCGCACGGCCGGATGCGGCGACCAACAGGTCGACGGCACGGCCCCTGACCTCGATGCCGTCGCCAATCTCGGCGCCGGTGTCTGTGGCGACCAGACGCAAGCCTGCAACCCGTTCCCGTCCGCCGTGCCAGGTTGTGGACGTCTTCGCCTGGTGGGCGAGGGCCGCGAAGACGGCGTCCGGAGGATAGCCGGCCGCGATCCCAAGTGGTCTGCGGATGTCCTCGCCGTGGACGAACGCCTCCACCAGACGCGTCGCGGGCGCGGCCGGTGGGGTCAATGTCAGGTTGATCGCGGCCTGCATCGCCGCGAGCGTCGCCTGTGGATCTGCGCGTCGCCGGCGTGCGATACCGCTGGCGTTGTCGCCGTCGAAGTCGAACCGAGACAACACCATCCGGCGGATGAAGGAAATCCGCGAAGTCATTGCCGTGTCCACCAGATGAGCGAGGACGTCGTGGACCGTCCAGTCGGCGCACAGTGACGCGATCGACCACGCATGGGGCGGCAGGTCCCGTAGGTCGCAGACCAGTCGTGCGCGTTCTGCATGTACGATCGGCCACACCGTCGAGGCCTCGAATTTCACCGGTACTCCCCTGCTCTTCGGACATGACGACATACAGACCTCGTATTCGCTCCGGATTCATCGCAGCCGACGAGCCGAACCACAGCAGAAGCAGCGCCGCTACACCCGCCGAACGGCCTCCGAGGCGCGGACGGACAACAGTTCCGACAGTTCCTCGGCGTAGGCAAGATGCGTGCGTAGCCTGGCGGCGCTGTCCGTCGCTTTCGCCCGGCACTGTTCGAGGTGTGCCGCTGCGGTCTTGCGCTGCCGGTCCGATGATGTGTCGGCGGCAAGAATCGCGAGCGAGTCCAAGAGCTTCTTCATCTCGGCGAGGGTGAAGTCAAGTGGTTTCATCCGCCGGATGACCAGCAGGCGTTCGATGTCGGCCTCGGTGTAGAGACGAAAACCCCCCGCCGAGCGGGCAGATGGGGTGACCAGTCCGACCTCGTCGTAGTGACGCACGGTGGCAATGGACAGCTCGGTCCGTGCAGCCACCTGCCCGATCTGCATCCGTGTGTCGTCACGCATCTTCTGTGTCCCCCAAAGGTACAACTGGCCGAAAGGCGGTCTTTCGCTCAGTGTTCGGTGCCGAGCTTGCCGGAGAGCCTTTCGTGCCGATCAGCCGAATCGGAGTTGAGTCCGATGATCTCGACGTGCTTGCCCCTCGACCGATACTTCGTGGTCACAGCATCCAGGGCGGCGACGGTAGAGGCGTCCCAGATGTGCGAGGCGGACATGTCGATCACGATGTTGCGGGGGTCGTCGGTGTAGTTGAACTGGTAGACGAGGTCATTGCTCGACGCGAAGAACAACTCGCCGGTCACCCGGTAGACCACGGTGTCCACGGTGCCATCGCTGTCGTCATCGGACTCGGTCACCTTCTGCACCGTCACCAGGTGTGCGACCCGCCGCGCGAACAGCACCATCGCGGTCAGCGCACCGACGATGACTCCGTAGGCGAGGTTGTGGCTGACCACGGTGACCACCACGGTCGCGAGCATGACAAGCGTTTCGCTGCGCGGCATCCGGCGCAGCGTGGCGGGGGTGATGCTGTGCCAGTCCATCGTGCTGACCGACACCATGATCATCACCGCCACCAGCGCCGCCATGGGGATCAGGCCGACGATGTCACCGAGTCCGACCACCAGGCCCAGCAGGAACAGCCCGGCGAGGAAGGTCGAGATGCGGGTCCGGGCACCCGACACCTTCACGTTGATCATGGTCTGGCCGATCATCGCGCAGCCGCCCATGCCGCCGAAGAAACCGGTGACGACGTTGGCGACACCCTGGCCCCACCCCTCGCGGGTCTTGTTGCTGTGGGTGTCGGTGATGTCATCGACGAGCTTGGCTGTGAGCAACGATTCGAGCAGTCCGACCAGCGCCATGGCCAGCGCGTACGGGAAAATGATCGACAGGGTGTCGAGGTTGAAGGGCACTTGGGGCAAGAACAGCGCGGGCAGACTCGACGGCAGTTCGCCTTCGTCGCCGACGGTGGGGATGTGCACGTCGAACGTCAGCGCGACGGCGGTCAGGAGAGCGATGGCGATGAGCGGCGCCGGGATGACCGTGGTCAGCCTCGGGAGGAACACCATGATCAGCAGACCGACGGCGACGAACGGGTACACCAGCGCAGGGACGCCGAGTAGGTGTGGCAGTTGCGACAGGAAGATCAGGATCGCAAGGGCGTTGACGAACCCCACCATCACGCTGCGTGGGATGAACCGCATCAGCCGGGCGACACCCAGCACGCTGAGCACGATCTGGAGGACACCCGCGAGGATCACCGTGGCGATGAAGTAGTCGAATCCATGATCGCGGACCAGCGGTGCGATGACCAGGGCGATCGCGCCGGTCGCCGCCGAGATCATCGCCGGTCGACCTCCGACGATCGCGATCGTCACCGCCATCGTGAACGAGGCGAACAGACCCACCCGGGGATCGACGCCGGCGATGATCGAGAACGAGATGGCCTCCGGGATCAACGCCAGCGCCACCACCAACCCGGCGAGCACCTCGGTCTTCAGGCGTCTCGGCGACCGCAGCGCGGCCACCACCGAGGTACTCGGATCGCCTGCCTCACGCACATTCGGCGCAGGCGAAATCTGTTGAGAAGACACAAAATTCCGTTCGCTGGACGGCGCGTCAGTGCGCCACGGTGGATTCAGAAGAAGGCCGGGACAGTCGCGTCGATGCTCACCAAATGGACCAGCGGCCGAGCGGTGCGATCCCAGGTTTCTGCCCCGTGGAACCCTACTCTCACCTGAGGCGAGGGTACGAATTTCGTGGGCAAGCTCACCTCACGTCGGCGGCGGGCCCTTGCGTCATGCGTTCTCGCGAACGTCCTAACCTGGACTCGTGTCCGACCGTGATCGCGTGCGCTGGGATCGGCGATACACCGAGCGCGAGGCGGTGTCCGACGATGAGGTCGGCCTACCGGCGGTGTTCCAGCCGTTCGCCGACACCTTGCCCACCGCCGGGCGCGCGCTGGATCTCGCGTGTGGTCGCGGCGGGACTGCGGTGTGGCTGGCGCGTCGCGGCCTGCAGGTCCGGGGATACGACGTGTCCCCGGTGGCGATCGCGCAGGCCCGCGCACTCGCCGACCGAGTCGATCTGTCGGCCCGCTGCCGGTTCGACGTCGCCGACCTCGACGCCGGCTTGCCTGCGGGGCCGCAGGTGGACATGTTGCTCTGCAACAGGTTTCGCGATGCGCGCCTCGACCAGCCGATCATCGAGCGTCTCTCCCTCGGCGGGCTCCTCGCGATCAGCGTGCTCAGCGAAGTCGGTGCCTCCCCTGGCCCGTTTCGTGTCAGGCGTGGCGAGTTGAGGCGGGCGTTCGGCGGCCTGGACGTGATCGCCGAACACGAGGCGGACGGCGAAGCGTGTCTGGTGGCTCGCCGCCTGGGTCAATGACTCAGCCGGCCGCCCACGCCTTGGCCTGATCCAACTCGTCCAGGCCGAACACCGCCAGTTCGCCGGGAACCATCCACGCGAACGCGTGCATGGCGTGGCCGACCCACTCCTTGTCGGAGACCACCGCGATCCGCCGGAACGCGGAGTGGTGCCGGAGCATCGTGCCGAAACCCATCTTCAGGTCTTCGAGCAGTCCGCCGGGGCCGAAACCCTCGTAGTCGTCGGTCACCACCTCGACGATCCTGATCTCCTCAGAAGCGAGCAAGCCCTCCATCGTGGACCTGAATTCACGCAGATCCTCGCCGCTCACCCGGCCGGAGACCCGAAAGCCGCTGACGCCCGCCGGCATGTCTTCCAGTACCTCGATCATGGTTTCAGCTTGGCACGCACGGTGGCCGCAGAAGCCGGAATGGCCCGCAGCGCGGCGACCGGGTCAGGGGCTCGCAGAGGGCATTGGGAAGATCGGACGGTGGACAACACCGTTCTCACCATCCCTGCACTTCTCGCGAACAGCGTTCGAGAGTTCGGCCAGCGCACCTACCTGGTGACCCCGACCGAACGGCTCACCTACGCGGACGCGGAGCGGCACTCGGGTGAGCGGGCGCGCTGGCTGCTTGCGCAGGGCATCGGCAAGGGCGCCCGTGTCGGATTGTTCTTCGCCAACGGCACGGACTGGGTGACCTGGTGGCTTGCGGTGTCGCGGATCGGCGCGATCGCCGTTCCCCTGAGCACGTTGTACCGGCCGGCCGAGATCGCCAAGGTGATTCGGCTGGCCGACGTCGGCCTGCTGATCGCCCCCGGCCGGGTGCTGAACATCGACGTCGCCGACCGGTTCGAAGCGGCCTTTCCCGAGCTTTCGGGTCAACCCGCCGGCCGCCTGATGCTGAGCAACGCGCCGTTTCTCCGCCGGATCGTGCTCACAGGTGACAGCCGACCCTCCGAGTGGTCGAGCAGCTTCGGCGACGACGAGGCCGACCGGTTGCCCTTCGAACTCCTGCAGGCGGCAGAAGCCGAGGTGTCGCCCGCCGATCTCGCGATCATGGTGCACACCTCGGGGTCCACCGCCGATCCCAAGGGGGTCCTGCACACCCACGGCACGCTGGTCCGGCAGACCTCGACATGGCCGGCGGCGATCCGAGCGATCACCGGCGCCGCGGCGGCGCCGGTGATCCTGTGCGCCATGCCGTTCTTCTGGATCGGCGGGGTGTTGGCGGCAACCGGCGCGCTGCACGACCCCGTCACACTGCTCGTCATGCCCAGGCTCGACGCCGGGATCGCACTGGACCTCGCAGAATCCGAGCGGGCCACCGGGATCGTGGGATGGCCGGCGTTCACCCAGCGGCTGCGTGCGCATCCCAGCTTCGCCGACCGGGACCTGTCGAGCGCGCCGATGTTGCGTGACGGCCCGCTGGACATCGCGATGACCGATGTCCCCGACGGCTTCCCGATCCACCGCACCATGTCCGAGACCGCGGGCGGGTTCGCCTACACCGAGATGAAGATCGTGGACGACGACGGCGTGCCGGTCGAGGACGGAACGGTCGGCGAGCTTCTCGTCCGCGGCATCGGCGTGATGGCGGGTTACAACAAACGGGAACGCAGCGAGACTTTCGATTCCGACGGGTGGTACCACAGCGGTGACCGGGTCTACCGCAGTGCCGGCGATCCCCGGCTGTTCTACGTCGGAAGAAGCAGCGAACTGATCAAGTCGTCGGGAGCCAACGTCTCGCCACTGGAGGTGGAGGCCGTGATCGGGGGTTTCGAGGACGTGGCGCAGTGCGTCGTGGTCGGCGTCGATCACGCCGAGCGCGGCGAGGAGGTGTGCGCCGTCCTGGTGCCCGCCGTCGCCGACATCGACCTGGAATCGGTGGTCCGCCGCGCTCGTGAGCAGCTGTCCTCCTACAAGGTCCCGACCCGGTGGATCACGGTCTCCGGTGAGCAGATCCCCACGCTGGCCAGCGGCAAGCTGAATCGAAAGGCGTTGCGTACCTGGGTGATCGAAGGCGCCGACCGCGCCGCACCGTCGGGGTCGGTCTGAGTCCCGTCACGGGTCTCAATTCTGGCGGGGCAGTAGCTCTTTGGTGAAGCGGTCGATGAAACCCGCACTGGCGGTGGCACCGGCCGGCCTGATCACGAACTTCGTCAGCCCGGCGGCGACGTAGTCATCGAGCTGGCGATGCAACTGGTCCCAGTCCGCCGCCACGAGCTCCGCCGGATCGAGATCGGGTCGTCGTCTGCGGATCCCGCGAATGACCGGCTCGGGCAACCTGCCCTCACCAACGGCCAGGTTGATCCCGTAGTGGTCGTCGGGGATGTGACGGCCCAGCGAGTCGGCGGCCGCGCCGATGTCGAGGCGGGCCTGCCGCGCCTCGGACGGCGTCAGGAAGCTGCCCAGCCAGCCGTCCCCGTACGCGCCGACGCGCCGAAACCCGGCGAGCGTCGCGCCGCCGAGCCAGATATCCAGCGGTGCAGCGGGTTTGGGGAGAACGTCGACGTCCCGGACGGCGAAGTACTCACCTGCGAACGTGACACCGCTGTCCCGCAGAACCGTGCGCAGCAGCTTCAGCGATTCGTCGAACACCGCTGCGCGTCGTCCGTCGGGTACCACGAACGCGTCGCGTTCGGCGGGCATCGCCGACCGCAGCCCGAAGACCGGCAGCACCCGCTTCGGCGCCAGCGCCGCCAGCGAGGCGAGTTGCTTGGCGACCAGGACCGGGTGGCGGCCCGGAGCACCGCCACCGACGTCCCCACCTTCAACCGGGTGGTCCGCGCCAGCGCGAACGTCATACCGACGAACGGGTCCACTGCCGCCGAGTAGAGGAGTTCGGAGAACCAGAGCGAGTCGATCCCGGAGGCCTCCAGCTGATCGACGATGCCGGGCAACTCCTCGGGGACGACGTCTGCTCCGAGGCCGACTCCGAACCGGACCTTCACACCGTCTCCTCGCTTCGACCGGACTATTGGCACTGCAACGCGCGTCGGGTGCCTTTTGTGCCGGGTCGGACGATCATCGGCACCGGATTGTCCGGTGGCACCCCGGTCCGCGATGACAATATGAGGCTTGTGGCGGAACACATCACCTTCCCGAGCAGCAGCGGACCCGAGCTGGCAGGTCTCATCGACCTCCCCGAGGGCGACGTCCGGGGGTGGGGCGTGTTCGCGCACGGGTTCACCCTCGGCAAGGACAGCCCGGCGGCGAGCCGCATCTGCAAGCAGCTCGCCGCAGAGGGCATCGGCATGCTGCGGTTCGACAACCTCGGCCTCGGCGGCTCCGACGGTGATTGGGGAGATGGTTCGTTCTCGCACAAGGTCGCCGACACCGTTCGTGCCGTCGAGTTCATGAACGACGCCGGTCGGGAGGTGCGCCTGCTGGTGGGGCACTCGTTCGGCGGTGCCGCGGTGATCGCCGCGGCGCACGGGTGCCCGACGGTCGCGGCGGTGGTCAGCATCGGCGCGCCGTTCCAGCCCGCCCACGTCGAGCGCATCTACGACGCCCTGGTCGACCGGATCGAGTCCGAAGGCGAAGCATCGTTGCTGATCGGCGGGAAGGCACTCACGCTGCGGCGGCACTTCATCGAGGACGTCCGTGCTGCCGATCTGCGTGAGCGGATCAAGACCCTGCGCCGCGCGTTGCTCGTCATGCATTCACCCACCGACAACACGGTCGGAATCGCGAACGCCAGCGATATCTTCCGTGCGGCGCGCCACCCCCGCAGCTTCGTCTCACTCGAGGGTGCCGATCACCTGCTCACCGGCAAGAATCAGGCGGCACGGGCGGCCCGGATCATCAGTGCCTGGGCCGACCCGTACCTGTGAGCCTGAGACCTAGGCGGCGTCGCTGCTGGAATCCGAGCCCGAGTCGCTCTTCTTCGAGCCCGAGTCGCTCTTCTTCGAATCCGAGTCGGAGTCGTCGCTCTTGGTCGTCGACGTCGAGCCGGAATCCGACTCGGCCGAGTCGCCGGTCTTGGAAGCGGGCTTCTTGAAGCCGCTGGTGAGCTTCGAGAAGCTCGTGTTGATGCTGTCCTGCACCTGCTTCACAGTCTCGCCGACGGCGCTGGGCTTGCGGTGCTTGGGGCCCGTCGTGACGGGTGCAGGCGCCTCTTCGGTCTCGGGCTCGGCGGTCACTGCAGGAGCGCTCGGTGCCTCGGTCTCGGGCTCGGCGGTCACTGCCGGAGCGCTGAGGGCCTCGGTTGCCTCCTCGGATTCGGTCACCTGGACCTCTTCCACCGCTGCTGCTTCGGGGGTGGTGTCGGTGGTGTCGGGATCCTCGAAGATCGGGCCGGGCACCGGCTCGTTGTCCGGGTTGGGAACGAACGGTGCGCAGATGGCGCACTGAGTGCCGAGCACGAACGGGTTGAACGCGGTGTTCAGCCCCCGACCCAGGCTGGTCAGGCTCGTCACCACCAGTTCGGGCGTCACCGGCTTGATCGAGGAGAAGTCCGGCGTCGCGGTCAAGCTGTCGTAGAAGCTGGTGAACGGGGTGGTGGGATCCAGTTTCACGTTCTGGCCGGACCACGGGAGTTCGTTGCCGTCCTCGTCCTTGACGTAGCACTGGCCGTCCTCGCTGCACGAGATGCCTTCCTTCACTGTCGGGAAGGTGTATCCGTCTGGCGAAAACAGGGCACCGATGTGACGAAGATCAAACATTTTGCTGAGGATCGCAGTGGGGTCATCGCATGCGCCGGGCCCGGTTCCGGTGCAGCCGGAATTCATCGGTAGCTGTGATGCGGCGATGGTGGCGACCATGTTTCCCAGCGGAACCGAAAGGGCCGGGAACGGGATCAGCAGGTTGGTCAGTGCCTGGTACCTCGGGACGTCGGCGGTGTCGGTCCCGAGGATGTTGGTGGGGCTGTACACCCACCAGCTTCCGCCGTAGTGGAGGTCGGCGCCCAGGCCCACGACGTTGCCCGCGGGCTGCGTCAACGTGATGCCTTCGTAGGTGGGCTGGAAGCTCGGGCCACCGTCGGGTTCCCCTCCCAGCTGCACGTTGCCCTCGCCCAGTGCCGTGAAGAAGTTGTACGGCGTATTCGCCAGAGCGATAAACAAGTTGGCGGGGATGTTGAACATGTTGGTGCTGTCGGCGGCCGGGGTGAACGGCGTCGCCGTGGGCAGTCCGAGAGGTCCGTCGCACAGGGCGCTCAGGTCGCCCTCCGCGCAGGTCTGGGTGGCGGCGACGAGGCCGACATCCCAGCTTGCCGTGCGTGACTCGGGCTGGGGTGTGGTGATCGGGACCGCGGATATGACGCTGGCCCCGACCAGTGCGACCCCGGCGGTCACATAGGAACGAGCGATTGTGGGCATGACGGCCCCCTCCATGTTGCTGTGCGTGACCCCGACCGCAGGAAAACGTATCCAGAATGTGACTCTCTGTCTACCTAACTCGGCCGAATTCTCATAAACGGCTAATTTGCTGACGCATACGTCAGTTAATGCCGGGAATCGCGAATCGCAAACCAAATCGCGGCTGACGACGAAATTCGCGCCGAATCGATCGGCGCGCATATCCAATCCGGATCGCGCGGCCCGGTTGGCACCGCACCTCTGCCGTCATGGCGTGACGCGTGCGAGTCCGGCGCGGTAACTGAGGGTCGGGGCCACCCCGCGGTCGGTGACCGCTCAGCTGCCGCCCTCCTCCGCCGGCAGAGGCGGAGGCAACGGCGTGGTGGGCGTCGGCTCTTCCGCGGATTCGGTGGACGCACCCGGTCGGTGGAAGTCCACCATCGGCTCGTCACGGATCACCCGCTCCCCGACGCTGATGACGAGGGCGCTCGACGTCACCATGTACTCGACGCCGTCGTTGGCGACGGTGAACGCACCGTCGGAGGAACGCGACGCGACGGCGATGAGCCTGGCGCCGTCCCGCACCCGCACACCTCGGTACTCGTAACCGCCGTCAGGGATGCTGCAGATCGCCACCCGCGAGCCGGCGGTGCTGCCGAAGACCACCACCGTGTCGGGGGCGGTGCATCGTGCGGTCGAGTCGACGTAGCCCTGGCTGTCGAACGCGGGCGCCGCGACCGCCGCGGGCGCGGCGGCGACGAGCACTGCCGCGCACGCGGTCCCGGCCAGAGCCACGCGGCGGGCCGGGGTGAAGACAGCGGGGCGTGGGAGCATGCGGTGGGAAGACATCACCTTCCACCAGAGCACGGAACGGCCGATCGTGCGAACGGCGACCGCCGATGATCACCGCATCGTTCGCGCTTCGAGACCGGACCGTAATGACTTGAGCCACCCCGGCGATGAAATTGACGATGACTCAAACATCTGCCGCGGCCCGCCGTGTTCCGGCGTTCCGATGGAAAGCGATGATCGTCGCCGCAGCGCTGGCCGTCGCGCTGCTCACCGGCGGCGGGTCCGTGGGCACCGCGCACGCCGCGCCGCCGCAGCTGGTTGCCAAGGACTTCTCCAAACCGGCGATCGTCGTCCTCGGCTACGGCCTCAAACCCGACGGCACGATGCGGCTGATCCTGCACACGCGGGTGCTCGCCGCCCTCGCCGTCGCGCAGATCTTTCCGCAGGCCCCGATCATCGTGACCGGCGGCAACCCGCGGAACGGGAACACCGAAGCCGGGCAGATGAGCAAGATGCTGCGTCTGTACGGAACCCCCCGAGAGCGGATCATCGTCGAAGACAGGGCGAACAGCACCGTGCAGAACGCCAGATTCTCGGTTCCGCTGGCCAAGGAGGCAGGTACGACGGGGATCATCCTGGTGACCTCGTCGTCGCATCAGGACCGCGCGGACGGCAATTTCGCCGATGCCGGGGGAAACGTTCTCGCGACCGTGAGCTTCCCGGACCAGAATCCGTCGATCAACATCGAACAGTTCGTCCGGGACGTGATCAGCCCGTTCGTCGCCATCAGCTGATGGGTTAGCGTCCGGGTGTGGACGCTGCACTGCAGTCGCGGCCGCACCGCTGGGGGCTGGGCGCCTTCCTGCTCGCCGAAGTGGTGTACCTGCTGACGTCGCTGGCCCTGGCGGTCCTCTTCGGTGGCCAACAGGTGGTCTCGGTGTCGACCGTGGTTCTGGTCGTCGCGTTGCCGACGTTGCTCGCCGCCGCCGTGGCGATCCTCGCGTCGAAAGTGCGGGGAAACGGTCCGCGTACCGACTTGAGGCTGCAGTGGTCCTGGCGCAGCGCAGGTTTGGGCGTCCTCTTCGGGCTCGGTGGGCTGTTCGTCACGCTTCCCGCGGCGGCGCTGTGGCTTTCGGTCGTCGGCGAGGAGGCGAACTCGGCGGCAGGCGCCGTGTTCGGCGGAGTGCGCGGGACGTGGGCGTGGGCTGTCGTCGTTTTTGTTGTCATCGTGTTCGTCGCCCCCGTCTGCGAGGAGATCGTCTACCGCGGCCTGCTGTGGGACGCCGTGGACCGGCGCTGGGGGCGCCGGGTGGCGCTTCTGGTCACCACCGTGGTGTTCGCGATCGCCCACCTAGAGTTGACTCGGATCCCGCTCCTGCTGGTGGTGGCGCTGCCGATCGGCTTGGCGCGCTTCTTCGTCGGCGACCTGACGGCGAGCATCCTCGCCCACCAGGTCACCAACCTGCTGCCCGGGTTGGTGTTGATGCTCACCGTCGCCGGAGCGATACCGCCGGCCTGAGCGATCAGTGGAACGCGCCACCGAGATAGTGGGTCCGGCACGCGTATCGGGCGAGCTTGCCGCTGGTGGTTCGCGGGATCGAGCCGGCAGGCACGATGCGGACATCGAGGACCCGTACCCCGTGGCGTTCGGTGAGGGCTTTCTTGATCGTCTCGATCGCCGAGGCGAGGTCGACACGTGCAGTGCCGGCAGCCCTTTCGGCGATCACCACGACACCGCCGCCGGTCTCCCCGTCCACCGCGAAGGCCGCGGCGTAGCCACGCCGGATGACCGGGGATGCCTCGGCGGCTGTGGTCTCGAGGTCCTGCGGATAGTGGCTGTCACCGTCCACGGCCAGCAGATCCGCGATGCGTCCGGTGACGAAGAGTTCGCCGTCGAGATAGAAACCGAGATCCCCTGTTCGCAGCCAGGTCCCGGTGTCAGCGCCGGTGGCGTGGCTTCCGCTGGGCAGGGTCGCGCGCAGACGTGCGCCGAAGGTGCGCTCGGTGTCCGCCGGTCTGCCCCAGTAGCCCCTGCCGATGTTGTCGCCGTGCAACCAGATTTCACCGACCTGCCCGTCGGGTTGCTCGGTGGCGCTGTCCGGATCGACGATCGCGCACCACTGGCTACGGGCGATGTGGCCGCACGGCACCTGTGCGGTCGCCCCGGGGTCGCGCTCGTCGACCGCGACGGCGTGGCCGGCGGCCAGTCGCTGCCGATCGAGGTACACCACCCGCGCCTCGTCGGCGGGTTCGATCGTCGAGACGAACAAGGTCGCTTCGGCCAGACCGTAGGACGGCTTGAACGCGGTGCGCGGCAGGCCGAACGGCGTGAATGCGTCGTTGAATGCCTCGATCGCATCGATGCTGACCGGCTCGGAGCCGATGATCATCACCGCATTGCGTAGGTCGATGCCGGAATCCCCGTCGGGAACCCCACGCTGAGCGGCCCACTGGTAGGCGAAGTTCGGCGCGGCGGTCACCACGCGGCCGATCCGCGATCCCGCGGACAGTGCCTCGATCCAGCGCAACGGCCTGCGCACGAATGCCGTGGGTGACATCAGGGTGGAGTGGCCGCCGTAGACCGCGGGAAAGCCGATCATCGACAGACCCATGTCGTGGTAGAGGGGTAACCAGCTGACCCCGTGGGTGTTTCGGTCGAGCAGGTCGATCGACAGGATCATCTGCAGGAGGTTGGTGCCCACGGCACGGTGGGTGATCTCGACACCCACCGGCGGCCGCGTCGCACCACCGGTGTACTGCAGATGGGAGACGTCGTCGACGTCGATGGTCGTCGGCTGGAAGCCACCGGCGGCGGAGTCGGGAATCTCGTCGATCACGATGACGACGGGCCGGCTCATCTCGGCGGTCCTGTTGTCCAGGAAGTCTTCGACACCGTCGCGCACTGCGGCGGTCGTCAGGACGGCAGTGGGGTGCGAGTCCCGCAGTGCGGTGTCGAGGCGTT
This sequence comes from Mycolicibacterium pyrenivorans, assembly GCF_025821625.1. Taxonomy (GTDB): domain Bacteria; phylum Actinomycetota; class Actinomycetes; order Mycobacteriales; family Mycobacteriaceae; genus Mycobacterium; species Mycobacterium pyrenivorans. The sequence goes on from NZ_JACKSH010000050.1 coordinate 105,625, forward strand.
CGGCGTGGCCCGGCAGCTCCGGTGCGAACAACGGCACCGCGATGGCCCCGGCCTTGATCGCACCGTAGAAGCCGGCGACGTACTCGAGGCCCTGGGGCGCCAGGATCGCGACCCGGTCACCGCGGGACGCCACGCGCTGCACGTGGGCCCCGACCGCCCGCATGCGCACGCCGAGTTCGTTCCATGTCACTTCCACCGCCTCGTCGCCGGCGGGCCGGGAGAAGTCGAGGTAGCGGTAGGCGACCGAGTCGCCGACGTTGGCGATGTTGCGCTCGGTCAGCGAGACCAGGTTGACGCCGGGGGGCAGCACGATACCGCCGTCGGCGTCGAGGCAGTCCTCGATCTGCAACAGGCCTTCGCCGACCGCGACCGCCCGTCCCGCACCGCCGTTCATGCCTGCAGTCTAGGCATCGTGACCTCGGTACCGGCCCGCCTCTGCCGCTGCCGGTGGATACGGTCGCCGCGTCCGGAGCCTGAATCGGTTTGTGCGGCAGGAATTTCGGCAACCCGGGCCAACCGACCTCAGGCGATGATGCGCACCAGGTACGGGGTCATGCCGTTGGTGCGGACGGGCGAGACGGCCACACCGGAGTCGGTGGTCTCCACCATCTGCCCGTTGCCGATGAACAGCGCCACGCTCTGAGTTCCGTCCGGGCCGTAGAAGATCAGGTCGCCCGGCAGGGCGAGCGCCGGTGCGACCTTCTGGCCCACCTTGTACTGCTCGCCCGAGGACCGCGGCAGCTTCACGCCCGCGCCGGCGTAGGCGTACACCATCAAGCCTGATGCGTCGAAGCCGACGACCTCGATCCGTCGAGGCTCGGGGGCGGGGATTCCGGTGCCCGGGGTGACGGTGGGCAGGTTCAGCCCGGGTGTCAGGCCGAGCGCGGCGGCATCGGTGCCCGCCTGGTCGGGCTGGGCCGCCACCTCTGGCTCGGGTACGGCGACGGTTCCCTTGCTCGGACCCGATGCGCCGCCGCCGCCGTACGCGAACGGAACTCCGCGCTGCGAGAGCGCGCGGGAGATCACCAGCTCCACGGCCTTCTGGTTGGTCGCCGATCGCGTGATGTCGGCGGCCGCGAGACCCGGCGTCGCCACCAGGAGACCGAGACCGATCACGAAGACAAGGACGCGTCGCATCGCACTTCCACCGCTTTCCGGATTCCAGCACCCCGTTGGTACTGACTTGGCACTGACTCAGTGAGTAACAGCAGTCACTATGACCACTTCTACACCACCTGAAGCGGCGTTTTGGCGTCAGCGCAGGACGCTGCACCAAGGAGATGCGGGACTGGAATCGAACGGTGATCTATGCCGGCGCGTCGCCGTTTAGGGTGTGCGCCGGCTCACGCCTTGACCGCGGCGAGCGCCGCGTCATAGTCGGGCTCCTGCCCGATCTCGGGCACCAGCTCGGAGTATGCGACGTTGCCGTCGGCCCCGATCACCACCACGGCGCGGCCCAGCAGCCCGGCCATCGGTCCGTCGACGATCGTGATGCCGTAGTCGTCGCCGAAGCTGTCCCGGAACGCCGACGCCGAGGTCACGTTCTCGATGCCCTCGGCACCGCAGAAGCGCTTCTGCGCGAACGGCAGATCCTTGGAGACGCACAGCACCGAGATGCCCTCCGCTGCCGCGCGCTCGTTGAACGTCCGCACGCTCGCGGCGCACACGGGCGTGTCCACCGAGGGGAAGATGTTCAGCAGCAGCGGCTTGTCGCGGAATTGGTCGGCGCTCACCTGGCCGAGATCGGTGCCCGTGAGCGTGAAGCCGGGCGCCGGCGACCCGATCGCGGGCAGTTCTCCGACGGTGTTGATCGCGTTTCCGCGCAAGGTTATCTGTGCCATGGGCACAGTCTGCCAAGCGCGACCCGCGACGTCGCGCGGGGGTCAGCTGGGCGCTGCTGCGGTGTTGCCGTACATACGAGCGATGTCCGGCGAATCCAGCCATCCCGAATACGTCGGCCGCTGCGGCCAGCCCTCGGGTGAGTCCTGCCACAGCTCCTGCCTGCCCCACGGCAGGATGTCGATGAGCGGGAACGTATGGCTGAGCTGCTCGGTCCCCCGACCGTTGGTGTGCCAGGTGCGGTAGACGGTGGCACCGTCACGCAGGAACACATTGACGCCGAAGCCGGTGTTGGGCGCCGCATCGACATCGGTGGCAAACGGGCTCTCCGAGGACGAGTACCACTCCATGGCATTGCCGACCTTGTCGCGGTAGGCCAGTGCTTCCTCGATCGGGCCCGAGGTGACGATGACGAACCGGGCGTCGTAGTTGTCCAGGAAGTCCAGCCGGGTGAACTGCGAGGTGTAACCGGTGCAGCCGCCGCACTGCCACTCGGCACCGTCGGTCCACATGTGGTTATAGACGATCAGCTGAGAGCGACCCTCGAAGACATCCGCGAGCCGGACCGCACCGTCGGCGCCGATCAACGTGTATTCGGGCAGCTCCACCATCGGCAGCCGTCGGCGCTCGGCGGCGATGGCGTCCAGTTCGCGGGTGGCGGCCTTCTCCCGCTGCCGCAGCTTGTCGAGTTCCCCGCGCCAGGTCGCGGCGTCCACCACGGGGGGAAATGCGGTCGTGTCGGTCATGTCAAACACCCTCCGGCAGGTCGGTCGATATGTCACCGGTATTGACTGCACCGGTACCGACAACTCATCGCTGAAAGGATGATCGGCATGACCCAGACGAACAGCACGTTTCCGCGCATCGGCTCCGCCGATCCAGATTCATGGTCCCGCCGGCTGTGGTCGGACATCGGCCCGACGTTCGCTGCGATCACCGAGCACCCGTTCGTCACGGGGCTCACCGACGGCAGCCTCGACGCGGAGGCGTTCGCCCACTACGTCGCCCAGGACGTCCACTACCTGCGCGCCTACGCACGCGCGCTCGCGGTCGTCGGCGCCAGGGCGCCCGCACTCGCGGACACCGCGATGTTCGCCAGGCACGCCGCGGAGGTGTTCGACGTCGAACTCGCGCTGCACGGCGAGTTGCTGCCCGCACTCGGGTTGAGCCCGGAGGCCGTCGACGCCGCCCCGGTGGCGCCGACCACCCAGGCCTACAACAGCTACCTGCTGGCCACCGTCTACAGCGGTGGCTTCGCCGACGGTCTGGCCGCCGTCCTGCCCTGCTACTGGATCTACGCCGAGGTCGGGGCCCGGCTGTTGGAGCGGGGCTCGAGCGACCCGCGCTACCAGCGTTGGATCGACAGTTACGGCGGCGAGGATTTCGCGGCGACCGTCACCGAGGTCCTGAACCTGGCCGACCGGACCGGACCTCTTCTGAAACCGGCCGAGGAGGCGATCGCGCGAGCGCACTTCGTCACCACGTCGCGATACGAGTGGATGTTCTTCGACGCCGCCCACCGGCGCGAAGCCTGGCCGGTCTGATCCCTCCGCGACAGCCCGGCAGCCGGGCCGCGTAATGGCTATGCTTGCGGCTTTCCTCTGAGCGAGGAGATGCAGCCGAGGAGGCCGAGGAGAACGATGCCCAGCGAAGCCGCCGCGACGCCTCCCGGCAGGTCGTCGGGCGGACACATCAGGCTGACGTCCCACAGCGGGGGCACCGGCGCTCCGCCCATCCACTGGGGCGCACCCACCGCGGCGCTGCGCGGACCCGTCGTCGGCACCACCGCTACGCGCGCCCACCGCAACGTCATCGGGACACACAGCGGCGCATACGGTGTCTACCGGGCGCTCGCCGTCGCCGCAGGCGCGTTGTCCCGCGACCACCGCGCCGATCTGACGAACACCTCGCCGACCGATGTCATCGGCCCTCACCCGCAGTGGCGCGACCCCGCCACCATCGTCAGCCTGGACCCGTGGGGGGCGATGGTCGCCGACGTCTTCGCCGACGAACTCGCCGCGGGCCTGGACATCCGCCCGACCATCGCGGTGACGAAGGCGCAGGTGATCCTCCCCGAGGTCAGCGACGCCATCGTCAAAGGCCGCCTCAGCCCCGACGGCCGGGTACTGCTGACCACCGGCGCCGCCCAGGTCACGAAGGCCGCGATCGAGCCGGTGTGGCACCTGCCCGGCGTCGCCCGGCGCTTCGGATGCAGCGAAACCGACTTGCGCCGAGCGCTTTTCGAGGAGACGGGCGGCATGTATCCGGAGCTGGTGACGCGCTCGGACCTCGAGGTGTTCCTGCCGCCCATCGGCGGGCAGACCATCTACATCTTCGGCGATCCCCGTGGTCTCGCCGATCCGGCCGTCGAGCTGACCGCCCGCGTCCACGACGAGTGCAACGGCTCGGACGTCTTCGGTTCGGACATCTGCACCTGCCGTCCCTACCTGACCCACGCGATCGAGGAATGCATCCTCGGCGCACAACGCGGCGGGGTCGGCCTGGTCGCGTACTCGCGCAAGGAGGGTCGCGCGCTCGGTGAGGTGACGAAGTTCCTCGTCTACAACGCGCGCAAGCGCCAGGTCGGCGGTGACACCGCCGACCAGTACTTCGCCCGCACCGAGTGCGTGGCAGGCGTTCAGGACATGCGGTTCCAGGAACTCATGCCCGACGTCCTGCACTGGCTGGGCATCACCAAGATCCACCGCCTCGTGTCCATGAGCAACATGAAGTACGACGCGATCACCGGCTCGGGCATCGAGGTCGGAGAGCGGGTCTCGATTCCCGACGAACTGATCCCGGCCGACGCGCAGGTCGAGATGGACGCCAAGACGGCGGCCGGCTACTACTCCCCCGGCGCAGCTCCCGACGCCGAGGAGCTCAAGAAGGTCAAGGGCCGGGAGCTGCATCCATGAGCTCGAATGCCGGTTCCGTCGGTGCCGGTGTGGATCAGCTCGCCGTCGACCCCGCTGACCCCGCCGGCGCCGTCGCGCTGCTGCGCACCACCGGCGCGGTGCGCGCGCGCTGCGCGCAGCTCCTCGAACGTGCCCGCGCCGGCGGATCGCGCTGGTTCACCGTGCACGACGACGGGCTGCGCGCCGCTGCCGCCGACGTCGCCGACCTCACCCGCGCCCGCTACCCGGACCTGGCGGTGCCCTACCACAGCAGGTGGCGCCATTTCGAGGCCGGCGGGGTCGACCGCCGCGCCGACCTCGAGACCCTGCTGGGCACCGCGGACGCGCCGGAGCGGGCGCGGGCGATGATCGACCTGACCGTCATCAGCGTTCTCCTCGACGCGGGAGCCGGCGCCGAGTGGGGCTTCCTCGAGGATCGCGACGGCGCCACCACGCGGTTCACCCGATCGGAGGGCCTGGCCGTCGCCAGCTGGCACGGGTTCGTCTCCGGAGCGTTCTCCAGCGACCCGTCCCGGCCACTGCAGGTCGACGCCGCGGCGCTGCGCACGCTGACCGAGGACCGCTTGGCCGGGGTGCTGCAGGCCACGCCGGACAACCCGCTGGTGGGCCTGGCCGGGCGCGTGCAGCTGCTGCGCAGGCTCGGCGACGCGCTGGCCGCGCAACCCGAGGTGTTCGGTGCGCGGGGAAGAGCGGGCGGGCTGTTCGATGCGCTCGCCGGCCCCGCGGGTTCGGTTGACGCCCACGACATCCTGGTGCGACTGCTGACCTCCCTGGCCCCGATCTGGCCGTCTGAGAACACCATCGGCACCCACCGCCTGGGTGACTGCTGGCACCACGATGCGGTGTCGGGGCCCGGCCTGACCGCGGGATGGCTGCCGCTGCACAAACTCTCCCAGTGGTTGACGTACTCCCTGATCGAGCCGTTCGTGTGGGCCGGGGTGGCGGTGACCGGACTCGACGCCCTCACCGGGTTGCCCGAGTACCGCAACGGCGGACTCCTGCTGGACACCGCGGCGCTGCGCCTGCGCGATCCCGGGTGCGCCACCCGAACCTGGAACCCCGCCGACGAGTTGGTGGTCGAGTGGCGCGGGCTGACCGTGGCGCTGCTCGACGAGATGGCACCGCTGGTGCGCGCCCGCCTGGGGGTCGACGCCGACCGGATGCCGCTGGCCTGCGTACTGGAGGGCGGCACCTGGGCCGCCGGTCGGGCGTCCGCGCAGCACCTGCGCGACGGTCTGCCACCATTGGCCGTCGCCAGTGACGGCACGGTTTTCTAACGGACTGGCCAGGAGGAGACATGGGCACCGGAACAGGCGGAGTGCACCTCATCGAGCACCCGCTGATTCAGCACAAGATCACCTTGATGCGTCGAAAAGACGTGTCGACCAATGGCTTTCGCCGGTTGGTTCATGAGGTATCGGTGCTCATGGCCTACGAGGTGCTGCGCGAGATCGCGACGCACGAGGTCGAGATCGAGACACCGCTGGAACGCACCACGGGTCAGGTGATCGACGGCAAGAAGCTGGTGTTCGTGTCGATCCTGCGGGCCGGCACCGGCATCCTCGACGGCATGCTCGAGGTGGTCCCGTCAGCCCGAGTCGGCCACATCGGCCTGTACCGCGATCCGAAAACACTTGTGGCCGTGGAGTACTACTTCAAGATGCCGGGTGAGCTGCGCGAGCGGGACGTGGTCGTGGTCGACCCGATGCTGGCCACCGGGCATTCCGCGGTGGCCGCGGTGGACCGGCTGGCCGAGCACGACCCGAAGTCGATCAAGTTCGTGTGCCTGCTGACCTGCCCCGAAGGCATCGCTGCGATGACCGATGCCCATCCCGACGTGCCGATCTTCACCGCGGCGATCGATCGGTGCCTCGACGAGCACGGCTATATCCTGCCCGGTCTCGGCGACGCCGGTGATCGCATCTTCGGCACCAAGTGATCTCCTGTCTGGTGGCCGAGTCGAAGTAGCCCCACCCAGCCACCCCGCGCCGTAGGGTGGGTTATGGCCATCATCGAAGCTGACCTCCAGCCCCAGACGCCGTTCGAGCGGGATGTCGCCGAAACCCAGCGCTACTTCGACAGTCCCCGCTTCGAGGGGATCACCCGCCTCTACACCGCCCGGCAGGTGGCCGAGCAACGGGGCACGATCCCCGCGGACTACCCCGTCGCCCGAGCGGCCGCGACCGAGTTCTACCCGCACCTTCGCGAGTTGTTCTCGCGCGGCAAGAGCATCACCACGTTCGGGCCCTACTCCCCCGGCCAGGCCGTGGTGATGAAACGGATGGGCATCGAGGGCGTCTACCTCGGCGGCTGGGCCACGTCGGCGAAAGGTTCGATCAGCGAGGATCCGGGACCCGACCTCGCGAGTTACCCGCTCAGCCAGGTGCCCGAGGAGGCCGCGGGCCTGGTGCGCGCGCTGCTGACCGCCGACCGCAACCAGCAGTACCTGCGGCAGCGGATGACCGAAGATCAGCGCAAGGCGACGCCGGCCTACGACTATCGGCCGTTCATCATCGCCGACGCCGACACAGGCCACGGCGGTGATCCTCATGTGCGCAACCTGATCCGACGCTTCGTCGAGGCGGGTGTGCCCGGGTACCACATCGAGGACCAACGTCCCGGCACCAAGAAGTGCGGCCATCAGGGCGGCAAGGTGCTGGTGCCCTCGGACGAGCAGATCAAGCGGCTCAACACCGCCCGGTTCCAGCTCGACGTCATGCGGGTCCCCGGGATCATCGTCGCGCGCACCGACGCCGAGGCGGCGAATCTGATCGACAGCCGGGCCGACGAACGCGACCAGCCGTTCCTGCTCGGTGCCACGAATCTGAAGATCCCGTCCTACAAGTCGTGCTTCCTGGCGATGATGCGGCGCTTCTACGACAAGGGGATGACCGAGATCAACGGCCATCTGCTCTACGCGTTGCCGGACGGCGAATACGCGACCGCCGAGGCCTGGCTGGAGCGGGTGGGCCTGCTGTCCCTGATCGACGAGACGGTCGCCTCCTGGCAGGACGGTGCGGAGTCGTCCGTCGACGCCGTGTTCGACACGGTGGAGTCACGCTTCGTCGACGCCTGGCAGGACGAGGCCGGGCTGAACACCTACGGCGACGCGGTGGCGGACCTTCTCGAGTTCCGTGACCGGGAGGGTGAACCGTCGGACATGAGCGTCGCGGAGTGGCGCGAGTTCGCCGAACGGGCGCCGCTATACACGGCCAGGGAGAAGGCCAGGCAGTTGGGGGCCGACGTGGCGTGGGACTGCGAGCGGGTGAAGACGCCCGAGGGTTACTACCAGGTGCGCGGCGGCATCCCGTACGCGATCGCCAAGTCGCTGGCCGCCGCCCCGTTCGCCGACATCCTCTGGATGGAGACCAAGACGGCCGACCTGGCCGACGCCAAGCAGTTCGCCGACGCCATCCACGCCGTCTACCCCGACCAGATGCTCGCCTACAACCTGTCGCCGTCGTTCAACTGGGACACCACCGGCATGACCGACGAGGAGATGCGCGCGTTCCCGGAGGAACTCGGAAAGATGGGGTTCGTCTTCAACTTCATCACCTACGGCGGCCATCAGGTCGACGGTGTGGCCTCCGAGGAGTTCGCCACCTCCCTCCGCCAGGAGGGCATGCTGGCGCTGGCACGGCTGCAGCGCAAGATGCGGCTCGTCGAATCTCCTTACCGCACACCGCAAACCCTCGTCGGAGGGCCGCGAAGCGACGCCGCGCTGGCCGCATCCTCGGGCCGCACTGCGACCACGAAGTCGATGGGCAAGGGCTCGACCCAGCATCAGCACCTGGTGCAGACCGAGGTGCCCAAGAAGCTGCTGGAGGAATGGCTGGCGCTGTGGAGCGAGCACAATCAGCTGTCCGAGAAGCTCACCGTGCAGCTGCGGCCCAGGCGCGCCGGCTCGGACGTGCTCGACCTGGGGATCTACGGTGACGGCGACGAGCCGCTGGCCAACGTGGTGGTCGACCCGATCAAGGATCGGCACGGACGCAGCATCCTGACGGTGCGCGACCAGAACACCTTCGCCGAGCACCTGCGCCAGAAGCGGCTGATGGATGTCATCCATCTCTGGCTGATCCACCGGTTCAAGGCCGAGATCGTCTACTACGTCACCCCGACCGAGGACAACATCTATCAGACCGAGAAGATGAAGTCGCACGGCATCTTCAGCGACGTCTACCAAGAGGTGGGCGAGATCATCGTCGCCGATGTGAACAAGGCGCGGATCGAGGAACTGCTCGCCCCCGACCGGCAGGCACTGCGCAGGCTGATCAGCAAGCAGGACTGACCGACGTTTCGCCGGAATTGCATTCCAGCAGAATAAGTTCGAGTGACTGCCTGCTGGAATGCAATTCCGGCGGGGTGGGGGTCAGGAGGCGGCGGCGGCGCGGCGCAGTAGCTCGCGCCAGCGGCCGACCGTGGCCGGGTCGGTGACGGTGTAGCGGGCCACCCGGACGGGGTCCGGCGCCGCGGGCGTGGGGGCCGCGGGCAGGTAGCCGTCGGCGGGCACCAGCGAGCGGGCCTCGGCGACGACATCGCCGTCGGCCGGTGACACCGCCGCGGGACCGCAGGCGAACGGCAGGTCGGGCAGCACCGCGGCGAGGGCGACGTCGCCGGCCATGCCGATGCTCGTGAGCCCGGCGAGGTTCACCACACACGGCAACCCGAGCGCCTCCGCGCGGCGAAGCGCGCGGCGCACTCCCCCAAGCGGTCCGCAGCGCAGCACCGCGATGTCGGCGGCATCAGAGGTCGACCCCGTTGCGCTCAACAGCACCGCGTCCACGGCGATCGGGACGTCAACGCCGCGCCTGACGGCGGCGGCGATCTCGACGCTGCGGCATTTCAGTTCCACCATCTCGAGTCCGCCTGCGGCCCTGTCGAGCCGGGTGATCGCCGCGATCGCCTCGTCGGCCTCGGTCGCCTCAACCACACAGCGCACCGAGCCGCCCAACCCCTGCGCGTCGCGCACCGCGGACACCCGGTCGGCGTCCGCGCCGCCTGAGTCGTGCCTCGCGCCGACGGCGACCCGGGCACAGCCGCTGCGTCCCGCGGTGACCAGTCGGCGCGCGATGGCCGGATCGACCTCGGGGATCGCGACGGCGACCGGGACGCGGCCCCGGATCGCATCGGGCCACCCGACGGTGCTGGGTTCCATCGCCGCGGTCAGCCAGCGGGCTGCCAGTGCGTCGTCGCTGTCCGCGGGCGGGCTGAACTCGCCCCAACCCTGCGGCCCCTCCACCAGGACGCCCTCGCGCACGCCTCCGGCAGCCGGGATGGCGAACACGGGAGCGTCGTCGAAGTCGATGAGTGTTCTCACTGATCGACAAAGCTATCCGGTGCCGGGGCGGGTCGGTGGAGCGCCATGCCGATCGCCGGGCCACGCCGCTGCGATGACGCCCCGGTTACCCTGTACGCCGTGGCCGACGCCCCGTTCCTGTTGCTGTCGATCCGCGGCGAAGACGAGGCCGCCGACGACGAGTACCAGGCGATGATGCGGTTCGCCGGCGTCGACGAGCGCGGTATGCATCGCGTCCGGCTGACCCACCGGCCGCTGGGCGAGGTCGACCTGTCGCAGTGGTCGGGCATCATCCTGGGGGGCGGGCCGTACAACGTCAGCGACGAACCGGCTGCGAAGTCGCCGACCCAGCAGCGTGTCGAGGCGGAGTTGAGCGGGCTGCTCGCCCCGATCATCGGCCGTGATTTCCCGTTCCTCGGTTGTTGTTACGGCGTGGGGACGTTGGGCACGGCCATCGGCGCCGTCGTGGACCGGTCTCACCCCGAGCCGGTCGGGCCCGTCACGGTGGAGATCACCGCGGAAGGCCGCGACGATCCGCTGTTCGCGGGCCTGCCGGACGTCTTCGACGCCTTCGGCGGCCACAAGGAGGCGGCGTCATCGCTTCCCGCCCACGTCGCGCGCCTGGCCACGTCCGCCGACTGCCCCGTCCAGGCGTTCCGCGTCGGCCGCAATGTCTACGCCACCCAGTTCCATCCCGAACTCGACGTCCACGGCCTATGTACCAGGATCGACGTCTACAAGAATCACGGATACTTCGCCCCGGAGACCGCGGACTCCCTCAAAGACGCTGCGCGACAACGAGTGGTCGAGCATCCCATGGCGATCCTGCGTAGGTTCGCACAGCGATACGCCCGGTCCGCTTAGCCCGGATTTTTCGCGGTTTGTCGCTTGTGGCGGTGTGTAGATAAGCGAAAGTGCCTGTCCTGCAAGGAATAATCGGACTTGTCTAAGGTTCAGATCGTTCCAGNATTTTTCGCGGTTTGTCGCTTGTGGCGGTGTGTAGATAAGCGAAAGTGCCTGTCCTGCAAGGAATAATCGGACTTGTCTAAGGTTCAGATCGTTCCAGCTGGAAGGCACCTCGCAGGTGAAGAATATCGCGGTCGCATCACAGGTGAAAGTGTCCGCCGACGGCCATGGTGTGGTGTCGCATGCCGGGATGGGCATGCTGCGCGAGCTCGCCGACCGGTCCGGGTTATCAGCGCAGGTCACCGCGGCTCTGGCCGACACCTACCGCGGCCCGTGGGTGTATGCCCCCGGAGATGTCTTCGCCGATCTGGCGGCCGCGGTCGCCGACGGCGCGGACTGCATCGACGGGGTCGGTCAGTTGTGCGGCGACCGAGAGCACGTGTTCGGCGCCAAGGCCTCGACGACCACGATGTGGCGGCTGGTCGATGAGCGAATCGATGCTGCTCACCTACCCGGGGTGCGGGCAGCGCGAGCCGCCGCGCGGGCAGCGGCCTGGGCCGCCGGAGCCGTCCCCGCTAGTGACGGCTGGCTGCACATCGACATCGACGCAACCCTGGTGCTCGATCACTCCGACAACAAAACCGGCGCTGCTCCGACCTGGAAGAAGTCGTTCGGTCTTCACCCACTGCTGGCGTTCCTGGACCGTCCGGAGATCGCCGGTGGCGAGGCTNTGGGCGGGCTGCTGCGCACCGGCAACGCCGGCTCCAACACCGCCAGTGATCACATCATCGTCTTGGAGCAGGCGCTGGCGTCTTTGCCGCTGCGGTGGCGGCCCGACCCGAGTCGTGGAGATTCCGGCGGGCCGAAGGTGCTGGTGCGCTGCGACACCGCCGGGGCCACCCACGGATTCGCCGACGCCTGCCGCGAGCAGGGGGTGGGGTTCTCCTC
>NZ_JACKSH010000050.1:117616-164299 GCF_025821625.1 Mycolicibacterium pyrenivorans
CCCTGAGCAGCTGGCCGCCAGGTACGAGGCTGATCCTGCGCAAAGAACGTCCCGTGCGCCGTGAGGCGCTGTTGATTCGAACGGAGGTGAAAGACCGACGTCGCCGATCCTGTCGCAGCAGGACGGTGAAGCTGAGGGCAGCCTGACCCGGGTGGTGACGGGGAGGGTGGCAAGCGGCCCTGACAAAGCCGGGACGTGTCAGCACTGTCAGATGGTGCGGGTCCGGCGAGCGTGACGGAAAGGAGTACGCAAGGAACCGGCGTTTACGTCCCTTCATCTTGCACCGGCTCAAATCTGGCGGATATGGGCCGGGGCGGTGCACACCCACCGAGGGCTGGTGGGGAACTCCTGGGCCGGATAGGTCGGTCGGCCCGGAGACCACGGTGAAGCGCTGCGGGGTAATCGTGGTGAGGCCGCAGGGGCAGAGTCGGGCTCCTACTCCGTCGAGCGAATCGCAGTGAACACGGGAACCATCTCGGTCCCGCCGATTCTCCGGGCACCCGGTCTGGTTGGTTCGGCTGGGCGCACCGACCGCCGATCGGGTCGAGATGGGGCGGAGCCGTTGTAGTACTCCGAGCTGGGGAAAGCCCGGCGCTTGGGGAAGGACGGCAGCGGTATCGAGAAGGGAAGGAGACTGTAATGCCGAAAGACGCGATGGTGAACACCACCGCCCCAGACGAGGTGAACCTGATGGGTCCACGCGCTCGGGTATCGGGGATGCAGGCCAAGCTTCACCATTGGGCGGCGACCGATCCAGGTCGCAGGTTCGATGACCTGTTCAACTTCGTGCACGATCCATCGACGCTGCTCGTAGCGTTCGATCGGGTCGCGGGCAATGCCGGGGCGAAGACTCCCGGCGTCGATGGGTTGACCGTCGTCGCCGTGGAGGCCAGCATCGGGATGCCCGGGTTTCTGGACGACCTGCGAACTCAACTGAAGGATGGCTCTTTTCGCCCACTTCCGGTGCGGGAACGTAAGATCCCCAAACCGGGGGGCAGCGGGAAAGTCCGAAAGTTAGGGATTCCGACGATAGCGGATCGGGTCGTTCAGGCGGCGCTGAAGCTGGTGCTGGAACCGATCTTCGAGGCCGACTTCTTGCCGGTCTCCTACGGGTTCCGGCCGAGGCGACGGGCACACGACGCGGTTGCGGAGATTCAGTATCTGGGCACCAAAGGCTACCGCTGGGTGCTCGATGCCGATATCGAAGCGTGTTTCGACTCGATCGAGCACACGGCCCTGATGGACCGTGTGCGAGCGCGGGTTAAAGACAAGCGGGTGTTGATGCTGGTCAAGGCGTTCCTCAAGGCTGGAGTGATGACCGAAACCGGTCACCTTGAGGACAACCCGACCGGCACGCCGCAAGGGGGCATCCTGTCCCCGCTGCTGGCCAACATCGCCCTGAGCGCGCTCGATGAGCACGTTCATGGGCCGTGGCAGCCGGGTGGGACCATGAGTACCCCAGTGATTCGCGCTCGCCGCAGAAGGGCAGGCCTGCCGAACTGGCGGATCGTCCGCTATGCCGACGATTTCGTCGTGCTCGTATTCGGCAATCGCGACCACACCAACAACCTACGCGAGGAGATCGCTCAGATACTGGCGCCACTGGGTCTTCGCTTCTCCGAAGCCAAGACCCGTGTCGTGCACATGAGCGAAGGGTTCGACTTCCTTGGCTTCCGCATCCAGTGGAAGTGCAAGCGAGGCACGGACAAGTGGTACGTCTATGTGTTCATCGCCGATCGGCCGATCCGATCGCTGAGGGACAAGATTCGTGCCCTGACGAGCAGGCTCTCGCAACAGCCACCCAGGGACGTGCTGATCCGGCTCAACCGAATCATGCGCGGGTGGTCCAACTATTTCCGCTACGCAGTCGCCAAACGAGTGATGCAGTCCCTGGCCATTTTCGTGTGGCACAGGATCGCGCGCTGGTGGCTACGACTGCACCGGTGGAGTTGGACCGATCTTCGACGGCATCTCATCGGCCGCAACGGCCGCTGGCAGATGCCGTCAGCCGACGGGGTCGAACTGTTTAACCTCGGCCGGGTACCAACTGAGCGATATCGGTACCGCGGCACCAAGATCCCCAATCCCTGGGCCATGGCCAACCACGCCTGACGGCAGAGACCGTGGAGAGCCCGGTGCGTGGAGACGCGCACGCCGGGTTCGGCGAGCGGCCCGCAGAAACGGACCGGCGGCAACGCCGGCACCGCGCTGCGGGCCGACTCAACCATCCGGGCGCGCAGTTGCGGTTCACCGACGCCGACGGGATGCGGGTCACCGCGTTCATCACCGACACACCGCCCGGTGTCGTGGCAGGCCAAGTCGCCGGTCTGGAACTGCGCCACCGTCAGCACGCCCGCGTCGAGGACCGTATCCGCGAACTCAAAGCCACCGGCCTGCGTAACCTGCCCTGCCACTCGTTTTGGGCCAACGCCGCATGGTTGGAAATCGTGCTGGCCGCAGCTGACCTGGTCACCTGGGCTCGGCTCATCGGCTTTCGTAACCAGCCTGGGCTGGCCCGCGCCGAGATTGCCACCTTCCGTTACCGAGTCCTGCATGTGGCCGCCCGTATCACCCGCAGCGCCCGCCAACGACGGCTGCGTATCGACGCCACCTGGCGATGGGCCGCACAGATCGCGACCGCCTGGCACCACATCCGCTCCGCCTTCAGATAGACCCCTCACCACCCGACCGAACGATCACGAAAGGCCCACTGGCCCTGGGAAAGCCCGCCCACCCGGCGACACGGGACCACCCCACCACGCCCCACAACAGCAGAACCCAACTCCCAACCCATCCCGCCGCACAGTTCGAGCGCCACCACCTCGGACGAAAAATCGGGGTTAGCGCGGGCAGTCAGCCGGCGCGCACCGAGGAGTCCGGGGCGATCTCGCCCTTGAGCGGCGCCAGAGTGGCTCCGATCGCTTCGATGGTGTCGCCGGGAACGCCGAGCCCACTCAGCGTCGCCACCAGATGATCGACCACCCGGTCGAAATGCGCGGGCTGGATGTCGAAGCGCGCGTGGGCTTCTCGCATCGGATGCCCGAAGGTAGGGCTCGGGTCCGCCGATGGCCGCCGCGATGAACGAGCGCTGATTACCCTTGAGTCGCTTGACGTCGACGTTCTCGAAGTACGGCCACACGCCGTATCCACGGGGAGTCGGCAACGACGGGTCAGGAATCGGGAAGCTCGAACTGGGCCCGCGCCACCTGGTCGATGAACGGCGCCAGTCGGGCGCGCAACTCGTTGTGCTCGGCATCCTCGTCGTAGCCGCGGTAGGCCGCGGTGTCCTCGAAGTCGGCGACGATCACGAAATCCCAGTTGCCGTCGCGCAGACCGGCGTCGGTCCCGACCGTGTAGTGGCGGGTTCCCGGACAGTCCAGATTGCGCAGGCCGTCCTGGATCTGCTCCACCTCGGCGGCGTCGTAACCCGTCTTCAGCTTGGCGAGCACCACGTTTCGGATCATTCGGGCACCCTAACAGCGCGCAGTTCGGACCACTTTCGCAAAAAACTTGACTCAGTCCAGAAAACGACGTAGGAATGTCCATGTGCCTTCGGACTACGCGGACCTGCTCCGCGGCGCGGACTTGCGCGTGACGCGTCCGAGGCTAGCCGTTCTCGAGGCCGTGCAGGCGCAACCACACGCCGACACCGACACGATTTTCGGTGCCGTGCGCACCGCTCAGCCCGACGTGTCCCGCCAGGCCGTCTACGACGTGCTCGCGGCGCTGACCGCGGTCGGCCTGGTGCGCAAGATCCAGCCCTCCGGATCGGTGGCCCGCTACGAATCGCGGGTGGGCGACAACCATCACCACGTCGTCTGCCGGTCCTGCGGTTCCATCGCCGATGTGGATTGCGCGGTCGGCGAAGCGCCCTGCCTGGTTCCCTTCGATCCGGCCGGTGATCTGGAGGGCTTCGTCGTCGACGAGGCCGAGGTCGTCTACTGGGGCGTCTGCCCTGAGTGCTCGCTGAAGGAGATTTCCCGATCACAACCGTGATCACAGCCCAATTCACCACCTACGGAAGGAAATTGCCGTGCCCGATGATCGCCCCATCGAAGACAGCCCGCCGATCGGAGAAGCCCAGACCGACCAGACCGAAGGTGGCTGCCCCGCCGGGTTCGGTCGTGTCGTCGCCCCCGTCGAAGGCGGAGGCAACCGGGACTGGTGGCCCAACCAGCTCAACCTGAAGATCCTGCAGAAGAACCCCGACGTCATCAACCCGCTCGACGACGACTTCGACTACGCCACCGCGGTGCAGACCCTCGACGTCGACGCGGTGCGCGCCGACATCGTCGAGGTCATGCACACCTCGCAGGACTGGTGGCCCGCCGACTTCGGTCACTACGGCCCGTTCTTCATCCGGATGTCGTGGCACGCCGCAGGTACCTACCGCGTCAGCGACGGCCGTGGCGGTGCGGGCGCAGGCATGCAGCGGTTCGCTCCGCTGAACAGCTGGCCGGACAACGCGAGCCTGGACAAGGCGCGCCGCCTGCTGTGGCCCGTCAAGAAGAAGTACGGCAAGAAGCTGTCGTGGGCCGATCTGATCGTGTTCGCCGGCAACGTCGCGCTGGAGGACATGGGGTTCCGTACCGCCGGTTTCGCGTTCGGCCGCGATGACCGCTGGGAGCCGGAGGAGGACGTCTACTGGGGCCCCGAGCTCGAGTGGCTGGACGACAGGCGCTACACCGGCAAGCGCGATCTGGAGAACCCGCTGGCCGCGGTGCAGATGGGCCTGATCTACGTCAATCCCGAAGGCCCCAACGGCAATCCGGATCCACTGGCGTCGGCGATCGACATCCGCGAGACGTTCGGCCGGATGGCGATGAACGACGTGGAGACCGCCGCGCTGATCGTCGGTGGGCACACCTTCGGCAAGACGCACGGCAACGGTGACGCCGAACTGGTGGGCCCGGAGCCCGAGGCGGCCCCGCTGGAGGAGATGGGTCTGGGCTGGCGCAACCCGCAGGGCACCGGTGTCGGCAAGGACGCCATCACCAGCGGGCTCGAGGTCATCTGGACCCACACCCCGACCAAGTGGGACAACAGCTTCCTGGAGATCCTGTACGGCAACGAGTGGGAGCTGTTCAAGAGCCCCGCGGGTGCCAACCAGTGGCGGCCCAAGGACGGCGGCTGGGCCAACTCGGTACCGGAGGCCTTCGGCACCGGAAAGACGCACCCGTCGATGCTGACCTCCGATCTCGCGCTGCGGATGGATCCGATCTACGAGCGGATCACCCGCCGGTGGCTCGACCACCCCGAGGAGCTGGCCGAGGAGTTCGCCAAGGCCTGGTTCAAGCTGCTGCACCGCGACATGGGTCCGGTGGTCCGCTACCTCGGACCCGAGGTACCGAAGGACACCTGGGTGTGGCAGGACCTGGTGCCGGCAGGCTCCGCCCTGTCCGCCGACGATGTCGCCACCCTCAAGAGCGCGATCGCCGATTCGGGTCTGACCGTGTCGCAGCTGGTTTCGACGGCGTGGAAGGCCGCGTCGTCGTTCCGCGTCAGTGACAAGCGCGGCGGAGCCAACGGTGGCCGGATCCGGTTGCAGCCCCAGCTGGGCTGGGAGGTCAACGAGCCCGACGAGCTGGCCCAGGTGATCCGCACGCTCGAGGAGATCCAGCAGTCGTTCAACTCTGAAGCCACTGGTGTGTCGTTCGCCGATCTGGTGGTTCTCGGCGGAGTGGTCGGTGTCGAGAAGGCGGCCAAGGATGCCGGGTTCGCCATCGAGGTCCCCTTCACCCCGGGTCGCGGCGACGCCACCCAGGAGCAGACCGACGCCGAGTCGTTCTCCTACCTGGAGCCCGCTGCCGACGGCTTCCGCAACTACCTGGGCAAGGGCGGCCAGCTGCCTGCCGAGTTCCGGCTCGTCGACCGCGCGAACCTGCTCGGCCTGTCGGCACCGGAGATGACGGTCCTGGTGGGCGGGTTGCGTGTACTGGGCACCAACTTCGGCGGCACGAAGCACGGTGTCCTCACCGACAAGCCGGGAACGTTGACGAACGACTTCTTCGTCAACCTCCTCGACATGGCCACCGAGTGGAAGCCCTCGTCCGCCGACGACGGAACCTACGTCGGCACCGACCGCGCCAGCGGGGCGCAGAAGTGGACCGGCACCCGTGTCGATCTGCTCTTCGGCTCGAACTCGCAGCTGCGGGCGGTCGCCGAGGTGTACGCGGAGGACGACGCCAAGGAGAAGTTCGTGAAGGACTTCGTCGCCGCGTGGGCGAAGGTGCTCGACGCCGATCGCTACGACGCAGGCAAGGGACTCGAGTAACAGCCCGAACGGAGAGGGGCGTCCGGCCGAGCTTCAGGGCCGGGCGCCCCTTTTCTGCTGCGGTCCGGCGGGTTTCAGTACGGGTTGAGCTGAGCGCCGATCAGTGGGGCCAGCTTCTCCGCCATGTATGTGTGCCCGGCATCGGTGGGATGCACCCCGTCGGCGCCGATCAACTCGGGCTTGCCGACGAACCAGCGTGCCGCGATGGGATCGACGAACGTCGCCCCGGCCAGCTCGGATTGGTAACCGAGGACGTCACGGATCCGCCGTATCTCCTGCGGGGGGTCGGCCGTCGGCCACGACGGCCCGACCACGAGGAACTTCGCCGACCGGGCGATCTGGCGGGCCAGCTTCAAGGTGCCGTACATCGCGATCGACAGCCGCGTCGGGTCGACGTTCATGTCGTTGCGCGATCCGAAGAACACGACGAGCACGTCGGTGGGTTTGACCGCCCTGACGGTCAGGTCCTCGAAGACGCTGCCCCGATTGCCGCGCGTGCAGTATCCGGCCCCGCCCTCGGCGGCGACGGTCGGCGTGACGGCGATTCCGTGCTGGGTCAGCGCCTGCCACACCTGCGACGGCCACCCGCTCGTGCCGTTGCCACCCTGGTCGCTTCCGGTGGTGTACGAGTCACCTATCACCGCAACACGGTTGACGGCGAAGTCCGCCAGGCGCACCTCGTGATGCTGGGTTCGCGGAAGCTGTGCGCTGAAGGTGCCGAAGAGCACGGCGACCGAGAGCACCAAGGTCAACAGCCGATTCACCGGACCAGCCTAGGGTCGAACGGGCCCGGATCATGGCCGACTCGCCGCGCACGGAGAACCGTTATCCGGCACGCGCCCCGACGGACTGCAACCTGCTGGGTGCCGGTTCGGCGGGCAGCGCCGCGCGCGGCCGCTTGGTCTCGACCATCCGGCGCATCCACTTGCGTGCCGGCTCCTCGACCACGTGATACAGAAACGCTGCCCCGAGACCGGCCAGCACGATGAGGGCGAGCACCACCAGCTTGGCCGACCAGTCCGGCGTCAACGTGATCTCGAACTGCCGGGCGGTCCAATTCCATGCGGTGTGCACGATCTCGTGGAGCATGTAGAGGCTGAACGAGATGTGCCCGAGGTACACCATCACCCGGGTGGACAGCAGCGCAGGCAGTGTGCCGACGCCGACAGCCAGCGTGATGACCAGCGGAACGAAGAGGATGTCGACGAGGCCACCCGCGTCGTAGATCGACCCGGGCGGATACGCGTCCAGCAGGTACAGCCCGCCGACGATGGCCCCGCCCAGCAGAAGCGACGCGGCCCCCGCGGTCAGCCGGGCCCGGTCGGACAGCTGGAGCTTGCGGACCGCGGCACAGGCCAGGGCGCCGGCGATGAACTGCATGACGATTCGGGGCAGCCAACTCCACGGGGTGTAGAACACGCCGCTGGCCAGCAGGAGCAGCACAGGTGGCAGGGAGGCGGCGATCGCCAGCCAGATCAGCCCGCGTGCTCGGGTGGCGGACGCGATCCGGAACACCACCAGCACGACGGCGCCGAACAGCAGGTACGCCAGCCACTCCGCGCTGATCGACCAGGCCGGACCGTCCCAGCTCGATCCGTCGAAATACGGCTGGAACCACAGCTGAACCAGCAACACCTGCCGGACCCAGCTGGTCGCGTTCAGCGATTCGACCACCGGCGGTTCGGCAGGCACATGGCCGACGTACAGCGTGAAGATGATCCACGCGGCGGCCAGGTGCATGGTGACCAGGTAGACCGGCCACACCCGCGCCAGCCGAAGCCACAGGAACCGCAGCGTGTCCCGCGCCGACCAGGACTCCCCCATCCGGTCGAGGTAGTTCCATGTCAGGACGAACCCGCTGAGGATGAAGAACAGGTCGACGCCCTGCGCGCCTGCGTCGAGAACCGGGGCCAGCGCGGTACTCAGCGACGGCGATGCCTGGGCCAGTAGCGGCCGGAAGTGAAAGAGGACCACCCACAGCGCGGCGACGATCCGCAGGCCGGACAAGGCCCTGATCTCTCCGGTGCGCACACGACTCATTTCGTCGGGATTTCTGCAGGTGGTCGATGCTCGTCGGTCAAGGAAACGGCTCGTGGCCACCCCCCCAGACACCAACGGCGACGGGTCGCAATTTACCAGCGCGGCCGCCGCAACGGCGGTCCGCAACGCCGCGCGGGCACATCGCCACGCGCGACTGCCGGCCCAAGGTATTGTCGAGAAATTGTCAACAGAGGTGATCGGTGCGCGCCAGGGGCCCGTGCCGCCGAGGATTCCGGGGCGCATGCACGTGCCGACTGACGGCGAGGAATTGTCGCTGCTCCTGGTCGAGGACGACCGTGCGGACGCGATCATCGTCGAAGAGCTGATCGCCGACGCCAGCTTCGACACCCGCGTGGTGTGGGCGGAGTCGATGGCCGAGGCAGAACGCCATATCGCCAACGCCCGGCCCGACTGCGTCCTGCTGGATCTGCACCTGCACGACACCGACGGCATCAACGGGCTGAACCGCATCGCCACTCAGGACGCGACCATCCCGATCGTCGTGCTCACCGGCCTCAACGACGAGCACGTGGGCGTCTCGGCCATGGCCTCCGGGGCCCAGGACTATCTGGTCAAGGGCCGGGTGGATCCTGAGATGCTGCGGCGAGCCGTGCGCTATGCGATCGAGCGCAAACGCGCCGAGCTGACCGCCGTCGACCTTCATGCCAGCCAGCTGCGGGCCCGCGAGAACGCGCGGCTGGAACGCGGTCTGCTCCCCTCTCCGCTGTTGCTCGACGATCCGGGCGTCGAGATCGTCACCCAGTACCGGCCCAGCCGGGAGAACGCACTGCTCGGCGGCGATTTCTACGATTTCGTGCAGACACCGGACCGCACCGTGCACGTGATGATCGGCGACGTCGCCGGTCACGGTGCCGACGAAGCCGCGCTGGGGGTGGCGCTGCGGATCGCCTGGCGGGCCCTGACTTTCGCCAACCTGCGCGGATCCGATCGGATGCGGGAGCTGGAGCGGATCCTGCTTGCCGAGCGGGCGGGCACGGGGATCTTCGCCACCGTGCTCAGCCTGGCGATTCCGCCGGAGGGGTCGAGTATCGCCGCGGTTCGGGCCGGACATCCCGGGATGCTGTTGCACGGTGGCGGCACCGTGGAGTGGGTCGAGCCCCCGGGCGGGCCCGCGCTCGGATTGCGTGCCACCGAGTGGAAGGCCCAACAGGTCGAGCTGCCCCCGGGCAAGGGCCTGGTGTTGCTCACCGACGGAATGTTCGAGGGGCATACCGGACGGGGCAACGAACGCCTCGGCGAGGAGGGGTTGCTGGAGTTGGCCCGGTCGCTGGCCGCACTCCCCGGTCGCGAGTTCGTCGACGCGCTCGTCGACGCTGTGGAGGAGCGGGCACAGTCCCACGGCGGCATCAGCGACGACATCGCGGTGGTCCGAGTGGAGCGGACTGCTAGGCGATGAGCGCTTGCGCGAAGAGCAGAAGGTGGCAGTGAGCGCTTGCGCGAAGAGCAGAAGGTGGCGATGAGCGCTTGCGCGAAGAGCAGAAGGTGGCGATGAGTTCGCAGCGCCGCGACCGTGTGGCCCAGCTGACCGTGCAGGGGTGGCAGTACGTCGTGCTGTCGATCATGGGTTTGGTGGTGTTGGTCGGCAGTATCTTCTCCGCGGTCCTGCTCAACCGCACAGATGACATGTCGCGGCAACTCACCCTGCAGATCCAGCCGTCGCGGGTGGCGGCCTACCAGATGCAGGCGGCGCTTCGCGATCAGGAGGCCGCGATTCGCAGCTACCTCGTCACCGCCGACCCGCAGTTCCTCGACGACTACAACCAGGGCAGGACGGACGAGCAGGCGGCCTCGACGAAGATGCGGGTGTTCGAACAGGGCCGACCAGACCTGTTGACGGACCTCGACACCGTCGAGCAGGCTGCCGGGACTTGGCGCACGTCGTACGCCGAGCCGGTGATCGCGGGAGTGCCGCGTGACGACGTGGCCGCGACCACGGAGCTTGGCGGAGCCGAATTCGACCGGCTTCGTGGTCTTTTCGATGACCAGAACGAGCGTCTGGCCCAGGCGCGCGATGACGGCGCGGCTGAGCTGGAGCGGATCAAGTCCTGGCGCGACGCGGTGCTGTTGGCGATGCTCGCGGTGTTCGCGGTGACGATGGTCGTGCTGGCCGTGCTGCTGCGCCGGGCACTGGTGCGTCCCCTCGGATCACTGGCCGCCTCCTGCCGGCGCATCGCGCAGGGCAATTTCTCGGAGAAGATCACCCCGCAGGGCCCCAAGGACATCCGTGGTATCGCGATCGACGTCGAGGACATGCGACAACGCATCGTCGAAGAACTCGAGGCTTCGCGCGCGGCCACCGAGGCGCTCGACGTGCAGGCCGAGGAGCTCCGGCGCTCCAACGCCGAACTGGAGCAGTTCGCCTATGTGGCTTCCCACGACCTGCAGGAACCGTTGCGCAAGGTGGCGTCGTTCTGCCAGCTGCTGGAGAAGCGCTACGGCGACCAACTCGACGAGCGGGGCACCGAGTACATCGGTTTCGCGGTCGACGGGGCGAAGCGCATGCAGGTGCTCATCAACGATCTGCTCACCTTCTCGCGGGTGGGGCGGCTCAACGCCGCCGACGTCGATGTGAACCTCGACAGTGCGCTGGACGCGGCCCTGAGCAACCTCGCGACCTCCGTCGAGGAGTCGGGTGCGGTGATCCAGCGCCCGCCGGACGGACTGCCGACGATCAAGGGCGATCCCACACTGTTTACGATGCTGTGGCAGAACCTCATCGGCAATGCCGTGAAGTTCCGCCGCGAGGGGGTGCAGCCGCGCATCGTCATCGAATGCCTGGACAGCGTCGACGAAGACAATC
The DNA here is from genome assembly GCF_025821625.1 of Mycolicibacterium pyrenivorans. GTDB lineage: Bacteria > Actinomycetota > Actinomycetes > Mycobacteriales > Mycobacteriaceae > Mycobacterium > Mycobacterium pyrenivorans. Next base: position 128,752 of record NZ_JACKSH010000050.1, read on the forward strand.
CTCAGTGGTCTTTCTCGGTGTCGGACAACGGGATCGGCATCGCGCCGGAGTTCATCGACAAGGTCTTCATCATCTTCCAGCGATTGCACGGCCGCGATGTCTACAGCGGAACCGGGATAGGCCTGGCGCTGTGCAAGAAGATCGTCGAGCACCACGGCGGCGCCATCTGGATCGACACGGACTACACCGACGGCACCCGCTTCCGGTTCACCCTGCCCGTTGCGGCACATGACACAGCGACCCCCTTACTGGAAGGATCACCGACATGACACCGGCCGAACGCGCCATCGACGTCCTGCTCATCGAGGACGACCCGGGAGACGAGCTGATCACCCGGGAAGCCTTCGAGCACAACAAGATCAAGAACAACCTGCATGTCGCGCACGACGGCGAGGAGGGGCTGGACTTCCTGTACCGGCGCGGCGCCTACGAGGGCGCTCCGCGTCCCGACCTGGTCCTGCTCGACCTGAACCTGCCGAAGTACGACGGCCGTCAGCTGCTGGAGACGATCAAGTCCGATCCGGAGCTCAGCCACATCCCGGTGGTGGTGCTGACCACCTCGTCGGCCGAAGAGGACATCCTGCGCAGCTACAAGCTGCACGCCAACGCCTACGTGACGAAGCCCGTCGATCTGGATCAGTTCATGAACGCGGTCCGGCAGATCGATGAGTTCTTCGTGCAGGTGGTCCGGCTTCCGCAGTTCTGACGTGGAGCTGCCGCGCCTCGACCCGGCGACCCCCCATCTCGGGGATGTGACGCCGTCGGTGCTGGCCGCGATGGGGGTCGCCGGTTTCTCGCCGCGCATCCCGCTGCCCTACGACGTCGCGGGGGCGTGCGTACTGCTCATCGACGGCCTCGGCGCCGACCTTCTGGACACCTATGCCGCCGATGCTCCGGTTCTGGCGGGGCTTCGGGGGCCCACTCTGCAGGTCGGCTTCCCCTCGACGACGGCCGCCGGATTGGCGGCGGTGGGCACCGGGCTCCGATCGGGCGAGCACGGGATGGTCGGGATGTCGTTCCGGTTGCCGGACGTCGGGGTGATCAATGCGCTGCGCTGGCGCCCCCACCCGTGGGGTGAGGATCTGCGCGACGACGCGCGCCCCGAAGAGGTGCAGCCCGCACCGACGGTGTTCGAACGTGCGGCGTCGACGGGCGTCGCGGTCAGCGTGATCTCGGGCGCCCAGTTCGCGGGGTCGGGTCTCACCCGCGCGGTGCTGCGCGGGGGCCGCTATATCGGTGTGCACGCACTCGGCGATCTGGGCGCCACCGTTCGGAACACCTTGGCGGACGGTGGATTCTGCTACGCGTATCACGCTGACCTCGACTTGGTGGGCCACCTGCACGGTCCGGGTTCGGCGGCGTGGCGAATGCAGCTGAGGCAGGTCGACACGCTGGTCGAGTCGATCGTGGAGGGACTGCCGAGCGGCGGACTGCTCGCGGTGGTCGCTGATCACGGCATGGTGACTCTCGACGACGCCGACGCGGTGGACATCGACGCCACGGAGTCACTGCGTGACGGGGTGGACGCGATCGGCGGGGAGGTGCGGGCGCGGCACGTCTACACGCGGGCGGGGGCGCGCGAGGACGTCCTGGACGCGTGGCGGGCGACCCTCGGTGACCGGGCGTGGGTGGTGACGGGCGACGAGGCGATCGCGGCGGGGTGGTTCGGAGCCCGGGTCGCCGACGAGGTGCGCCCGCGCATCGGTGATGTGGTCGCTGCCGCACGAGGTTCGTCGGGGCTGCTGCGACGCGCAGTCGAACCGATTGAATCTTCGCTGGTTGGTCAGCATGGGTCGCTCACCGACGCCGAACAGACGATTCCGCTGCTGCTCGCCCATCGCTGAGCCCAGCGGACCGGCGGCCCACGCTCGTGGCAGTTCAGGGGCTGTGCTCGAGGGACTCAGCGGGAGGTCCGGCTGGTATGGCGGTCTGGCTGAGGCTCAAAATGTACTGGTGGACAGGTTGTTTCGTCCCATCTGGGTCATCGTTGCCGCGGTTGGTCAATTCACTCCGCGCGCAACGACTTTCGTGAGTCATTCGTCACTGTGCGGCGGTTTGTGAACGCCGTCACAGATTTTGGCCGTATTAGAGACCCTCTGTTAATGTCCCGCTGCATGTTTGCTCTCGCACTCTTGACACTTGTCAACCAGGTGTCGGGCACGCCGTATGTGAGCGGAGGTGACACCCCCGCAGGCACGGATTGCTCCGGCCTGGTGTCGTGGGTGACCAACGCCGCAACGGGCAGGCCCGTCTACGGGGACAGGTTCCACACCGGCAACATCGAAAGCGCACTGCTAGCCCGTGGCTTCCAGTACGGGACACAGCCCGGCGCACTGGTCGTCGGCTGGAACAGCGGCCACACCGCGGCCACCCTGCCCGATGGCACCCCCGTCTCCTCCGGGGAGGGTGGCGGCGTGAAGGTCGGCGGCGGCGGCGCCTACCAGGACCAGTTCACCAATCACATGTTCCTGCCGATGCCCGCGAACGTGCCGCCCGTTCCCGACCCGGCGATGGCGCCGCCGATGCCTGCGCCGGTGCCACCGATGGCCCCGCCGCCCCCGCCGCCTCCCCCGGACCCGCTGCTGCCGCCCCCGCCGCCCCCCGGTGCACCCGTCGTGCTGATGGGTCAGGAGGTTCCCCCGCCGCCGCCTCCCCCCGGCGCACCGCTCTGACACGCGTCCGGCGCGGCAGCGGGCACCCGTTAGCGTCTCTGTCGTGATCGTGCTGCTGCCGCCGTCGGAGACGAAGCGAACCGGTGGTGATGGGCCGGCTCTGTCCATCGAGGCGTTGAGCTCGCCCGCGCTGGCGCCGCTGCGCACCGAGTTGGTCGACGAATTGGTCGCGTTGGCAGCCGACCGCCCGGCGAGCAGGCGCGCGCTGGGAATCTCGGCCGCTCAGGACGCGGAGATCGACCGCAACGCCGCGCTGCGCACCGCGCCGACGATGCCCGCCATCGACCGCTACACCGGCGTGCTCTACGACGCCCTCGACGTCGGCAGCCTGAAGGGTGCGATGGCTGCGCGTGCGAGGTCGCGGCTCGCCGTCGGATCGGCACTGTTCGGCCTGCTGCGCGCCGACGACCCGATCCCCGCGTACCGGCTCTCGGCGACCTCCCGGCTGCCGGGCCGTCCGACGCTCGCCTCGCGTTGGCGGCCGGTGCTCGATCCGGTGCTCGCCGGGGTCTCCGAGTGCGAGTTGGTCGTCGACCTGCGGTCGGGTTCCTATGCGTCGCTGGGAAGGGTTCCCGGCGCCGTCTGCGTCGACGTCGTCGCCGAGCACGCCGACGGACGCCGAACCGTGGTCAGCCACTTCAACAAGGCGCACAAGGGGAGGCTGGCCCGTGCGTTGTCGAGCACCCGGTCAGAGCCCGCCGACGCCGCCGCCGTCGCGGGGGTCGCGCGGCGCGCGGGGCTGCGCGTCGAAGGGCGGGGCGACCACCTCACCGTCGTCGTCGCGGCCTGAGCCGCGATAATCGCGTTGCAGGCCAAGTCGTTCGGAGACAGGATCAGAGTGCGGCGATCACGCCGGAGGTGTAGAACTCCTCCGGGATCTGCGAGTGGGCGGCCGGTCGGGTGATGAACACCCACACTCCGGTGGCGCCCGCGGTGCGCGGGCCCCGCACCGTCAGCGCACCGGCACCCGCGGAATCGGTGAACAGTGCGCCGGCCGCCACGCCAGGGTCCCCGGCGTTGCAGGGCCGTGCCGACGGGCGCGGCGCCTGGATCACGCGGACGTCGTAGCGCGTGTTGGGCGACCCGGTGGCGAACTGGACGTCCGCGACCACCTCCGCGCCCTCGGTGCGCACCTGAGCCGTCGGCCGACCGTATGCGCCGCCGCCGACGTACTTGATGTCGCTGAAGTCGCACCGTCGCAGGGTCTGGCCGAAAGGCAGGAACGTGCTGCCCGCTTCCGCCGATGCCGCGCCGGTACCGCCCGTCAGTGGCAGGACCGAGGCGATGATGATGGCCGCGGCCGCACGAGCAGTACGCGTGGTAGACCGCATCTTCAGCTGTTCCTGTTCGTCGGGGCGAGACCGCCGTTGACAAGCGACGTCCGCCGTTGACAAGCAATGTTGTCGATAATATTAGATGGTCTCATAAAAAGCTGCGCGCCCGGGCATCGATCGTTGACGTGGCGGGGCCGGCGCGGGACACTTTCGGCCGATGTCCGCACTCTGGGTTTATGTCCGTATCCAGGCGATGATGTTCGTGTTCGGGCTCGTCGGGCCGATCTTCCTGGTCGTCTACTTCGCCGCCCAGCCCGACACGACGTTGCGCTGGATGTACTGGTGGGGCCTGTTCATCACCGCCGGTGATGTCCTGCTCGCGCTCCTGCTCGCCGAGGGGACGGTGCGCACGGATCGCGGGAAAGCCGACAAGGCGACCGCCGAGCGGCAGCAGGCCCGGGATGGCTGACGCCATGGCATACCCCGGATACCCGCCGCCCGCCAAACCGCCCCGATCCGGTGCGGACCTGGCGATCTCGATCGCCGCGCTGACGTTGACTGTGCTCCTCGGCGCGGCCGCGGCGTTCTTCGGGCTGTTCTCGCTGGCGTTCCTGGACCACTGCCCACCGGAGACGTGCAGCGTGGACGGCGCCGTCAACGCGGTCTTCACCTCACTGCTGATCGCGGGCGGCATCGGGGTCGTCGGCGTCGGGCTGACCGTCGTGGCGCTCGTGCGGCGCAAGCGAGGTTGGCCGTTCGCGATCGCCACCCTCGCGCTCTGTGCGCTGGCCGTGTTCCTCGGTGGCGTCGGGTACACCGCCGCCGTCGGCTGAGGTCGCGGCGGAGTCGCTGCGGCCCAACAGTTCTGGTCGCCGAGTTGCCGGCCCCCGTCGAGCGCAGCATGATCCGCGTCATGGATACCCGCACGGCATTCGAACTCGCCGACACCGACGCAATGGGCCAGGCTGCGCTGGCCGCATCGGGTGAGGTGTCCGCGGACGAACTCCTGGAGGCCGCGATCATCCGGCTAGAGGCGGGCCGGGCGCTCAATGCCGTGATCACCGACCTGTTCGACCGCGGGCGCACGCAGGCCGCCGCACTTGATGCCTCGGGTGAGCTGCGCGCCGGCGAGGCCGGCCCGTTGGCGGGAGTTCCCTTCCTGCTCAAGGATCTTGGCGCATCACTGGCGGGCGCCCCTGAGGCGATGGGTTCCCGCGCGCTGCGCACCCATGTCGCCCGTGAGTCGGCCTGGATCGTCGAGCGCTACCTCGACGCCGGACTGGTCGTCTTCGGCAAGACCAACACTCCCGAGTGGGGTAATCACTGCACCACCGAACCGGCGCTGTTCGGCGCCACCGCCAACCCGTGGTCGCCTGCGGTGACCCCCGGTGGCTCCAGCGGCGGATCGGCCGCGGCCGTCGCGGCGGGCATCGTGCCCGCGGCCTCGGGCGGTGACGGAACCGGGTCGATCCGGGTGCCCGCGGCGTGTTGCGGGCTCGTCGGGCTCAAACCCCGCCGCGCCCGCACCTCGTTCGCCCCCGGTGCCGGGCACGGGCTCGAGGGGCTGGTGAACGAGCACGCGCTGACCCGCACGGTCCGCGACAGCGCTGCGCTGCTGGACGCGGTCACCGGCGCCGGAGTCGGGGATCCCTACTCGGCGCCGCGCCCATGCCGAACACGCCTTTCTTACAGGCGATTTCGTCCCCGACGCCGCCGCAGCGCATCCTGATGGCCACCGCATCGCCGTTCCCGGGTCCGGCCACCGAGCCCGCGGCCGTCGCCGCCGTCGAAAAGGCCGGGGCGCTGCTGGCCGACCTGGGGCACATCGTGGAGGCCGGTGCCCCCACCGTCGACGCCGACGCGGTCGCCGATGCGATTGCGGTGCTGCACACGGTCAGCAACGTGCAACTGTACGACCTGGCTCGCAGTCACCTCGGACGGGAACCGCGCGAGGACGAGTTCGAGCCCAGCACCTGGGTGATGGTGCGCGAGGGGTTCGCGACGACCGGTACCGAGTACGCCGGCGCGATCGCGGCCATCCACGCCCAGTCGCGGCGCTTCGCCGCGCAGATGACCGGCCACGACGTGCTTCTGGTGCCCACGCTGCTCACCGCTGTGCCTCCGTACCGTCTGCTCGACCAGCCCCGCGGGTCGACTCGGGCGTTCTTCGACGTGGAGTTCGCCACCACCGGGTGGACGTCGCTGGCCAACGTGACCGGCTGGGCCGCGGTGTCGCTGCCGCTGGCCTTCACCGACGGCGACGATGGGGTCCTGCCCATCGGGGTGCAGCTGATGGCCCCCGACGAGGCGATCCTGCTGAAGCTGGCCGCGCAGCTGGAAGTGGCGGTACCGTGGGCCGGCCGCCGACCACCGGGCTGGGTCCGCGGACTCTGACCGAGGAGGCGCGATGCTCAGAGACATTCGGGAACTGGCGGATTCGCCGGCCGAGTACGCAGAAGAGCTGCGCCGACGCTGGGGTGGGCTGCTCAGCTATCGCTACATCGGCCGCAGCTACGCCCAGATGGATCTCGGACCGGAAGACAACACGGTGACGATCCGCCGCGACATGCGCGACGGTGCGGGCGGGCTGCTGCTCGCGGTGCTCGGTATCTCGGCACCGGAAAGCGGGCACATGTCCGATCTGGAGGCGGTACCGAACCCGGTGATCCATTCCTGCCAGATCCTCGACCCCGGGGTCGGGGTCGAGCGTATCGAGATCATCTCCGAGGAGCTCAGGCGTGGCAGGCAGCTGGGATACAGCCGGGCGAAGATCGTCGACGCCGACCACCCCGCGCGGGTGCTGGCGCTGATCGAAGGCCAGGGCGTCAGCATCGGCGTGCCGCCCGAAGGCCTCGAGCGGATGGAGGCCAATCCGCTCGAGATCGCCGACTCCCCCGACCCGCCCCCGCTGTGGCAGGTGTTCGGCGCGCACCTGCGCCAGGACGGGTACTGGGCCCTGCCCGAGCTGTCCGTCGATGTCGCCTCGCCCGACGCCGCCCTGCACATCGGCCCCCAGTTCGTCACTCTCGAGACCGCTGCGCGCCACGGTGCGGCCGAGACCGCGGGCACCGACCGGCTCCACGGGGTGTCCGCCCACGTCATGTTCGTCGCCCGCGGCAAGGCCGGCCCGTTCCGCGTCGAACCCGAAGCGATTGCCGGCGCGGGCGGAAACGTCGCGGTGCGCGTCAAGATGTACGACGAAGGTGCGGGCGACCGGCTGACCACGGCCGGGTCGTACCTCTTCGTGCCCACGGATTGATTCGCAGAGCGGATCGGCGCGCGCCGAGCACATGGGACACTTTGCCCATGTCTGTAGAGATCGCCCGACCCAAGCTTGAAGGCAACGTCGCCGTCGGCACCGACCGCCGCCTCGGGTTCGCCGAGTTCGGCGATCCTCAGGGCCGCGCGATCTTCTGGCTGCACGGCACCCCCGGCGCCCGCCGCCAGATCCCCGTCGAGGCGCGGCTCTACGCGGAGAAGAACCAGATCCGCCTGATCGGGGTCGACCGCCCCGGTATCGGGTCGTCGACACCGTACGAGTACGCGACCGTCATCGAGTTCGCCGACGATCTGCGGACGATCGCCGACACCCTCGGCATCGACAAGATGGCGATCATCGGGCTCTCCGGCGGAGGCCCCTACACCCTGGGCTGCGCCGCGGCGATGCCCGACCGCGTGATCGCTGTCGGGGTGCTCGGCGGTGTCGCGCCGACGCGGGGAAGTGACGGCATCGGCGGCGGCTTGATGGGCAATCTCGGTCTGTCGGTGGCCCCGATGCTGGAGAGGGCCGGGGCTCCGCTCAGCCTGTTCGCCGCGGGACTGATCCGTTTGATCAAGCCGGTCGCCGAGCCTGCGCTGTACCTGTACGCGAGCGTCTCCCCCGAAGGCGATCGCCGCCTGCTGGTCCGGCCCGAGTTCAAGGCGATGTTCCTCGACGACCTGCTCAACGGCAGCCGCAAGCAACTGGCGGCGCCGTTCGCCGACGTCGTCGTGTTCGCCAGGGACTGGGGCTTCCGGCTGGACGAAGTCAAGGTTCCCGTCCGCTGGTGGCACGGCGACAAGGACCACATCGTGCCGTACTCGCACGGCGAACACGTGGTCGCGATGCTGCCCGACGCCGAGCTCTACCCGCTGCCCGGCGAGAGCCACCTGGGCGGTCTGGGACAGGCGGAGGCCATCATGACCACCATGAACGAGATGTGGGACGTCCACCGCAAGCGGTGACGGACGGCGTCAGCGCTTCAGCCAGCCCCGTACGGTCGGCAGATCTGTGCTGTAGGTCTGCAGGAAATCGTCGTGGTAGAGCGTGCCGCCGTTGATCGCGGTGTCACCGTGCCAGACGATGTGCACCCGGACGACACCCTTGTTGAAGTAGTCGCTGCGATCGGCCACCCGGTGGTTCCAGCCGGCTTCCTCGGCGACCGTCGCAACGGCCTGTCGCTCGTCGGTGTCAACCATCGATGCTTCTCCAATTCCGCACTGTGTTGTCATCACCCTATCCCCCGCCGCTCAGCGCCCGTCGTAGCAGATGCATGGCGACGGTCGTCGAGCGCTCGCGGACATCGGTCCTGTTGCCGGGCAGCGTCGTCGTGCGGGTCACCTCCGAGATCTCAGTGCCTTCGGCCAGCGCCACCGCGAAGCACACGGTACCCACCGGTTTGGCCGCCGTTCCGCCGCCGGGCCCCGCCACCCCGGTGATCGCGACGGCGGTGTCGGCGCCGAGGCGTTGCAGCGCGCCTCGCGCCATCGCGCGAGCCACCGGCTCCGACACGGCGCCGTGCTGGTCGATCAGGGCCGGGTCGACGCCGAGCAGCTCGGTCTTGGCCGCATTGGAGTACGCCACCACGCCGCCGGCGACATACGCCGACGAGCCGGGCCGCTCGGTGAGCCTGGCCGCCAGCAGACCCGCGGTGCACGACTCGGCCGTGGCGATGGTGCGGCCGTCGAGCAGCCTCGCGATCTGGTCGTCGACGAGGGCGCCGTCCTCGGAGAAGATCTCGCGTGCATGCCGGTCGCGCAGCGCCGACAGCAGTTCGTCGTAGGCCGCCGCGTCCTGCGGTTCGTAACGGGTGACGATCTCCAGCTCGCCGCGCCGCAGGCAGGTGGTGATCTCCAGCCGGTCGAAGCCGCCGACGGTGCGTTCGGCGTCGCGAAGGGTATCGGCCAGACCGGATTCGGGCAGGCCGAACATGCGAATCGTCTGCTGCTCGAACGGGGTCCTGCCGGCGATCGCCGCCTGCACCGCGTCGGTGACGACGGCGGCACCCCACATGGGCTGCAGTTCCCGCGGCGGGCCGGGCAGCACCACCACGGTCGGGGTCCCCGGGATCACGACGCCGGGTGCGGTGCCGACCGGGTCGAGGACGACCGCGCCGGCGGGGACGAACGCCTGTTTGCGGTTCGCGGCGCGCACCGCGTCGGCGTCGACGCCGGGGAAACGCGCCATCAGGCCGGTGACGATCTCGCCGATCCTGGCCTCCAGCGCGGCGTCGAGCACCAACTCCCGCCGGCAGAACCGGGCGACGATCTCGACCGTCATGTCGTCGGCGGTCGGGCCGAGGCCGCCGCTGGTGATGATGAGATCCACGCCCTCGTCGGCGAGGAACCGCAGCTGCGCCTCGATGTCAGCGGGACGGTCGCCGCACAGCGTGATGTGGCGCAGTTCCACGCCGAGCTCGAGTAGCCGGTCGGCGAGCCAGGGACCGTTGCGGTCCTGGACGCGTCCGGTGAGGACCTCGGTCCCCGTCACCACGATTCCGGCCCGTGCACTCACGGGAGACGACACTACGCATCGGCGCGGCACCGGCCGCGCACGGCGTGCGCCACCGGACGGGCGTCACATCTTGTGCGGCACGTCGTTGGTCAGACCGCCGTCCATCACGAACTCGGCACCGGTGGCGTAACGGGATTCGTCGCTGGCCAGGAACACCACAAAGGTCGCGACCTCGTCGGGCTGCCCCGGACGTCCCAGCGGGATCTTCAGCATGTTGTCCGGGAAGTGCTTGGTCATCGGGGTGCGGATGAACCCGGGATGGATGGAGTTGACGCGGATCTGGTGGGCGCCCAGCTCCAGCGCGGCGGATTTGGTCAGGCCGCGGACGGCCCACTTGGACGCCACATACGGGTGCACCATGACCGCGCCGCGCAGCCCCTCGATCGACGAGACGTTGATGATCGAGCCGCCGCCGGCGGCCTTCATCGCCTCGACCGACGCCTGCATGCCGAGGAACGTCCCCGTGAGGTTGACGTCGATGACCTTCTGCCATTTCGCCATGTCGAACTGACCGATCATTCCCAGCGCGACCGTGCCCGCGTTGTTGACGAGGACGTTCAGCTTGCCGAAGTCGGTGACCGCGGTGGCGACGGCGGCTTCCCAATCCTCGGCCTGGGTGACGTCGAGGTGGACGTAGCGCGCGGAATCCGGAGTCGTGGCATTGATCTCGTCGGCCAGCGCCTTGCCCTTGTCGTCAAGGATGTCGCCGATCACGACCTTGGCGCCCTCGGCGACCAGCGCCCGTGCGTCCTCGGCGCCCATGCCCTGCGCGCCGCCACTGATGAGTGCCACTTTTCCGTCCACGCGTCCCATGGGGCGTCAGGTTACCGCAACGCGCCCATCAAACTAGAACCTGTTCCAATTTGCGGACCCAGCACGCATACTGCTGGCCATGGCTATTCGTGTGGCTCTCATCGGGACCGGCAACTGCGGCAGCCTGGCACTGCGTCAACTCATCGAGGACGACCGCTTCGACCTGGCCGGAGTGTGGGTGTCCTCGCAGGCCAAGGTCGGCAAGGACGCCGGTGAACTCGCCCGCCTCGACGTCACGACGGGCGTGACGGCGGTCGCTGACATGGAGGCCCTCATCGCCACGGCGCCGGAGTGTGTCGTCTACTGCGCGATGGGCGACATCCGGATGCGCGAGGCGATGGCCGACGTCCGCCGGTTGCTCGAGGCGGGCATCAACGTCGTCGGATCCTCTCCCGGGGTCCTCGAGTACCCGTGGGGTGTCATCCCCGACAAGTCCATCGACCGGGTGGAGGCCGCCGCACAGCAGGGAGGTGCGAGCGTGTTCGTGACCGGCGTGGATCCCGGTTTCGTCACCGACCTGCTGCCGCTCGCGCTCGCGAGCACCTGTCAGAGCATCGAACAGATTCGAACCATGGAGATCGCCGACTACGCCACCTACGACGGGGCGACGGTGATGTTCGACGTGATGGGGTTCGGCAATCAGATCGGTGATCTGCCGTTCCTATACCAGCCCGGGGTCCTGAGTGCGGCGTGGGGCGTGGCGATCCGCCAGCTCGCGGCAGGCATGGGTGTGGAACTGGACGACATCACCGAGTCCGTCGAGCAGGAGCCGGCGCCCGAGGACATCGACGTCGCGGTCGGAACCATCAAGAAGGGCACGGTGGCGGCCGTGCGGTTCGAGATCGAGGGCATGGTCGACGGCAGACCCGCCATCGTCGTCGAGCACATCACGCGGCTGCGCGGGGACCTACGGCCCGACTGGGCCCAGCCGGCGCAGGAGGGCGGGTCCTACCGTGTCGAGATCACCGGAGAACCCTCCTACGTCATGGACATCTGCCCGACCAGCCGCAACGGCGACCACAACTACGCGGCGATCCTGGCGGCGGCGGGGCGCATCGTCAATGCCATCCCTGACGTCGTCGCGGCCGAACCGGGAATCCGGACCACGCTCGACCTGCCCCTGGTGACCGGCAAGGGTGTCTACCGGGTGCAGTGATCAGCCTCGGCTGATGCCGTTCCACTCGAGCTCGACCCGGGTGCCCTCGCCGGACGTGTCGATCCTGGCCCGGTCGGCCAGGGCCTCCATCAACGGGATGCCGCGGCCACGGGTGCGTGGTGCGGGGTCGATCTGCCGCTTCCGCCAGGTGCCGCGGTCGCAGACGTGCACCGTCAGCTTCTGCTTGCCGGGGTGATAGGTGGCCTGGATGTCCATCGTGCCGGGGCGATCGTCCAGCAGGTAGGCGAATTCCGCCGCATTGGCCAGCGCCTCGTTGATGGCAAGCACCAGGTCGCTGCACCGCACGGGGTCCAGGTCGAAGAAACGTTGGAGCCACCGGGTGAACTCCTGGCGCGTCCGGGACACCACCTGCGCGTCGGCGTCCAGGCCGAAGCGCTCGAAGCGATCTGCGTTGGCTACCTCAGCCGGCGGCATGGAATCGATCATGGCAGTCGGTGGCTACCCCGGAAATCACGTTCCTACGCGACTTCTCTACGTGGTGTGCGCCGCAAGAGCGTCATCGAGGCTCGGATACAGGCTGACGATCTCCGCGATGCCCACCAATTTGAGCGGCCTGCTGGTCGCGGGCCCGTCGGCGACGACGCTGAACGCCACGTCGGAACCGGCCCTGTCGTGCGCGGCGACCAGGACGCCCATCCCCGCCGAGGCGAGGAACTCGACGTCGGTGAAATCGATCACGACACCTGCGGGGCCCTGCTCGAGCGCTCCGTTGATGGCCGTTTCCAGCTGCGGTGAGGTGAGCATGTCGACCACACCGGACACCGAGACGACCGCAACGCGGTCGACCCACCGCTCGGTGACGACACAGTTCGAAGAAGATGTCGCCCCCAAAGCATCAGTAATGCCTTCGGCTGCTTGCTCGTCCAAGGTTCACCTTCCATGTCAGGCCGCTCTACGCATACTGCGAGAGCACACTCGAGAGGACCCCCGTTGGGGTCCTGCGTGCTGCTCGCGCAGGCTGCATCCTGAACCCGGCAAGTCCAAACTACCGTGGCCGTCTGGCTTCGACCCGGCCACAGATTAAACCAGCAGCGTAGACGGCGCCCGTACCATGGTGGCTCAACACCTCGTGACTGCCCCGTGAAGAGGAGCGGAATGTGACCGCGGACGCCGCAGACACGGTGGATTCGATAGCTCAGATCGAGGCGAGCCCACCGGGCCCCCAGGTCGGTGCGTTCTTCGATCTCGACGGTACTCTCGTCGACGGCTTCACCGCGACCGCCCACGCGGGCGACCGGATCCGCCGACGCCAGGCCCGCATCGGCGAGGTGATGGGAGTGATCGAGGCCTCGATGCGCTACCGGTTCGGCCGGATGCACTTCGAGCGGCTGCTGGTGCGCGCCGCCGGGTATCTGCGAGGTGAGTCCCTTTCCGACCTCGACGTGGTCGGGGAACGGTTGTTCGGCGAACGCGTGCGGTCGCGGGTGTATCCCGTCATGCGTCAGATCGTGGAGGCCCACCAGCGGCGAGGGCACACCGTGGTTCTGAGCTCCTCGGCGTTGACGATCCACGCCGAGCCCGTCGCCCGGTTCCTGCGGATCGACCACGTGCTGTGCAACCACTTCGACGTCGACGACGCCGGCCGCCTCACCGGCGGCATCACCAAGCCCGTCATCTGGGGCAGGCAGAAGGCCGCGGCTGTTCAGCAGTTCTCCGCGGGCCTGGATATCGAGCTGACGAGCAGCTACTTCTACGCCGACGGCGACGAGGACGTCGCGCTGATGAAGCTGGTGGGTTTCCCCCGTCCGGTGAACCCGCGCCGGGGCCTGGCCGCGATGGCTGTCGAGCAGGGCTGGCCGGTGCTGCGGATGACTTCCCCCGGCAAGGGCTCTCGTGGTGGGCTCCGTGGTGTACTAAAGTAGAACACGTTTCAGTTTTCGTGTGATCAGCACCATCGGCCCACTAGGAGCGGACTATGCATACTCCCCTGTGCGACCAGCTCGGCATCGAGTTCCCGATCTTCGCCTTCACCCACTGCCGTGACGTGGTCGTGGCGGTGAGCAAGGCCGGAGGCTTCGGTGTTCTCGGCGCGGTCGGGTTCACCCCTGAGCAACTCGAGATCGAGCTGAACTGGATCGACGAGCACATCGGCGACCACAACTACGGCGTGGACATCGTCATCCCCAACAAGTACGAGGGCATGGACGCGAACCTGTCCGCCGACGAGCTGGCGAAGATGCTCCAGGACATGGTCCCCCAGGAACACCTCGACTTCGCCAAGAAGATCCTCACCGACCACGGAGTCCCGCTGACCGCCGAGGACAACGAGAGCACCCTGCAGCTGCTCGGCTGGACGGAGGCGACCGCGACCCCGCAGGTCGAGGTCGCGCTCAAGCACCCGAAGATGACCCTGATCGCTAACGCCCTCGGCACCCCGCCGAAGGACATGATCGATCACATCCACGCCGAGGGCCGTGAGGTCGCCGCGCTGTGCGGATCGCCCAGCCAGGCGCGCAAGCACGCCGACGCGGGCGTCGACATCATCATCGCCCAGGGCGGCGAGGCCGGCGGGCACAGCGGCGAGGTGGGCTCGATCGTGCTGTGGCCGCAGGTCGTCAAGGAGGTCGCCCCGGTCCCGGTGCTGGCCGCGGGTGGCATCGGCAGCGGGCAGCAGATCGCCGCGGCGCTGGCGCTCGGCGCGCAGGGCGCGTGGACCGGCTCGCAGTGGCTGATGGTCGAGGAAGCCGAGAACACCCCCGTGCAGCAGCAGGCCTACGTCAAGGCGGGCAGCCGCGACACCGTCCGCAGCCGCTCGTTCACCGGCAAGCCGGCCCGGATGCTGCGCAACGACTGGACCGAGGCCTGGGAAAATCCCGAGAACCCTTCCCCGCTCGGAATGCCTTTGCAGTTCATGGTTTCCGGGCTCGCGGTGGCCGCGACGCACAAGTACCCGAACGAGACCGTCGACGTCGCGTTCAACCCGGTGGGCCAGGTGGTCGGCCAGTTCACCAAGGTCGAGAAGACCTCCGCGGTCATCGAGCGCTGGGTGCAGGAGTATCTCGAGGCGACGAACACCCTCAACGAGCTCAACGAGGCCGCGAGCGTTTAGTGATTTCGGTGTAGTTGGTCGCGCTGGCGTTGACCAACTACACCGAAATCGCCTCAGGCGCTGACGTAGGCGGCGAGGTGCTTTCCGGTGAGCGTGCCGGCGTCGTCGACGAGAGCCCTCGGTGTGCCCTCGAAGACGATTCGCCCGCCGTCGTGGCCTGCGCCGGGCCCGAGATCGACGATCCAGTCGGCGTGGGCCATCACAGCCTGGTGGTGTTCGATCACGATGACGGACTTGCCGGCGTCGACGAGGCGGTCGAGCAGGCCGAGTAACTGGTCGACGTCGGCCAGGTGCAGACCCGTGGTCGGTTCGTCGAGGATGTAGACCCGCCCCTGGTCGGCTCCCTTGTCGCACAGCCGGGCGGCGAGCTTGAGTCGCTGCCGTTCGCCTCCCGACAGGGTGGTCAACGGCTGCCCGAGCGTGAGATAGCCCAACCCCACTTCTGCCATTCGTTCCAGGATCTTCTGGGCGGCAGGCACTTTCGCATCACCGTCGGCGAAGAACCCACTGGCCTCCTCGACCGGCATGGCCAGGACCTCGGCGATGTTGCGCCCGCCCAGCGTGTACTCCAGCACCGCTGCCTGGAATCGCCTGCCCTCGCACTCCTCGCACGTGGACTCCACGGTCGCCATCACACCCAGCTCGGTGTAGATGACGCCGGCGCCGTTGCAGGCCGGACACGCCCCCTCGGAATTGGAGCTGAACAGCGCGGGCTTGACCCCGTTGGCCTTCGCGAACGCCTTGCGGATCGGGTCGAGAAGCCCCGTGTAGGTCGCCGGGTTGCTGCGCCGCGAGCCGCGGATCGGACTCTGGTCGATCGACACCACACCGTCGCGCCCGACCAGCGAGCCGTCGACCAGCGAGCTCTTGCCTGAGCCGGCCACGCCGGTGATCACCACCAGCACGCCGAGCGGGATGTCGACGTCGACGCCGGACAGGTTGTGCGTATCGGCCCCGCGGATCTCCAACGCGCCGTGGGGCTCTCGGGCCGATTGCTTCAGCGCGGCCCGGCCGTCCAAGTGCCGCCCGGTGACGGTGTCACTCTTGCGTAACGCCGCGACGGAGCCTTCGAAGACCACCTGCCCGCCTGCGGTGCCCGCCCCTGGACCGAGATCGACGACGTGATCGGCGATCGCGATGGTCTCGGGCTTGTGCTCCACCACCAGCACGGTGTTGCCCTTGTCCCGCAGCTGCAGCAGAAGCTCGTTCATCCGCGCGATGTCGTGCGGGTGCAGGCCGATGGTCGGTTCGTCGAATACGTAGGTGACATCGGTCAGCGCAGACCCGAGATGGCGGATCATCTTGACGCGCTGGGCTTCTCCGCCGGACAGCGTGCCGGCCGGACGCTCGAGTGACAGGTAGCCCAGTCCGATCTCGACGAACGAGTCGAGGGTGTGCCGCAGCGCCGCCAGCAGTGGTGCGACCGACTTTGCCTGGGATTCCTTCTCGAGCGCACCGATCCAGTCGGCGAGGTCGGTGATCTGCATCGCGCACACGTCGGCGATGCTGACACCGTCGATCTTCGACGACCGGGCCGTCTCCGACAGGCGGGTGCCGTCGCAGTCGGGACAGGTGGTGAACGTGACCGCCCGCTCCACGAAGGCGCGGATGTGCGGTTGCATGGCCTCGACGTCCTTGGACAGGAACGACTTCTGGATCTGCGGGATCAACCCGAGGTAGGTCAGGTTGATGCCGTCGATCTTGAGTTTGGTGGCCTCCTTGTACAACAGCGCGTCGCGTTCCTTCGCGGTGAACTCGTTGATCGGCTTGTCCGCGTCGAAGAAACCGCAGCCGTTGAAGATCCGGCCGTACCAGCCCTCCATGCTGAACCCGGGGATGGTGAGGGCACCCTCGTTGAGCGACTTGGTCTCGTCGTACAGCGCGGTGAGGTCGATGTCGTTGATCGCACCACGGCCCTCGCAACGCGGGCACATGCCGCCGACGATGTTGAACTCGCGACGTTCCTTGACCGTCCTGCCCCCACGTTCCATGGTGACCGCGCCCGCGCCACTGATCGAGGCGACGTTGAACGAGAACGCCTGAGGGGAGCCGATGTGGGGTTTTCCCAAACGGCTGAACAGGATTCGCAACATCGCGCCGGTGTCGGTGGCGGTCCCGACGGTGGAGCGCGGGTCGGCACCCATGCGCTGCTGGTCGACGATGATCGCGGTGGTGAGCCCCTCGAGGACGTCGACGTCGGGCCGTACCAGGTTCGGCATGAAGCCCTGCACGAAGGCGCTGTAGGTCTCGTTGATGAGACGTTGCGACTCCGCGGCGATGGTGTCGAAGACCAGCGAGCTCTTGCCGGAGCCGGAGACCCCGGTGAACACCGTGAGCCGGCGTTTGGGCAGCTCGAGGTCGACGTCCTTGAGGTTGTTCTCCCGCGCTCCGGTCACCCGGATCAGGTCGTGGCCATCGGCTGGGTGCATCTCAGCGCAGCTCCTGGATTCGGATCATGGTGCCGGCCGGATCCCGGACCGCGCAGTCGCGGACCCCGTACGGCTGGTCGGTGGGCTCTTGGACGATCTCGGCGGTGCTGGCCTGCAGCTTGTCGAAGGTCGCGTCGAGGTCGGTGGTGGCCAGCACGACGATCGCATACGTGCCCTTGGCCATCATCTCGGCGATGGTGCGGCGCTCGTCGTCGGTGATGCCCGGATCGGCGGCGGGGGGATGCAGCACGATCGAGGTGCCCGGCTGGTGGGGAGGCCCGACGGTGATCCAGCGCATCTTCCCGCCGCCGACATCGAGGCGGACCTCGAAACCGAGGACGTCGCGGTAGAACGCCAGCGACTCCTCCGGGTCGTCGTGCGGCAGGAAGCTGTTGTGGATGGTGATGTCCATGCGGATCACGCTAGGTGCAGTCGGGGCGGCGGCGCTTCTCGATTCCTGACCGGTCTCGTCACCTGCTTCTCCACGCAGGAGGCGATGCCGGCCGGCGCGTGCGCCATCTGCTCCCGGTAGCGGCTTGGCGCCATGCCGACCAACTCGGTGAAGCGGGTGCTGAACGTGCCCAACGACGAGCAGCCCACCGCGAAACACACCTCGGTCACCGAGAGGTCCCCGCGACGCAGCAGCGCCATCGCCCGCTCGATTCGGCGGGTCATCAGGTAGGAGTACGGGGATTCGCCGTAGGCGGCCTTGAACTGGCGGGACAGGTGCCCGGCCGAGATGTTGACCCCGCGTGCCAGCGCCTCGACGTTCAGCGGCTGTGCGTAGTCCCGGTCGATGCGGTCGCGGACGCGGCGGAGCAACGCGAGGTCACGCAGGCGCTGTGCGGAATCGGGGGCACCGTCGCGTCGGGCCTGGGCGGATTCGCTGGGCACCGGGAAATCCTACGTCGAGACCCTTCCCTTAGATGCGGGAGACTATGTAGGGTTACATACATAGTCCGACCGGAAGGCGGTCCCCAGTGACGAGTCCTCGCGAGCGCATGGTCGTCTCGGCGGCGCTGCTGATCCGGGAACGGGGTGCGCACCCGACCGCGATTGCCGACGTCCTCCAGCACAGCGGTGCACCGCGGGGTTCGGCGTATCACTACTTTCCCGGCGGGCGGACCCAGTTGCTCTGCGAGGCGGTCGATTACGCAGGTGAATACATGGCGGCCAGGCTCAATGCGGCGGGCTCGACTCTCGAGGCGCTCGACGCTCTGTTCGATGATTACGGTAAACAGCTGCAGCGCAGCGACTTCCGTGCCGGTTGCCCGGTGGTCGCTGTCACCGTCGAAGCCGGCGATCCCGCCAAACCCGATCAGATGACACCCGTGATCGAGCATGCCGCGGCGGCCTTCGCCCGGTGGCGCGAGGTGATCGAGCGGCGGCTGGTCGCCGACGGCGTCCCCGCGCAGCGGGCCGGCGCGGTGGCGATGCTGGTTCTCTCCTCGTTCGAAGGTGCGGTCGTGATCGCGCGGGCGGCGCGCGATCTGGAGCCCCTGGACACGGTTCACGCCCAGCTTCGGTCGCTGATCAGCGCCGAGACACATCCCCCCGCAAGAAAGCGAAGCCCGCGATGACCGACCAACCCGGCGAATGGCAGCCCACGGCGTGCATCCTCTGCGAATGCAACTGCGGCATCGTGGTGCAGCTCGAGGGCCGCACCCTCACCCGCATCCGCGGCGACAAGGATCATCCGGCATCGCGTGGGTACACCTGCAACAAGGCGTTGCGCCTCGATCACTATCAGAACAACCGCAATCGCCTGACATCGCCGATGCGGCGCAGGACCGACGGAACCTACGAGGAAATCGACTGGGACACGGCGATTTCCGAGATCGCCTCGGGGTTCGAGGCGATCGCCGACACCCACGGCGGCGACAAGATCCTCTACTACGGCGGCGGCGGACAGGGAAACCACCTCGGCGGGGCGTACAGCGGCGCCTTCCTCAAGGCGCTCGGGTCCCACCACCGTTCCAACGCCCTGGCTCAGGAGAAGACCGGCGAGCACTGGGTCGACGCCCACTTCTACGGCAACCACACCCGCGGTGAGTTCGAGCATGCCGAGGTGTCGGTGTTCATCGGCAAGAACCCGTGGATGTCGCAGAGCTTCCCCCGGGCCCGTGTGGTGCTGCACGAGATCGCCAACGATGCGGCCCGGTCGATGATCGTGATCGATCCGGTCATCACCGACACCGCGAAGATGGCCGACTTCCATCTGCGGGTCAGGCCGGGTACCGACGCATGGTGCCTGGCGGCCCTGGCCGCGGTGCTTGTCCAGGAGGACCTGTGCGACGAGGAGTTCCTCACCGAGCACGTCTCCGGGGCGGCGCCGGTCCGCGAGGCTCTCGCGCACGTGCCGGTCGGCGAATACGCCGAACGCTGCGGCGTCGACGAGCAGCTGGTGCGGGCCGCGGCGCGCCGCATCGGTACGGCGGGCAGCGTCGCGGTGTTCGAGGATCTCGGCGTCCAGCAGTCCCCCAACAGCACCATGTGCTCGCATCTGAACAAGATGCTCTGGATACTGACCGGGAACTTCGCCAAACGCGGTGGCCAGCATCTGCATTCGTCATTCGCGCCGCTGTTCCGGCCCGGCGGTGTGGGCCGGACACCGGTGACGGGCTCGCCGATCATCGGCGGGCTGATGCCCAGCAACGTGGTACCCCAGGAGATCCTGACCGATCACCCCGACCGGTTCCGCGCGATGATCGTCGAGAGCAGCAACCCGGCGCACTCGGTCGCGGACTCTCACGCGGTCACCCGGGCGTTCGCCGAACTCGAGTTGCTCGTGGTCATCGACGTGGCGATGACGGAGACAGCCCGGCTGGCGCACTACGTGCTGCCCGCGGCGACCCAGTTCGAGAAGGTCGAGGCGACGTTCTTCAACCTCGAGTTCCCGCACAACACCTTCCATCTGCGGCACCGGCTGATGGAGCCGTTGCCCGGCACGCTGCCCGAACCCGAGATCTGGGCCCGTCTGATGCGTGCGCTCGGCGTCGTCGACGAGGCCGAGCTGGCTCCCCTGCGCCGGGCCGCGGCGCAGGGTCGCGAGGTGTTCACCGAGGCGTTCCTCCAGGCGGTCGGCGCCAATCCCGGATTGGGCAAGGTGCTGCCGTTCGTGTTGTATGAGACGCTGGGTCCGACATTGCCGGAAGGGCTTTCGGGCGCGGCGGCGCTGTGGGGGTTGGCGCAGAAGGCGGCGATGACCTACCCGGAGGCGGTTCGCCGTGCCGGGCACGCGGACGGCAACGCGCTGTTCGACGCGATCCTGGACGGCCGTTCAGGGGTGACGTTCACCGTGCACGAGTACGAGGACGATTTCGCGTTGATCTCGCACGCGGACGGCCGGATCGCGCTGGAGATCCCGGAGATGCTCGCCGAGCTGCGGGCACTGGCCGACGCGCCCCACGGCCTGACGACGCCGGACTTCCCGATCGTGCTGTCGGCCGGGGAGCGTCGCGCGTACACCGCCAACGACATCATCCGGGACCCGTCGTGGCGCAAGCGCGACGCCGACGGGGCGTTGCGGGTCAGCGCCGAGGATGCCGATGCCCTCGGGCTCGTCGACGGCGGCCTCGCACGGATCACCACCGCAGCCGGCGCGGCGGAAGCGACCGTCGAGGTCAGCGGCGCGATGCTGCCCGGGCACGCCTCGCTACCGAACGGCTACGGGCTGGACTTCGTCAACGGTGACGGCAGCGAGCAGGTGCCGGGGGTGGCGCCCAACTCGCTGACGTCGAGCGACTGGCGCGACCCGTACGCCGGGACGCCGTGGCACAAGCACGTTCCCGCGCGCCTGGAACCGGTGGTGCGACCGGTGATGGCCGCGGC
This sequence comes from Mycolicibacterium pyrenivorans, assembly GCF_025821625.1. Classification (GTDB taxonomy): domain Bacteria; phylum Actinomycetota; class Actinomycetes; order Mycobacteriales; family Mycobacteriaceae; genus Mycobacterium; species Mycobacterium pyrenivorans. Next base: position 149,770 of record NZ_JACKSH010000050.1, read on the forward strand.
AGCCGACTAGGGCGCGACTAGGGCGCGACCGGTGGCGCGTCGACCGGCGCGGGCGGCAGAGGCGCCTGCGGTCCTGCGGGCATCCCCGCCGGCGGCCTTGCATCGGCGACCATGGGCCGCTGCGTCAGCAGCAGCAGCGCGTCGCCGCCGCTGACCTCCTGGGTCTGCATGGCGTGCCACAGTTCGCGCAGGTACGTCAGCCGTGGCTGGGGCGGCGCCACCCGGGCGGCGCTCGTGCCCGGTGGGGGATTGTCGGGGCTCAGCAGGTGGGGCACGCCCTCGGCGACGGGGGCGGCGGCATCGCCTGCGAGCGGTTGCGCGGGGATCTCGGCGGCCAGCGGGGCCATGGGTGCGGCAGGCAGGGGTGCCGGGACCGGCGGCGGCGGTGGAGCCGGCTCGGCCATGGCGGGTGCTGCGGCGAACGTCAGCGCTGCGAACGCTGCAGCCCCGACGATGGAAACGGTCTTCGTGTCGAATCCGAACTTCACCGAGCCCCCTCCGGGTTTCGCGGTTGCGCTGCTTTCACTGGATGCATCCGTCTGGGTACAGAAATCGTTACACCGCCGAGCCCGGGAGTCCAGCGCCCGCGGAGGCTTCTGCTGGACACTTCCCTCAACTTGTCTCGCCGAGGCCCCTCCGTGGTGTAGCAATGCGGTTACGGCCCCTCGACGGTTAGGAGCAACGCATGCCGACTCCCGCCCTCCCGCCCGGATTCGACTTCACCGACCCCGACCTCAACCGGGAGCGGTTACCGGTGGAGGAACTCGCCGAGTTGCGTCGCTGCGCGCCGATCTGGTGGAACGAGCAGACCGCAGGCGGGGCCGGGCCTTTCGGTGACGGCGGCTACTGGGTGGTGACCAAGCACCGCGACGTCAAGGAGATCTCCAAGCGCAGCGACGTGTTCTCCAGCCTGGAGAAGACGGCGCTGCCCCGATACCCGGAAGGCTCCACCGCGGAGCAGATCGAGACCGGCAAGTTCGTCCTGCTGAACATGGACGCGCCGCACCACACGCACCTGCGCAAGATCATCTCGAGGGGTTTCACCCCACGGGCCGTGGAACGGTTGCGTGAGGATCTCAACGAGCGGGCCCAGAACATCGCCAAAGCCGCAGCCGCCGAAGGCTCCGGCGACTTCGTCGAACAGGTGTCCTGCGAACTGCCGCTGCAGGCGATCGCGGGCCTGATCGGCATCCCGCTGGAGGATCGCAAGAAGATCTTCGACTGGTCCAACGAGATGGTCGCCGACGACGACCCGGAGTTCGCGCACCACGACGGACGTAATGCGGCGACCGAACTGATCATGTACGCGATGCAGTTGGCGGCGGTCCGGGCGAAAGAGCCGGGCGAGGACATCGTCACCAAGCTGATCGAGGCCGATGTCGACGGACACAAGCTCTCCGACGACGAGTTCGGGTTCTTCATGGTGTTGTTGGCGGTGGCGGGCAACGAGACGACCCGCAACTCGATCACCCACGGCATGATCGCGATGGCCGAGCACCCCGACCAGTGGGACCTCTACAAGCGGGAACGCCCGGTCACCGCGGTGGACGAGATCGTGCGGTGGGCCACGCCGGTGACCTCGTTCCAGCGCACCGCGCTGCAGGACTACGAACTGTCGGGGGTGCTCATCAAGAAGGGGCAGCGGGTCGTCATGTCCTACCGGTCGGCGAACTTCGACGAGGAGGTCTTCGACGACCCGTTCTCGTTCAACATCCTGCGAGACCCCAACCCGCACGTCGGCTTCGGCGGCACCGGCGCTCACTACTGCATCGGCGCGAACCTGGCCAGGATGACGATCGAGCTGATGTTCAACGCGATCGCCGACCACCTCCCCGATCTCGCCGCGGTCGGCACCCCCGAACGCCTGCGGTCGGGCTGGCTCAACGGCATCAAGCACTGGCAGGTCGACTATCAGGGGGCACCGACGAGTTCGGCCTGACGGTCGTCGTCGAGTTCCGGGTTGCTCAGACCCTCCCCGCCGAACTCGGATAGTCGATGATCGAGCGCCAATAGTCTTCGGGGATCTCGGCGTTCGACCGCAGCACCATCGCCAGCCCGGTCGCCATCGCGACACCCAGCAGCCCGAGCCACAGGCCGGCGAGCCCGATGGCGACCCACGCCACCGTGGTGAGGGCCTGCCACGGCGAGAGGATCGCGAGCACGGGTGCGAAGAAGAAGCCGGCGCCGATGTACCACGCCGAGCCCGCGCGGTCGCAGATCAGGACGAAGCGCAACCAACCCGGGATATTCGGCGGTGATTCGACCTTCTCGAGGTTGCGCATCGTCGAGCCTTTCTCGCGTGGTACCTCCACCGTGCCGCGCATAGGTAAGCGGCGCAATTACCTGTGAGGTAGTGGTCGAGTGAACCCGGTGCGGTCACACTGGGCGCATGACGACTCTGGACGCGCACACCGGAAGGTCGGGGACGTTCGGCACGATGATGCGTCGCTGGCGGCTTCGGCGCCGCCTCAGCCAACTCGACCTCGCCATCGAAGCGGGTGTCTCCGCGCGGCACGTCAGCTTCATCGAGACCGGACGTTCGAGTCCGAGCAGGGCGATGGTGTTGCGGTTGGCCGCGGCGCTGGATGTGCCTGCGCGCGAACAGAATCGGCTGCTCGTCGCCGCGGGACTGGCTCCGGTGTACGCCGAGCGGGCACTCGACGCGCCGGACATGGCGGCGGTGCGGGCCGGGGTGCAGCGCGTGTTGGAGGCCTTCGACCCGTATCCCTGCGTCGTGGTGGACAGGGGATGGTGGATCGTGCAGGCCAACCCGGGCGTCGCGGTGCTGCTCGACGGTGTCGCACCGTCCCTGCTGGAGCGACCGAATGCGTTGCGGATCGCGTTGCACCCCGACGGTCTGGCACCGCGTATCCGCAACCTCGCACAATGGCGGACCCATCTGATCGAGCGGCTGCGACGCGAGGTGGCTTCGAGCGACTCCCCTCAGCTCGGTGAACTGCTCGACGAGATCGACTCGTACCCGGGCGGATACGACGACACCCACGATCTGGGCGGCGTGGCGGTCCCGCTCGAACTGGACACCCGCGACGGACGACCGTTGCGGTTCCTGAGCATGGTGACGACGTTCGGCACCGCGCTCGATCTCACCGCCGCAGAGTTGAGCATCGAGGCGTTCCTGCCCGCCGACGACCACACCGCCGCGGCACTGCGCTGAGGCCGGCTTGTCGATCGCGGCCCTCATCGGCGCCACCCATTCCCGAACACAAAGGCATTCCGGTCGGACGGGAGCGCCGCAGCGCATAGAGTCGGGCGCCATGGAGACCCGACACTTCGTGGTGGCAGCGGCCATCGGCAGCGCCGTCATCCTGGGCGGCTGCTCGACACCGGAACCGGCCCTCGGCGGCACGACGGCGAAGGTGACCATCGACGGAAACGACACCGGCGGCGCGCTCCCGGTGCGCTGCAATCAGTCGGGCTGGACGTGGTACATCGAGACCCCCGGCAAAGAGAACGGCTTCACCGCGGTGCTGGAGACGGGCGGTTCGGTCACGCCGACGTCCGTGGAATTCCGCGGCCTCGGCGGGTTCACCGGCACCTACTGGGCCGACAACATCGGCGAAGCCGAGGTGACCGGCGCCGAAGGCAAGTACACGATCACCGGTTCGGCGGACGGCAACTTCACCGACGATCCGATGGAGGAGGTCACGGCGAAGTTCAGGATCGAAGCCGATTGCTGAGCAGACCGCTCAGGCCTGAACGATGATCGGGTCGCCCAGTCCCACGGTGTCGAAGTACCAGGCGGCGTTGTCGGGGCTGAGGTTGATGCACCCGTGGCTGACGTTGGCATAGCCCTGTGAGCCCACCGACCACGGTGCGGAGTGCACGTAGACGCCGCCCCAGGTGACGCGGACGCCGTACTCCCCCTTGATCAGGTAGCCCTCGGGATCGTCGAGCGGAATCCCGATGGTGCGCGAGTCGAACGTGACGTTGCGCTCCTTGCTGAGCGCGGTGAACCGTCCGACCGGGGTGGGGTACTTGGCCTTGCCCATCGAGGCGGGCATCTGCCGGGCGACTTCCCCGTCGATGCTCACCGTGAAGGTGTAGGCACTGATGTCGGCGACGCTGACCACCGACGCTCCCGTCTGAAAGCTGGTCTGGAAGCCGCCGACGGAGACGCCGATCGGTGTGTGGGCGGGGAAGAACTCCGTGGGGGTCCACTCGACGACATGATCGTCAAGCCAGGTGAACGATCCGGTCGCCGGGCCGGACGTGCCCGCGGGGGCGACCGAGATCGACCGTTCCACCGCAGCCCTGTTGTCGACGGCACCGGTGAACGTCACCGTCACCGGATGGGCGACCCCGACCGTCTCCCCTGCCGGTGACACGCCCGCGACCGTCACCGGGATGGTCGACCCGGCCCCGGCGGCGGCGGCCGGTCCCACCGTCAGCAGCCCGGCGCACATGACGAGAGTTCCGGTCGCGGCCGCGAGGCGACGCGCGGCCGCGCGCCAGGGTGGAGTTCGCTGTAGGCGAGCGCTCAGCACGTTTGCCATCCTAGTTCGTCGTCGGTCCGGCGCGGCGATGACCGCCGCGCGGCGAATTCGGTTTCGCCTCTTCGGTGACTATCGAATTCCCATGTCGGAACGTTTCAATCCACGGCCGTGGCGGCGGCGCGGTGAGCAGCCAGCAATGTGTAGCCCAGCGCGAGCACGCACGCGGCCAACCCGGCGACGTTGGCCACGACGGTCGCGGTCCCGACGGTAGCCGGGTCGAGGAAGTAATACGGTGCGCGTCGACCGAACCTGTTGAGCACCAACAGCGCCAGGGCCAGATACCCGGCGGGATACATCAGCCAGGCGAAAGGCTGCCACCACGAGACCCTCGCCGTTCCCCGGCCGACGAGCAGCCAGTCGGTCAGTGCCAGCACCGGCACCACGACGTGCAGCAGCAGGTTCGCCGGTGTGTAGCCCATGCTGTGGCCGGTGAGGAACAGGTTCCAGACGACGCCGGCGATGACGACGTACAGCACCACCGCGCCGCGCAGGCCCACCCTGGCGTCGGCGCGCGGCGCCGCCAAGGTCCACAGGTAGTAGCAGGCGGCGAGCAGGTTGGCCTGGTATGTGAACGTGATCAGGCGCCACCACACACCGCGTTCCGAGGTCACCGCCACCACGGCGACGGCTGCCATGACCGCGGCGATGATCGCGACCCGCAAGGCGACGCGCAGCAGCGGACTTCCGGGCAGGGCGACGGGCAGGCTCACCTCAGCGAGGGTAAGCGCTGCGGCCTCACGGTGCTGCGGACGCTACGGCGGCGGCGGAGGAGGCGGCGCGACGGGCGGCGGAGGCGCCTGCGGCGCAGGCACGGCCGCCGGTTGCTGATCGTCATCGCGGGACAACCGCTCGCGGATCCGCTGAAGGATGCCGGGGCGTTCCTCGGGCACGGGTGGCGGCGGCAGCACCTCGGGGACAGGCAACGCCGGCGGCGCGGCCGGGACGTCGGGCTGCGGCAGCGTGACGTCGGCGGGCGGTGCGGCCTCGGGAAGGGGTGCCTCCTCGACGATCGGTACCGCCTCGACGACCGGTGCGACGTCCGGAGGCGGGACCACCGGTGCCGCCTCGGGTGCGGGTGGTGGTGGTGCCGCAGGGGCGGGTGCCCGGACCGCCGCCGGTGTCTGGACCGACGTCTCGGCGGCGGGGCGAGGCTGCGGGGCGGTCCGCTCGGGGGTGGTCTGCAGTGCCAGTGCCGCGGACGCCGACACCACGAACGTCACGATCCCGGCGGCCAGCATGGCTGCCGGACCTCTCTTCGCGATGCGCCTGCCTGCGGTGGGGTGCGTGCCGGAGGCAGTACGCTCCCCGCCTGCGTCGAGGCCGAACGTGAACTCCGCGCTGCGTGCGCACGCCAGCGCCGCGCCGCGTGCCAGCGCGAGTTGCGCCTCGGCGGGGGTCACCACCGGGACCGCCAGCGCCTCCTCGAGGACCGGCAGCAGCCCGTCGAGGTCCTCGGCGGAGCCGACGAGCACCAGCGCCTCGGGTTCCCAGTCGGCCTTGGCGAACACCGCACTCAACCAGCCGACGAGGTCCTCTTCGGTGACGATGCTGTGGTTGACCGCGGTCTGCACGGCGCCTTCGTCGGTCTGGACCACCAGCGCGATGAGCTGTTCGGGCTCGATCACGCACACGGCCGTCGTCTGGTAGCCGGTGGCCTCGGCGATCCCCCGCGCCAGCGCGTCGGTCGCTTCGGACAGTCGCACCGGGACGACGTTGTCGAAGCCGGAGTCACTCAGCGATGTCAGCAGCAGCGACGCTTCGGTGTCGGCGTCGTCGCTCCAGGTCACGCCGATGGAGTGCACCCGTTGTCCCCGGCCCGCGGCGATCGCCTCGGTGCGCAGCACCGCCGCCGCGGCCTGCTCGGACGTCTGGAGGGCACTGCGTGCGCAGACCTCGAACCCGACGCCGTCGGTGGCCACACCGTCGGCGTCCTGCCCCTCCACCAGGACGAGGCCGACGGCAGACGGCGTCACCGACAAGCCGAGCACCGCGTCCACGAACCACTCCTCCTGGCGTCCACGACCCCCTACGGGTCATGTGACGAAATCCCGGGTGACCCTACCCGCTGCCCGCCCGGGATCGCACACCTGTCGAATCGGCTGGGACCGTCACGCCGCCAGGATCTGCGCGAGCAGATGCGGTTCGATGTTCCCGCCCGACAGGATCATCACCGTCGGCCCCGGCGGAGTCGGGCCCTGACGATAGGCCGCCAGCGCCACCGCGCCGCTGGGCTCGCTGACCAGGTGAGCGTTAAGGGCGAGTTCGCGGACCGCCGAGCGGATCTCACTCTCGGACACCGTGATCATCCCGTCGAGGACCTGTTGCAGATGCGCGAACGTCAACTCCGACGGTTGCGACCGCAGGCCGTCGGCGATCGTGCGATTGCGGTCCTCGATCGGCCAGTCCACCCGGTGGCCGACGCGCAGTGCCTCGGTGGTGTCGGCGGCGAGTTCCGGTTCGACACCGAAGATCGTGGCCTGCGGGCACAGTGCCCTGATCGCGGTGCCGATGCCCGACGCCAGGCCACCCCCGCTGACCGGGATGAGTACGTTGCGTACCCCGGGCAGATCCTCGGCGATCTCCAGGCCGATCGTTCCCTGCCCGGCGATGACGTCGGGATGGTCGAACGGCGGGATCATCACACCGCCGGTCTCGGCTACCACCCGGGCCGCGACGGTCTCCCGCTCCCCCGCCGCGCACAGCACGACGCGCGCCCCGTGCTCGCGGGTGGCGTGCACCTTGACGTTCGGGGTCTCCTCGGGCATCACGATGTGGGCGGGCAATCCGTATATCGCCGCCGCGTAGGCCACCGCCTGGGCGTGGTTGCCGCTCGAGTACGCCACCACCGCGGGGGGCGTCACCCCTGACTCGCTGAGGGCGGCGATCGCGTTGAACGCACCGCGCACCTTGAACGCGCCGATCGGTTGCAGGCTCTCGGGTTTGACCCACAGCGGTCGCTCGGCGTCGCCCCACCGCGCCGCCAGCAGCGGGGTGCGCACGACGTGGGGGCGGATCCGCTCGGCGGCCGCCCGGATGTCGTCGATCGTCACGAGGTCCATGGCCCCAGTCTCGTACACACCGTGGCTAGGGTGATCGGCGTGAGCGCGTATTCGCTGCCGATCGTCCCCCGCTACGCCGAAGTGGACCAGCAGGGTGTCGTGTTCAACGGTCACTACCTGACGTGGTTCGACGAGGCGTGCACCGGCCTTCTCGATCACGTCGGCGTCGCCTATCCCGACCTGATGTCTGCGGGCCTCGACTTCCAGGTGGTGCACAGCGACATCGACTTCCAGGCGCCGGTCCGGTGGCGTGACGAGGTTCGGGTCACCGCGGAATGCACCCGGATCGGGACGACGAGTTTCACCGTCGAATTCGGCGTCTGCAGCAGGACCGCGGGAGGCGCCGAGTTGGTCGCCGTCCGCGGGAGCAACGTCTATGTCGTGGTGTCGATCCAGGACTGGACGAAGCGGCCCGTTCCAGAAGTGCTGCGTGCTGCGTTGAGTTCGAACGGTTCACAGCGGCGCTGACCGGTACGGTCGTGCGCATGGCCCACGAGCACGACCATCCCGAAGGCCGCAGGGAGATGCCACCGGGCATGGCGGAGCAACTCGACCTGCCGTACGCCGGCCTGGCGTCGTTCGGTCACCGGCCCTTCCTGACCGAGGTCGAACAACTCGAGGCCTGGAAGCCGGACGTGGCCGTCGTCGGTGCACCGTTCGACATCGGCACCACCAACCGGCCGGGGGCGCGTTTCGGCCCGCGTGCGATCCGGGCCACCGCGTATGAGCCCGGCACCTATCACATGGATCTCGGGCTGGAGATCTTCGACTGGCTGGAGGTCGTCGATTTCGGTGACGCCTACTGCCCCCACGGTCAGACTGAGGTGTCCCACAAAAACATTCGGGAGCGAGTCCACGCCATCGCCTCGCGCGGGATCGTCCCGGTGGTCCTCGGCGGTGACCACTCGATCACCTGGCCCGCCGCCACCGCCGTCGCCGACGTCCACGGGTACGGCAACGTCGGCATCGTGCATTTCGACGCGCACGCCGACACCGCCGACGAGATCGAGGGCAACCTCGCCAGCCACGGGACGCCGATGCGCCGGCTGATCGAATCGGGAGCGGTGCCGGGGACCCATTTCGTCCAGGTCGGGCTGCGCGGCTACTGGCCACCCCGGGACACGTTCGAATGGATGCTCGAGCAGGGCATGACGTGGCACACCATGCAGGAGATCTGGGAGCGGGGCTTCAAGGACGTGATGCGCGACGCCGTCGCCGAGGCTCTCGCCAAGGCCGACAAGCTCTACGTCTCCGTCGACATCGACGTGCTCGACCCGGCCCATGCGCCGGGCACCGGTACCCCCGAGCCCGGCGGTATCACCAGCGCGGACCTGCTGCGGATGGTTCGTCAGCTCTGCTACGACCACGACGTCGTCGGCGTCGACGTCGTCGAGGTGGCCCCCGCGTACGACCACGCAGAGCTCACCGTCAACGCCGCCCACCGGGTGGTGTTCGAAGCCCTGGCCGGGATGGCCGCCCGGCGCAGGGATGCCGCCAACGCCGAGCCGGGCCAGCCGGCGCTGTCTTACCGGGACGACCCGCCCGCGTCGCTCAACCCTTCTGGAGGGTGAACTGGCAGATGTCGGTGTAGCCGTCGCGGAACAGGTCCGCGCAGCCGGTCAGGTACTTCATGTAGCGGTCGTAGACCTCTTGGGACTGAATGGCGATGGCCTCGTCCTTCCGGGACTCCAGCGCCGCGGCCCAGATGTCGAGGGTCTTCGCGTAGTGCATGCGCAGCCGCTGTTCGCGCGTGAGCCGGAATCCGGCCTTGGTCGCGTGCTCCTCGACGGTGGTGGGCTTCGGCAGATCGCCGCCCGGGAAGATCTCGTCCATGATGAACTTCGAGAACCGCACGATGCTCATCGTCAGCTTCAAGCCGCGATCGGTGAACTCCTCGTCGGTGGGCTTGATGATGGTGTGCAGCATCATCACGCCGTCGGCGGGCAGCACCCGGTAGGCCATCTTGAAGAACTCGTCGTAGCGATCGCGCCCGAAGTGCTCGAACGCCCCGATCGAGACGATGCGGTCCACCGGCTCGTCGAACTGTTCCCAGCCCTGCAACAGCACGCGCTTCGATCGTGAGCCGTCCTGCTTGTCGAGAGCCTTCTGGACGTGTGCCTTCTGGTTCTCGCTCAGCGTCAGCCCGATCACGTTGACGTCGTACTTCTCGATCGCGCGCAGCAACGTGGCGCCCCAGCCGCAACCGATGTCGAGGAGGGTCATTCCCGGTTCGAGGCCCAGCTTTCCGAGCGACAGGTCGATCTTGGCGAGTTGCGCCTCTTCGAGCGTCGTGTCGTCGCGTTCGAAGTAGGCGCAACTGTAGGTCTGTGTCGGGTCGAGGAACAGCCGGTAGAAATCGTCCGACAGGTCGTAATGCGACTGGACGTCCTCGAAGTGTGGCTTCAGGTCCTGGGTGCCTTGGTTGATGTCTGGCAAATTACAAGCCTTTGAGATTCGGGATGATGGTCGATGGTCGATGGCCGGCCCCGCCCAGCTTGAGGGCCTGTCTCGTCGTCTGCGCAATTCACGCACACTACCCGACAGCCACCTCGTCAAGTGAATCACCAGGTCGCCTCGCCCAGCAACGGCCGACGGTGACGAGTCGGGAACGGTTCGCGCGGGCAGCGTCACTCTCTCGGCGGTCCCGGCGGTCCCGTGTTGCGTGGGTGCGGTGCGAACGGGTACACCGAAGCTCGGACTGCGCAGACGCAATCCGTACGTCACTGACCGCCCAGAGGGAGTGCCCATGACGACACCAGACCCCAACCCACTCGGTGACGCCGCTGAAGCCGACGTGGCCGAACAGCACCGCGCGGTCGACGACACCGACGAGGAGGTCTGGACCGACGCCCAGCGGGTCGCGGCGGACCGCGACTGGCAGGCCAGCGAAGCCGATCTGATCGAGCAGGCCATCGAGGTTCCCGAGGACGATTCGGACCTGGACCGCTGAGAGGAGCCCGACGATGCAGGGTTCGGTGACGGTGTCGATGGCGGCCCCGGCGGATCGGATCTGGAACCTGATCGCCGACGTCCGCAACACCGGCAAGTTCTCCCCGGAGACGTTCGAAGCCGAGTGGCTCGACGGCGCGACCGGCCCCGCGCTGGGCGCCCGCTTCCGCGGCCACGTGCGGCGCAACGAGATCGGGCCGGTCTATTGGACGACGTGCCGCGTCACCGCGTGCGACCCGGGCCGGGAGTTCGGCTTCGAGGTGCTCGTCGGCGACCGGGCGGTCAACAACTGGCACTACCGGTTGACGCCGTCGGGTTCGGCCACCGAGGTCACCGAGTCGTTCCGGCTGAATCAGAACGCGCTGATGTCCCTGTACTCGGTGCTCGGCGGCCAACTCCGAAGGCGCCGCAACCTCAGGGACATGCGAAAGACCCTGGAGCGCATCAAGGCGGTCGCGGAGGCCGACACCTGAGATTGCCGGCGGTCCGCTGCGGGTATCACGACACGGTGGGCGACGTGAGTGACGACACGGTCGATGCCGTCGGCAAGATGACCGAAGCGCTGGAGTTCGTCGAACGGGCCAGGGGTCACCTGTACTCGTTCCATCAGCTGATCGGTCATGCCGACCTGTTGCTCGGCGAGGCCTGCGACGCGTTGCGCGAGGCAGGCAACGACGCCGTGGCCGACCGGCTGGAGACCGACATGATCGGGCGCAACGTGCTCGAGGGTCGCTGGACCTTCCAGGTGGTCGAAGAGTTCGACGACACCTACTGGTCGCGGTTCCGCGACCACGAGCGCCGGGTGCGCGACGAACTCCTGGGCGGTGCGCGCCACCTCCACGAGGCGCGGATGAAGGAGCAGCGGCGCACTCACGGCAGAAAAGGTCATGAAGCCGGGCCGTGAGGCTACGCTGGGTCCGCATGGGTCTCAGAACGGGCGTCATCCGAACCAATGGGATCGCTCCACCGGATGTGCCGCTGGCCGAGGCCGACCTGGGCACCTGGGATTTCTGGGGGCTCGACGACGACATCCGCGACGGCGCCTTCGCCACGCTTCGCCGCGAGGCCCCGATCACCTTCCACCCTTCGTTCGTCGCGGACGGTCAGGCCGAGACCGCCGGACACTGGGCACTCACCCGCTACGACGACGTCTTCTACGCCAGTAGGCATCCCGAGATCTTCAGCTCAGCCCTCGGCATCACGATCGGCGACCAGACACCCGAACTCGCCGAGTACTTTGGGTCGATGATCGCGATGGACGACCCCCGCCACAGCAGGCTTCGCAACATCGTCCGAAGCGCCTTCACCCCGAGGGTCCTCGCCCTCATCGAGGACTCGGTGCGGCAACGCGCCCGCCGCCTGGTCGAGCAGATGGTGGCCGCCCACCCCGAAGGTCGGGGCGAACTCGTCTCGGAGCTCGCCGGCCCGCTCCCGCTGCAGATCATCTGCGACATGATGGGCATCCCCGAGCAGGACCATCAACGAATCTTTCACTGGACCAACGTGATCCTCGGCTTCGGCGACCCGGACATCGCCACCGATTTCGACGAGTTCGTCTCTGTCGCGATGGCGATCGGGGCGTACGCCACGCAGCTCGCCGAGGACCGCAGGGACAGTCCGGGCGACGATCTGACGACCAGCCTGGTCCGGGCGGAACTCGATGGCGAGCAGCTGACCTCGGCCGAGGTGGCGTCGTTCTTCATCCTGCTGGTCGTCGCGGGCAACGAGACCACCCGCAACGCGATCAGCCACGGCATGCTGGCGCTGAGCCGATATCCCGAACAGCGTGATCTGTGGTGGGCGGACTACCACGCGCTCGCCCCGACCGCGGTCGAGGAGATCATCCGGTGGGCCTCCCCTGTGGCCTACATGCGTCGAACCACGACCCGCGATGTGGAGCTTTCCGGCGTGAAAATGGCTGCGGGAGACAAGGTCACGCTCTGGTACGGCTCGGCCAACCGCGACGAGTCGAAGTTCGCCGATCCGTGGACCTTCGACGTCCGCAGGCACCCCAATCCGCACCTCGGCTTCGGCGGGGGCGGGGCCCACTTCTGTCTCGGTGCCAACCTCGCCAGGCGTGAGATCACGGTCGCATTCGAGGAACTGCACCGTTGCGTCCCCGACATTCACGCCACCGAGGAACCCGCCCGGCTGCATTCGGCGTTCATCCACGGCATCAAATGTCTGCCGGTGTCCTGGAGCACCTAGGAGCGTGGGTCAGTAACGCTTCGAGGGGGTCGGGGCGTCGAATGTGCACATAGATCGCGTTCGAGGTGATTTGCGTGATCTGTGTGCACGCTACTAGGAGCGTGGGTCAGTAACGCTTCGAGGGGGTCGGGGCGTCGAATGTGCACATAGATCGCGTTCGAGGTGATTTGCGTGATCTGTGTGCACGCTGGCACGGTTGTGCGCGATAACCCGCCTGGTAGCTCTGACCGGGCGTGACGGTGCTTGCTCAGTGGGCGGGTAGGGCGGATAGCCCGGTAACTCCGATGTGGCCGTGCAGTTTTCGCAGGTTGTGACAGGCGGCAAGCAGTAGCCATTCCCCGCGGGCCTGCTCGAACCCACGCAGCAGGAGATGTTTAGCGTTCTGCAGGGTCGACATTTGACCGAACACCGGTTCCACGATGGCCTTGCGGCGGGCATACGCCTGCTGGCCTTTTTTGGTGGTGAGCTTGCGGGCCATCCGCTGCTTTGTGGTCGCGCCAGCGGGGATGCGTCCGCGTGGGGGAACCGGTGGCGGGTCATCGCGGCGACGACGACCGGGAGCGATGAAAAACTCGGTGCCGCAGGTCGCGGTGAACTGTGCGGCGGCATCGAGGTTGGCGGTACTGCTGTACCCGGCATCAGCGAGCATCTGGGCGGGAATGGCGCCGGTGTTGGTCACGGTCTGGGCGGTCATCGGCAGGAGCGTGGCCACATCGGAGGCATTGGTGCCCAGCTCAGCGGCCACGATCACCTGATGATCGCCGTCCACGACGGCCGCAGCGTTAAAGCACTGATGGAAGGCCCCGTCCCCGGTGAGCATGATCTTCGAATCGGGGTCGGTGAAATTGCGTTGCGCCTTCGGTTTCGGGACGGCCGCAGCAGCCGCAGCGGCACCCTTGGCGGCGGCCGTGTCATCGTCATCACCACGGTCTTTGGACTTGTGTTCGGCTTCCTCGCGGGCCGCATCGGCAGCGTCAGCCTCCAGGGCGGCCTTCGCAGCTTGGATCGCGGCCAGCCGGGTTTCACGACGGGCCAACTCTGCGGGCAACTCATCACCGCGGCGGTTCTTACCGAACTTCTTGTCCTCGGCCTTATCGATGCGTTCGGCCTCGGCCAGCAGTGCTGAGACTTCGCCGGCGAGGGCTCTTTCTTTCTCGGTCATCCGGGCATAGCTCATGGCTTTGCGTTTGGAGGCATTGGCTCGCAGCTTGGTGCCATCGAGTGCGACGCAGCCCAGGCTGACCATGCCCGCGGCCTGGCAGAGCGCCAATGCTTGGACGAACAAATGCCCCAACGCCGACAAATGACGTTTACGGAACCGGGCGACCGCCCGATAGTCGGGGCCCGCTCCGGCGGCCAGCCAGCGAAATGGCACGTCATCGACACATTTGCGTTCGATGGCCCGCGAGGAACGCACCCCGGTGGTGTAGCCGTAGAGCAGGATCCGCACCATCAGCCGCGGATCATAGGGCGGACCACCGCGGACCTCGGTATAGGCGGCGTGGATTCGGGACAGGTCCAGATGCTCATCGACCAGATCTGCGATGAACCGGACCAGGTGCTCGGCCGGTAGCCAGTCATCCAACGATGGCGGCAACAACAAGTCTTGATCCGGGTTGAACGGGCGAAACGTCTTATCCACCGGCGCCTTCGGCGCCACAGAATGTGATTCCAGCCGCTGTTCGGGATCTACCTCGAACAAACCGTCGGCATCGAGATCATCAGGCACACCCCATGATCCCCTACACCCGCCACCGGCCCAGGCACCCCGCCCGGCGTGTTACTGACCCACGCTCCTAG
>NZ_JACKSH010000051.1 GCF_025821625.1 Mycolicibacterium pyrenivorans
CACAGCAAGTTGTTGGTGCGGCGCAGATCCAGTCCACCGCCGACCAGCTCGACGATCTCAAGATGCGGGCCCTCGACGTGCTCAGCCGCTACCAGCAGCATTCGACCGAACTGCAGGCCTCCGGCGGCCTCGACGGCCAGGCCGGTGTCGCCAACGTGGCTACGGCAGAAGAGATCTCGCAGGCACAGCGTGAGATGAACATGCGGTGGGAGTCGCTGATCGCGGCGCTGCGTAACAGCGCACCGGACTTCACCAACATCGACACCCAGAGCGCCCAGCAGATCCAGTCGGTCGCCGGCGGCCTGCGCTTCACCTGACCCTTCCACCACCACAGACAGTCGAAAGGATTCCACCACAATGGACGGAATGATCAAGGTCAATCCCGGCGCGATCGTGGACTACAACGCCGCCCTGGGAACGTTCAGCGGCGAGCTGGACAACATCGCC
>NZ_JACKSH010000052.1 GCF_025821625.1 Mycolicibacterium pyrenivorans
TGCGCGATCGTCGCCGTCCCAGTGAGCGTCAACGTCTGCGTTGCCGCGTCCCAGGTTCCAGTGACCGGATTCCCGTTCGGCTGAACATAATCGAGCAGGTCGCCGGCCTGGCCGCCGGTCACGATCGTCACCGTCGCGCCGGAAAGCTCGTCGGAGTCGGCGTCGAGCACCTCGACGACCGAGACCACCTGAACCGGCGACCCACCCAACGAGAAAATCGGCGCACCCACGGTGGTGATCACCGGCGGCAAACCGATCACCGTCACCACTGCAACACCCGGGGCCAGACTCGAGACTTCAGCCTCATCGGTCACGTTGATCGTGATGCTGCGCGGCAGCCCGCCCTCGGTGGTGGAGAACGTGACCGCCTTGATCGCCGCCTCNAGACTCGAGACTTCAGCCTCATCGGTCACGTTGATCGTGATGCTGCGCGGCAGCCCGCCCTCGGTGGTGGAGAACGTGACCGCCTTGATCGCCGCCTCNTACTGCGCAATCGTCGCGGTCCCCGTCAGACTGAGGGTCTTGGTCGCCGCGTTCCAGGTTCCGGTCACCGGATTATTCGACGGAGCAACGTAACTCAACACATCGCCGGCCTGGCCGCCGGTGACGATCGTGACGGTGGCACCCGACAGTTCGTCGGAGTCGGCGTCGAGCACCTCCACCACGGAGACCACCTGAACCGGGGATCCGCCCAACGTGAAAATCGGGGTGCCGACGGTGGTGATCACCGGCGGCAACCCGATCACCGTCACCACCGCAGCCCCCGGGGCCAGACTCGAAACCTCGGCCTCATCCATCACGCTGATCGTGATGCTGCGCGGCAGCCCGCCCTCGGCGGTGGAGAACGTGACCGCCTTGATCGCCGCCTCATACTGCGCGATCGTCGCCGTCCCAGTGAGCGTCAACGTCTGCGTTGCCGCGTCCCAGGTTCCAGTGACCGGATTCCCGTTCGGCTGAACATAATCGAGCAGATCACCACCCTGACCGCCGGTCACGATCGTCACCGTCGCACCCGACAACTCGTCGGAGTCGGCGTCAAGCACCTCCACCACGGAGACCACCTGAACTGGCGACCCACCCAACGTGAAAATCGGCGCACCCACGGTGGTGATCACCGGCGGCAAACCGATCACCGTCACCACCGCAACACCCGGCACCACACTCGAAACCTCGGCCTCATCGGCCCGCGGCAGCCCACCCTCAGTGGTGGAGAACGTGATCGCCTTGATCGCCGCCTCATACTGCGCAATCGTCGCCGTCCCCGCCAGCGTCAACGTCTGCGTTGCCGCGTCCCACGAACCGGTCACCGGATTATTCGACGGAGCAACGTAACTCAACACATCGCCGGCCTGGCCGCCGGTGACGATCGTGACGGTCGCGCCGGACAGTTCATCGGAGTCGGCGTCGAGCACCTCGACCACGGAGACCACCTGAACCGGGGATCCACCCAACGTGAAAATCGGGGTGCCGACGGTGGTGATCACCGGCGGCAACCCGATCACCGTCACCACCGCAGCGCCGGGGGCCAGACTCGAAACCTCGGCCTCATCGGTCACGTTGATGCTCAAGGATCGGGGCAGCCCACCCTCGGTGGTCGAAAACGTCACCGCCTTGATCGCCGCCTCGTACTGGGCGATCGTCGCCGTCCCAGTGAGCGTCAACGTCTTGGTCGCCGCGTCCCAGGTTCCGATGACCGGATTGCCGTTCGGCTGAACATAATCGAGCAGATCACCATCCTGGCCACCGGTCACGATCGTGACGGTGGCACCCGACAACTCGTCGGAGTCGGCGTCAAGCACCTCCACCACGGAGACCACCTGAACCGGCGACCCACCCAACGTGAAAATCGGGGTGCCCACGGTGGTGATCACCGGCGGCAAACCGATCACCGTCACCACCGCAACACCCGGCACCACACTCGAAACCTCGGCCTCATCGGTCACCGAAACGGT
>NZ_JACKSH010000053.1 GCF_025821625.1 Mycolicibacterium pyrenivorans
CGGCGGAAGCAGCCAGCAATACCGTTTGATAGGGATAACTCAGCGATTGCTGAGGCGTTTCGCAAGTTGCGGACTAACTTACAGTTCCTGGCGGTTGACAACCCCCCTCGCGTAATTATCGTCACGAGCTCTATGCCACACGAGGGCAAATCAACGACGGCGATCAACATTGCGCTCGCATTGGCGGAGGCTGAGCACAATGTGGTGCTTGTCGATGGCGACATGCGGCGTCCGACCGTGCACAAGTATCTTGACTTAGTGGGTCAGGTAGGGTTCAGCACAGTGCTTAGTGGTCAAGCATCGCTGGGTGAGTCACTGCAGAAAACGCGCTTTCGGGGCTTGACCGTGCTTGCGGCAGGGGCGGTCCCGCCTAATCCGAGTGAACTCCTGGGATCGCAGGCAGCCAAGAATCTACTGACCGAACTGCGTGCGAAGTACGACTACGTCATCGTCGATTCGTCACCGCTGCTTGCCGTCACCGACTCTGCGATATTAGCGGCTGGCGCCGACGGGGCACTGATGATGGTGCGCTTCGGATACGCAAAACGGGATCAACTCGCGCATGCTATTGGGAATCTCAAAGACGTCGGCGCCGCTGTGCTCGGCGCGGTATTCACGTTGACGCCTACACGAGGCGGCTCTTCCTATAGCTACAGCTACGGGTACTACGGGGAGGAAGGCGCGCGGTCTACTCGGTCTGCGCCCGCTGCTTTGAGTCCTGTGGCGCCAAGCGAAGACCGCTCCGACGCAGACGGGCGACGCGCAGCGAACCATAGATCACGCGGGGCAACTGACTGACGTCATGGACTCAAAAGGCGTTTCCGTGGCTGTCGTCGCGGCCTTGATTGCGGGAGTGCTACTTCTCGTAATATGGGGGCGCCCGCGGCTCGCGTTCGTGGCGTGGGTGCTTTCGCTGGTTACGGTCCCGGTCTGGATTAGTGTCGACGTTAGCGCCACTTTGCCCGCGCATTCTGTTGTCGGGCTGCTGGCCATTGCCGCCACCATCAGCAAAACGCCGGCGAGATTCAATAGGTTCGACTACTACTTCGCCATCTTCTTGGCCATCTCGCTGTTGGCGGTGTTGCTCGCCGGTTCAATATGGGCGTCGTGGGCTCAAATATTCATTCGCTGGGGTATCGCCTACGCAGCAGCGCGGGTGCTGGTGTCTGCAACTGGAACAAGATTCGCTGTTAATGTAATCGCGGTACTGTTCGGAATTATTGGCGGGGTTGCAGTATTGGAGTTCGTGCTCCAATGGCATCCATTTGTTGGATGGGAGACTGGGACCGTCGAGTCCAATATATGGCACAAAATTCAGACGCGAGGTGGGACCGATCGCAGTGAGTGGGCTTTCGGCCATTCTATAGCGCTTGGTGCATCACTCGCAATGTCCATACCCTTCATTTTGCGGTCGTCGTTGAATGCCTTAAACAGGTGGATGCTGCTCATACTGGTAGGCGCAGGTATCGCGACAACGGGAAGTCGGGGCGCGCTCGTCGCTGCTGGAGTCACGGCCGCGCTATCTCTCGTCTATTTTGCGAAGCAGCGTGCTTTGCGCACCGCGGCATTGACATTCTCTATCCCTGCAGCGTTGTCGGCTGCAATTATCCTCGGCCCACTGCTTGCGCGTTGGGCGCGCGGGGGCTCCAGCGAGGAACAGGCGAGTGCCGACTACCGCAATTACTTGTATACGACGTATGTGCCGAAGTTCGAGTGGTTCGGGAAGTATCCAGATTTCGATATTACTCGCGCAAATCTGTCTATCGACAGTGAGATTGTCATATTGGGCTTGTCCTTCGGGTGGCTTGTTCTAGTTATTGCCTTAATTCCTATTTGCGTGAGTACAGCCAGAGTTCTGATTGGACGTGCAACAGCTGCCGAGATAGCGATCATTGGGCAGGCGCCTGTGCTCGCTACGGTAGCGTTCATCACTCAGTACGAGAGCGTTTTCTTTCTAATGGCGGCAATGGCAGTTCAATTCGTTTTGGAGGGAGCGGAGAAGAATAGAGGATTGCCGAGATTCACAGATGCAGAGGGCCTGGGCAGCGCTAATACTGTTACTGCCTATCAACGGCCAAGTAGTGGCCCATTGGGGCATCGAGCAAGTGCCAGCGTAAAGCCCGTGTGAATCTCCCCTATCAACAAGGTGACGAGTAAGGGGACGCCGGTGCGCGGGATTATTGATTCGATGAGTAGACCGAGCCTGCACCCCAACGGCGGCAGCGTTCCGTAGTGTTCTGTGCACGTGCGTCCATTCGTAGGATGTCCGCGCAACATTCGCGGTGCATCCATTTACGTAATGTCGAGCATCGCCGGCTCGACGATGAGCAGCGGGCAGTCTATATATCGCTTTTCCTGGGAAGGACATCGCGTGGGGGAGACTCACATGTCCAACATGAGTTTCAGCTACACCTGGGCCGCCTTTAAGTAGGCCTGTATCTTACTCATCAGTGTTACGAGATCGGGGCACAAAGGAATGTATGGCTGCAACATTCTTAGCGCGAGTTCGTCGACTCGGGCTAATCGATGAGGAAGAACTTTGCATTTACTGCCGCTTCGGTTGCCAGCCGGCTTCTAGTTAGTACTCTCCTATTCCTCCTGCTTGCACGTCTTTGGGGTCCTGAGCAATTCGGCACGTTTAGTTTCGTCTTTAGCGTGTGCGCTCTACTCGTCCTGATGGTGGACTTCGGCTTTCCGCTATTCCTTCTTCGAGAGATCGGAGCGGATCCTGCGACGGCTCCGCTACTGATATCCCAAGGCGTAAAGGCGAAGTCTCTACTTGCGGTCGGCACGATCGTGGTAGCCGCGGTGCTGGCTGCTGTTGTCGGACAAGAAACGTTGCCGTTTGCGCTGTATATTTTGCTTTTGCTCGCTGCTATTCTTCTCTCCTACGCAGAGTTCTCTATCGCTCCACTGCGGGCGTTGGGTCGTTACGATCTCGAGACGTACCTTGCCACCTGCGGTAATGCGATCCAATTTCTGTTGGCGGGCGGTACGGCATGGGCAGGGGGATCGCCGGTCGCCGTCGCCGCAGCGATAGTGGTGTCGCGGATGATCTACGTGACTGCATCGTGGCTGACGCTCACTCGAATTGTCCGAATACTCGACATACGCAATGTCCCAGGAAACTTCGTTGCAACTGTTCGACAGCTATGGCCGTACGGGGTCGACGGTGCCCTAACCTCCATTTGGGGCTTTATCGATGTAGTTGCCGTTCGCATCTTATTCGGAGCACATATCGTCGGCCTGTATGCAGCAGGACAGAAGTGCGTGCAGGGTGTGGTTGCACTTGCGCCCATCGTGGGAAACGTGGTGATTCCAAGCCTGGCACGAAAAGCGTCGCAGCGCGCGCCCGATACTTGGAGATTGGCGGCACGCGCGGGCTATCTTATGGTCGGTATAGGATTCGCATTTGCTTTGCCGCTGATAGCAATCCCGTATTGGATAGTCGGAGTTGTCTTTGGACCTGAATTTTCGGAACTTGGAGCATGGCTGCCATGGTTCGGAGCGATACTACTCGTCAGATTCACTGGTGCAGCTTTTGGCGTTGTACTTTCTGCCATTGGCCTTCCCAAGAAACGTGTAGTGGGCCAGGTGCTCGCCTTGCTTACTTATCTTTGCGCGATCGTAACTATCGCGATGGTTGACTTGCATCCGCGTTCGGCGCTGGTGGCGCTGTTGATCGCAATGACCGCGATGGGATTGCTATACGCGGGCCAATTGTTGGCTGCACGCAGATCGAACTATTTGGCGATACCTATCGCCGAAGGCGCTAAGAGATCGTTGCTGGATCGAATCATCAGTGCTCGCGAAGAGAAAGACGGGTAGAACCGGCTTCTGCGAGTTACCAGGGACGGAGTTGTTTGCGTTGTGGTATTGGCGTGATTGGCGTCTGCAGTTCGCCGTAACGGTAGCGTTGATTTCCTAGATTCTCTACCCGATGGCGATACGGCCAGCAGGCGTGCTTGACAACGCTATCGCAGCCTCACCGCGGGCGGCACAGCCAGTGTGGATGACCAGGATCGTGGAGTTGCTAGGCCCCAATGGTCTGGGTGAATTTCGGACCATGGGACTCTGGCGGTCGACACGGGTACGACGTCCTCCTACGCCAAGCCCAACTGGGGCCCGTTTACCGTGCTAGCGGTTCCCGCTGATAAATGGCGCTCACGCGACGATTCGTGTTCAGTGGGCGGTGAGGTGAGCCCTTCGTAGTGGTCCAGTCGTTGTGCGACTCTGTTGCCCGGTCTGCGGGCAAGGAAGAATCAACAACGACATGGCATCGAACAAGCGCCGGCGGCATACTCCGGACCAGATCATCCGCAAGCTCGCCGAGGGCAGCAAGCTCCTCGGGACCGGTCAGGAACTGGCTGAGGTGTGCCGGCACCTGGAAATCACCGAGTCGACGTGGCATCGCTGGGTGGCCCAGTACGGCGGTATGAAGGCCAACGAGGCCAAACGGCTCAAGGAGCTCGAAGCCGAGAACGCCCGGCTCAAGAAGCTGGTCGCCAACCAGGCCCTCGACATCGACATGCTCAAGGAGATCTCGGCGGGAAACTTCTGACCCCGAACCGCAAGCGCAGCGCGGTCATAGCGCTGCGTGAGCGGTTCGGGGTTTCTGAGCGCCGCGCCTGCACGGTCGTCGGTCTGCACCGCTCCACGATGCGGCTGACGCCGGCGCCGGTCACCACCGAGGAGGCCGGGTTAAGGTTAAGGGAGTGGCTGCGCCGGTTCTCCACCGACCGGCCTCGCTGGGGCTGGCGACGGGCAGCCAAGATGGCGCGGCGGGCGGGCTGGAAGGCCAACAACAAGCGCATCCGCCGGCTGTGGCGCGAGGAGGGCTTACGGGTCCCGCAGCGCCGCCGCAAGAAGCGGCTGACCGGTATCGGTGTCGCCGTGGGTGCGATGTCGCCGATTCGTCCGAACGTGATCTGGGCGATGGCCTTCCAGTTCGACACCACCGCCGACGGGCGCACGCTGAAGATGCTCAACGTCATCGACGAGTTCACCCGCGAAGCACTCGCGATCGAGGTCGACCGCGCCATCAACGCCGATGGCGTCGTCGACGTGCTGGATCGCCTGGGGCTCACCCACGGGGCGCCGTACTACGTACGGTTCGACAACGGTCCCCAGTTCGTGGCGCACGCCGTGAGCGATTGGTGCCGATTCAACAGTGCCGGTTCGCTTTTCATCGATCCCGGTTCGCCCTGGCAGAACGCCTGGATCGAATCGTTCAACGGCCGCCTGCGTGATGTACTGCTCAACTCGTGGCGCTTCGACTCGCTTCTGGAGGCGCAGGTGATCATCGAGGACTGGCGCTGCGACTACAACGCCAACTGACCCCACTCCGCCCACGGCGAGCTCACCCCAGCCGAGTTCGCTCTACAGTGGACCACGACCCACCAACCCCAAGTCGCATAACGACTGGACCACCAAACGGGTCCCCCTCAGCGGGCTGACCTTCACTTCCGAAGTCCAGTCGAACGGCTGAACGTTCCGGCTGCTGACCTTAAGTTGGCCGCAGAGTGCAGAGCCAACTGCTGCAGGAGGTTGTAGCCCCTGTAGCGGGGGACCCGATGGCTGTGACAGCCACCCCTGCGCAGCGCCACCATCGACATCAACGGCGTCATCGCCACCTACCCACCAGCACTGAACCCCCAGGTCGAGGCGATACTCGACGCCCTCAAGCGCCCAATGACCCAACTCGGGTCGGACCATGGGACTCTGGCGGTCGACACGGGTACGACGTCCTCCTACGCCAAGCCCAACTGGGGCCCGTTTACCCTGCTAGCGGTTCCCGCTGATAAATGGCGCTCACGCGACGATTCGTGTTAAGTGGGCGGGCTGACCTTCACTTCCGAAGTCCAGTCGAACGGCTGAACGTTCCGGCTGCTGCCCTTAAGTTGGCCGCAGAGTGCAGAGCCAACTGCTGCAGGAGGTTGTAGCCCCTGTAGCGGGGGACCCGATAACCTGCGAGTCGACGTCCAGCGAGTCGGCCAGCCAATGTTCTGCGTCGCTCGGCCTGTAACGGTTGTACTGCGGCGACACTCTCGAGGTTGACGGGGTTCAGTGTGAGAATTCTCTGGTCCGCAGCCGCTAGTAGTAATTCCGCTCCTCGCTGCGTGCGCGCGATGATAACCGAGTTTCCATCCGCGTTGTCGAATGCGGGATACCCCTTTGCATCGGTCGCCCAAAAGTCACCGACAGCGATATCTGCATCCTCCCCTGTCCCATCTGCGCAAAGCTTGCAACGCAGCGGCAGCCTCCTACCGAGATTCTTGCCCCATGAATCTTCATATGACATCGTCCGAACCGCGCCATCGATCGTGCGAACCTCGAACTCACCCGGCCAGCCATCGCCTCGATACCTAAGGCTGGTGACGTCGCTCGGTTCCGCCCCAAGTGCCCTTGCCAGGTCCTCCGTGGCATGTTGACTTGGCGTCCCCGCGCAAAAGAAGCTCAGCAGGACAGGACTTTGTCCGTGAGCTGAGGCTGTGTTGGAAGCTAGCCGACGCCGTCCGGACACTTCACACGGTTTACCGATAAACGCCTCGCAGTTCTGACCCGATAGTGAATTTGAAACCGGGGCATAGCGAGAACCAGCAGCGGCGAGTGCCTCCTCCCGGGACGTAATTCGGAGAGGAACGGTTCGCGTCGGCTGAATGGCGGACATCCCACAGCCGGCTACTTCCCTCGCCCGCCCAGACGACATGAGCCAACAAGAAAGTGCGGTGAGAACACCGCCACTTGAACCGGCATGACGGAACTCGGGATCAACGGCCCATCCCTGCCACGCTTCGACGTAGCTTCCAAAAACCGGGTGCCTCCGCTTCCCTTCCGGGCTTGGCGCATGCAAGCTGACTCCCGGGCACACTCTCGTGAAGGTTGTGGCTTCGGATTCATCTTTATCCCGCGACTCCGAGCCGTTCACGGTCGGCCGACAGAAGCCCTGGCTGTCGAGATTGACCGTGATGCGATCCGAAATAAGTGCACATACTCCGCAACCGGTGCAGTTGTCATTGGCCAGAACGCGCTGCACCTCTCGCTCAAGCTTTGAGCCCGTACGTTCCCTCTTCATAGGTGGGTAGCGGAGTCGTTGTTCATCGGGAGCACCATCGAGGTAAACATGCTCAGAAAACCGTGGTCATCGGGCAACGTCGACTTTGCGGAGTGCTAGCACCGCCGAGTCCAGTCGTTTTCGCGCGCAGTTGCGCACGGTGAGTGCACTCTTGTCGAGCTCGGATTGGCTTATTGTGGCAGTCAAATCCAGTGTTTCCGACGCCGGACTGGCGGCCGAATCATTGAGATCGATGACGTATTCCCAACCAAGGTCGTTCATAAGCGCAAACTTCCGCGAGTATGCCCAACCAATCGCAGGCGTTCCAGAGGACAGTGCGTTCAGACATGCGTGCAAACGCGACCCAATTAGTAAGTTGGCGCTTCCAAGAAGCGACCTGATTTGCTCAAGCGAAGTTGGTGTGACTACTTCGAGTTCCTTTCCGTACTCGCTTTGAAATTCTTGAATGGCGAGGACGTCGTCATCGGGATGGCCAGGAAAAACGTCGTGAGCTAGCAATGTGACCTCACGGCCCCGATCCTGCAAACCAGCGACGAGGCGAATGATCTCATTGCGGTATTTTGCGGAGTTAACGTGGCGGCTTCCGGACCAAAGCAGTCCAGATATGTTGACAATAACATCACGAATTTCGCCGCGACGGGGCTCGGCTAGCGCAAACACGACGTCAGTTGATGTGGCGTCCACTTTTCTTCCTAGACTCTGTGCGCATTCCGCGCTTCGTGGATCGCGTGTGACAACAATGCTCATGGTGCGGAGCGCTCTGCTGGCAAGCCGCCGGCTTATAGTCCTGTTGAAGGGGCCTATCGTCTGCGGCCCCATAACGACAGGAATCCCTAGCCTATGGGCAGTGCGCTGAGCGTAGAGCATGATGCACAGCCGTTTCAGGCCGTAGATATCGGTAAAGCTGTCACCAGCACCCGAGTCAAGAATGATGTCGTATTTCCGGAGTTTGTCCTTAATTGGGCCATTACTTCGGCCGACATCGTGAACAATTACACGTCCTCCCAAAGCGGTGTCAGAGTCGCCTGCGCAATAGTCTTGCAGGTCGACCTGGACGTCACCTCCCCAAGCGCTCCGAGCTAGTTCAGCCATTCCGTCGGCAAGCGCGCGAACTCCAAAGTTCCCTGATTGACTGCTGGCCCACAGTACTAATACGCGCTTTGGATCGGCAGTCACATCGAAACTTTACGCGAACTGAGCAAGAAGTCCACCTGGCGGCGGCAATGTGGTGATGGCTTCAGAAGGGGAGTCGCATGCGATCGCATGCGACTCATCTTAATCCTAGAGGGTAGTTTCGGCTGCCTCCGCTCGCGATCCACATGCCGGGTTTGGCGGCTCCGGAATTCGAGCGCAGGTGAGGGTGGCAATAAACCCGCGCCCAAAGGTGTCGTGTTGGTGGCCGTGTGGTCTTCGGTTGGCAGAAGTTTCAGTATTGTACGCTTTGCCGTTTGCCGTTCCGGAAGCCCTGTGCTGGGGGATTCTGATTGGAAGGTTCCGCGGGATCATCACCGATAGCCAGCACGTCCTCGAAATGGACATTGCAGCGCGGATGCAGTGCGCGGACGTGATGACCCCGACTGCCTGGAACCTACGCTGTTGAGGAAACTGCGCCCACGTCGGCTCCGATGCTCCGGCCGCTCCACGTATTCAACACCTACGGCTCTGACATATTACCCCGCCGTCTCGTATTGCATCCAGCAGTGGACTGGTCTGGCCATCGGCTTGGTCGCCAAACAGCTACGGCCGCTCAGCACCGGCCACCAGCAATCTGCACCGCTCGGACACTCCTGCCCGAAGTTTCGAGGCCCACGAAAGTGCTACCTATCTGAGCTTCAATCCGGGTTCTGGGCAAGATGTCCGAAGTCGGCGCCGTCGGGACCTGCGTGAGCCGGGATGTGGTCAAAGTCGTACGTTCGGTCTTAGGGCCCGGTTCGGTGATGGGCGGCGCGACCCACGACCGCCACATGGTGCCAGTCATCACCGCGTTCGAGGCGAACAGTTGGCAGTGTCACATGTCCGGTAGGGGGCCGTTCATCCACGCCCATGTACGTGCCAACCCGTCGCGTAGCGTCACTGTTGGTTCCCATCCCAAGCTGCGCGCGAGCCCAATATCGAGTACTGAGCGGGGTACATCGAAACCACGGGCGCCCTGATGGATGAGCGTGAGTTCTTCTCCAGTCACCTCTGACATTGCTCGTAACACGTCTGACACGCTGACACCACGTCCTGAACCTGCGTTGACCGCGCCGCGGAAACCAGACTCAGCGGTGGCGATGCA
The DNA here is from genome assembly GCF_025821625.1 of Mycolicibacterium pyrenivorans. Taxonomy (GTDB): domain Bacteria; phylum Actinomycetota; class Actinomycetes; order Mycobacteriales; family Mycobacteriaceae; genus Mycobacterium; species Mycobacterium pyrenivorans. The sequence continues at coordinate 9,354 of NZ_JACKSH010000053.1, forward strand.
GAGGTCGCCCACGTCGTCCACGAATACAAAGTCGCGAACAATGGATTCGGCTCCGTACAAAATTGTCGGCACACCCTTGAGATGATTACGCCAGGCCACACCGATAATGCCCTGCGGGCGTGAGAGATTCTGGCCCGGTCCGTACGCGTTCGCTACGCGAAGGTTCACCGTGCGAGTCGCCGTCTTACGCGCAATTGCAGCGACCGCATATTCGGACGCCACTTTCATCGCGCCATATGATGAGATCGGATCAGGCCGCTCATCTTCATGGTGAGCCGACATCCCCTCGCCGTACACAGTGCCACCCGAGGACAGATAGATAAGACAACTCACGTGCGCGTTGACCGCCTGCTCAGCGAGCCAACTGGAAACGCCGACCGAAGCGGCCATCGCCGCCGCTGGCGATTGTTGAACTGTGGCTGGGACATGCGAAGATGCGGCGTCAACCACCACGTCGACTTCCGCGAGAAGTTCGCCTAGGTGGAAGCCCAATTCGGCGCGTCCGTGGACGAATGCAATGCTGGCACTTAGGAGCGAGCTCGGACGGGGGCCGAGTACCGTGACTGAGGCGCCGTGCCGGGCAAATCGATTGGCGATACCGCTGCCCAGTAGCCCGGCCCCCACTACGAGCACTTTCACAGCGCTGCCCCAGCTTCTCGGTAGGCCGCAGAGATTCGCTCGATGAATTTGGAGCGACTCAACTCTCGGCGCGAGTAGTCCATCGCCAGAGAACCCATAGCTTCGAACTCGTGCCGGTTGCGAACTGACCTGTCGAGTTCGGCGGCGAGGGCATCGACTTTCCCTGGAGAAACCATGACACCGCGGCCCTCGCCGAGAAGATCTGGAATGCCGCCTACCCTCGATCCAATCACGGGCAGACCGATACTCATCGCCTGATAGATGACAAGGGGTGACACCTCATGCCAGATGGATGGAACGACGAGTGCTGCCGCTGTCAGCATCTCAGCCTCGACCTCACCGCCCCATGCCTGACCAACGAACTCGACTGGGGCGGAAAGAGCTGAGGACAGTTCACGGAGCTCAATCTCCAACGGGCCAGCGCCAACAATGCGTACGTTTACGCCAGACTGTGCAGCCGCTCGGATCAGGACGTCCACGCCCTTCTCGATGACCAAACGGCCGACGTAGAGCACGTGTTGGTCAGGAGACCTTCGAGGGGGAGTGCCGGAAGTAGGCCAGAAGTTCGGGACGATCTTGATTCGTGCAGCCTCGATCCCACCTGCGAGCGCACTCTGCCGCATCAACTCATTGCTGACGAGCACCCGTGCCGCGGCGTTATAGGGCTTCATCGCCATAACCGCGGCAGCCTCTGCACCGAGGACAACGCCACCGGCCATTGACCCACGCCAGCAGCGCGTCGCAGCGGGTGCGATGACACGCCGTCGCGGCTCTTCCAGGCATATGGTGCAAATCTGCTGCGTGCGGTCGTTCAGCAACCTATAACTAGGGCACGACAGTTTATAGTCGTGAACCGATAGCAGGGTTGGGATTCCGTGCCGGCGTAGTTCACGCATGAACATGGGGCTCAGCTGGTGATAGGCGTGAACGACGTGCGCAGCATCGATCCTCTGGGCTGCCAGAAGTCTTCGGATCGCACGGGTTGTCTCGTCGCCAAAGACGGCACGACGCGAGGAGCGCAGGCGATTACGAATGCCCGGAACGGTTGGATCGACCTCGGGCACAAAGTGATGTCTCGACGGTGTGTCGAGTGTGTCCTCCTCCAGTTGCGCGAAAGGCACCACCTGGTGGCCCAGTTCCTCTAGCACGTCCTTGAGTAGAAAGCAGTACTCCTCAACGCCTCCCAGTCTTCGCCAGTACTTGTTTACAAGCAGAATTCTCAAATCAGGAACTCTCGCTCATTTCGAAGGCTAACCGGTCGCCGCGTGGGACCGTCGCGGCACACCCAAGAGCCGCCGTCCGGCAATGAACAGCGTCGTGTGCGTCCGGCGGGCTTTCGTGCGCGCGATAACTCAAGCTGTGACTCCGAATCCCCCCAAATATGGGCGCAGGTGCAACGAATGGTCTCTACCAGCTGTGCGACGAGACCATCCTAGCGGACCAACCTAGGGCCACCAGACCAAAGATCTGAACGGCAGCTTTGGTTGGGGACTCGCTTCCCGGAATACGAGGAATTGTCAATACCTGTGGATCGGGTTGTTTCAGGCGACCTCCGTTCCGGCTTGTTCATCGCCTTCTGAGGGCGGTTGTGGTGGGGTGATGTCGGCGGGGCGTTCGAGGAGTTTGCCTTTGTGGAAGACCGCGCCAGCGCGTACGAGGGCGACCAGGTGCGGGGCGTTGACGGCCCGCCAGCGGGCCTGTGCAGCGTCGATCAGCTTGTAGGCCATAGCGATACCAGATGCTCGCGACCCTGGCCCTTTGGTCACCTTCGTCCGCAGTCGCACGGTGTCGAACGTCGACTCGATCGGGTTCGTCGTCCTCAAGTGGATCCAGTGCTCGGCCGGATAGTGGTAGAACTCCAGCAGGGTGTCGAGGTCATCGACGATCTTGGCGACCGCCTTGGGAAACTTGGCCCCGAAGTCAACTTCGAAGGCCTTGACCGCGACCTGCGCCTTGTCGATGTCCTCGGCGTTGTAGATGTCCTTGATCGCCGCCAACGCGGCCGGATGGGACGACTTCGGCAGTGCAGCAAGGACATTAGCTTGCTTGTGGAACCAGCAGCGCTGCTCGCGGGTGGCCGGGAACACCTCCCGGACGGCTTTCCAGAACCCGAGTGCGCCGTCGCCGACAGCCAGCACCGGGGCGGTCATGCCGCGCCGTTTGCAGTCACGCAGCAGATCGGCCCATGACTCGGTGGATTCCCGGTAGCCGTCGATGATCGCCACCAGTTCCTTGCGGCCGCCGGCGCGCACCCCGAGCATCACCAGCAGGCACAGTTTCTCCTGGTCGAGCCGGACCTTGAGGTGGATGCCGTCGACCCACAGGTAGACGTAGTCGGTGCCGGACAGATCCCGGGCGGCGAACGTGCGAGCCTCGTCCTGCCACTGCGCGGTCAAGCGGGTGATCGTGGTGGCCGACAACCCGGCTCCCGATCCGAGGAACTGTTCCAGCGCTGGCCCGAAATCGCTGGTCGACAAACCGTGCAGGTACAGCAGCGGCAACACCTCGCTCATCTGGGGAGACTTGCGCGCCCAGGCCGGCAGGATCGCCGAGGAGAACCGCTGCCGCTCACCAGTATCGGGATCGACGCGTTTGTCGTTGACCCGCGGCGCCTTCACCTCGACCGCCCCGGCCGCGGTCAACACCTCGCGGGACTGGTGGTACCCGTTGCGGACCACCAGCCGGCGGCCCTTCTCGTCGAGCTGATCGGCGAACTGGGCCACGTAGGCAGCGACTTCGGCCTGCAGTGCAGCGGCCAACATCTGCCGGGCACCGTCGCGGACGATCTCGTCCAACAAGGACCGACCAGCAGCGCTGCCATTGTCGTTGGCGTCCTGGGCGTCGTGAACTACGGTGAGCATGGGCGTACCTTCCCAACCAGCGCGCCAACGCCGGTCTTGATCGAATACCTGATTCCGTGAAGATCATCCTCGGGAAGGTGCGCCCACTTTCACGGCCCCTCGCCGAGCCTCATCCACAGGTATTGATCATTGCTCCCGGAATACGGGTCGGCAGCGATAGCAGACTGCTTAGCCTGGATTCACCGATGAGGTAGGGATGGGAGGCGGGTTGTAACAGCGAAATGCCCTGTCGTGGTGAAAGAATGAGATTTCTCGAGGATCACA
>NZ_JACKSH010000054.1 GCF_025821625.1 Mycolicibacterium pyrenivorans
AACCATGCAGACACGGCGTCGCAAGGCGACCACCAGCCCATTTTCACCCCGGAACGGGCGACCGCAAGGTCACATTGGCTGGAATGCAATTCCGGCGGTGAGTGGTTACAGCGGGATGTTCTTGTGGCGACCGCGGCGTGCGGGCGCCTCGGCCAATGCCTGGGTCAGCACGCTGCGGGTATGGGCCGGGTCGATCTTCGCGTCCACCACGCCGATCTCGATCGCCGAATCGACACCGCCCGCGATCTTCTCGTGTTCGACCGCGAGTTCCTCGTGCAGCGCCTCCCGGTCCTCGGGCGCGGCGGCGGCCAGCGTCTTCTTGTGCAGGATGCCGACCGCGGCCTTGGCGCCCATGACGGCTACCTCGGCGTCGGGCCATGCGAACACCTTGGTGGCGTTCAGCGAGCGGGAGTTCATCGCGATGTAGGCGCCGCCGTAGATCTTGCGGGTGACCAGCGTGACCCGGGGGACCGAGGACTCGCCGAAGGCGTGCAGCAGCTTGGCGCCGCGGCGCACCACGCCGCCCCACTCCTGGTCCACACCGGGCAGGTAGCCGGGCACGTCGACGATGACGACCAGCGGGATGCCGAACGCGTCGCACAGCCGCACGAAACGTGCCGACTTCTCGGCACTCTCGGAGTTCAGGCAACCGCCGAGGCGAAGCGGGTTGTTGGCGATCACACCGACGCTGCGCCCGGCGAGTCGGCCCAGGCCGACCACGATGGACGGCGCCCAGCGTGACTGGAACTCCTCAAAGGAGGGCCCGCCGTCATCAGCCCTGTCGAGCAGCGCCCCGATCAGCGGATGCACGTCGTAGGCGCGCCGCGCCGACTCGGGCAGCAGCGCCTTGAGGTCGGTGTCGCCGGCCTCGGCCTTGTTGCGGTCGAAATGGCCCTGCTGGCAGAACAATCCAACCAGACGGCGGCCGCGCTCGTAGGCGTCCAGCTCGTCGTCGGCGACGATGTGGCACACCCCGGACTTCTTGTGGTGCGCCTCCGGACCGCCGAGCGACACCATGTCGACGTCCTCACCGGTCACGCTGCGCACCACGTCCGGTCCCGTGACGAAGATCTTGCTGTCGGGTGCCATCACGATGACGTCGGTCAGCGCGGGACCGTAGGCGGCGCCGCCGGCCGCGAAGCCGACCACCACCGAGATCTGCGGGATGTAGCCCGAAGCCCGGATCATCGCCTCGAAGACCAGCCCGACCGCATGCAGCGCCTTGACGCCCTCGGCCAGCCGAGCGCCACCGGAGTGCCAGATACCGACGATCGGGCTCTGCTCCTCGATCGCGAGATCGTAGGCGTCGACGATATGCTGGCAGCCCTCGACGCCCATCGCGCCGCCCATCACGGTGCCGTCGGTGCAGAATGCGATGGTCCGCATGCCGTTCACGGTTCCGGCCGCGGCCAGCATTCCTGAGCGGTCCCGCTCGTGGAGCAGTTCGACGCTGCCGTCGTCGAAGAAGGTCGACAGCCGCAGCAGCGGATCACGCGGATCCAGAGATTCGTTCGCAGCGTCAGGGGCCAGCGGATTCTCGAGGGTCGTCATGTGTTCTCCTGCCGTTTCAGTACTTGCCGAAGGCGAGTGCGACATTGTGCCCGCCGAATCCGAACGAATTGTTGATCGCGTACTGGAAGTTTCCGGTACGCGGTTCCCCCGCCACCACGTCGAGATCGATCTCGGGATCGAGATTCTTGAGGTTCCGCGTGGGCGGGACGATGCCGTCGCGCAACGCCATCAGGGTCAGGATGGATTCCACCGCGCCGACCGCGCCGACCGAGTGGCCCAGCGCGGATTTCGGGGCGTACACCGCCGGTTGGTGACTGCCCATCGCGTTGTTGATCGCCTTGCCCTCGGCGACATCGCCGACGCTGGTGCCGGTCGCGTGCGCGTTGATGTGGTCGATGTCGGTGGGTTGCAGACCCGCCAGCTGGAGTGCACGCGTCATCGCGTAGCCGGCGCGTTCACCGGTGGGGTCGGGGGCCACCATGTGGAACCCGTCGGAGGTGATGCTCGCGCCCATCAGCCGGCCGAGAATCTGGGCGCCGCGCGCCTTGGCGTGCTCCTCGGTCTCGATCACCATGAGCGCGCCTGCCTCGCCGAAGACGAACCCGTCGCGGTCCCTGTCGAACGGGCGGCACGCACCGGCGGGGTCGTCGTTGTTGGTCGACATGACGATGCGCATCTGGGCGAACGCGGCGATCGGCACGGCCTCGATGCGCTGCTCGACGCCGCCGCAGATCGCGATGTCGGCCTCGCCGAGCACGATGTTGCGCCAGGCCTGGGCGATCCCTTCCGAGCCGGACGCGCACGCCGACACCGGGGTGACCACCCCGGCCTTGGCGTGGCGCTCGAGCCCGACGACGGCCGACGGCCCGTTGGGCATGTACATCTGCACCGACAGCGGCGACACGGCCCGCAGCCCGCGTTCACGCATGCCGTCATAGGCGAACACCAGAGCCTCGGCCCCGCCGAGACCGGTTCCGATCGACACCAGCAGCCGGTTGGTGTCGACCTCGGGCGCGCCCGCGTTGTCCCAGACGCGCCGACCGAGCACGGTGGCCATCTTCTGCACGTAGGACATCCGCCGGTTCTCGACCTTGGTCAGTTCCCCGTCGAAGTTCTCCAGCAGATGGCCACCGATGTGGACCGGCAGCTCGAACTGCTTGATGAACGGATCCTCGAGCGTGCGGATGCCACTTTGGCCGTCCAGGAGCGCCTTCCACGTCGATTCGGCGTCGGTGGCCACACTCGTGGTCATTGCGATGCCGGTGACTACGACGTCCGGAAGTCCGCTACCTGTTGTCGGCGAGGCCATAAGTGAGCTGCGCGTCCTTTCTCCGATCAGTAACTACGCTCGTGCCCTCTAGTAACGACCGAAGGCCAGAGCCACATTGTGGCCGCCGAAGCCGAACGAGTTGTTGATCGCATACTGGTAGTCGCCATATCGAGGCTCACCCGCGACGACATCGAGATCGATCTCGGGGTCGGGCGTCTCGAAGTTCAGGGTCGGCGGAATGACACCGTCACGCAGCGACAGCACCGTCAGGATCGACTCCAGCGCGCCGACGGCGCCGATGGAGTGGCCCAGCGCCGACTTCGGCGCATACACCGCGGCGTGCTCCACACCGGCTGCCCGGATGGCGTTGGCCTCGGCGAGGTCGCCGATCGAGGTCGACGTGGCGTGCGCGTTGACGTGCTGGATGTCCTGGGGGGACAGCCCGGCGGTCTCCATCGCCCGCTTCATCGCGTGGGCGGCCCGCAGACCGTCCGGCGCCGGCGCCACCATGTGGTACGCGTCCGACGAGATGCCTGCGCCCAGCAGTCGGGCCAGCGGCTTGGCGCCGCGGGCCAAGGCGTGCTCCTCGGTCTCGATGACCATCAGCGCGCCGGCCTCACCGAAGACGAACCCGTCGCGGTTCTTGTCGAACGGCCGCGACGCGCCTTCCGGATCGTCGTTGCGGGTCGACATCGCGCGCATCATCGAGAACGCCGCGATCGGCAGTGCCTCGATGCCGCCTTCGACGCCACCGCACACCGCGATGTCCGCGTCACCCATGACGATCTGGCGCCAGGCGTGGGCGATGCCCTCGGATCCGGACGAGCAGGCCGAGACCGGGGTGATGACCCCGGCGCGGGCGCCCAGTTCCAGACCGACGACAGCGGCCGCGCCGTTCGGCATGATCATCTGAACGGCCAGCGGCGACACCTTGCGGGGGCCACCCTCGTTCATCGCGTCATAGGTCTCGACGATCTTCTCGCCGCCACCGAGGCCGGTGCCGATCACGACCGAGAAACGGTCGGGATCGACCTCCGGACGCCCGATGCTGTCCCACAGTTGATTGCCGAGGTACTTCGACATCCGCTGGACATACGACATGCGCCGCAGTTCCAGTCGGGTCATGAGGGGATCGAGGGGCTCCTTGAGGTGCCCCCCGATCTTGACCGCAAGATCCCACTTCTCGACGAAGTCGTCCTCGAGAACGCGGATGCCGCTTTCGCCCGCGAGCAGACCCTTCCACGTGCTCTCGATGTCCGGTGCGATCGAGGTGGTCGCCGTGACGGCGGTCACGACGACGTTGGGAAAACCGCCGTTAGCAGTGGAAGGTTTGGTCACTTGTCGCCCGTAATCTGTGCCCGAATGGCCGCGGCGGCCTCGGGGTTCTCTTCCTCGAGCTTCTGGATGTAGGCGACGACGTCACCGACGGTGCGCAGACCGGCGAGATCCTCGTCGGGGATCTTCACCCCGTACTTGTCCTCGGTCTGCACCGCGATCTCGACCATCGACAGCGAGTCGATGTCCAGGTCGTCGACGAACGACTTCTCGGGAGTCACCTCGGACGGCTCGATACCGGTGACCTCTTCGATGATCTCCGCAAGACCGGTGATGATTTCTTCCTGGCTGGCGCCCACTATGGCTCCTTCTATCTATGTGTTGTTACTGATGTGTGAAACGTAGGAATGGTCGAGCGTGACGAGCTATGAATTTGTCATCTGGTCAGGCGTGGAGCGATTCCACGAACCCGTCCAGGTCAGCGGGGGACTTGACGGCGTGCGTCGGTAACCCCCGAAGTTCGCGTTTGGCGATTCCGGTCAGCGTCCCCGCCGGGGGGAACTCGACGATCGCCGCAGTCCCGCCCTGTTCGAAGCGCTCCCGCATGGTCGCAGTGCACAGATCCCAACGGACCGGCCGCGTCATCTGCGCCACCAGCTTGGCCATCGCGTCGGCGGCCGAGGACACCGGACGGCCGTCGGCGTTCGACAGCAGCGTGACGGTGGGCTCAGCGGGAGTGATGCGGCCGGCGACGGAGGCATACCCCTCGAGTGCCGAGGCCATGTATTGGGTGTGGAACGCACCCGCGGTGGCGAGCCGACGGACCCGCGCCCGCGCCGGCGGATCCTCGGCGAGTTTCTCCAGCGCGGACACCGCACCTGCGGCGACGATCTGTCCGGCCGCGTTGCGGTTGGCGGGAACCAGGTCGAGGGCTTCGAGTCGGGCGAGCACCTCGGCTTCGTCGCCGCCGAGCAGCGCCGACATACCGGTGGGCTCGAGCGCGCAGGCCTTGGCCATCTCGGCGCCGCGGGTCGCCGCCAGGGAGACGGCCTCGTCGGCCGAGATGACCCCGGCGATGGCGTAGGCGGCGATCTCGCCGACCGAGTGTCCGGCCGCGACGATCTCGTGGTCGTCGCTGAGCACGGCACGCCGGGAGAGTTCCTCGTGAGCGAGCAGGGTCGCGGCCACGACCAGGGGTTGGGTCACCGCGGTGTCGGTGATCTCCTCGGCGGTGGCGGTGGTGCCGAGACGTGCGAGGTCCAGGCCGGCGATCTCCGACCACGCCGCGATCCGCTGGGCGGCTCCGGGCAGCTCGAGCCACTCGGCAAGCATGCCGGGGGTCTGCGAGCCCTGTCCGGGCGCGAGGAATGCAAGCACAGTCTTCTGAGGCACGTCTCTAAGGAAACATTGAGAAGACCGTTTTGCACGGTGTAAGAGATTATGAACCTTGTCTTAGGTTTTTGTAGGTACTCCACAAAACAGCATGTGAAGCTATGCCATCGAGACCGCGCCGAAATGTCTTACGCACCTGCTTTGCCCCCAAGTGTGACTGGCGTAACAGGCATGGCCTACCCGGATCCGCTGCCCGTCACGGTGGACTGCTGGGCTTGCCGCGTCAGCCTGCCCACGGTGGAGGCCACCCGCAGGACATAGGAGTCGCGCGGAACCGTGGGATCGCGGCCCGTGAAATCGGCGATCCGTTTGAGCCGGTAGCGGACGGTATTTGGATGAACGAACAATTTGCGTGCGCACGCTTCGATGGCGCCGCCCGAGTCCAGATAGGCGTCCAACGTCTCCATCAGCGCGGGTCCGGCGTCCGACAGCGGCCGCATCACCTCGGCCTCCAACGCCACGGCGGCCGACGCGTCGCCCAGGAGCGCCCGCTCCGGGAGCAACTCGCGGGCCGCCACCGGCCGCGGGGCGCCCGCCCAGCCCGCCACGGCGTTCATCCCCGCGATCGCCTCGGTGGCGCTGCGGTGCGCCCCGCCGAGCGTCGGCGCGGTCGGGCCGATCACCACGGGCCCGTCATCGAACACCCGCATCAGCTCGGCAAGGAAACGGTCGGTCGGCGACAGTCCCCCCGAGATGATGGTGACCAGCCACGTGCCGTGCACGTCGGACAGCGCCGCGCGCCCGTTGCGGTTCGCCACCTCGCGGACGTCGTCGCTGGCGAAGTCCATCCGGCCGGGACGGGGTGACCCGACGATGACGGTCGTCGGCGCGGTGGCGTCCCAGTTCAGTGCGGCGGCCTGGGACTGCAGCTCCGGGCCGAGGTCGCCGCGGACCACGGCGTCGACGAGGTTGGCCTCCATCCGCGTGTCCCACGCGCCCCGGATCTCGGCCTGGTCGGCGTATGCGGTGGCGGCCGCGAACGCCAGGTCGCGGCTGTAGCGCAGGATGCCTGCGGTCAGCGCGGTCAGCTGTTCCTCCGAGCGGGCGAGCAGCGGCACCGCTTCCTCGAAGAACTCCATCGTGACGCGCACCATCTCGACGGACTGGCGCAGCGCGATCCGCCTGCGCAGGTCCTGCGGCACCACCTCGAAGGCCTGCGCGGTGTAGCTGACGTCGCTCTGCGGATTGCGCATCCACTCGACGAAGTTGACCACCGCAGTCTGCACCACCAGTTGGACGCTGGCCCGCTGGGACGCCTCCAGGGCGGCGAAGAACGGCAGCCGTTCCTCCATGTAGTGCACCGCTTCGGTGGCCAGCCTGCCGGAGTACTGCTTGAGCCGGCGCAGCGCCGACTCGGGCACGTTCCCCAGCACTTCGACAGTGGACTTCGGCGGGATGAACCGATTGTTGTCGGTCATCCCTAAAATCTACGCCAGTCCTCTGGCGATATCCGACAAATGGTGTGTCCTGTCAGGCACCTGGACCCGGGTCGGACGTCTGCACCGGGGCGGCCATCACATCGTCGATCTGGTACTTGTCGGCGGCCTCGGCCGCCACGGCCATATCGATGTTGCCGTCACGGGCCAACCCCTCGAGGATAGCGACGACGATCGACTCGGTGTCGGTGTTGAAGTAGCGGCGCGCCGCGGGCCGGGTGTCGGAGAACCCGAAACCGTCGGTGCCCAGCGTGACGTAGGTGCCCGGAACCCAGGGACGGATCTGTTCGGGTACGGCGCGCATCCAGTCCGACACCGCCACCACCGGACCGGTGGCCTCGGCCAGCGCTTTGGTGACGTACGGCGTGCCCGCAGAGCGCCCGGGGTGGCGCAGCTGCTCCTTCTCGATCGCCACGCCGTCGCGGTTGAGCTCACCCCAGCTGGTGACCGACCAGACGTCGGCGGCGACGTCCCAGTCGGAGGCCAGCAGGTCGGTCGCCTTCAGCGCGGCGGGCATCGACACCCCCGACGCCAGGATCTGCGCCGTGTTGGACCGCTTCTCCGGCGCCGACCGGTAGCGGTAGATGCCGCGAAGCAAGCCCTCCACGTCGAGGCCGTCCGGTTCGGCCGGCTGGACGTAGGGCTCGTTGTAGATCGTCATGTAGAAGAAGACGTTCTCGGGGTTCTCCCCGTACATGCGGTGCAGGCCGGATTCGATGATGTAGGCGATCTCGTAGGCGAACGCCGGGTCGTAGGCCACCACGGCCGGGTTGGTCGACGCCAGCAGCAGCGAGTGACCGTCGGCGTGTTGCAGGCCCTCCCCGGTGAGCGTGGTGCGCCCCGCGGTGGCGCCGAGCGCGAAACCGCGTGTCATCTGGTCGGCGGCCGCCCAGAAGCTGTCACCGGTGCGCTGGAAGCCGAACATCGAGTAGAAGATGTAGATCGGGATCATCGGCTCGTTGTGTGTGGCGTACGACGTGCCCGCCGCGATGAACGTGCCGACCGATCCGGCCTCGTTGATGCCCTCGTGCAGGATCTGCCCGATCTCGCTCTCCTTGTACGCGAGCATCAGCTCGGCGTCGACGGAGGTGTAGAGCTGGCCGTTGCGGTTGTAGATCTTGAGGTTCGGGAACCACGAGTCCATGCCGAACGTGCGCGCCTCGTCCGGGATGATCGGCACGATGCGCTTGCCGATCTCCTTGTCGCGCAACAGTTCCTTGAACGTCCGCACGGTCGCCATCGTGGTGGCGACCTCCTGCTTGCCCGAGCCCTTCTTCAGCGCCTTGTAGGCGTCTCGGCCCGGCAGCGGCAGCACTTTGGCCTTGGTGCGCCGCTCGGGCAGGAACCCGCCGAGGGCCCGACGGCGGTCGAGCAGGTAACGGATCTCAGGTGCCTCGGGCCCGGGGTGGTAGTACGGCGGCAGATAGGGGTTCTCTTCGAGCTGCTCATCGCTGACCGGGATCCGCTGACTGTCGCGGAAGTCCTTGAGGTCTTGCAGCGCAAGCTTTTTCATCTGATGGGTGGCGTTTCGGCCCTCGAAGTGCTTGCCCAGCGTGTAGCCCTTGATGGTCTTGGCCAGGATCACCGTCGGCTGGCCCTTGTGCTCCATCGCGGCGTGGTAGGCCGCATAGACCTTGCGGTAGTCGTGGCCGCCGCGCTTGAGGTTCCAGATCTCGGTGTCGGAGAGCTTCTCGACCAACTGCTTGGTGCGGGGGTCGCGGCCGAAGAAGTGGTCGCGGACGTAGCCGCCGTCATTGGCCTTGTAGGTCTGGTAGTCACCGTCGGGCGTGGTGTTCATCAAGTTCACCAGCGCGCCGTCGCGATCGGCGTGCAGCAGGGCGTCCCATTCGCGGCCCCACACCACCTTGATGACGTTCCAGCCGGCGCCGCGGAAGAAGGACTCCAGCTCCTGGATGATCTTGCCGTTGCCGCGCACGGGGCCGTCGAGGCGCTGCAGGTTGCAGTTGACGACGAAGGTCAGGTTGTCCAGGCCCTCGAGCGCGGCGACGTGGGCCAGGCCGCGGCTCTCCGGCTCGTCCATCTCCCCGTCACCGAGGAAGGCCCACACGTGCTGGTCGGCGGTGTCCTTGAGGCCGCGATCGTGCAGGTAGTGGTTGAACCGAGCCTGGTAGATGGCGTTCATCGGCCCCAGGCCCATCGACACCGTGGGGAACTCCCAGAAATCGGGCATCAGGCGAGGGTGCGGGTAGGACGGGATGCCGCCGCCCGGATGGCTGTGCTCCTGGCGGAAGCCGTCGAGCTGGTCGGCGCTGAGCCGCCCTTCCAGGAAGGCTCTGGCATAGATGCCGGGTGACGCGTGGCCCTGGATGAAGATCTGGTCGCCGCCACCGGGGTGGGACTTGCCGCGGAAGAAGTGGTTGAACCCGACCTCGTAGAGGGCGGCCGAGGAGGCATACGTCGAGATATGGCCACCGACACCGACGCCCGGGCGCTGCGCGCGGTGCACCATGATCGCGGCGTTCCAGCGGATCCAGGCCCGGTAGCGGCGCTCGACGTCCTCGTCGCCGGGGAACCAAGGCTCCAGCTCGGTCGGGATGCTGTTCACGTAGTCGGTGGACGTCAGCGCCGGGATGGCGACGCGCTGCTCCCCGGCCCGTTCCAGCAGCCTCAACATCATGTAGCGGGCCCTTGCGGGGCCGGACCGCTCGAGGAGGTCGTCGAAGGACTCGAGCCACTCGCCCGTCTCCTCGGGGTCGATATCCGGCAGATAGGACGCGACACCTTCACGAATGACCCGAACCCGATCGGGTTCGGTTGTGCTGCTGGAGTTTTGGGCCAGATCCTGGCGCACGAACTCGGTGGTCAACGCACTACTCCTTGTTAGGCGGTGCAAATGCCCGCGTGATCGGCGAAGTGGGTTTTCCTCGCTTCTCGCGCGCGGCGGACTCTATCCTCGTCTAATCCTGCCCCATGCGCACTGCCGGGTGGGGTCAGTGCAGAGAACCGCCGATCACCCGGCTGAACCCGGGGGTGAACGGGCAGGTGAACCGGTAACGTCTGCTCCGTGCTGACGGGTTGGCTGAGCGCGCCACGCGTGCGGGTCGCCGCCCTCGCCGCCGGCCTGCCGGCCGTCCTGGCGATGATCGTCGTCGGCTGCACCGGCGTCACCGACGGCGACGCCGCAGTGGCCGAGGGCGAGGCGCCGGTGTACCGGGCCTCGGTGTCCGCGTCGATCGAAGAGTCCGCCGCGAGTTCGAGCGCACGCGAGTCCGAACGCCAGGAGTCGCTGACGACCGAGGCGGTCCGGTCCGCGTGTGAGGCGATGAGCTCGAGCAGCGCCGACGCCATCGGCGCGGTCAACACCTACGTCGACGCCGTCAACGCGAACCCTGCCAACATCGAGCGCACCGCGGGTCCGGCGGTGGACGCGCTGAACATCAGCGCCGACCTGGTGGCGGGGACGATCTCCGATCGGCTGGCCCCCGAAATCCGGGATTCGCTCAGAGGCTGGGTGGACGCCGCGCGGGCGGTTGCCACCGCGATCGCGGGCAAGTACGGACCCGACGAGTTCAACGCCGCGATCACCCGGCTGAACGATTCCAAGACCGTGGCACTGGACCGGTGCGATGCCGCATACCGATAAACCTGCGGTCACTTGCCCGCGGTCGCGGGTGGGCGTGCGACGATAGGGCGACAAGAACTAAGAACGACAAGAACCAAGAACGACAAATCGCACAGAGCGTCGAGTTGGCTGAAGGAGGACCGAAGGTGGTCTCGGCGGGTGACCCCCCGAACTACGCCCGCAGACTGGGCATCGAAAAAGATCAGGTCGTGCAGGAGTTGGGCTGGGACGAGGACACCGACGACGACATCCGGGCCGACATCGAGGACGCGAGCGGCGGTGACCTCCTCGACGAGGGTTCTGACGAAGTCGTCGACGTGGTGCTGCTGTGGTGGCGCGACGGGGACGGCGACCTCGTCGACACCCTGATGGACGCCATCACGCCGCTGGCCGAGGACGGCGTCATCTGGGTCGTCACTCCCAAGACCGGCAAGCCTGGGCACGTCCTGCCCGCCGAGATCGCGGAGTCGGCGCCGACCGCGGGCCTGATGCAGACATCGTCGGCCAACCTGGGGGACTGGATCGCCAGTCGCCTGGTGCAGCCGAAGGCAAAGGCCGTCAGCAAGGTGCGATGAGCGCTCGCGCGAAGAGCAGAAGGCAGCGGTAAAGGCATGCTGGCCGTCGGCCACGACGCACCGGACTTCACGCTCAAGGACCAGAACAACCAGTCGGTGACGCTGAGTTCCTTTCGTGGCGTCAAGAACGTGCTGCTGGTGTTCTTTCCGCTCGCGTTCACCAGCATCTGCGCCCGCGAACTCGACGAGATCCGGGATCGGATGGCCGATTTCGTCAACGACGACACCGCGACGCTCGCCATCTCGGTCGGGCCGTCGCCGACCCACAAGGTGTGGGCCACCCAGCGCGGATTCACGTTCCCGGTGCTCGCCGACTTCTGGCCCCACGGCGCGGTCAGCCAGGCCTACGGGGTGTTCAACGACGACACCGGATTCGCCAGCCGGGGCACGTTCGCGGTGGACCGCTCCGGCGTCATCCGATTCGCCGAATGCAAGGAGCCGGGCGAGATGCGGGACCACGCGGTGTGGTCACATGCGCTGGCGGCGTTGCGGTCCGGCTGAGGATTTCCGGTCGCAGGCGCCGGGCGTGTAGCCTGCCCGGGATCGGGCGCGTAGCTCAGTGGTAGAGCTCTGGTTTTACACACCAGCGGTCGGCGGTTCGATACCGTCCGCGCCCACCATCATCGACCGGTATCAGCCGTGCACCGGCGGCACAACCGACCCTGCGAACGGCGTGGCAAGGACCGTGTCACAGGTCCCGCCCTGGGGCTGACCGGGAAATCTTCCGTTACGGGCCGCCCGGTCCCGTCGTGCGCGATCATGAAGAGATATTGACGGCGCGAAAGATAACGGGGGATGGCCAGCCACGTCACTGAAGCAACCGGTCGCTGTGGGTCGTGCGGTAACGACCTACGCGTCCATGCCCGCTTCTGCGACAACTGCGGCCGCCCTGTTTCGCCGCGGCCGGCCGCCGGCGAACGCAAGCAGGTCACGATGCTGTTCGCCGACGTCGTGGGCTCGATGAAACTCGCGGCCACACTGGATGCCGAGCGGCTTCAAGAAGTCATGCACGACTTGTTCAACCGCGCGGGCGCAGTGGTGCAGCACTACGGCGGCATGGTGGACAAGTTCACCGGGGATGGCCTGATGGCATTGTTCGGTGCTCCTCTGGCACTGGAGGATCATCCGCTGCGGGCGTGTATCGCCGCACTGGAGATTCAATCGGTGGCCGAGGAACTCGCCGCTGAGGTGCTTCACGCCGACGGCGTGGCCCTGCATCTGCGCATCGGCCTGAACTCCGGTGAAGTCATTGCCGGCCAGATCGGTTCGGGTCCGGGTCGCTACACGGCGGTCGGTCATCCCGTCGGGATGGCTCAACGAATGGAAGCTGCGGCACCACCAGATGGTGTTCTCTGTTCGCTGTCCACCGCGCGTCTTGTCGGCGAGTCCGCCCGCCTCGGGCCGGTCCGGCAGGTTGCCGTCAAAGGCAGCGACGTGCCCGAGCCCGCAAGACAACTCTTGGCTGTGGAGTCCGAACGCATGGTGTTGGGTCGCAACGAGGGACTGATGCTCGGCCGGGATGCCGAGCTGAGTCGATTGCACACTCTGTTCGACGGCGGACACGGATGTCTTGTCGGGATCATCGGTGCCCCTGGTCTGGGCAAGAGCCGATTGATCAGTGAGTTCGGTGCCATGGCCGCAAGCGAGGGCGCGGACGTCGCCGTCGCCCGCTGCGAAGCCCACACCTCTACCGTGGCGTTTCGTGCCTTGTCACGGTTGCTGCGTGCCCTTTTCACCGTCGACGGACTCGACGACGCCGAGGCCCGTGCAGTCACGGCGGCGGCCTGCCGGCCCTTCGCCCTCGGTGCTGCGGACGCGCAGATCCTGTTCGACGCCATGGGAATCGCCGACCCGACCGCGCCGCCACTGAAGGTCAGCGTTGATGGTCGGCGCCGCCGCCTGGTTCAGGTGATGACACAGGCCATTCGAGCACGTCCGACCAGAGTCGTGGTCGTACTCGAGGATGCCCACTGGATCGACGAACCCAGCGACGCGGTTCTGGCCGATTTCGCCACGACTCTCGGCCTCACGACGTCGATGCTCCTGACGACCTACCGCCCTGAGTTTCAGGGCGCGCTCCATCAGCATTCGGACCACACGATCACGTTGCAGCCGCTCGCCGATCCGGCGGCGCGGGAGTTGGTGGGTCAGGTTCTCGGTAGCGATCCGTCGCTGACCGGACTGTCAGAGCGCGTCGCATCCTCGGCGGCCGGCTACCCGTACTTCATCGAGGAGATCGTCCGCGATCTGGCCGGACGTGGTGTGCTCTCGGGAAGCCGGGGCAGTTACCGCCTGGTCGGTCACCTTGACGAAATCGCGGTTCCGGCAACGGTACAAGCGGTCCTCGCGGCTCGGATCGACCGCTTGCCGGCCGAGGCGAAAGCCATCCTCAACGCCGCCGCGGTCGTCGGGACGCGCTTCGACTTGGACACTTTGCGTGCTCTCCGACCCGAGATGGTGTCATCGCATCTGGCCGAGCTGGTGTCGGCGGAGTTGATCGATCAGACTGAATTCGTTCCGCGACAGCGCTATTGCTTTCACCACCCGCTGGTGCGTGCGGTGGCCTACGACTCACAGCTGACCGCCACACGCAGGCAGGCTCACCGTAGATTGGCTGCCGCCATCGAAGCACGCGGACGTGGTGTCGCCGACGAGAATGCGGCACTGATCGCGACCCACCTCGAGGCGGCCGGTGACAACGCCGCGGCGTATCGATGGCGGATGCGGGCGGCGGAATGGCTCAGGCCTCGAGATCTCCTTGCCGCGCGGGCGGAATGGGAGAACGCACAACGCATCGCCGACCGGCTACCCGATGGCCACGACGTCGTGGCCATGCGCATCGCGCCCCGCACCATGCTGATGTCAACACTGCTCTATGTGGGTGACGACGTCGACACATACGAGCAATACCTCGAGTTTCGTCGTATGAGCTTGCAACTCGGTGATCTGAGATCCTTCGCGATCGGGACCGCTGGACGCATTTTTTCGTTCATCGTCAACAACAGCCAGGTTCCGCAAGCAGCCGCGTTGGCAGCGGACGTCGAGGGCATTGTCGATGACATCGGGCCTGACTCGCAGACGAAGGGCATC
Source organism: Mycolicibacterium pyrenivorans (assembly GCF_025821625.1). Lineage (GTDB taxonomy): Bacteria > Actinomycetota > Actinomycetes > Mycobacteriales > Mycobacteriaceae > Mycobacterium > Mycobacterium pyrenivorans. The sequence continues at coordinate 14,134 of NZ_JACKSH010000054.1, forward strand.
GTCCTGAACTCGCTGGCCTTCGCCCGCTTCGCGAATTGCGAGTTCGACGCCGCGCTGAGGATCATCGACGCGATCCTCGCGCTCTCAGACGACGCACCGCTGGTCGAACTCGCACCCGCCCGAGCACTGCGTGGTGTCATCGAGATCTGCCTTGGCGACCCAGCCCGGGGCTGGCGGCACCTACGCGAGGGAACCGACCAAGCACGCGAGCTACACCCTGTCAACTACGCGATGATCCTGCATTTTTCGGTTATCGTTGCGGCGCTGGGCATGTGCCGGGCAGAAGATCTCGTCGAGGATGTGCGGGAGGCGCTGCGACGCGCTGAATCGTTCGGCGACATGAGTGGCATCATCTCGGCACAGTGGGCGTACGGCACCGTCCTTCTGCGCACGCAGAACGCCTCGCACGACGTAGCGATTCGTCTCCTGGAACATGCGCGGGCCAGCGCGCGCAAGCATCGGCTGATCACCCTTTCATTGGCGACCATTGCCGCCGATCTCGCGGTCGACGCCGCACGGAAGGGGCGGCGCGACGAAGCAATCGAGGACCTTCGCGCCTCCTTCAAGCTCCACATGGGAAGCGGCATGCGAATTTACGCCGTGTGCCCCGGGGAAGCCCTGATGGAGATTCTCCTTGCCCGGGGAACCGCCAACGACATCTCGGAGGCTCGTCAGATCATCGAGCAATGGAACGATCACCGCCCTGGCGTTCCCGCGTTGGACTTGTGGTGGCTGAAGTCGCGTGCGTTGATGGCGAAGGCCGAGCGCAATTGGTCTGCCTACGCGGAGCTGGCCAGGCAATACCTCGAGGAGTGCGAAAAGCTCGGCGCCCGAGGACGACTCGCACAGGCTCATCGCCTCGTGAACGAGGCGACCGCTGGAATCGGGGTGGTCTGAGAAGTGGCGACGATCCTGGCCTACACCTCACCCGCACTGGGACACATGCTGCCCATCAGCTCCCTGCTGCTGGAGTTGCGGCGCCGCGGACACCGAGTTCGTCTGCGCACGCTCTCCAGCTGTGTGGAGCTCGGACAGAGCCTCGGCTTCGACACCGACGCGATCAACCCGCGCATCGAGGAGATCGCCCTCGACGACTGGACGACGACCGATCCACGCCGCGCCCTGAAACTGGGCGTGACGGCGTTCGCCCGCCGCGCCGAACACGAAGTCGCCGACCTTGCTGACGCGATCGCAGCCTTTCGCCCGGACGCGCTGCTGATCGATGTCAACTGCTGGGGCGCGCTGTCGGCGGCCGAGGCCGGTGACATCCCTTGGGCGTGTTTCGCGCCGTACACCCCACCACTCGAGTCGCCCGGCGTACCGCCGTTCGGGCTGGGCCTGCAGCCCTTGCGCGGGGTAGTGGGCCGGGTCCGTGACGCCGTCGCGCGGCTTGTGGTGACGAAGTCGGTCGAGAGGGTGATGCTCCCGCCGGTCAACGCGGTACGCGCCGATGTCGGCCTGGAGTCGGTCGGGTCGGTCGACGAGTATCTGCGCCGAGCGCCGCTGATGCTGGTGGCGACCGGCAAGCCCTTCCAGTACCCGCAGACGGATTGGGGGGAGACGGTTCACATGATCGGGCCGTGCGCACTGGATCCCGGTCCACAAACGGTTCCCGACTGGCTCGCCACGATCGACCGACCGATCGTCCTCGTCACGACGTCGTCGGAGCGGCAGGAAGACACCGCACTCGTCCGGACCGCGATCACCGCGCTGGCCGACGAACCCGTGCACGTGGTCGCCACCCTCCCAGCGGGACACGCCGGAAACATCACCGCGTCCTCCAACGCCACGGTGCGGGGCCGGGCACCTCACGGCGTGATACTCGACCGAGCGGTGTGTGCGGTGACCCACGGCGGGATGGGCGCGACCCAGAAGGCGCTCCTTCATGGTGTCCCGGTGTGCGTCGTGCCGTTCGGCCGCGACCAGTTCGAGGTCGCGCGGCGCGTCGAGGTCGCCCGCTGTGGCACCCGGCTGCCGGCGAAGAAGCTGTCACCGCCGCGCCTGGCGGCCAAGGTCCGTGACGCGATGACGATGGCGGAGGGCGCCGGGCGGGTCGCCGCCGGTTTCGAGGCCACGGGCGGGGTGGCACACGGTGCCGAGCTCTATGAACGCCGGTGCTTGGCCTGAAGGCAGGTGACCCGAGCTGAGAGCGATCTTCGCGGTTACCCGCGCGGCCGGTGCAACCCGTACGGCACGGCGTTGAGCAGCGTCACGGGTAACGACTCGCCACTGGGCACCGCATACCTGCGCTGCTCGCCGGGGCGGGCACCTAGCAGCGCCGCGCCCAGCGGCGAATTCACCGAGTAGACCTCCAGGTCGCCGTACTCGGCGCCGCGCGCGCCGAGCAGGAACGTCTCGGTGTCGCCGGTCTGGTCGAAGCGCACCGTCAGCACCATGCCCGGTTCGGCGACGCCGTCGTCGGGCGGATCCTCGCCGACGACCGCGTTGAACAGCAGGTCGTGGATCTGCTGAATCCGGGTCTGGCGGTTGTGCTGCACGGTCACCGAGTTCTCCGGGCTTTCGTCGACCGCCTCGGTGGCGATCAACGTGCGCAGCGTCGTCAACTCGTCACGGAGCCGGTCGTGCGCCTGCGGAGTGAGCCAAATGCGTTGTGCGGTGGTCAAGTCATCCTCCTGAGAGTGGGTGAAGTGTCGTCGTCAGGGGCGGGCGATGCGCCGCCCCTGACGACTGGATGCGGGTCTGGTTCAGCGCAGCGGGTCAACCGCGCGGAGCGCGGCGGGCTGCTTACCGGTGGTGATCTGCTCGGCCAGCAGGCGGCCGGTGATCGGGCCGTGCGCCAGGCCCCACATGCCGTGTCCGCCTGCGACGTACACACCGTTCGTCACCGCGCCGATGAGCGGGCGGCCGTCGGTGGTGACCGGCCGTGGACCGACCCATTCGTCGGTGCGCTCCTGCCAGCGGAGGCCGTCGAGAAGCGGCGACGTCGACGCCACGATCGCCTCGATACGGGCGGGGACGGCGGGATCGTCCGGACCGCGGAACTCCATCGTGCCCGCGACGCGCAGACCGCCCCGGTAGGGCGTGCACGCCACCCGCACCTCCGGCAGATAGATCGGGGCGGGCACCGGGCGCTCGGTCGGCACGGTGAACGAATAGCCGCGGCCCGCGCGCACCGGGGTACGGACCCAGCGGCCGGCCAGCCTCGACAGCCAGGCGCCGGTGGCGAGGACGACGGCGTCGGCGGACAGCGGCGCGCCGTCGTCGGAATGGACCCGCACGCCGCCAGGCGCGGGGACCACGTCGACGACGTCCATCGTGTGAATGGAGGCGCCGCGGGCCACGACCGCGTGGGCGAGCGCGTGGGTGAAGCGGCCGGGATCGACGAACCGCTGCCCCTCGATGTTGATCGCGGCCCGGATCGCCGACGATGCCAGCGGCACCTGCTCGGTGAGCTTTTCGCTCGTGAGGTGGCTGAAGGACACCGGCTGCCCGGCCTGCTGCAGGCGGCGCAGTTCGTCGAGCAGATGGGCGGCCTGTCGCTCGGAGGTGAACGCCGCCGTGATCGGGCCGTCGGTGGTCGGCACGTCGACGCCGTTGCCGGTCAGCACGTCGAACGCCTCGAGGCATTCCTCGTTGAACGGCACGTTCGCCTGCACCGCTCGATCCCACGACGAGCGACGGCAGTTGGCCGCGAACCGCGCGAGGAAGGCCAGCAGTCGGGCATCGGCGCGCAACGGGATGTGCAGTGGCGCGGCCGGGTCGGCCAGTGACCGCAGCCCATAGGCCAGCACCGACGGCTGGTTGAGCGGGATGGTCAGGGCCGGTGACACCCAGCCGGCGTTGCCCCATGAGGCCCCGGCCGCGACGCCCCGACGGTCGACGACGGTCACCTCGACACCGCGCTCCTGCAGGAACCAGGCCGTCGACAACCCCACGATGCCGGCGCCCACCACGATCACCGAGCGCGGACCGCCGTCGAACCCCTCGACGCCGAGCATCACGTCACCTCCGTCTGGACATACCTTCCCCACCGATGGTGACAAGGTTCGGCGGAATGCCGGTTGCCCAACTCGGACAACTGCGTCACGCCAGTTTGTCGTCTGCCGACAAGGCGCCGCCGTCGTCGCCGTCGGATGCCGCGAGTTCGACCGTCATCGCGAGCCTCTTACTCGCATTGCCGAGGTCCAGGTCGGTCACCTCGGTCATCTTGCGCAGCCGGTAACGGACGGTGTTCTCGTGGACGCCGAGCAGGGCGCCGGCCTGGTGAAGGTCACCCTGCCCGGCGAGCCACGCCCGCAGTGTGTCGACGTAGCGGGTCCCGTGCATGCGGTCGTGGCGGCGCAGGTCGGCCACGGGACCGCGCTGGGGCGTGCGCCCGACGCGGGCGGCGACGCGCAGCCGCTGCAGCAGGATGTCGTCCCAGGATTCGTCATAGGCAGGTGCCGCGGTGATGCCGGCCCGAAGCTCGTGCAGCGCCAGGCACTCGTCGGCCTCGTCGCGCGCTGTCGGTAGATCCAGGACCGTTGCCACGCCGCTGATCCCGGCGTGCACGGTCGTCTGCCCCGGCATCGCGGCACGCAGGTCGTCCACCCAGCGCCGCGCCACCGACGCCGGCTCGCTCGGCAGCACGGTGTACACCGCGGTGTCCAACAGCGTGCTGCGACCCGGCCGCGACCACCCGAAGCCCATCGTCGCGCGCTCGAACGCCAGCAGCAGCGCCGCGTGGCGCTCCTCGCCCACACGGGCCCGCAGCGCGATCACCCGGAGACCGGATGGCGGCAGCGCCAGCTTGCTGGCCACCGTCGGTGCGTCCACGGTGCCGTCGAGCAGCCCGATGACGAGGTCCGACTCCACCTGCCGTTCGAGATCTGCGCTGGCTCGCGAGCGCAGCAGGTGCAGAGCCACCATGCGGGCGCCGTCGGTCAGGGCCCGCAGCTGCTCGCCGCGTAACTCCGCCTCACAGGCCACCCACACGGAGCCCAGCACCTCCCGGCCCGCTCTCGCGGCCACCGCCATGCGTCCGGACAGGCCGTGCTCGGGGGACCCGGCGACGAAGATCGGCGCGTCGGAGTCCGCGAGATGTCGTACGACGCCGCGGGCGGTGAACAACGCGCGCAACGAATCCGGAGCCTGCCTGGCGAGAATGGTCTCGGCACGGGCGGCGTCGGCGTGCTGCTGCAGCCGTGAGTACGCGAGCACCCGCCAGTGGCGGTCCTCGAAGGTCACCGCGCCACCGATGGCGTCGGCGAGGCTGTCGGCCAGCGCGAACAGATCGGTTGGGCCGCGGCCGGATTCGGTCTCACGGCCCTCGAGGACCAGACCGAAGACCACCGCGGCGAGCTCACTCCACGAGACCTCGGGGTCGACGGTCATGATCGCCGGATCGCCGGGGGAGGCGGCGAAGTCAGCGGTCCCGTCATCGCGCACCAGCATCACCGTCGCACGAGCCGATCGCGCCCATGCGACCGCGACCTCGATCGATTCGGCGCCGATTGCCAGCAGGACGTCACCGACGACGTCGCGGTCCTCGTGCATGACCACACTGCGCAGCTCCGTCGAGCGGGGCACCGGGCTCGACCTCAGCTGGACGCCGTAACCGCCGAGCACGTTGATGAGGCGGTCCAACGTGACCATCAGCTCTCCCCATCCCAGTCGGCTCCGACGTATCCGGTGGCGTACCCACTCGGCCAGGCAGGCGCCGCGGCCTCGGTCAGCAACAGCCCTTTGCCGTGCGCTCCGCCAGGTGTGCGTGCTCGGCGTTGTCGACGCCGCCGACGGCGCCGAGGAACTCGTCGAGGTCCACTCGACGCCCGCCCAGCCAGGTGCCGGTCACCCGCACCCGGTCGATCAGCTCGGCCGGGTCCACCGTCCACGGGTCGGCGGTCAGCTCGACGAAGTCGGCGAGCTTGCCCGGTGCGATCGACCCGACCAGATGCTCGCGGTGCAGCGTACGGGCGGCGTCGATGGTCTGTGCCCGCCACGCCTGATCCAGTGAGATCGCCTGATCGGGTCCGTGCACGGTGCCCTTGCGGGTGCGCCTGGTGACCGCGGTGGCGATGTTGACGACCGGCGTCGGCGGGGACACCGAGCCGTCGTTGTGCAGCGACACACACGCTCCCGAGGCGACGGCGTCGGCGAACGCCGCCCAGCGCGCGCCGTGCTCGTGATCGAACATGGCGCCGTCGAGCAGTTCGCCCCAGTAGTAGTACTGGAACGGTGCCAGCGACACGTGCACGCCCAGGCGCGCGGCCCTGTCGAAATGCGCACGGGTGCCTGCGCCGCAGTGCTCGAGACGCCAGCGATGGTCGGTGCCCGCCAGGGAGTTCCGGTTCAGCGCGTCCTCGTAGGCGTCCAGCGCCAGGTCCAGTGCCAGATCGCCGTTGGCGTGGAAGGCCATCTGCCAGCCCTTGGGCGCCGCGTGGTCGAGGATCTCGTCGAGCTGAGCGCGGGTGTAGTTCATCGACTGCGCACCGCCCGCGGTGGCCGGGTCGATTCCGGCGATGCGGGTGGCCTCGGAGTCGAGATACGGAAACGAGATCGCGATGTTGCCCACCCACGGCGATCCGTCGGTCCACAGTTTGACGCCTGCCTTGGTGAGCCACGACTCGCCCGCGGCGAAAGTGGCTGTATCGCAGTAGGTGTCGGTGATCGACATCTCCCACATGCTCACCCGCAGCGGGCACGACGGTGCGGCCGCGAGGGCCTCGTAACCTGCGGCGAACTTCGGGTCGTAGGTCATGTCGGACGTCGACGTGTAGCCGCCGCGGGACATCACCGCGTAGTAGTGCGCGCCCGACAGCAGGGCGTCGCCCATCTGCGCCATCAATGGCCCGGTGACGGCGGTGACCACCGGCAACTCGAACCCCTGGCCGTTCAATGTTCCGTCGGCGTTGCGGCCGTAGTGGGAGGCGACCGGATCGGCCGGCGGGTTGGTGTCCCAGCCGTACCGCTTGATCAGCGCGGAGTTGAAATAGACTCCGTGGCCGGAGTTGTCGGTGATCACCGTGACGCGGTCGCCGAAGATCCCGTCGAGTTCTTCGGCCTTCGGCGCCGGGTGGCCGTGGAGCAGGGCGTCGTAGCCGGCGAACCACAGCGGGGTGCCGGGATCGGTGGTCGCGATCGCGTCACCGAAGATCTTCTGCACGTCGGCCCAGGTGGACGCGTCCCATGGGGCGATGGACCGGGCCGGGGCCTGGGTGGCGACCCCGCTGATCAGCGGATGTCCGTGTGGCTCAACGAAACCCGGCGCGAGCACGGCAACCCCGGTGTCGACCAACTCGGCGTCGGGCAGTGCTGCGAGGCAGTCGTCGACGCTGCCGACGGCGACGATCGTGTCGCCGGAAACCGCCACCGCCTGCGCCCGCGGAACATCTCCGTCCATCGTGATGACGGTGCCGGCGGTGAGAATACGATCAGCCATGCGCCAAGTGTGTCATCCGGGCGGCGCGAAAAACTCCAAAGCGATGCCATCGGGGTCCCGGAAGCTGACACCGGATCCGTAGTGAGCGTCGACGATGCCGCCGTGCGACAGGCCGAGCTCGTCGAGGCGCTCGACCCATGTCTGCAGTTCGGCCCGCGACGCGCACCCGAATGCGACGTGGTCCAGTCCTGCGCGGAACTCCGAGAATTTCTCCCGGGGTGCTTCGGTGCTGTGTTGGTGGATCCCGAACAGCGTGTCGGCGCCGAGTTGCCACACCACGTGGTGGAACCCGGCGTCGGTGTCTTCGTCGAGCGCCGGGTCGGCGCCGAACAGGGCGCGGTACCAAGGGGTGCTGACGGCCAGGTCGGTGACCGTGACCGCAACATGGGTGAGCGCGGGGAATGTCATCGGAAGTCCTTCCTTGACGGTGACACCGGTGATCGGCGTCGCTGGTGCCGACTCTGCTCCTTCGTGGGCGCTCATGAGAGGGTTCCAGCGTGGATGCAGCAGTCAGGTGGGCCCGCGCGGCGGGTATCGCGGCCGGCGTCGTCGCCGACGCGGTGCTCGGCGACCCGAGACGAGGTCATCCCGTCGCCCTGTTCGGCAGCGGTGCAGCGGCTTTGGAACGGCGCAGCTACGCAGACGACCGGCTGGCCGGTTTGGTGCACACCGCCGGACTGCTCGGCGCCGTCGCCGCGGTCGGGGTCCTCGCCGAGCGGCTGGGCAGACGCGGCGTGGTGCGTGAGGGGACATGTGTCGCGGTGGCGACGTTCATCGCGCTGGGTGGGACGTCGCTGTGCCGGACCGGCGAACAGATGGTCGGCCTGCTGCGGGCCGACGACATCGCCGGTGCCCGCGGGCTGCTGCCGTCACTGTGCGGACGTGACCCCGCAGCGCTCGACCGCGCCGGTCTGACCCGCGCGGCACTGGAGTCGATCGCCGAGAACACCTCCGACGCCCAGGTCGGTCCGCTGGTATGGGCGGCGCTCGGCGGCACCCCTGCGGTACTGGTCTACCGCGCGGCCAACACCCTCGACGCGATGATCGGCAACCGCTCGCCGCGCTACGCCCGGTTCGGTTGGGCGGCAGCCCGTTTCGATGACCTCGCGAACCTCGCCGGCGCCCGGCTGACGGGCGTGCTGGTCGCGTTGTGCGCACCCGTCGTCGGCGGGTCACCGGTGGCGGCTACGCGGGCGTGGCGACGTGACGCCGGCAAACACCCCAGCCCGAACGCCGGGGTCGCAGAGGCGTCGTTCGCCGGTGCACTCGGGGTCCGACTCGGCGGACCCACCCAGTACGCCCACGAGTTGGAGATTCGCCCGACGCTCGGTGACGGCCGCGATCCCGAGGTCGGCGACCTCGCGCGTGCGGTGCGCTTGTCGCGTGCCGTTCAGCTGGTTGCCGCGGCGGTGGCCGTCAGCGTCGCCTTCCGTAGCGGTCGGCGAGTTTCTCCTCGGCGGTGAGCGGCGCGGCCTCCTCGCCTGCGGCCTCGCGGGCCTCCGCCTGCGTGGCGGCCGCCGTGGCCACCGCCTTCTCCCGCCGTCGCACCCGCAGTTCGGAGAACACGAAGTAGCCGACGCCGACCGGCGCCAGGATGCCGAACGCGATCCACTGGATGCCGTAGGACAGGAACGGCCCGGAGTCCAGGTGGGGGAGCGGGATGGCGCCGAGACCACCGGGTTGATCGTCGACCAGTTGCAGATAGGAGCCCGCCAGCGGAACCCCGGTCAGGGTGGCGATCTGGCCGGTGTTGATCGAGTAGACCTGCTGGGTGCCGTCCGCCTCGAACGGGTCCCGGTCCCTGGCGACGGCTTCGGGGTCGCGCAGCCGCGCGGTGATGGTGACCGTGCCCGCCGGGGGCGGATCGATGGGCGGTACCTGTGAACCCACCACGGGACGCACGTAGCCGCGGTCGACGAGCACGGTGGGACCGCCGTCCACCGCGAACGGGACCAGCACCTCGAACGCCGGATCCCCGTCGATGAGGCGCAACCTGGCCAGGACCTGGGCATCGGGCAGGTAGCGGCCGGTGGCCGTGACGCGCTGCCACTGCTCGTCGGGCGCAGCCGAGGCCTGATCCGGCAGGACCGAGGTCACCGGGACGGGGTCGGCGTCGAGCGAGCGCGCGATCTGGGCGTTCTCGCGCGTGGTCTCGGTGTTCTTGCCCAGCTGCCACGGTGCCAGCACGGTGAAACACAGGTAGGCGAACGCGATCACCACCACGTACAGCGCCAGCCACTGCGGCCGCAGCAGGAAGGCCCACCGGCGCACCATCAGCTGACCCGCATCCGCTCGCCCAGGTGCTCGTCGACCCAGCTGTGCAGCCCCGGCAGCGCCGCGTCGATCACCGCGAACACGTCCTCGAAGTCGTCCTGGGTGCCGTAGTAGGGGTCCTCGACGTCGAGGGCGTGCGCTCCCGACTTCGGATCGAACGACCGCAGCATCCGCAACCGCTCGGTCGGCACCCCCACGTGCTGCAACATCCGGAGGTGGTTGCGCCCCAGCGCCACCACCAGATCCGCCGACAGGTGGTCGTCGTCCATCTGGGCGGCGCGGTGTTCCGAGGGATAGCCGTGCGCACGCAGCACGTGACCGGCCCGTCGATCGGCGGGCTCACCCTCGTGCCAGCCGCCGGTACCCGCACTCGTGACGCGCACGACGTCGCCCAATCCCCGCTCCCCGAGCTGGTGGGCGAACATCTTCTCCGCTATCGGGCTGCGGCAGATGTTGCCCGAGCAGATGAAGGTGACGTGCAGCGTGTGGCTGCGGGCGACATCAGGCACCGGAGCCGGGCCGCCGGCGACATCAGGCACCGAGCACCTCCCGCAGGTCGGCGACACTGGCGACGTGCACGGGGCCGCGGACGAAACCATTGACGCGGCGGTCGGTGTCGGTGAAGTCGTCGCGTCCGTAACCCCAGCCGACGACGATCGTGTCGATGCCGTGCACGGCGGCGCCCTCGACGTCATGAGAACGGTCTCCGACCATCACGACACGCTCCGGAAGCGGGGCCAGTTGGGCGAGCGCATGGGCCAGCACGTCGGCCTTGGATGCGCGGGTGCCGTCGACGCTGGCCCCGGCGATCACCTCGAAGCAGGTGTCGAGGCCGAAGTGGGCCAGGATCCGCCGCGCGGTCGGCTCCGCCTTGGACGTGGCCACGGCCAGGCGTGCCCCGCAGCTCTGCAGGTCGGCGAGCAATGCGGGGATTCCGGCGAAGAGACGGTTCATCGACCAGCCGCGGCTGGTGTAGTCGGCGCGGTAGGCGGCGATCGCCGCGTCGGCGTGTTCGCCGAGACCCATCTCGCGAAGTGTGACGTGCATCGGCGGGCCGACGATCCGGCTGGCCAGGTCACCGTCCGGAACGGCGGCTCCGACGGTCTGCAGCGCGTGCCGGAAGCTGGCGACGATGCCCTCGGCCGAGTCGGTCAGGGTGCCGTCCAGATCGAAAATCACCAGATCGTCGCGGCCGGCCCGCGCGAAGCCCCGGGTGCTGTCCAGCGTGTTCGTCACGGCTCCATTGTCCCTGAATCGACGGCGGTGTTCCCAATCGGTCACGGCCGGCCCGCACGCGATGGGGGGAACGGCCCGATCCGCGCACTAGTGTCGTGATGTGGCAAGTCGACCCAGGCTGTGGAGAGGGATGCGATGACGGTCCGGCTCGCGGACATCATCGAGGTCCTCGACGCGGCCTACCCCCCTGCGCTCGCGCAGAGTTGGGATTCGGTCGGGCTGGTGTGCGGCGACCCGTCGGAGTCCGTCGAGGCGGTGACGATCGCCGTCGACGCGACCACGTCGGTGGTGGCGCAGGTCCCTGACCGCGGCCTCCTCCTTGCCCACCATCCGCTGCTGCTGCGCGGCGCGGACTCGGTGTCCACCGACACCGCCAAGGGAGCCCTGATCCACTCGTTGATCCGGACCGGTCGAGCACTGTTCACCGCGCATACCAACGCCGACAGCGCAGCCCCCGGAGTGTCCGACGCGTTGGCCGCCGCGCTGGGGCTCGAGGTGACCGACGTGCTCTCGCCGGTGCCGGCGGGTCCCGCCCTGGACAAATGGGCGGTGTTCGTCCCGTCGGAGGACCCCGGGACCGCCGCGGCGGTGCGCAGCGCGATGTTCTCGGCAGGGGCGGGTCAGATCGGCGACTACTCCCAGTGCAGCTGGAGCGTCGCCGGTACCGGACAGTTCCTGCCGCACGAGGGGGCCACCCCGACGATCGGCACCGTGGGCGCGGTGGAGCAGGTCGCCGAGGACAGGGTCGAGATGGTGGCCCCGGCGTCTCGGCGGGCCGCGGTGTTGGCCGGCCTGCGGAGCGCTCATCCGTACGAGGAGCCCGCGTTCGACATCCTCGCGTTGCAGCCGATCCCCGGCGACGTGGGCCTGGGCCGCATCGCGACGCTGCCGAGCCCGGAACCGTTGGCGGCGTTCGTATCCCGAGTCCGCGGTGCGCTTCCGGCCACCTCGTGGGGCGTGCGCGCCAGCGGCGATCCCACGACGCCGGTCTCGCGGGTTGCGCTGTGCGGCGGCGCGGGCGACTCGCTGCTGGCCGAGGTCGCGGCCGCCGGAGTGCAGGCCTACGTCACCGCCGACCTGCGCCACCATCCGGCCGACGAGCACAGCCGGGTCTCGGACGTCGCGCTCGTCGACGTCGCGCACTGGGCCAGCGAGTACCCGTGGTGTCACCAGGCGGCTCGGCTTCTGAACGATCACTTCGGTGCGTCACTGCCGGTCACGGTGTCCGACGTGCGCACCGATCCATGGAATGTCGAGGGAAGCTGAATCATGAAAGCTGAAGTGTCCCAGCAGCGGTCGTTGCTCGAGTTGGCCGAGCTCGACGCCGAGATCGCCAGGATCGAGCACCGGACGAAGCATCTGACCGAACAGCAGGCGCTGCAAGAGGCGCAGGCCGGACACCACGAGGCCAACGATCGGTTGGCTGCGCTGCAGCTGGCACTCGCCGACATCGATGCCCAGGTCGCGAAGTTCGAGTCCGAGATCGACAGCGTGCGTCAGCGGGAGGACCGCGATCGCTCGCTGCTCGACGGCGGAACGGTCGACGCCAAGCAGCTCACCGAACTGCAGCACGAACTCGACACCCTGCAGCGGCGCCAGACCAGCCTGGAGGACTCGCTGCTGGAGGTGATGGAACGGCGTGAGGAGCTCGCGGCCGATCAGGATCGTGTACTGGCCGAGATCGACCAGCTGCAGAGCACGCTGAGTGACGCCCAGAGGGCCTGTGACGACGCCCGTACGCAACTGGCCCAGCAGCTGCACCAATCCCTGTCGCATCGCGACGATCTCGCCGCGAGCATCGACGAAGGGTTGGTCACGCTCTACGAGCGGCAGCGGGCACGTGGCGGCGTGGGCGCCGGGCTGCTGCAGGGCCGGCGCTGCGGCGCGTGCCGGATCGAGATCGACAAGGGCGAGTTGGCGCGAATCGCCGCCGCAGCCGACGACGAAGTGCTGCGTTGTCCGGAGTGTTCGGCGATTCTATTGCGGGTCAAAGGTTTTCACGCGTGAAGGTAGTGGTCGAGGCCGACGGGGGAGCCCGCGGCAACCCGGGTCCCGCAGGTTACGGCGCGGTGGTGTGGTCGGCTGACCACGGTGTGGTTCTCGCCGAGGCCAAATCGGCGATCGGCCGGGCCACCAACAACGTCGCCGAGTACCGCGGGTTGATCGCCGGGCTGGCGGAAGCGGCAGGCATCGGCGCGACCGAGGTCGAGGTCTACATGGACTCCAAGCTGGTGGTGGAGCAGATGGCGGGTCGCTGGCGGGTCAAACATCCCGACCTCGCGGTGCTGCACCAGCAGGCGAAAGATCTCGCGCGCCACTTCGGTCGGATCAGCTACGCGTGGATTCCCCGAGCTGACAACAGCCATGCCGACGCGCTGGCCAACGAGGCGATGGACGCCGCCGCAGAAATGGAGCGGGGTGGCGAGCCGCCGACGGCAGCGGTGCGGGAGGAGGCGCCGCCGAAATCCGCTGAAGTCGTGACCAATCCGGCAGGCTGGACCGGGGCCAAGGGTGCTCCGACCCGGTTTCTCCTCCTCCGGCACGGACAGACCGAACTGTCGGTGCAGCGCCGCTACTCGGGTCGGGGCAACCCCGCGCTGACCGACCTCGGACGACGACAGGCGGGCGCGGCCGCCCAGTATCTCGCGGAGAGGGGCGGGATCGCCACGGTCGTCTCGTCCCCGTTGCAGAGGGCCTACGACACCGCGTCGGCCGCCGCGAAGGAACTCGGCCTCGATGTGGTCGTCGACGACGACCTGATCGAGACGGATTTCGGTGCGTGGGAAGGGCTCACCTTCAGCGAGGCCGCCGAACGCGACCCCGACCTGCACCTGAGCTGGTTGCGGGACACCTCGGTGCCGCCGCCGGGTGGCGAGAGCTTCGATGCCGTCGCCGAGCGGGTGCGCGGCGCGCTGCACCGGATGATCGCCGAACATGCGGGCGATACCGTGCTCGTCGTGTCGCACGTGACACCGATCAAGACCTTGCTACGGACCGCACTCGACGCCGGTCCGGCGATCCTGTATCGACTCCACCTCGACCTGGCGTCACTGTCGATCGCGGAGTTCTATCCCGACGGGGCCGCCTCGGTACGGCTGGTCAATCAGACCGCATATCTGTGATCAGGTGTGCAGGTGTGCCCGTTCGCCGTGCGCGCCGAACAGGGCAATCGCCTCCACCGGAGTGTCGACGACACCGAACCAGTGCGGTGTCCACGTCGAGAACTCTACGGCCTCACCGGGTTCGATGACGAAGTCGCGGTCGCCGAGAATCAGGCGGAGGCGACCGGAGAGCACGTACATCCAATCGTGGCCCTCGTGCACCGGCAATTCCGCGGGCGGGGTGCGGCGGCGAGCGCTCACCCGGATCTTGAACGCGTGCAGGCCGCCTGCCGGGCCCTGGCGGGTCAGCGGCCAGTAGGTGACCAGGTGGCGGGTGTGCGCGCCGCCGCGCACCCGCGGGTCGGCGGCTTCGGGCGCGCTGAGCAATTCGTCGGTACTCACCGACAGTGCCGCGGCCAGCCGCGGCAGGTGATCGAGCGCCAGTCGGCGCTTGCCGGACTCCAGCCGGCTGAGGGTGGAGACATCGATGTTGGACCGGCCGGCGACGTCCTCGAGCGTCATGCCTCGCTGCTGCCGCAGTTCCCGGAGCCTGCGCCGTACCCGAAGATCGACGGCTTCCTCGTCGTTTGCCTGCATGGCAAGTCAGCTTGGCACTATTGGCCGGTGACGGCAAGCTCGAGTCATGGACATGGATTGGGAATGCCTCGTCGTCGGTGGCGGCGCATCGGGGCTGAGCGCGGCGCTGGTGCTGGGCAGGGCGAGACGGCGCACCCTGGTGATCGACGCAGGACATCAGAGCAACCTGGCCGCGCACGGGATCGGCGGGCTGCTGGGCCACGACGGGCGGCCGCCGTCCGAGTTGTACGAGATGGGCAGGAAAGAGCTGCAAAGCTATCCGAGTGTCGAGGTGCGCACCGGTGAGGTGCGGATCGCGAAACGCTGTGGCACGGGATTCCAGGTCGAACTCGCCGACGGCACCCGTGAGCGGGTGAAGCGGGTGCTGCTCGCGATGGGCATGGAGTACCGACCGCCGGCCTTGCCGGGTCTGGCCGAGATCTGGGGCGACTCGGTGTTCCACTGTCCGTTCTGTCACGGGTGGGAGGTCCGCGACCAGCCTCTGGCGGTGCTGGCCGAGGGGGATCGAGCGGTGCACATGGCGCTGTTGCTCCACGAGTGGAGCGACGACGTGGTGCTGCTGACCGGAGGCGGCGGACTGGACGCCGGGCAACGGGCTCGGGTGGACGCCGTGGGGATCGCCGTCGATGACCGCCGAGTCGCTGAGCTGGCCTCCGAGCGCGGGGAATTGAGCGCAGTGGTGTTCGCCGACGGAGCACGGCTGCCGCGGCGCGGGCTGCTGGTGGCCACGACGCTGCATCAACGCACCGACCTGGCCGCCCAGCTGGGCGTGACGTTCGTTGCGGCAGGGCCGGTTTCGGCAGAAGCGGTCGAGGTCGATGCGCTGTACCGGACATCGGTGCCCGGCGTGTTCGCCGCGGGAGATGTATGCACGCAGATGCCCCAGGTGGCGGCCGCGATCGCGGCCGGGTCGGGGGCGGCAACGTCGATGGTTCACAGTCTGATGGAGGAGAGAAATGGCGACGTCTGAGGTCAAACAGCATTGGGAGGACCGGTACGCCGAGCGGGACCGGATCTGGAGCGGACGGGTCAACGCCCATCTGGAAAGGGTTGCCGCACCGTTGCCGCCGGGGCGGGCACTCGACCTGGGCTGCGGGGAGGGTGGTGACAGCCTCTGGCTTGCCGAACACGGTTGGAAGGTGCTGGGTGTCGACATCTCCGACACCGCGCTGGGACGCGCAGCCGCCGAGGCCGAAGCGCGCGGGCTGACCGACCGGGTGAGCTTCGTGCAGACGGACCTGTCGCAGACCTTTCCCGAGGGGAGCTTCGACCTGGTCTCCGCGCAGTTCCTGCAGTCGATGGTCCATCTCGACCGGGAACGGATCTTCGCCGCCGCCGCGGGCGCCGTCGCACCCGGTGGGGTGCTGATCGTCGTGGATCACGGCGAAGCACCGCCCTGGGCGCAGCACGTCCGCGACCACGTGTTCCCGACCGCCGAGGAGGTGTTCGCCACGATCGACCTCGGAGATCGGCAGTGGGACCGGGTGCACCTCGGATCCGTCGAACGCGACGCGGTCGGCCCGGACGGGCAGGCCGGCGTCCTGGTGGACAACCTGATCGTGCTTCGGCGGGTGGTGTCGACCCCACCGGCGGTGTGAACACCCCCGCAGACGCGGCCAGCTAACAGAAAGCTGGATCCGCCGTTGTCCGCACAGTCCTCGCGCCGCCCCCGATTTCGTTGTTTGTTCACGCTACGGTGTCAGAGCACACGCAGGGGGTGCGCGCAGTGCGGATCGCGTACGCGGCCGCCGCTGGGCTGATTGGCTAGGGGTGTATGTGACGATAGATGCCTGGATCACCCTCGCGGTGGTTGTCGTCACTGTCGGCGTGCTCATTCTCGATCGGTTCAGCCCGATGCTGGTCATGGGTGGCGCCGTGATTTCGCTGTACGTCTTGGGTGTCATCGACCAGGACCAGTTGCTGGCCGGCATGGCAAATGAATCGCTGGCGATCGTGGCCGCACTGTATGTGCTGGCCGGAGCCGCCGACATCACCGGAGCATTCGAAGGCGTGACGTCGAAGATCCTGGGTGGGGCGACCCGCAGTCGGCCACGTGGTGAGTTGTTTCGGGTGTGCGGGCCGTCGGCGGCGGTTTCGGCCTTCATCGCGAACACCCCGCTGGTGGCGATGCTGGCTCCGCGAGTGGTCCGGTGGTGTCGACGCACGGGCCGTTCGCCGTCGCTGTATCTGATGCCGCTGAGCTATGCGGTCATTCTCGGCGGGTCGATGACGATGATCGGCACGTCGGTCAATCTCTTCGTCAACGACCTCATCGACAAGGCGGGCCTGGGCCGACTGAGCGTCTTCGCGATCTTCGGCATCGGTTTCCCGCTCACGGTCGGGTGCGTGTTGCTGATGGTGCTTCTCGGACCCCGTCTGCTCAAAGACCGTGCCACACCGGGCGAAGTCCTCGCGGGTACCGAACGCGAATTCACCGTGGAGATGACGATCGCCGTGAACAGCGCGCTCGCCGGCTCCACCGTCGCCGAGGCGGGCTTGCGCAATCTCGACGGAGTGTTCCTGGTGGAAGTCGAACGCGCGGACAAGGTCATCGCCGCCGTCGGACCGGATGAGCCGTTGACCGCCGGGGACCGGCTGGTTTTCGTCGGAAACCTCGCGAGAGTGCTCGACCTGCAGCGGATGTCGGGTCTCATCTCGGCTGAGGCGCGCCACTTCGACGATCTCGCGCGAAATCCGCAGCGCCAGTTCGTCGAGGCCGTGATCGGTGCCGGATCGCCGCTCATCGGGACCAGCCTCAAAGCGTCGGGGTTCCGCCGCCGCTACGGTTCTGCGGTGGTCGCCATTCACCGCGCGAGCGAGCAACTCAAGGGCAAACTCGGCGATGTCCGGCTGCGCGCGGGCGACGTCCTCCTGGTTCTGGCGGGACCCGACTTCCACCAGCGGTACCGGGAGCACCGCGACTTCGCCGTGGTGTCTCCGCTCAATCAGGACAGGCCCATTCGACGCGAGCACGCGAGAACCGTCGAGCTGGCCATCGCCGCGCTGATCGTGCTCGCAGGGACCGGCCTCTTGGATTTGTTGCAGGTGTCGCTGCTCATCGCGTTCGGGCTGATCGTGGCAAGGATCGTGACCCTGCGAGATGCGCGGCGTTTCATCGACGCCAACGTTCTGCTGCTGATGGCAACCAGCTTCGGTCTCGGGATGGCGGTTGAGCAGAGCGGTCTCGCCGCCTCGTTGGCGAATCTGGTGGTGAACTCCGCTGCTCCGCTCGGGGACTACGGCTTACTGGCAGCCGTTCTCGCGGCCACAATGCTCGTCACCGAAGTCATCTCCAACACGGCCGCGGCCGCGCTGATGTTCCCCATCGCCATCGCGGTCGCCGAGCAGGCCGGTGCGGACCCGATGCCCTTCGCGGTGGTTGTGATCTTCGGTGCCACCCTGTCGTTCCTGACGCCCATCGGTTATCAGACCAACACCATGGTGTGGGCCATGGGTGGCTATCGATACACCGACTTCGCGCGCCTGGGTGCGCTTCTGACGCTGTTCGTGCTCGTGGCGACGCCGGTCCTGGTGCCGGTCTTCTTTCCGTTCCACTGAAACGGAACCGCTACCGGCCGAACCCCCCGGTCCGACCACCTAGCCGAAGGTGGCCGGGACCTCCGCCAACTGGGTGAGGCGCACGCTGTTGCCCGACGGATCCCGGAATCCGCAGTCGATGCCGTAGGGCATCTCGTGGGGCTCCTCGGTGAACTCGACGCCGCGAGCCTTGAGCTGTTCGTAGCTCGCCCGGCAGTCCTCGGTGGTGAGGAACACGGTGCCTGCGAAGCCTTTCGCGGTGAGGTCGAGAACCTGCTTCCTGGTGGCTTCGTCCATCACCGGTTCGCCCGGCACCGCCATCAGGACTATCGAGACGTCGTCCTGGCCGGGAGGTCCGACGGTCAGCCAGCGGAAGATGCCGTCGACGTCGGGGAGCGAAACATCCTGGCGCACTTCCATACCGACCTTGTCGGTCCAGTACTTCAACGCGACTTCCTGGTCGTGAACCCATAGGTGGGCGCTTGCGATCTTGATCATGCAAACGACGTTACGGTCGCCCCGGCGGGCCCGTCTTCTCCCCGTGTGCTGTGTTGACGACCCGGCTGTCGGCGCGGGGCCGGGTGTCGCGACGCAGGATGCAACTGGGGATCCGGGCGTGGACGGCTGCCGGCGGCATCGACGCGCGGTAGGCCGCCGGCGGGAGCCCGTACACCCTGGCGAAACTGGTGGTGAAGGAGCCGACGCTCTGCAACCCGACCATCACGCAGATGTCGGCCACCGAGCGGTCGGTGTGGCGGAGCAGCGACGCGGCCCGCTCGAGGCGCCGCGTCTGCAGGTAGGCCCGCGGTGACTCGCCGAAGGTCTTGGTGAACACCCGGCTGAAGTGCGCCCTCGACAGCCCGGCGGCCGCGGCGAGGTCGTCGACGGTGATCGGCTCGGAGTAGCGGGCGTCGACCAGATCCTTGGCCCGCATCAGATAGCGGGCCGGGGGAGCCTGCGTCATGGTCCAAGTATGGCCCCGTGCATCGCCGTGTTACCGGAATCGGCGCCTCACGCATTACGTTGTTAGGGCGGATGAGCTGGCTGGGCGGCCGCGGACCATCTACCGGCCCGATGGGGGATACGGTCGAGGATGGTTCGAGGAAAGTCCGGACTTCACAGAGCAGGGTGATTGCTAACGGCAATCCGAGGTGACTCGCGGGAAAGTGCCACAGAAATCAGACCGCCACCACCGGAGCCTTCGGGCGACGGGGGTGGTAAGGGTGAAACGGTGCGGTAAGAGCGCACCAGCGCGCCGGGCGACCGGAGCGGCTAGGTAAACCCCACCCGAAGCAAGGCCAAGAATGTCACGTGGGGGGCGTGGCAGCGCAGGCGCTCGAGGGCTGCTCGCCCGAGCCTGCGGGTAGGCCGCTCGAGGCACCCGGTGACGGTGTGTCCAGATGGATGGTCGCCGCCTCGCTGCCGCGTTTCGCGGCGACGAGGAACAGAATCCGGCTTACAGGCCAGCTCATCCGCCCTCCGCGGTGACCCGCCGGAGCGTCAGGACTTGCGGACGGCCTTGTGCAGCTTCGCCAGTGCGTCGTCGATCTGCTCCTCGCACCGCAGCGCGAGGTCGTTCTCCTGCTGATACAGCAGCCCGTAGGTGAAGGTGTCCTCACCCGCGGCGTGCGCCAGTTCGGCTTGCCGGCTCAGGTGTGAGCGGCTGACCACGCTGTCCTGGTGATCGCCCAGGAGGGTCTGGATCGTCTTGGCCCGATCGGCCACCTTGGCCGCACCCGTGGCCGCTGCGGTGTAGCGAAGCTGCTTGGCGCGTTTGCGGATCCGGTGCAGCGCCTCGTCGTTGTCGACGTCGGGATCCTCGGCGGCGGCGTGTGCCGCCTTGGCCGCCTTACGAATCCGCTTGTAGGCCGAGTCGATCGTGACCTGTGCCGGTTCTTCGCCGGGCGACGGCGGGGGAGGTTCGGCGGCCACCACCGCTTCCAGCGCGTCGAGCAGCCGGAAATAGCGCGGCGAACGCATCGCGGTCAGTGACCGCCGCCAGCCGTTCTGATAGCGCTTCTTGGCGCCCTCGACGAGCCGCTCCCGCACCGGGCCACGCACGTTGGACTCCGGCAGCTCGTCCAACGCACGCTCGTATCGTTCGGCGAGCACCTCGGCATCGCGCGCCACGCCCAGAACACCTGCCAGCTCGCGCAGTTCGTCGAGGATCCACTCGTCGTCGGCGATGCCGAACGACCCTTCCGACGACTGCAGCAGGCTGCGGATCTTGCGGGTCAGCACCCGCATCTGATGGACCGAGTCGTAGACGTCCGACCGCACCGCACGGTCCCACTCGAGCAGTTCTTCGACCTGCCCGGCGACCGCCCGGTGTACCGGATCCGCGGACGCTTCGCCGATCTCCACGGCGGGTTCGCTCGCCGCGAGCACCCTGGCCAGTTTCGACCCGTGCCCGGCGGGCAGCGCTCCCGCATCCAGCAACCGGTTGCTCAGCCGGTCGAACAGGTCCGGGTCGGTCACTCCCTCGGCCAGTTCCAGCTCCCATTCGCGCCAGCGCTGCTCCTCGCCGCCCTCGGCGCTCGCGGTGACCTGGTCGTCGCAGAACTCGGCGACCGCCGACCCCTGCGGCCCGTAGAGCATCTCGACGGTTCGCGACGTGCTGATGCGCGCCACCGGAGCCAGTGGCCGGTCGCGCACGATCGCGAGCACCACATCACGCAGGCTCTCCGGAACCACCGCAGCGTCGAGGTCGGCGGGTGCGTCGTCCTCCAACGACACGCGCACCTCGGTCCGCGTGTCGGGACCGGCAGGCAGCTTGAGGTGCCAGCCGGCGTCCGCCCCACCGGTGCGGCGCCGCAGCGTGATGCGGTGCCGGGCCAGATCGCGGCCAGGTGTGTCGAAGTAGACAGCGTCGAGCTGTTGTGACGGTGATCTCTCGACGCGGGCCACCGACGACAGGCCGTCGAACGAGGGTGCCACGGTGGATTCGACGACCTCGAATTTGCGCTCGGTCTCCGTGTACCTGGAGGTTTCGGGCGATTTGGCGGCCATGGTCCCCTTGTCTCGGGCAGTGGATCGGGTGGCTGGGAAAGCCAAGAGTGCCATATCCGGGTGAACCGACGCCCTGGAGTCGCGGCCGATCGGGAGGCGACACCATCCGGCGCGCGGGCGAAAGGTGCCGCGATTTCTTGCCCCGTGCTCTTAGAATCGTCTTATGAACCGGGAAGCAGGCCTGGTCGCCGCCGGCACGGCCGAGATGAACATCGAGGACTACCTCGATCGCGATGGCGGCATCGCGATACCCGACGGTCTCACGCTGACCTCGTTCCTGGACCGCAACATCGCCGAACTCGGTGACGGCCCTGCCTATCGCTACCTCGACTTCGATCGGGAGTGCGCCGTCGAGCTCAGCTGGAGACAGATGGGGGAACGGCTGCGGGCGGTCGGTGCGCGCCTTCAGCAGGTCACCCGGCCCGGAGACCGGGTGGCGATCCTGACACCGCAGGGCGTCGATTACGTCGTCGGGTTCTTCGCCGCCGTTCAGGCGGGCGCGATCGCGGTGCCGCTGTTCGCGCCCGAACTGCCCGGCCACGCCGAGCGGCTCGAAGCGGTACTCGCCGACGCCCGCCCCACGGTCGTGCTGACGACGACGGCCGCCGCCCCGCCCGTCCGCGAGTTCCTGCGCACCCTTCCCCGTGACCGTCGACCACGCATGATCGCCGTCGACGCGGTGCCCGACGCCATCGGCGCGGGATTCGTCC
The DNA here is from genome assembly GCF_025821625.1 of Mycolicibacterium pyrenivorans. Taxonomy (GTDB): domain Bacteria; phylum Actinomycetota; class Actinomycetes; order Mycobacteriales; family Mycobacteriaceae; genus Mycobacterium; species Mycobacterium pyrenivorans. The sequence goes on from NZ_JACKSH010000054.1 coordinate 35,979, forward strand.
CCGCGCAGCTGCGCACCGACGCCGTCGCCTACCTGCAGTACACATCCGGATCCACCCGCACTCCCGCCGGCGTGGAGATCACCCACCGGTCGGCGTGCACCAACGTCGTGCAGATGATCCTGTCGGTCGGCCTGGACTCCAACATCCGTAGCGTGAGCTGGTTGCCGTTGTTCCACGACATGGGCCTGCTGATGATCATGTTCCCGGCGCTGGCCGGTGGTCACATCACGTTGATGTCGCCGCTGGCGTTCGTGCGCCGCCCGTACCGCTGGATCAAGGAGCTGGGCGATTCCGACCTGCGGACGTTCGCCGCCGCACCCAACTTCGCATTCGAGCTGGCGGCCCAGCGTGGTCGACCACCCGCCGGGGAGGCGCTCGATCTCACCAACGTGGCCGGTCTGATCAACGGTTCGGAGCCGGTGAGCATCACCTCCGTCGAGAAGTTCACGGCCGCGTTCGCGCCCTACGGGTTGAACCCGGCCGCCATCAAGCCGTCCTATGGGATGGCGGAGGCGACGCTGTTCGTCTCCACCACCGCCCACGACGCCCTGCCGGAGGCGATCCACCTCGACCGGGACGAGCTCAGCGCGGGACGGGCGGTCCGGGTGGCCGCCGACCACCCGAACGCGGTGGCCCAGGTCTCGTGCGGCAAGGTCTCGCGCAGCCAGTGGGCGGTCATCGTCGACACCGCAACCGATGCCGAACTGCCCGACGGTCGCGTCGGCGAGATCTGGTTGCACGGCGACAACATCGGCCACGGCTACTGGGGACGCCCGAACGACACCGAGCTGACGTTCCGGAACAAGGTGCAGTCGCGCCTGCTGCACGGCAGCCACGCCGAGGGAAGCCCCGAGAGCGCGCTGTGGATGCGTACCGGTGACCTCGGTGTGTATCTCGACGGCGAGCTGTACATCACCGGGCGGATCAAGGACCTCATCATCGTCGACGGACGCAATCATTACCCGCAGGATGTCGAGGCGACTGTCGCCGAGGCCTCCAAGGCCGTTCGGGCAGGATACGTCGCGGCCTTCTCGGTGCCCGGTGACGGGCGCGAAGAAGTGGTCGTCGTCGCCGAACGCGCCATGGGCGCAGGTCGCGCCGAGGCCGCACCGATCCAGGAGGCGATCCGCGCCGCGGTGTCACGCAGCCACGCGTTGCCCATCGCTGACGTGAAACTCGTTGCCGCGGGGGCGATTCCCCGAACAACGAGCGGAAAGTTGGCGCGCCGGGCGTGCCGCGCGAAGTACCTCGACGGCACGCTCTGAACCCCGGCGGTCGCCGGGGGCCGGCACCGCGCCGATACAGTCCGGAGTGTGACCGAATACCAGACCATCATCGTCGAGCAGTCCGGCGCCGTCGCCCGGATCACGCTGAACCGGCCCGATGCCGCAAACGGCATGAACGACACCATGACTCGGGAACTCGCTGACGCCGCGACGCAGTGTGACACCGCCGCGACGAAGGTCGTGGTGCTCACCGGGGCCGGGCGGTTCTTCTGCGCAGGCGGGGACCTGAAGGCGATGGCGGCGTCCCCGCTCGGACCGGGGCCGTTCGTCAAGGGGATCGCCGACGACCTCCACCGGGCGATCTCGACGTTCGCCCGGATGGACGCTGTGCTCATCACCGCGGTCAACGGCACCGCCGCCGGCGCGGGATTCTCCCTGGCGGCCGGCGGCGACCTGGTGGTCGCGGCCTCCTCGGCCTCTTTCACGATGGCCTACACGAAGGCCGGTCTGAGCCCGGACGGAAGCGCCTCCTACTACCTGCCCCGGCTCATCGGGGTGGGGCGCACCCAGGATCTGATGCTGACGAACCGTCGTCTCACCGCAGCCGAGGCGCTGGAGTGGGGCTTGGTCAACTACGTCGTCGACGACGCCGACCTCGGCGCTTTCACCGACAAGCTGGCCACCGATCTGGCGGCCGGCGCCGCAGGATCACACGCTGCGGTCAAGAAACTCCTGCTCGCGACGTTCGACAACGGCATCGAGACGCAGATGGAACTCGAGGGACGGCTCATCGCCGCCAACGCCGACGGCCGCGACGGCCGCGAAGGCATCGACGCGTTCCTGGCGAAGCGGGCGCCCGACTTCGCTTAGACGCTCAGAAGGAGTGCTCCTCGGCGGGGAAGGCGCCGGTGGCGACCTCCTGGGCGTACTGGGTTGCGGCGCGGCGCAGTTCGTCGCCGACAGCGCCGAAACGCTTGACGAACTTGGCGGTCCGGCCCGCGGTGAGGCCGGCCATGTCCTGCCATACGAGCACCTGGGCGTCGCAGTTCGGTCCCGCGCCGATGCCCACGGTGGGAATGGTCAGCTTGCCGGTGATCTGGGTGGCCAGCTCGGCGGGCACCATCTCCATGACGACGGCGAAGGCGCCGGCCTCCTGGACCGCGATCGCGTCGTGAATCGTCTGCTCGGCGGCGTCGCCGCGACCCTGGACGCGGAACCCGCCCAGGCCGTTGACGCTCTGCGGGGTGAAGCCGATGTGTGCCATCACCGGGATGCCGGCGGCGCTCACCGCGGCGATCTGCTCGGCCACGCGCTCACCACCCTCGAGCTTCACCGCATGCGCGCCGGTCTCCTTCAGGAACCGCGTCGCGGTCGCCAGCGCCTGCTGTGGGCCGGCCTCATAGCTGCCGAACGGCAGGTCGGCCACCACCAGCGCATGCGGCGCCCCGCGAACCACGCCGCGCGCCAGCGGGATCAGTTCGTCGATGGTCACCGGCACCGTGGTGTCGTAGCCGTAGACCACGTTGGCGGCCGAATCGCCGACCAGAAGCACCGGGATCTGCGCCTCGTCGAACACCGAGGCCGTCGAATAGTCGTAGGCCGTCAGCATGGCCCACTTGTGGCCCTCGGCCTTCCACTTGTGCAGGTGGTGCGTGCGGACCTTGATTCGCGGTTTCGACCCCGCTTCGGAAGCGGAGTGCGAATCGGCGGCAGCACCGTAGACGGTCTGTTCGGACATCATTGTCCCCTCGTCGGGTGAGTCGTTTCGAAATCCTCGAGGCCGAATCGGTCCCCGGGTTTTCGCTGACACGACAAGTCTGCCACCACCCATTGAGAAGTTGAACAGGGCGTTGAGTGGATTTGCTCACACCCGCCCGTCCCACGCCTAACATCGGCCACATGCAAAGGCTCAGCGGGCTCGACGCCAGCTTCCTGTACCTAGAAACCGCCGCGCAGCCTCTGCACGTGTGCTCGATCCTGGAACTCGACACGTCGACGATGCCGGGCGGCTACACGTTCGACCGGCTCCGCGACGGCCTGGAGCTGCGGATCAAGGCGATGCCCGAATTCCGGGAGAAGCTCGCCGACAACCGCTTCAACCTGGACCACCCCGTGTGGGTCGAGGACAAGGACTTCGACGTCGACCGCCATCTGCACCGCATCGGGCTGCCGTCGCCGGGCGGACGCAGCGAGCTTGCCCAGATCTGCGGCCACATCGCGTCGCTGCCACTGGACCGCACCCGCCCGCTGTGGGAGATGTGGGTGATCGAGAACGTCGGCGGCACGGACGCCCACGACGGCGGCCGCATCGCCGTGATGACGAAGGTCCACCATGCCAGCGTCGACGGCGTGACCGGGGCGAACCTGATGTCCCAGCTGTGTTCGACCGAGCCCGACGCGCCGCCGCCGGACCCGGTCGACGGACCGGGCGGCGGCAGCGACCTCGAGATCGCGATCAGCGGCGCGATGAGGTTCGCGACGCGGCCGCTGAAATTCGCCAACGTGGTGCCGCTGACCCTCTCGACCGTCATCGACACCGCCAAGCGGGTGCGCAGCGGAACCACGATGGCCGCGCCGTTCGCCGCGCCGAAGACCGCGTTCAACACCAACGTCACCGGACACCGCAACATCGCGTTCGTCCAACTCGACCTCGACGACATCAAGAAGGTGAAGAACCACTTCGGGGTCAAGCTCAACGACGTGGTGATGGCGCTCGTGGCAGGCGTGCTGCGCAAGTTCCTGCTCGACCGTGGTGAACTGCCGGAGAACAGCCTGGTGGCCATGGTCCCGGTGTCGGTGCACGACAAGTCCGATCGGCCCGGACGCAATCAGGTGTCGGGCATGTTCTCCCGGCTGGAGACCAGCATCGAGGACCCCGCCGAACGGCTCAAGGCGATCGCGGATGCGAATTCCGTTTCCAAGCAACACAGTTCGGCCATCGGTGCCACGTTGCTGCAGGACTGGACGCAGTTCGCCGCACCCGCCGTGTTCGGTGTCGCGATGCGCGTCTACGCCAGCAGCAGGCTCAGCGGCGCCCGGCCCGTGCACAATCTCGTACTCTCCAACGTCCCCGGCCCGCAGATGCCGCTCTACATGTTGGGCTGCGAGGTCGAGGCGATGTACCCGCTGGGACCGATCTTCCACGGCTCGGGCCTGAACATCACCGTGATGTCTCTCAACGGCAAGCTCGACGTCGGGATCGTGTCGTGCCCTGAGCTGTTGCCCGACCTGTGGGATATGGCCGACGCGTTCCAGGCGGCCCTCGAGGAACTGCTCGCCGCGGGCTGAGAGGCTCGCGACAGCCGCCTCGCCAGCGTTGATGCGGCTCCATGGCAGCATGTGGAGCCATGAAGCTCAAGACGGGGGTCGTGCGATCCGCCGTACTCCTCACTTTCGCGCTGTTCCTGGTCGCCGGTTGCAGCAAAGTGGTGGAGGGGCGGGCGCTGATCTCGGTGCCGAGGCCGGGTTCGCCGGTCCAGTGGGCGCCCTGTGAAGCGGGCCCGTCCGATCAGCCGCGCCTGCTGCGCGGCGCCGAATGCGGACTGTTGTCGGTGCCCGTCGACTGGGACAACGCAGACAGCCCCGAAGGTGGCGTGGCCCAGATCGCCATGATCCGGTTCAAGGCCAGCGGTGACAAGATCGGCTCGCTGGTCATCAACCCCGGCGGGCCGGGAGAATCGGGAGTGCAGGCCGCAGCTCAGATGGCCACCACGATCCCACCTGCGGTGCGCGAGCGATTCGATCTGGTCGGCTTCGACCCGCGCGGGGTCGCGAACTCGACACCGACCCTGTGGTGCAACAGCGACGCCGACAACGACCGGCTCCGCGCGGACAACGTCGTGGAGTACACCCCCGAGGGCGTGGCCCACATCGAGAACCAGACCAAGGAGTTCGTCCAGCGCTGCGTGGACAAGATGGGCAAGGAGTTCCTGGCCAACATCGGAACCGCCAGTGTGGTCAAGGATCTCGACGCGATTCGCACCGCGCTCGGCGACGACAAGCTGACCTATCTCGGCTACTCCTACGGCACCCGCATCGGCGCCGGCTACGCCGAGACCTACCCCGAGCATGTGCGAGCGATGATCCTCGACGGCGCGATCGACCCCAACGCCGACCCGGTCGAGGCCGACATCCGCCAGGCCGCGGCGTTCCAGCAGGCGTTCGACGACTACGCCGCCGACTGCGCCAACGACGCCACCTGCCCGTTGGGAACCGACCCGGTCAAGGCCGTCGAGGAATACCGCTCCATGGTCGCGCCGCTGGTCGACAAGCCGGCCGAGACCGACGATCCGCGCGGCCTGAGCTACAACGACGCGATCGTGGGAACCGTCCTGCCGCTGTACTCGCCGAACCTGTGGCGGCACCTGACACAGGCCCTCAGCGAGATCAAGGAGGGCAGGGGCGACACCATGCTCACGCTCGCCGACCTGTACATGGGCCGCAACGCCGAAGGGCACTACACCAACGCGACCGATGCGCGGGTGGCCGTCAACTGCGTGGACAAACCGGCGATCACCGACCGGGCCACGCTCGTCGAGCAGGACCGCCGCATCCGCGAGGCCGCGCCGTTCATGAGCTACGGCGAATTCACCGGGTTCGCGCCGATGTCGACATGCGGGTTCTGGCCGGTGCCGCCCACCAGCAGTCCGCACGAGATCAAGGTCGCCGGGCTGCCGCCGGTGCTGGTGGTGTCCACCACCAATGACCCCGCCACCCCGTATGAGGCCGGTGTCGATCTGGCCGAGCAACTGGGCGGCACGCTGGTCACGTTCGAGGGCACCCAGCACACCGTCGTCTTCCACGGCAGCCCGTGCATCGACGACATCGCCGCGCGCTACCTCATCGACGTGGCCGTCCCACCCGCCGACACCCGATGCTGACCGTCTCCGTGGTCGAAGAGGCCGATCTGCCCGAACTGATGCCGATGCTGCGCAGCTACTGCGATTTCTATCGGGTCGACCCGTCCGACGAGAAGCTCGACGCACTGTCGCGCGCGCTGCTCGCCAACCCCGAGGAGGGGGTTCAGCTCATCGCCAGGGATCAGGTTGGAACCGCTGTTATACCTGTGGGGTTCGCGACGATCTACTGGACATGGCAGACCTTGTACGCCGCGCGCGTCGGCGTGCTCAACGACCTCTACGTCACCCCGCAGTCGCGGGGGACCGGCACCGGGCGGGCTCTCATCGCGCGCTGCCTGCAGATGTGCCACGACCGCGGCGCGGAGAAGCTGGTGTGGGAAACCGCGCCGGACAACGTCACGGCGCAACGGCTTTACGACGGCATCGGCGCCGAGAAGTCGACCTGGTTCACCTACGAACTCGACGCCTGATAACAGCCAGGTCACCTTTGGGCCCCTGGGGCAGACCGGCCCCCCGGTGGCGTGCCACGATTGCTGCCATGCGGCGGCTGGGACGACTTAGTGCGGCACTGGTCGTGGCAACCTCCGCGGCGGCCGTCCTGACGCCCGCCGCGGTGGCGGCACCGCCGACCCAGACCGACGCTCCGTACTCCACTGCGCCCGTGTGGAGTTCGTGTGCGCAGTTCGTCGACGACACCTCGCGTCTTCCGACCGCGCAGTGCGGCACCGTCGCGGTTCCGGTCGACTACACGAAACCGCAAGGCGCGCAAGCACAGTTGGCGATCATCAAGGTGCCCGCCACCGGTCCCCGCATCGGGATGCTCGTCGTCAACCCCGGCGGACCCGGTGCGTCGGCGGTCGACACCGTGGCGGGCATGGGAGCCGCGTTGGCGGGAAGCCCCATCGCGCAGCGCTTCGACCTCGTCGGCATCGATCCGCGGGGCGTGGGGCATTCGACGCCGGAGCTGCGGTGCCGCACCGACGCCGAGTTCGACGCCTACCGCGCCGAGCCGATGGTCGACTACAGCCCTGCGGGAGTGGCCGACATCGAGCGCCTCCGCCGTGAACTCGCCACGCAGTGCCTGGACCGGATGGGCGCCGAATTCCTGGCGAACGTCGGAACGGCGGAGGCCGCCCGCGACATGGACGTGGTGCGGGCGGCGTTGGGCGAGGAGCAGATCAACTACCTCGGCTTCTCCTACGGCACCCAACTCGGCGCCGCATACGCCGCGCGCTACCCGGATCGGGTGCGTGCGATGGTTCTCGACGGCCCCGTCGACCCGAGCCTGGACCCGATCACCGAGAGCGTCAACCAGGTGGGCAGCTTCCAGCGAGCGTTCGACAAGTACGCCGCCGACTGCGCCCAGTCGTCGGCATGCCCGCTGGGCACCGACCCCGCGCAATTCGTCACCCGCTACCACCAACTCGTCGATCCACTGGTCGGTCGCCCCGCCCCGACCTCCGACCCCCGGGGCCTCAGCTACCAGGATGCGATCACCGGCACCGCGAGCGCGCTCTACTCGCCGCGGTACTGGACGTACCTGACCAGCGGCTTGCTCGGGCTGCAGCGCGGCACCGACCCGATCGACCTGCTGCTGCTCGCCGACGACTACCAGCAGCGCGACCGGGACGGGCACTACAAGAACCGCAGGGACGCCTTCACCGCCATCCGCTGCCTCGATGCGGTTTATCCGACCGACCCCGCGGCGTGGGCCGACGCCGACCGGCGGGTCCGGGACGCGGCGCCGTTCCTGTCCTACGGTGCGTTCACCGGTTTCGCTCCGCGCGACGTCTGCGCGATGTGGCCGGTGCCGCCGACGTCGACGGCTGCGCCCGCCGTCTCGCCGGGACCCGGGAAGGTGATCGTCGTGGCCACCACGGGGGACCCGGCGACGCCCTACGAGGCCGGCGCCGTCCTGGCCCGCCAGATGGACGCGTCGTTGGTCACCTTCGTCGGCAACCAGCACACGGTGGTGTTCAACGGCGACGCCTGCGTGGACACCACGGTCCTCGACTTCCTCATCGACTCGGTCGTACCCCCCGACGGATTGCGCTGCTAGCAGCGCCGTAACACAGAATTAACAGCTGGAACCTACGCTTCGGGCATGGATCGGCAGAAGGAATTCGTCCTGCGCACGCTGGAAGAACGCGACATCCGCTTCGTCCGGTTGTGGTTCACCGACGTCCTCGGTTACCTCAAGTCGGTGGCCATCGCACCCGCCGAACTCGAGGGTGCGTTCGAGGAGGGCATCGGCTTCGACGGCTCGTCCATCGAGGGTTTCGCGCGGGTCTCGGAAGCCGACATGGTCGCCCGTCCCGATCCGTCGACGTTCCAGGTGCTGCCGTGGACCACCAGCGGCGGTGACCACCACTCGGCACGCATGTTCTGTGACATCACGATGCCCGACGGCTCGCCGTCGTGGGCCGACTCGCGCCACGTGCTGCGCAGGCAGCTGTCGAAGGCCAGCGACCTCGGCTTCTCCTGCTACGTGCACCCCGAGATCGAGTTCTTCCTCCTCGAACCGGGCCCGTACGACGGCACCGACCCCGTACCCGCCGACAACGGTGGCTACTTCGACCAGGCCGTGCACGACTCGGCGCCGAACTTCCGCCGCCACGCCATCGACGCACTCGAGCAGATGGGCATCTCGGTGGAGTTCAGCCACCATGAGGGCGCACCCGGCCAGCAGGAGATCGACCTGCGTTACGCCGACGCCTTGTCGATGGCCGACAACGTCATGACCTTCCGCTACGTCGTCAAGGAGATCGCGCTCGGCGAAGGGGTCCGCGCTTCGTTCATGCCCAAGCCGTTCGCCGAACACCCCGGCTCGGCGATGCACACCCACATGAGCCTGTTCGAGGGCGACACCAATGCCTTCCACAGCGCCGACGATCCGCAGCAGCTCTCCGATGTCGGGAAGTCCTTCATCGCAGGCATCCTCGAGCACGCCAACGAGATCAGCGCCGTCACCAACCAGTGGGTGAACTCCTACAAGCGGCTGGTGCACGGTGGTGAGGCCCCGACGGCGGCGTCCTGGGGTGCGGCCAACCGCTCGGCGCTGGTGCGCGTGCCGATGTACACACCGCACAAGTCGTCGTCTCGGCGGGTGGAGGTGCGCAGCCCCGACTCGGCCTGCAACCCGTACCTGACGTTCGCCGTACTCCTCGCCGCGGGCCTGCGCGGCATCGAGAAGAGCTACGTGCTCGGCCCGCAGGCCGAAGACAACGTCTGGACCCTCACGCCGGAGGAACGCCGCGCCATGGGCTACAAGGAGCTGCCCGGCAGCCTGGGCGTCGCGCTGACCGAGATGGAGAGCTCGGAGCTGGTCGCCGAGGCGCTCGGGGAGCACGTCTTCGACTTCTTCCTGCGCAACAAGCGCGCCGAATGGGAGAACTACCGCAGCCACGTCACGCCTTTCGAGCTGAAGACCTACCTGTCGTTGTAGGAGTTTCTCGGCCGCGGTGCGTGCCGCACCAGATGCCTCCGTTAGATTTCAAGTGTGGCCAAACCCGCGACGCAGCGCCCCAAGCTGCCCGGCGTCGGTCGGCTCGGGCTGGTCGAACGGCAGGCGCAAGCGGACCTGAACGGCCTCGGGTGGAACACCGAGGCCCATGTCGAGCTGTTGTGGTCGCTGTCACGTGCGCCCGACGCCGACACCGCGTTGCGTGCGGTCGTGCGCCTGTCGGAGGCCCTCGGTGACGAATGGCCCGAACTCGACCGCGCCCTGCTCAAGGACCGCAGCCTGCGGGGCAGACTGTTCGCGGTGCTCGGGTCCTCGCTGGCCCTCGGCGATCACCTGGTCGCCAACCCCGACTCGTGGCACCTGCTGGCGGGCAAAGTGTCCCTGCCCGCGCCGCAGGAGCTGCGTGAGATGTTCACCGCGGAGGCCGAAAGGGCAACGGGCGCAGCGGCTGCCGTACCGCCACTGCGCACCCTCTACCGCAACCGGTTGCTGGTGCTGGCCGCCCTCGACGTCGCCTCGACGGTGGAGAACGAACCCGTGCTGCCGTTCACCGTAGTAGGTGAGCACCTCTCCGACCTCGCCGACGCGGCACTGGGCGCGGCGCTGAACGTCGTGTCCCGGTCGGTGTGCGGCGATGCGCCGCCGCCCGCGCTCGCGGTGATCGCGATGGGCAAATGCGGCGCGCGGGAACTCAACTACGTCAGCGACGTCGACGTCATCTTCGTCACCGACGACGGCTCGCACAGCCGCCTCGGGATCGCGACGAGGATCGCCGGCGAGATGATGCGACTGGCCGCGGACGCGTTCTTCGAAGTCGATGCCGCGCTGCGGCCGGAGGGCAAGCAGGGCCAGCTGGTGCGCACCCTGGATGCGCACGTCGCGTACTACGAGCGATGGGCGAAGACGTGGGAGTTCCAGGCCCTGATGAAGGCGCGCACCGCAGCCGGAGACGGCGAACTGGGCCGCCGCTACGTCGAGGCGCTGATGCCGATGGTGTGGACGGCCTGTGAGCGCGAGGACTTCGTGCCGGAGGTGCAGGCGATGCGCAGGCGCGTCGAGGAGCTGGTCCCCGCAGGCGTCCGGTCCCGCGAGCTCAAGCTCGGCAGCGGTGGCCTGCGCGACGTCGAATTCGCCGTCCAGCTCCTGCAATTGGTGCACGGCCGCAACGACGACGAGCTGCACGTGGCGTCGACCGTCAACGCGCTGGCCGCACTGGGGACGGGTGGTTACATCGGCAGGGACGACGCCGCCAACCTGACGGCGTCCTACGAGTTCCTGCGGCTGCTCGAACACCGGCTCCAACTGCAGCGCCTCAAGCGCACCCACATGCTGCCCGAGACCGACGACGACGAGGCCATGCGCTGGCTGGCCCGCGCGGCGCACATGCGCCCCGACGGCCGCCACGATGCGCTGGGGGTGCTGCGCGAGGAACTCAAACGCCAGAACCACCGGGTGTCGCGGCTGCACGCCAAGCTGTTCTACCAACCGCTGCTGGAGTCGGTCGGTCCCGACTCACTGGGACTTACCGCCGGCATGAGCGCCGAATCGGCCGAACGCCAGCTCGCCGCACTCGGCTACGAGGGGCCGCAGAGCGCGCTGACCCACCTGGCCGCGCTGACCGGCGGCACCGCACGCCGTGGTCGCGTACAGCAGGTCCTGCTGCCCACACTGCTGGACTGGCTCTCCGACACCCCCGATCCCGATGCGGGACTGCTGAACTACCGCAGGCTCAGCGACGAACTCGCCGACCAACGCTGGTTCCTGGCGACCCTGCGCGACGAGGGTGCGGTGGCCAAGCGGCTGATGCACGTCCTCGGCACCTCGGCGTACGCGCACGAACTGCTGATGCGTGCCCCCGAGGTGATCCAGCTCTACGCCGACGGACCCAACGGGCCCAAGCTGTGCGACCTCGACACCGAAGGGGCGGCACGGTCGTTGGTGGCCTCGGCGGCCCGGCACAGCGACCCGCTGCGGGCGATCGCCGCGGCCCGGTCGTTGCGGCGCCGGGAGCTGGCCCGCATCGCCTCGGCCGACCTGCTGGGCATGCTCGAGGTGACCGACGTCTGCCACCAGCTCACGTCCGTGTGGGTAGCGGTCCTGCAGGCCGCGCTGGAGGCGGTGATCCGCGCGAACACCCCCGAGTCCGGTCCGCCGGCGCGCATCGCGGTCATCGGGATGGGGCGCCTCGGCGGCGGCGAACTCGGATACGGCTCCGACGCCGACGTGCTGTTCGTCTGCGAACCCAGCGACGGGGTCGAGGAGTCGGCCGCGGTGAAGTGGGCGGGGACGGTCGCCGAACAGGTCCGGACGCGTCTGGGCACTCCCAGCGGCGACCCGCCGCTGGAGGTCGACACCAACCTGCGGCCCGAGGGTCGCAGCGGCCCGCTGGTGCGCACCCTGGCGTCCTATGCGGCCTACTACGACCAGTGGGCGCAGCCGTGGGAGGTCCAGGCGTTGCTGCGCGCGCACCGGGTCGCGGGTGACCTCGAACTCGGCGAACGCTTCCTGCTGATGGTCGACAAGACGCGCTACCCGGCGGGTGGCGTGTCGGCGGAGACGGTGCAGGAGATCCGGCGCATCAAGGCACGGGTGGACGCCGAGCGGCTACCCCGCGGCGCCGACCCCAACACGCACACCAAACTGGGCCGCGGCGGGCTCGCCGACATCGAGTGGACAGTCCAGCTGCTGCAGCTGCGGTACGCGCACAAGATGCCCGCGCTGCACACCACCTCGACTCTGGACACCCTGGATGCGATCGGCGCCGCCGAGTTGATCGCCGAGGGCGACATCGAGCTCCTGCGCGACGCGTGGCTGACGGCGACACGGGCCCGCAACGCGTTGGTGCTGGTGCGCGGCAAACCCACCGATCAGCTGCCGGGTCCCGGTCGACTGCTCAACGCCGTGGCGGTGGCAGCCGGCTGGCGCGACGGCGACGGCAGCGAGTTCCTGGACAACTACCTGCGAATCACCAGACGGGCAAAAGCCGTGGTGCGCAAGATCTTCGGCGGCTGAGCCGCCTCATGGATGTGGAGGATAACGGTGGAATATGCGTTCGACGTCATCAACGCCGAGGAGTACGCCCGGCAGCGCGCGAGCTATGAACCGCTGACCGACGCGCTGCGCAGGCTCATCGACGCGGGGATCCACACCGCGGTCGACGAGGCCACGGTGCGGGAAGCACTCGGTCACCTCGAGGCGGCCACGGAGCTGCTGGAGCGCGAGCAGCGCACGACGGCGTCGACGCTGCGGCACGCCGACACCGGCCGTCCGGTATCGTGGGCGAATCCCGCTGTGGGACTGCGCAATGCGATCGCCCCGCCGATGCTCATCGAGCACGAGGCCGACGGCAGCTGCTGGAGTGAGTTCACGCTGGGACCCGCCTACGAGGGACCACCGGGGTGGGTCCACGGCGGGATCTGCGCGCTGCTGCTCGACCACATCCTCGGGGAGGTGGCCAGCGAGGGGCTCAGCCAGCCGAAGTTCACCGGCACGATCAGCGTGAAGTACCTGCGCGGCACCCATCTGGGGTGGGTGCGCGCGGAGGCGTTCGTCGAGCGGTCGGAGGGGATCAAGACCTTCGCGCGGGGCTACCTCAGGGATGCCGAGGGTGTCACCGTCGAAGCCGAGGGAGTGTTCATCAAGCCCGCATGGGCGCGAGACGCCGGATGAAGTTCTATGTGTCGACGGCCTTTCTCGATACCCGGGAGGCCGTCGAGATCGCCAAGGCAGCAGACGATCTCGGCTACCACGGGATGGCGGTCCCGGATCACGTCATCAACCTGGAGACACTTCAGACGCCGTACCCGTACACCAAGGACGGCAGCAGGCGGTGGGAGGCCTTCACCGATTGGCCGGACCCGTGGGTGATCATCGGGGCGATCGCGTTGGTGACGACAAGGCTGCACTTCGTCACCACGGTGTACCTGCCTGCGATGCGCGATCCCTACTCTGCCGCGAAATCGATCGGTACGGCGGCGGTGCTGGCCCGGGGGCGACTGGAACTCGGTATCGGTGTTGGGTGGTGCCGTGAGGAATTCGAGTTGCTGGGCCAGCAGTTCGAACGGCGCGGCAAGCGCACCGACGAGATGTTGGAGTTGATGAAGGCGCTGTGGTCGCCGGGTTGGACGGAGTTCTCCGGCGAGTTCTACACCGCACCGCGGATGGAGATGGAGCCGACCCCACCGCACATCCCGGTCTACGTCGGCGGGCTGTCCGACATCGCGCTGCGGCGCGCCGCACGCCACGACGGGTGGATCGGGGACCTGATCACCACCGAGCGTGCGCTCGAACGCGTTTCGGCGCTGCGGGAGCTGCGAGCCGACAAGGGTTCGACGATGGACGGTTTCGAGGTCATCACCCCGCTCACCGATGCGTTCACCCCCGAGCACTACGCGGCTGCCGAGGCCGGCGGGATCACCGGGATCATCACGATGCCGTGGATGTTCTACAGCGGCGCCGACGCCTCCCTGACCGACAAGATCGACGGAATGCGCCGGTTTTGTGAGGATCTGGGGTTGGACTAGAGCTCCGGCGAAGACGTCGCGGTCCCCCCGACGGTCTCGGAGAGCGGGATCGCCAACCGTGGGCTGGCGGGGGGCAACCGCGTCGTCAGCGACGCGTGACGGCCGTCGGCCGGCGCCGGCCGTCCACCGACCACGCGCCTGCGCCGGTCGTCGCCAGCAGCAGGAAGGCGAAGCAGAAGAGGATCGCGAGTTCGCCGCCGTTGCCGCCGTTGGAGAACGGCCAGAAGCTGGCCGGTTCGCCGCTGAACAGCGCCCAGTGCTGCCAGAAGTATGCGACCGCCATCTCGCCCGAGGCGATGATCGCGGCGATGCGGGTGAAGAAGCCGACGGTGATCAGCAGCCCGAGGACCAGCTCGATCAACCCGGCGAACCAGAACGGCCAGGTGCCGACGGGGACCGCCTCGCCGAGTGGCCATCCGAAGAGCTTCATGGTGCCGTGCAGCGTGAAAAGAATGCCGAACACGATGCGGAAGATGCTCAACACGGGGGAGGAGTAGCCGGCCAGGCGTGCGTCGAGGTTCGCAGTCATTCCTGGAGAATACCTGGACGGACTACGGTCCGGATGGCGCTTTGGTTTATGGCACCGGAACGACAAGCGTCGAGTCGCCGTTTCGGGCCGTCTCGAGCACGGTGGGTTTGAGCCTCGGTGCCCGAGGCAACTGAACGGATCAGTGGGTGGCGGTGGTGAGGGATGGCGCCGGCGTCTCCTGCAAGGCGGTCGTCGGGGTTCATCCCCCTTGTTGAGACGCCAGCGTTGCCCCGCTGACCGTCGCCTTCGCTACGTCAGTGATGTTGTATCCGTTGTGTTTTCAGTAACCGGGCCGCATCGGCGGGTTGTCGGGGTGTGGGTACGGCGCCTGCTGGCCGGGCTGAGGGTAGCCGGGCTGCTGCTGGCCCGACTGCGGGTAGCCGGGTTGCTGCGAATACCCGGGCGGCTGGTAGCCGTGCGACGGTTGGCCCGCTCCCGTCGGCAGCTGAGCGGTCTGTTCGGTGTACGGGTCTTGATGGTGCGCGCCCGAAAAGGTGTGGGTGTCCCGCCCGGCGGCGTTGCCCGAAGTGGACAACCGCTCGCGCACGTTGCGGCTCTCTTCTTCGGCCTTGTTCAGATAGTTCTCCCAACGACCCTGCATCGGCTTGATCAGGCCGCCGCCGACACCGACGACGAGGATGCCTCCGATCGTCCCGAGGATGGCCACCAGCACCGGCAGGGTCACGGTCAGCGCGATGCCGACCTGATTGAGGGCGGCGATCAGGCCCAGTCCGATGATGAAGATGCTGGCGATGTTGGCCAACGCCTTGCCGTAGGAAAGGCCGCTCAGGGTGTTCGACAGCAGATCCCGCACCGCGGCAGCGATGGCAGACGCCACCACGATGATGATCAGCGCGACGAACAGCTTCGGCAGGAAAGCGATGACGCCGGAGATGAGGTCGCTGATCGGGTTGGGCCCGAACACGCCGAACGCCAACTGCAGCACGAACAGCAGAAGCGCGTAGTAGACGATCTTGCTGGCGATGGTGGAGGCGTCGTACTGACTTCTGGCCAGGGCGCGCTTGACGCCGCCGCGTTCCACAGCATGGTCGAATCCGACGCGCTCGAGGATCTTGTCGACCGCCTTGGCGATCAACTTGGCGATGATCCACCCGATGATCAGGATGAGGAGGAACGCGATCAGTTTGGGCGCGAACGTGGCGACCGAGCGCCACATGTCGTTCAAGGCGTCTCTCATGAGTTTCGGCTCCTTCGTCCCTGGCCCGAAAGGCGGGCCGCCGCGCGATCGAGGGTCGCTCTCCTCGATCTACCCGCTCGGCACGTGGTGTAACGCAGATCACGTCGCGAATTTTCGCGAGCGTCAGCGGACAGCGGCGGGGATCGGTTTGTGGGAACCCGTTCAAGGGGGACGGAGGGGCCGCGGCGCAAACGAGTCCACCCGCTCGGCGGTCGTGACTGCCGAACGGGTGGACTCGTTGCGAATTACTGCGGGACGCGGCGACTCAGACGTCGCGTCGGCGAGCCGACTTACACGTCGTAGTACAGCGCGAACTCGTACGGGTGCGGACGGATCTGCACCGGCATGATCTCGTTCTCCCGCTTGTAGGTGATCCACGTCTCGATGAGGTCGGTGGTGAACACGCCGCCCTCGGTGAGGTACTCGTGGTCCTCTTCGAGCTTGTCGATCACCGACGACAGCGACGTCGGTGCCTGCGGGATGTTGGCGGCCTCCTCTGGGGGCAGCTCGTAGAGGTCCTTGTCGACCGGGGCGAGCGGCTCGATCTTCTTCTTGATGCCGTCGATGCCGGCCATGAGCATGGCCGCGAACGCCAGGTACGGGTTACCCGAGCTGTCCGGGCAGCGGAACTCGAGGCGCTTGGCCTTCGGGTTGTTGCCGGTGATCGGGATACGCACACACGCCGACCGGTTGCGCTGGCTGTACACCAGGTTGATCGGCGCCTCGTATCCCGGCACCAGGCGCTTGTAGGAGTTCACCGTCGGGTTGGTGAACGCCAGCAGCGACGGTGCGTGGTGCAGGATGCCGCCGATGTAGTGGCGCGCCAGATCCGACAGGCCTGCGTAGCCGGACTCGTCGTGGAACAGCGGCTTGCCGTCCTTCCACAGCGACTGGTGCGCGTGCATGCCGGAGCCGTTGTCACCGAACAGCGGCTTGGGCATGAACGTGACGGTCTTGCCGTTCTGCCATGCGGTGTTCTTGATGATGTATTTGAACAGCAACACGTCGTCGGCCGCGTGCAGCAGCGTGTTGAACTTGTAGTTGATCTCGGCCTGGCCTGCGGTGCCCACCTCGTGGTGACCGCGCTCCAGCGTGAAGCCCGCGTTCTGCAGGTTTGTCGCCATCTCGTCGCGCAGGTCGACGTAGTGGTCGTACGGGGCCACCGGGAAGTAGCCACCCTTCGGCCGGACCTTGTAGCCGCGGTTCGGGCTGCCGTCGGCCTCGAGCGGCTCGCCGGTGTTCCACCAGCCCGACTCGGAGTCGACCTCGTAGAAGGTGCCGTTGATCCGCGAATCGAAGCTGACGGAATCGAAGATGTAGAACTCCGCCTCGGCGCCGAAGAAGCAGGTGTCCGCGATGCCGGTACTGGCCAGGTAGTTCTCGGCCTTGCGGGCGACGTTGCGCGGGTCGCGCGAATAGGCCTCACGGGTGAACGGATCGTGCACGAAGAAGTTGATGTTCAGCGTCTTGGCAGCGCGGAACGGATCGATGCGCGCGGTCGCCGGGTCGGGCAGCAACATCATGTCGGACTCGTGGATGGACTGGAATCCGCGCACCGACGAGCCGTCGAACGCGAGGCCGTCCTCGAACACGCTCTCGTCGAATGCCGAAGCCGGGATCGAGAAGTGTTGGACGACGCCGGGCAGATCACAGAATCGAATGTCGACGTACTCGACGTTCTCGTCCTTGATCTGCTTGATGATGTCGTCGGCGGTCTTTTCTGCCACTGATTGCTCTCCTTATATCTGGTAAGCCCGCGTTGACGCTATGGACACGATGTTGCACCGTCGTCAACCATATGTTGCGCCGACGTTACGCATGGCCATCCAGGCACCGCCGCCTGCGCAGTGGCCGCATCCACATATCCTGGCTGCATGGCCCGCACTACTGGTTCCGGTTTGGGTTCCTGGCTGTCGGGTCCCAGCGAATCGCAGCCCGGCGCCTACCCGGGCGAGCGTATCGGCTTCCCGCAGACCGGGCCGGGTTCGGTCGCACGCTTCGGTCGCCGAGTCGCCGCACTGTGCGTCGACTGGCTGGTGTCCTACGGGCTGGCGGCCCTGGCGATGACGTTCGGGCTGCTGAGCATCGCGACGTTGTCGACGGCGGTGTTGGTCGTCTGGCTGGTGCTCGGCGTCGTTTCGGTTCGGCTGTTCGGCTTCTCCCCGGGGCAACTGGCACTGGGCCTGAAAGTGGTTCCGGTCGACGACCGTTCCCACGTGGGCTCGGGTCGGGCGCTGGCGCGCGGCCTGCTGATCGCCCTCGTCATCCCGGCGCTGTTCACCGACTCCGACCTGCGCGGCCTGCATGACCTGGCGACCAAGACCGCCGTCGTCAGGAGATAGCCGTCGCCGGCTGCCGGCCCGTCACTTCCTCCGCACGGTGCGCTGCACTCCGCGCATCTTGGCCTGCGCGGGAAGCGGACCCTTCGGCATCGCGGCGGGCCCGATCTTGGTGCCCAGCGCGGCCAGGCGGGACTCCAGGGAGTCCATCTGCTTGACGGTGATGTTGGCCGGCAGCTTGGTCAGGTGCCGCTCCAGCTTGGACAGCGGAACCTCGCCGTCGCCGTTGCCGATGATGATGTTGTAGATCGGGACGTCGCCGACCAGGCGCGCGGTGCGCTTCTTCTCCTGGGCCAGAAGCGGCTTCACGCGCGTCGCCGCGCCCTCCCCGACGAAGATCACGCCGGGCCGGCCGATGACCCGGTGCACCGCGTCGAAGTGGCCGGTCGCCGCGACGCCCGGGGTGACCCGCCACTTGCCGCGCAGATTCTCCAGCGCCCACGCCGCCGCCCCGGTCTGGCCTTCGGCCTTGCGATACACCGACTTCTGGGCGCGGCGACCGAAGATGATGAACGCCACCAGCGCGCCGAGCACCACGCCGAGCGGGATCATCATGAACATCGTGAACCCGCCCACATAGAGGCCCGCCGCCACCGACACGCCCACGATCAGCACAAACGCACCGATCATGTACGGCAGTAGGCGCTTGTCCTCTTTGCGCTGTATCTGAAACGCCTGCCACAGCTGACTGCGGCGCTGCTTGGAGGCCGCCTTGCGGGCGGCCTTCGCCTCTGCTTTTGCCGCCTTCGTCTCCGCGGGTTTGCGCGTCTTCGCCATTCGTTCAGAATACGGCGGGTTTGGCGGCGGATATCGCCGGAGTCGCGGCGGCTCCCGTGGTCCGCGACGCGAGCGTCTGGGCGTACAGCCTGCCTGCCCGATACGACGAGCGGACCAGCGGTCCGGCGAGCACGCCGGCGAAGCCGAGGTCGGCCGCGAACTGCTCGTGCTCGACGAACTCGTCGGGGTGCACCCACCGCTCCACCGGGTGGTGACGCGCCGACGGTCGCAGGTACTGGGTGATGGTGACGATGTCGCAGCCGGCGTCGTGCAGGTCGCGCAGCGCGGCGCGGACCTCCTCCGGCGTCTCGCCCATGCCGAGAATCAGGTTGCTCTTGGTCACCAATCCGTGATCACGGGCCATCGTGATCACCGACAGGCTGCGCTCGTAGCGGAAACCCGGCCGGATCCGCTTGAAGATCCGCGGCACCGTTTCGACGTTGTGCGCCAACACTTCCGGGCGCGATGCGAAGACCTGCTCGAGCAGGGCGGGCTCGGCGTTGAAGTCGGGGATCAGCAGCTCGACGCCGGTGTTCGGGTTCAGTGCCTT
The DNA here is from genome assembly GCF_025821625.1 of Mycolicibacterium pyrenivorans. GTDB lineage: Bacteria > Actinomycetota > Actinomycetes > Mycobacteriales > Mycobacteriaceae > Mycobacterium > Mycobacterium pyrenivorans. The sequence goes on from NZ_JACKSH010000054.1 coordinate 55,443, forward strand.
GATCTGGCGGACCGTCTCGGCGTACAGCCAGGCGCCGCCGTCGGGCAGGTCATCGCGGGCCACCCCGGTGACGGTGGAGTAGCGCAGCCCCATCGCGGCCACACTCTTGGCCACCCGGCGCGGCTCGTCGCGGTCCAGGTCGGCAGGCTTGCCGGTGTCGATCTGGCAGAAGTCGCAGCGCCGGGTGCACTGCTCGCCGCCGATCAGGAACGTGGCCTCGCGGTCTTCCCAGCACTCGAAGATGTTGGGGCAACCCGCTTCCTCGCACACCGTGTGCAGGCCTTCGCGGCGCACCAGCGACTTCAGCGCGGTGTACTCCGGGCCCATCTTCGCCCTGGTCTTGATCCACGGCGGCTTGCGCTCGATCGGCGTCTCGGCATTGCGCACCTCGAGGCGGAGGAGCTTGCGGCCTTCAGGAGTGACACTCACTGCATCGATGCTACTGCGTTCGGTGCGCCGACGTCGCTGCCGAGCGGACCGTCGAGCACGTCACACACCGCATCGGCGACCCGGTCGACGACGTCGTCGACGCGCACCGTGGTGCCGAGCTCGGCGGTCAGTGACGTCACCCCGGCATCGGCGATGCCGCACGGCACGATCGAGCCGAACGCGCCGAGGTCGCAATCGCAGTTCAGCGCGAACCCGTGCAGTGTCGTCGCCCGCGCGACCCTGATGCCGATCGCGCCGACCTTGCGCGCCGGGCGGACGTCGTCACCAGGAACCCACACCCCAGACCGGCCCTCGACGCGCCCCGTCTCCAGACCCAGATCGGCGCACACTTTGATCAGCGAATCCTCAAGTCGCCGAACGAAGTTGACGACGTCGAGGGGCTCGGCCAGTCCGATGATGGGATAGCCGACGAGCTGTCCGGGACCGTGCCAGGTGATCTTGCCGCCGCGGTCGGTCTCGATCACCGGCGTGCCGTCCGAACCGGCGACATCGGGACGCTCATGAGGAAGGGTGCGCCGACCCGCGGTGTACACCGGGGGATGCTGCAGCAACAGAAGCGTGTCGGGGCCGCCCGCGACCCGCGCGTCGGCCAGTTCGCGCTGCAGATCCCACGCCGACCGGTAGTCCAGGGTGCCCAGGCGCCGCACCTGCACCGGCGTGCGGTGAGACCGGATGGATGTCGCCATGAACACGACGCTACTCCCGCTCAGATTCCCTTGGGCGCGGTGGCGAACGCCAGGGCCTCGCCGATGGTGTTGTGGCGGAAGTGGAACCCGGCACCCTCCAGCGCCGCGGGGATCGCGCGCTGGCCGCCCAGCAGTCCCTCGTCGGCGAACTCACCCAGCGCCGTGCGCAGCGCGAACCCCGGGGCCATCAGCAGGGTCGGGCGGTTCATCGTGCGTCCCAGCGCCGTCGTGAACTCGGCGTTGGTGACCGGCGCGGGCCCGGTGAAGTTGACGGGCCCGGACACGTCGTCGCGGTTGATCGCGAACAGCAGCGCGCGGATCTGGTCCTCGAGGCTGATCCACGGCAGATACTGGCGACCGTTGCCCAGGCGCGCGCCCAGGCCCAGCGCGAACAGCGGTTTCAGCCGGCTGAGCATGCCGCCCGACGGCGCCATCACCAGGCCGGTGCGGGTCAGCACGACCCGCACCCCGGCGGCGGCCGCCGATGCGGTGGCGTTCTCCCAGTCCAGCGCGAGCCGGGCGAGGAAGCCGGTGCCGGGACCGGCGGTCTCGTCGACGGTGTGGTTACCAGTGTCGCCGTAGTAGCCGACGGCGCTCGAGTTGATCAGGACGGGCACGCCGGCGTCGACGACCGCGTTGGACAACACCTCGGTGGGGCCGATGCGGCTGTCGCGCAGGCTCTGCTTGAACGCGCCGGACCACCGCTTATCGCCGACGCCGACGCCGCACAGGTTCACCACGGCGTCCACCCCGTGCAGCGTGTCCGGATCGAACTCGCCGGTGTCGGGATTCCAGTAGACCTCGTCGGCGCTCGACGGTGCCCGGCGCACGATGCGCAGCACCCGGCGATCGGTGGCACGAAGGGCGTAGACCAGCGCCGTACCGATCAGACCGGAGGATCCCGCAACGGCGATGACCGATTCTGATGGCATCGACACTGCTTTCTACAGTCCCAGATCCGCCTCGAACGCGCCCTCTTCGAGCCGCCGCTTGATCGTGGTGACGAAGCGTCCGGCGTCGGCGCCGTCGATCAGGCGGTGGTCGTAGGTCAGCGGCAGGTAACACACCGAGCGCACGCCGATCGATTCGTTGCCGAACTCGTCGACGATCACCCGCGGCCGTTTGACGATCGCGCCGGTGCCCAGCATCGCCGCCTGCGGCGGAACCAGGATCGGCGTGTCGAACAGCGCGCCCTGGCTGCCGATGTTGGTGATCGTGAAGGTGCCACCGGACAGTTCGTCGGGCTTGAGGTCGCCCGAACGTGCCCGCGCCGCGATGTCGGCGATCGCGCGGGCCAGCCCGCCCAGCGACAGGTCGCCGGCGTTCTTGATCACCGGCGACAGCAGACCCTGCTCGGTGTCGACCGCGAAGCCGAGATGCTCGGCGTCGTAGTAGGTGATCTGCTTGGCTTCCTCGTTGTAGCTCGCGTTGACGTTCGGGTGGATCTTCAACGCGTCGATCACGGCCCTGGCGATGAACGGCAGGTAGGTCAGGTTGACGCCCTCGCGCTCGGCGAACTTCGCCTTCGCCTTCGCCCGCAGCGACACGATCTTCGTCATGTCGACCTCGTGGGTCTGGGTCAATTGTGCTGTCGCCTGCAGCGATTCGCGTGTCTTCTTCGCCGTGATCTGACGAATCCGGTTGGCCTTCTGCGTGGTACCGCGCAGATGGGCCAGTGCGGCCTCGGGTGCGGGAGCCGTCGACGACGCCTTGGCGGGAGCCTCGGCGGCGGGTTCGGGCTTAGCCGCGTCTTTCGCTGATTCCTTCTCGCTGGCCGCTGCGAGCACATCCTGCTTGCGGATGCGGCCGCCGACACCGGTGCCCTTGACGGAGGTCAGGTCGACGTCGTGCTCGGTGGCGAGCTTGCGCACCAGCGGGGTGACGTACGGGCCGCTGTCGCCGCCGGACGGCGCCTCGGCCGCGGCCGGCTCGGACTCGGGCTCCGCCTTGGGCTCGGGCTTGGGTTCCGGCTTGGGTTCCGGCTTGGACTCGGGCTCCGGCTTGGGTTCGGCCTTCTCCGGCTCCGGCTCCGGTTCCGGTTCCGGCTCTGGTTCCGGCTCGTCGTCGCTCGAGGCGTCGGCGTCGCCGATCTTGGCCAGCTCACCGCCGACCTCGACGGTGTCGTCCTCTTCCGCGGTGATGGACAGCAGCTTGCCGGCAACCGGTGACGGGATCTCGGTGTCGACCTTGTCGGTGGACACCTCCACCAGCGGCTCGTCCACCTCGACGCTGTCGCCGACCTTCTTGAGCCAGCGGGTCACCGTTCCCTCGGTGACCGACTCGCCCAGTTCCGGCATCAGCACCGGCGTGGACGAACCCGACGAGCCCGAGGACTTGGCGGCGGGCTTGGACTCCGGCTCAGGTTCGGGCTCGGGCTCGGGTTCCGGCTCGGACTCGGCTTCGGGTTCGGGCTCGTCGGACTTCTCTGCGGCCGGCTCTGCTCCGCCCTCGTCGCCGTCGCTGTCGTCGGCGTCACCGATGACGGCCAGTTCGCCGCCGACCTCGACGGTGTCGTCCTCCTGGGCGACGATCTTCTTCAGCACACCTGCAGCCGGAGAGGGGATCTCGGTGTCGACCTTGTCGGTCGACACCTCCAACAGGGGCTCGTCCTCTTCGACCGTGTCACCCTCTTGCTTGAGCCAGCGGGTCACTGTCCCCTCGGTAACGCTCTCGCCGAGTGCGGGCATCTGGACGGAGATGGCCATTGTGTCGTGGCTCCCTTGCACGGTGTCGAGGTGTCGAAGTGTCGGTTCCCATCCTGTCACGTCCACCGTCACGTTTCGCCGCAGACGGGGGTACTGACTGCTCTGGCACTATCGAATGAGGGTTACGAGAGCCGGCGGGCCCCGCGTGCCGGAAAGGAGCAAGGCCAGGTGGGACTGTTCGACAGGCTTCGTCGGCGGCGCCGCGCGGGTGGGACCGCGACCCGCGACCCGGCAGCGGACCTTCGCTATCTCCAGCAGTGGGTCGCAGAGCACAAAGGTGTCGAGGCGTTCGTCGAGCCGAAGACGACGGTCACCGAGGTCACGGTGGTCCTGGTCGCGGCGGACGGCGAGTGGACCCGTCGCAAGGCCGGGGGAGTCGCCGGCGCGCGGCGCCTGTCCGACCGCCTCAAGATCCCGGTGTACGACGTGCAGAAGGTCGGCTACCCACAGCGCATGCGTGACTACGACGCGCGGCAGCGGATTCAGCGCAAGCGTGCCCTGCGCGAGGAGCTCGACGACCGCTAGTAGTGTCCGCTCGCGGAGGTGCCATGACCCAGCGGTTTGTGGAGAGCAGCGACGGCGTCCGTATCGCCGTCTACGAACAGGGGAACGCAGACGGGCCCGCGCTGGTCCTGGCGCACGGGTATCCCGATACCCACCGCCTGTGGGACGGGGTTGTGCCATTGCTCGCGGACCGGTTCCGCGTCATCTGCTACGACAATCGCGGGGCGGGCGATTCCACTGTGCCCAAACGAACTTCGGCGTACCGGACCGAGCGACTCGCCGACGACTTCGCCGCGGTCATCGACGCCGTGTCCGGTGAGCGCGCCGTGCATGTGCTCGCCCACGATTGGGGATCGGCCGCGGTCTGGGAGTTCCTCACACGTCCGGGTGCGGCCAACCGGGTCGCGTCGTTCACCTCGGTGGCCGGTCCGCGCCCCGACCACGTCAACCGCTACCTCATCGACACGCTGGGCCGGCCCTACCGGCCGCGGCGTTTCCTGCAGGGTCTCCGGCAGCTTGGACAGCTGGCGGTGATGGCGCCCCGCTCGGTGCGGGTGAAGATGTATCGCGCCAACGCCGTCCGCACGATCGCAGGTGCTCGCCCCGACGACCGCGACCTCGGCGTCGACGTACCGGTGCAGCTCATCGTCAACGCCCGGGACCCCTACCTGCGGCCGTCCTTCTACGACGAGATGGGCGCCTGGGTGCCGCAGCTGTGGCGGCGCGACATCAAGGCCGGGCACCGGTCGCCGGCCTCCCATCCGCAGGTGCTGGCGCGGTCGGTCATCCAGCTCGTCGACCACCTCGACGGTGCCCCCGCGGCCCGCGAACTGTTGCGCGCACAGGTCGGCCGCGCCCGGAAACCCTTCGGTGACACCCTCGTGTCGGTGACCGGTGCCGGTAGTGGCATCGGACGGGAGACGGCGGTGGCGTTCGCCAGGGACGGGGCCGACGTGGTGATCAGCGACGTCGACGTGACCGGACTCGAGGAGACCGCGCGGCGCATCGTCGCCGAGGGCGCCGCCGCGCACAGCTACCCCCTCGACGTCGCCGACGCGGCTGCCGTCGAAGCGTTCGCCGAACGGGTGTGCGCCGAGCACGGGGTCCCCGACATCGTCGTGAACAACGCGGGCGTCGGTCATGCCGGGTTCTTCCTCGACACCCCGGCCGAGGAGTTCGACCGGGTGCTCGACATCAACTTCGGCGGCGTCGTCAACGGCTGCCGGTCCTTCGCCAAACGCCTCGTCGAACGGGGAACCGGCGGCCACATCGTCAACGTCGCCTCGATGGCGTCGTATGCGCCCGTCAACGTGATGAACGCCTACTGCACGTCCAAGGCGGCCGTCTACATGTTCTCGGATTGCCTACGGGCAGAACTGGATACGGCCGGGATCGGGCTGACCACCATCTGCCCCGGCGTCGTCGGCACCAACATCGTCGACACCACCCGCTTCTCGCTGCCCGAGGCGCGCAGCCACGACGTCGAAACGGTTCGCGGGCGGGCACGAAAAGGCTTCGGCGTACGTCGGTACGGACCCGAGAAGGTCGCCAAGGCCATCGTCGCCGCAGTGAAGGCGAACAAGGCCATCCGACCCGTGACGCCCGAGGCGTACTTCGTCTACGGCGCCGCCCACGCCCTGCCGCCGGCGATGCGCAGTGCGGCGCGTGGCGGGAGCGTCATGTAGCAGGTGCGGGACCTAGGCCGGATCAGCCGTTCACGGCTCAGGCCGGATCAGCCGTTCACGGCTCAGGCCGGATCAGCCGTTCACGGCTATGTCCTCCAGGACCGCGAACATCGTGCGCGTCGGCACCCCGGTGCCGCCCTTGGGCGTGTAACCCCACGGACCGCCCGAGTTGTAAGCCGGGGCGGCGACATCGATGTGCGCCCACTGCACGCCCTCGGCGACGAACTCGCGCAGGTACGTGCCCGCAACCAGCATGCCGGCGTACCGGGAACCGCTCACGTTGGCCAGGTCGGCGACCGTCGACTTGAGATCGTCCTTGAGCTCCTCCGGCAGCGGCATCGCCCAGCCGTTCTCGCCGACCTCCTGGGAGATCTCGGCGACGCGGTCGCGGAACTCCTCACTGCCCATCACCCCGGGGGTACGCGCCCCCAACGCCACGGTCTGCGCGCCGGTCAGCGTCGAGGTCTCGATGAGGTAGTCGGGTTGGTCCTCGCACGCCCGCACGATCGCGTCGGCCAGGATCAACCTGCCCTCGGCGTCGGTGTTGAGCACCTCGACGGTGATTCCGCCGTACTGAGTCAGCACGTCGCCCGGTCGCTGCGCAGTGGACGACGGCATGTTCTCGGCCATCGGCACGGTGGCGACCACATCGATCGGCAGCTGCCGCCTCGCGGCGAGAACCACCGTCGCGATGACGGCCGCGGCACCGCCCATGTCCGACGTCATGTGGTGCATGTTGGCGGCGGGCTTGATCGAGATGCCGCCCGTGTCGAACGTGATGCCCTTGCCCACGAGCGCGACCTTCTTGGACTTTTTGTTCTTCTTGGCCCCCCGGTGCGTCAGCCGCACCAGCTGCGGCGGCCGGGACGAGCCCTTGCCGACCCCGACGATTCCGCCGAATCCCTGCTTGGCGAGGGTCTTGTCGTCGAGCACCTCGACGTCGATCCCGGCCGCATCGCCCAAAGCCTTTGCCCGCTGGGCGAATTCGGCAGGGAAGAGGTGGCTGGGCGGGGTGTTCACGAAATCGCGGGCGGTGGCGACGGCCGTCGCGACCGCCTCCGCCCGCGCAGCGGCGTCCTTGGTCGCCGACTTCGTGTCGGGGGTGAGTACGGTGATCTTGCGCAGCCTGGCGTCCTTGGGGGCGGTCTTCGCGCTGCGGAAGTCGCTGAACCGGTAGGCGCCAAGGATCAAGCCCTCGACCGCCGCCTCCAGGTCGAGATCCGACAGGGTGGTGACGACGTTCTCGACCCCCGACAGTGAGCGCGCGGCCACACCGGCGGCCCGGCGGATCGTCTCGGCGGGCCAGCTGTCGCGGCTCTTGCCCAGCCCCACCGCCAGCACGCTGCCGACCGGCAGCGACGGCGCCACCACCCGGGTCAGTTGCTCGGCACCGCCCTTGGCGCCCAGAGCGTCGAGCGCCCCCTGGACCTCACTGATCGCCTCGGCGTCCAGATACGGGCTGGCGAGAACGCGCGCCGTCGCATCCGAGTTCTCGTCGCCGCCGGTGACGACAGGCACGATCAGCACCGACGACTCGACTTTGCGCTTGGGCAACGTGCTGGCGACGGTGACGGCGGGGGACTGGTAACCGGCTGGAGTGCTCACGGGGGTTCACCCTATCCACTGGGCTACTAGTGTGGTTGGCCGTGAGTGACAACCTGTTGCACGGCCCGCTGGAAAACCGCCACCGCGAGCTCGGGGCGAGCTTCGCCGAGTTCGGCGGCTGGCTGATGCCGGTGTCCTACGCGGGCACGGTGGCCGAGCACACCGCCACCCGCACCACCGTCGGCCTCTTCGACGTCAGCCACCTCGGAAAGGCACTGGTGAAGGGTCCCGGCGCGGCCGAGTACGTCAACTCCGCCTTCACCAACGATCTGGGCCGTATCGGTCCGGGCAAGGCGCAGTACACGCTGTGCTGCACGGAAGTGGGCGGCGTCGCGGGTGTGATAGACGACCTGATCGCCTACTACGTCTCCGACGACGAGATCTTCCTGGTCCCCAACGCCGCCAACACCGCCGCAGTCGTCGCCGCGCTGATCGAGCGCGCCCCCGACGGCCTGGCCATCACCGACGAGCACCGCTCGCGCGCGGTGCTGGCCGTGCAGGGACCCAAGTCGGCCGAGGTGGTCGGCGGTCTGGGGTTGCCCACCGATATGGACTACATGGGCTACGCCGACGCGGCCTTCGGCGGCGTCGAGGTTCGGGTGTGCCGCACCGGTTACACCGGCGAGCACGGCTACGAGTTGTTACCGGACTGGGATCGGGCGGCGGTGGTGTTCGACGCCCTCGTCGAGGCCGTCGCCGCGGCCGGTGGCGAGCCTGCGGGCCTCGGCGCGCGCGACACCCTGCGCACCGAGATGGGCTATCCGCTGCACGGACACGAGTTGTCGCTGGACATCTCACCGCTTCAGGCGCGGTGCGGCTGGGCCGTCGGCTGGAAGAAGGACGCGTTCTGGGGCCGCGAGGCGCTGCTGGCGGAGAAGGAAGCCGGTCCGCGGCGCACACTGCGCGGCCTGAAGGCTCTCGGTCGCGGCGTGCTGCGCGGCGATCTGACGGTTCTCGACGGGGAGACGCCGGTCGGGATCACCACCTCGGGAACCTTCTCTCCGACATTGAAAGTCGGTATCGCCCTTGCGCTGATCGACACCGCCGCCGACATCGCCGACGGTCGGAAGGTCGTCGTCGACGTCCGCGGTCGCATGATCGAGTGCGAAGTGGTCAAGCCGCCGTTCGTCGACACGCGCACCCGCTCGTAGAACATCGAGAAAACGCGCTAGCCGCGCGGTTATAGAATCGCGTGCATGACTGAAGGCCTCGAGTTCACCGTCGATCGCAACGCGGATCCGGCGAGCGACGAGGTACGTGCCGAGATCCTGGCCAACCCGGGGTTCGGCAAGTTCCACACCGACCACATGGTGTCCATCGAGTACAGCGCCGACGCCGGGTGGCACGACGCGCGGGTCCTGCCGTACGGCCCGATCGAGCTCGATCCGTCGGCGATCGTCCTGCACTACGCGCAGGAGGTCTTCGAAGGGTTGAAGGCCTACCGGTGGGCCGACGGCTCCATCGTGTCGTTCCGGCCCGAAGCCAACGCCGCCCGGTTGCGGACCTCGGCGCGGCGGCTGGCAATCCCCGAGTTGCCCCAGGAATTGTTCATCGAGTCGCTGCGGCAGTTGATCGCCGTCGACGGGGCCTGGGTGCCACCCGCAGGCGGCGAGGAGTCGCTGTATCTGCGGCCGTTCATCTTCGCCACCGAACCCGGACTCGGTGTCCGGCCGGCCAACGAGTACCGCTACCTGGTGATCGGCTCACCCGCGGGCGCCTACTTCCCGCGCGGCATCAAGCCCGTCAGCGTGTGGCTGTCCACCGAGTACGTGCGGGCCAGCCCGGGCGGTACCGGGGCGGCCAAGTTCGGCGGCAACTACGCCGCCTCGCTGCTGGCGCAGGCCCAGGCGGCCGACCAGGGTTGCGACCAGGTCGTGTGGCTGGACGCGACCGAACGCCGCTACGTCGAGGAGATGGGCGGCATGAACCTGTTCTTCGTATTCGGCAGCGGTGGCACCGCACGCCTGGTCACCCCCGAGCTGTCCGGTTCGCTGCTGCCCGGTATCACCCGGGATTCGTTGCTGCAGCTGGCAACTGACGCCGGATTCGCGGTCGAGGAACGCAAGATCGACGTCGACGAATGGCAGAAGAAGGCCGCAGCCGGCGAGATCACCGAGGTGTTCGCGTGCGGGACCGCCGCCGTGATCACCCCGGTGTCACACGTCAAGCACGGTGAGGGCGAGTTCACCATCGCCGACGGGGAGCCCGGCGAGATCACCATGGCGCTGCGCGACACGTTGACCGGTATCCAGCGCGGCACGTTCGCCGACACCCACGGTTGGATGGCCAGGCTCAGCTAGCGATCGCCATCCCGACCACCGCGACCGTCGTCGTCACCTCGACGGCGGCGCCGAGCACGTCGCCGGTGATCCCGCCGAACCTGCGCACGCAGTGCGCCACCAGGGCGACGCTGCACGCCCACGCGACGAGCACCGCCAGCGGGCCCTGCCAGGGGTGCGCGCACGCCGGGACCGCGAGGGCGGCGACCGCCACCGCCCA
>NZ_JACKSH010000055.1 GCF_025821625.1 Mycolicibacterium pyrenivorans
CGCTATCTGCTCTGCGACGCCACCTGCGAGGTGTGGTTCGAACGCGACGGCCAACCCATCGGTGCCGGGCGGGCGACCCGAACGGTCGGCCGCCGGCTNCGCCGCGCCCTGGAGCACCGCGACCGCACCTGCGTGGTCCCCGGCTGCGGGGCGACCCGCGGCCTGCACGCCCACCACCTACAGCACTGGGAAGACGGCGGACCCACCGAACTGGACAACCTCGCGCTGGTCTGCCCCTACCACCACCGGGCACACCACCGCGGCGTCATCACCATCACCGGACCCGCCCACCACCTCACCGTCACCGACAACACCGGCCAAAAACTCAGCGCGGGATCACTGGCCCGCCCACCCACCACACCCCCACCCGCGGTCGCCCCATACCCCGGGCCCACCGGCGAACGCGCCGACTGGTGGTGGTACCAACCCTTCCAACCACAACCACCANCACCCACCACACCCCCACCCGCGGTCGCCCCATACCCCGGGCCCACCGGCGAACGCGCCGACTGGTGGTGGTACCAACCCTTCCAACCACAACCACCACAGTCAGTTAACTAGCAGCAAGACCCCGAGCCGTTGGCCCGGGGTCACGCTCGGGCGACGGATCACGCCGATCGCGTCAGTGGCCGGCTCGGTCCGCGTTCGCGTGTATCGCCTCGCGACAGTAGGCCGCAAGGCCTGGGAGCCCGAACGATTCGTCGTAGGTGGCGACGTACCTGGGGTCGCTCACGTACATGTCGCCCAGGTTGCGGTGGAAGGCCGGCGGGCAGTCGTAGAACCAGCGATTCACGTGAAGCCGGTGTTGCTCTGCCGCATTCATCGCCTCCTCAGAGTCGGCCGGGAGCCCGGCGCGGAAGGCGTCGGACAAGGCCTTCTCAACAGCTTCTCCCTCGGCCTTGATCTGGACCCACTCGTCCTTGCCGTAGGCCTTCGCTCTGCGCTGCGATTCCTTCCACTCCTCGGTCTCGCCCCACTTCTGCTCGGCCTCTGCCTGGTAGTCGTCGAAGCCGTCACCGAAGAGTTCGCGCATGTCGTCGTCGGTCATGGGGGTGTTCGTCATCGCCTTCTCCAATGCCTGGTCAATTGCCTCGACGAGGCCCTTCATCTCATCGAGCCGGGACATGACGCGTTCGCGTTGGCGAACCAGGTGGCTGACCTCGTCACCGTCTTCCAGCAGGCTCGCGATCTCGTCAAGAGGCAGCTCGAGCCGGCGGTAGACGATGATCTGGGACAGGCGCGTCAGGTCTGCCGACGTATAAAGCCGATACCCCGAGGCTGCACGCCGACTCGGGGTCAACAACCCGATTTCGTCATAGTGGTGAAGCGTCCGGACCGTGATGCCAAATCGCTCAGCGACATCGCCCACGGTGAGTTCGTCCACCCTCGTCTCCTGCGTCACGTCCATCAGGCTGGTGCCTCACGTCGCGTGAGGGTCAAGTCTTCATGCTCGAACGTAATCGAACGCTGAGGATCTCCCGTGGCCTGCCGCAGTGAGCGCGGTCCGTGGCGACTAGCTGCACACGGCGCCGGTGGCCGCCGAGTGAACCAGCTTGGTGTACTTGGCCAGGACGCCGGTGGTGTAGACCGGCGGCAGCGGCTCGAAACCCGCCTTGCGGGCCTCGAACTCGTCGGGATCGACCAGCACGTCCAGCGTGCCGTTACCGACGTCGAGACGGATCCGGTCGCCGTCGCGCAGGAACGCGATCGGTCCGCCGTCCACCGCCTCCGGGGCGACGTGCCCGACGCACAGGCCCGTCGTGCCGCCCGAGAACCGGCCGTCGGTCATCAGCAGGACGTCCTTGCCCAGGCCCGCACCCTTGATAGCGCCGGTGATGGCCAGCATCTCGCGCATCCCCGGCCCGCCCTTGGGTCCCTCGTAGCGGATGACGACGACGTCGCCGTGGGTGATGGTGCCGTCCTCGAGCGCGTCGAGTGCGGCCCGCTCACGCTCGAAAACCCTTGCGGTGCCCTCGAACACGTCGGAGTCGAAGCCGGCCGACTTCACCACCGCACCTTCGGGGGCCAGCGAGCCGTGCAGGATCGTGATGCCGCCGGTCGGGTGGATCGGGTTGGCGAGCGCGCGCAGCACCTTGCCGTCGGGATCGGGCGGAGCGATGTGCGCGAGGTTCTCGGCCATGGTCTGGCCGGTCACCGTCAGGCAATCCCCGTGCAGCAGACCGGCATCCAGAAGTGCCTTCATCACGACGGGCACACCCCCGATGCGGTCGACGTCGAACATCACGTGCTTGCCGAACGGTTTGACGTCGGCCAGGTGCGGCACCTTCGTCCCGATGCGGGTGAAGTCGTCGAGCGTGAGCTTCACGTTGGCCTCGTAGGCGATGGCCAGCAAATGCAGCACGGCGTTGGTGGAGCCGCCGAACGCCATCACCACCGCGATGGCGTTCTCGAACGCCTCCTTGGTCATGATGTCGCGGGCGGTGATGCCGCGCCGCAGGAGTTCGACGACGGCGGCGCCGGACCGGCGGGCGTACCCGTCGCGGCGGCGGTCGGTGGCAGGTGGGGCGGCGCTGCCCGGTAGCGACATGCCGATGGCCTCGGCGGCCGAGGCCATCGTGTTGGCGGTGTACATGCCGCCGCAGGCGCCCTCGCCGGGACAGATCGCACGCTCGATGATGTCGACGTCCGCACGGGTCATCAGGCCGCGGGCACACGCCCCGACGGCCTCGAACGCGTCGATGATCGTCACGTCCATCTCGGTGCCGTCGGTCAGCGTGGCCTTGCCCGGCAGGATCGACCCGGCATAGAGGAAGACGCTCGCGAGGTCGAGGCGGGCGGCGGCCATCAGCATGCCGGGCAGCGACTTGTCGCAGCCGGCGAGCAGCACTGAGCCGTCGAGGCGCTCGGCGCTCATAACCGTCTCGACGCTGTCGGCGATGACCTCGCGCGACACCAGCGAGAAGTGCATGCCCTCGTGGCCCATCGAGATGCCGTCGGACACCGAGATGGTGCCGAACTCCATCGGGAAGCCCCCGGCCTGGAAGACGCCGTCCTTGACGGCCTTGGCCAGCCGGTCCAGCGACAGATTGCACGGCGTGATCTCGTTCCACGACGACCCGACGCCGATCTGCGGTTTGGCGAAGTCGTCGTCTTCCATGCCCACCGCCCGGAGCATTCCGCGGGCCGCGGCCTTCTCGAGACCGTCGGTGACGTCACGACTCCTGGGCTTGATGTCGGGCTCCGCCCGACGGGTGGCTTCAGTGTCGGGCTCCGCCCGACGGGTGGCTTCAGTGTCGGGGTCCACCCGACGCGTGGCTTCAGTGTCAGGGCCTGAGGGCATGCGCCCAAGTATGCCCCCGGGTGTTTCCCCCGGCCAAACCGTTATCAATACCCCCACGGGGTACTAGTACGCTGGACCCATGAGTTCACTCGCCGCACGCGTGGCCGCAGCTTCCGCCGCCGTGCTCGCCGCCGTCGTCATGGCGGCCTGTAGCGGACCCGCAGATTCCGGCGGGCAGGCGGAGGGCCCGTTCCCCGAGACGCCCGTGATCACCGGGGAGCCCGCGGGTTACAACGCCGACGATGTCTCCTTCGCCACCAACATGATTCCGCACCACGAGCAGGCCATCGAGCTGTCGAAGCTGGTGGCGGACCGCTCGACGAACCCGGAGCTGACCGCGCTGGCGAGCCAGATCGCCACGGTGCAGCAGCCCGAGATCAACATCATGAACGTGTTGCTGGTGCAGTGGAACGAGAACCCGGAGGCCGGCATCTACCCGGGCGATGGACATGCCGGGCACGGCCAGACCATGCAGGGGATGGTCGACGGCGCCACCATGGCCCGGTTGGAGTCGCTGAAGGGCGTGGAGTTCGACAGACTGTGGCTGGAATCGATGATCAGTCACCACCAGGGGGCGATCGAGATGGCGAAGGCCGAGATCGCCAACGGGAAGAACGTCGACGCCATCGCCATGGCCACGACGATGGTGAAGACGCAGGAAGCCGAGATCGGGCAGATGAAGCAGATGCTGGAAGGCAGCAAGCCGTGAGTCAGAACCCCCACGCCAGCGGACCCGACGCCGCGGCGGACGCAGCCGACCCGAACGTTCATGGCTACTCCCCGAAGAAGGAGAACTACGCGAAGCGGTTGCGCCGCATCGAGGGCCAGGTCCGCGGAATCGCCAAGATGATCGACGAGGACAAGTACTGCATCGACATCCTCACCCAGATCAGTGCCGTCAACAGCGCGCTGCAGTCCGTCGCGTTGGGACTACTGGACGAACACCTCGGCCACTGCGTCACCCATGCGGTCGCCGCCGGCGGCTCGGATGCCGACGCCAAGCTCGCCGAGGCGTCGGCGGCCATCGCCCGGCTGGTGCGGTCCTGACCCAGGTCTGCGGTGGCATCGGGGTCAATCCTCGTCGGCGAACCGGAACTCTCCCGCGGCCAACCGATCGAGCGCGTCCTCGATGCGCTGCACCTTGGCGGTGAGCTGGCCGGTGTAGCCGGGCCGGATATCGGCCTTGAGCACCAGGCTGACCCGCGGCGCCACCGCGGCCACGACATCAACGGCCTGCTTCACCACGGCCATCACCTCGTCCCAGTCCCCTTCGACGTTGGTGAACATCGCATTGGTCTCGTTGGGCAACCCCGAGGCGCGGACGATCCGGACGGCCTCGGCGACCGCGTCACCGACTCCGCCGGTCTCGTCGCCGCCCGAGGGACTGATGCTGAACGCCACGATCATGGGATCAGCCTGCCCGACCGGTCACTGCTTGCTGAACCCGGTGGGACGCACGACGAGGATCACCCGGTCGGCCTTGTCGGCGGGCGGTTCGGTCAGCGGGCCGCTGTATCGGTCGTTGAGCTGCAGATAGAACGCACCGGTCGGGTCGGGCACGATCTTGTCGACCACACCGCGGACCTCCAGGTAGCGGTACGGGTTGTCCGGATCGCTGATCGACATCGCGACGTGGGGGTTGGCGGCGATGTTGTGGTACTTCTGGCGCTTCGTGGTGTGCGTGAAGCGCAGCACCTCGCCGTCCCAGTCGAACCACATCGGGTTGACCTGCGGATTTCCATCCGGCCGGGTCGTGGCGAGGTGACCGTACAGCGGACGCTGGAGCAGGGACTCGTATCCAGGTATCCGGGGGGAATCGTCGGCATGGACCACAGAACGTCCGTCGCCACGCAACGAATTCCGTCATCTCGGCGACCCAGTAACGCATCCGCGCCCGTCACCGATATCAGTGCAGGTCAGTGCCCTTGGTCGGGGGACTCCCAGGGCCTGGCGGGCACGAGCGCAGGCGGGGGCGATCAACGCGCTGTGCCACACTGGAATGACTCGCTGAACTGGAGGTAACTGCATGCGGCAGCGAACCACACGCCGACTGATGGCCACGCTGATGGCGGCCACCGTCGTCGCCGGGCTCACCCTGAGCGCCCCGTCGGCGCTCGCGCAACCCGCACCGCCACCGCCCCCACCGCCCGTCGATCCGTTGGCGCCGCCGCCACCGCCGGCCAACCCGTTCGCGTTCCCGGCACCCCCGGCACCCCCGGCGCCGCCGGCGACGAACCCGGCCGCACCGGCGGCGGTCGATCCGCTGGCCGCAGTGCCCGGGCAGCCGATGGCCATCCCCGAGGGCACCCCCGCCGGACAGAACCCGACGCCGTTCGTCGGTCAGCCGCCGTTCGTGCCGCCGTCGTTCAACCCGACCAACGGGTCGATCGCGGGCGCCGCCAAGCCGATCTACATCAACTTCCAGCGGCCCATCGCCAACAAGCCGATGGCCGAGGCCGCGATCCACATCTCGTCCAACCCGCCGGTGCCCGGCAGGTTCTACTGGACCAGCGACACCCAGGTGCGCTGGCGGCCCCAGGACTTCTGGCCCGCCGGCACGGTCGTCAACATCGACGCCGCAGGCACCAAGTCGAGTTTCAGCGTCCCCGAACAATTGGTCGCCACCATCGACGACAGCACCAAGCAGATGCAGATCGTCCGCAACGGCGAACTGGAGAAGACCTTCCCCGTCTCGATGGGCAAGTCGGGCTACGAGACCAAGAACGGCACCTACTACGTGCTGGAGAAGTTCGCCGACATGGTGATGGATTCCTCGACCTATGGGGTGCCGGTGGACGACCCGTCCGGAGAGGGCTACAAGCTGAAGGTGCAGGACGCGGTCCGCATCGACAACAGCGGCATCTTCGTGCACAGCGCGCCGTGGTCGGTGGGGTCCCAGGGCGAGAGCAACGTCAGCCACGGCTGCATCAACCTCAGCCCGGCCAACGCCCAGTGGTTCTTCGACAACTTCGGCAGCGGAGACGCGGTCGTCATCAAGAACACCGACGGCGGGATGTACACCCAACCCGACGGGGCGTCGGACTGGCAGATGTTCTGACGGGATAAGCCACCCGCTTTCCCGGCGCGTGGCACGCGCGCCGTGCCACGATGAGGACAGGCCGAAGGCCGTCCCGGTCCTCGGCATCCAGCTGAGGGTGGGCCGATGCCCGGTGACGGCAAGAGCGCGGCGCGCACGGTCGCCGTGGTCGTGTCGGTGCTGCTGGCCATCATCGCGCTGCGGGGTTATCTGCCAGGCGCCGAACCGGCTGCGCGCGAACCCGCGACGGAGGGACCAGGCAGCCTCGTCGCCGTCGGCGTGATGCTCGCGGTGTCGATCACCGTCATCGCGATCTCGATCATCGCCCAGGCGCGGCGCCGCGCCGTTACCCCCGCCACCGGGGAGCCACCGCGTCAATACCGCGGCGAGCGCACCGCGGTGCCGTGGCGGCTGCTGCTGATCGCCGCGGCCGGGCTGCTCGCCTGGTTAGTGGTGGTCGTCCTGCTGATGCAGTGGGGATCCGTTCTCGCCGTCGACGACGTGCCGGTGGCCGACCCCGAACCCGGCGCTCCCCGGGAGACCGGGGGCGCGCCACCCCCGCCGCCGGAGACGCCGAGCGGTGGCAGTGACGCGTTCGGTTTGCTCGCGGCGGCCACGATGGCGATGGTGGTCCTCGCCGCCGTGGCGACGATGATCGGCCGCAGGCGCGTCGGCATCGCGGCAGCAGCGCCCGTCGACGACGCCGACACGCCCACGCCGGCGCGATCCGCCGGACCCGATCTCGCGAGGGCCGCCGAACTCGGGCTGGCCGAGATCGGCGACCGGAGCCGCGACCCCCGCGAGGCGATCATCGCCTGCTACGCGGCGATGGAGCGGGAACTGGAGAAGTCGCCGGGAATCACCCCGCAGGATTCCGACACCCCGGCGGAGGTGCTGGCCCGGGCGGTCGAAGGGCACGCGCTGCGCCCCGACAGCGCGACCGAACTGGTCGACCTGTTCGAGGAGGCCCGGTTCAGCCCCCACGTGATGAACGAGGGGCACCGCGCGGACGCGGTGCGGGCGCTGCGCCTGGTACAGCGTGAATTGCAGGGCGCCTCATGAGGAAACTCGTTGTCGCCGGGGCGTTCCTGGTGGTGGCGGTGCAGTTGTTCGCACTGGCTCAGTTCGACCGGGATCTGGTGGTCGGCGTGACGGGCGCCGCGCTCGCGGGTGTGCTGCTGGCCGCGCGGTGGTATCTGACGCATGGGACCGCCGACCCCGTCGACGAGGCCGAAGGCAGTGATTCCGGTGCGGCGCTGCGACGCTGGCTGACCCGCACCGAGACGCTGATCTCCTGGTCGGAGTCGTCGCGCTCCGACTGGGACCGCCGGCTGCGCCCGATGTTGGCCCGGCAGTTCGAACTCGCCGCCGGCCAGCGAAAAGCCAAGGATCCGAGAGCATTTCACGCCGCCGGCCGCATGCTGTTCGGTGAACAGCTCTGGCAGTGGGTGGATCCGGAGAACATCTCACGCACCGGGGGCCAGGAGCCGGGACCCGGCCGCGACGCCCTGAACGAGATCCTTCAACGTCTGGAGCGGTTGTGACGCCTGATCTCGAACCGGCGACGACCACCGCCCTGTGTGAATCGGTGCTCGACGAGATCGGCCGGGTCGTGGTCGGCAAGCGGCGGGCGCTCAACCTGATCCTGATCACCGTGCTGGCGCGCGGGCACGCACTGGTGGAGGACCTGCCGGGCCTCGGGAAGACGCTCATCGCAAAGTCTTTCGCCGCTGCGCTCGGTCTCGAGTTCACGCGAGTGCAGTTCACCCCCGACCTGCTGCCCGCCGACCTTCTCGGCTCGACGATCTACGACATGCAGTCCGGCCGGTTCGAGTTCCGCCGCGGCCCCATCTTCACCAATCTGCTTCTCGGCGACGAGATCAACCGGACACCACCCAAGACGCAGGCCGCGCTGCTGGAGGCGATGGCCGAACACCAGGTCAGCATCGACGGGGTGACCCACCGGCTGCCCGAGCCGTTCCTGGTGCTGGCGACGGACAACCCGATCGAGTACGAGGGCACCTACCCGCTGCCGGAGGCGCAACTGGACCGGTTCGCCATCAGGCTGGAGCTGAAGTATCTGTCCGGGCCGGAAGAGACCACGATGCTGCGCCGCCGCCTCGACCGCGGATCGGTACCGCCGACCGTGCAGCAGGTGGTCGACGACCGAGACCTGCTGGCGATGCAGGAGTCGGTCGAGCAGGTGACGGTCCACGACGACGTGCTGCAGTACGTGGTGTCGCTGGCCACCGCGAGCAGGCAGCATCCGCAGGTCGCCGTCGGCGCCAGCCCGCGTGCCGAACTCGACCTCGTGCAGCTGGCCCGGGCGCGCGCGTTGCTGGCAGGCCGGGACTACGTGATCCCCGAGGACGTCAAGGCTCTCGCCGTGGCGACGATGGCGCATCGGATCAGCCTGCGGCCCGAGATGTGGGTGCGGCGGGTGCAGGGCGCCGATGTGGTCGAAGAGCTGCTGCGGCGCCTGCCGGTACCGCGGGCGCGGGAAACGCAATGAGTGCTGCCGGTTCTCCCGACGGCGAGGTCTTCAGTACGGCGGTCGAGTTACGTTGGCGCGCATCGCCGTTGACCCGATCGATTGCCACGTGCGCGGCCGTGGCGATCGCCTGCGCGTTGCTCACCGGCAGGGCGGAGCTCGTCGCCTTCGCGGCGCCCCTGCTCGGCGTACTGTGCTCTCTCGGCTGGCAGCGTCCGGTGCCTACCGTGGAAGTGCACGGGTACCCCGGGCTGCAGCGGTGTTTCGAATCCGAGCAGGTGCGGGTCACCGTGTCGGCGACCGCCGACGACGGGGGCGTGGTCGGGCTGGACTGCTCGGTGGTGCCGGGGATGGAGATCGAGGCCGTCGGTGGGACGGAAAAGGCCGGCTCGCGCGCGACGGTGACCGTACAGGCCCCCCGGTGGGGCCGATACCCGATCAGGGCCACGGTGCGGGCGCTCGGCCGCGGCGGCCTGCTCGAGGGGACCGGTGTCGCCGACGCAGCACAGGTGTGCGTGTTCCCCGTGGCCCCGCCACAGTCCACGGCGATCCCGCGGACCGACCTTCCCGACCGGCTGGGCACCCACCTCACCCGCCACGTCGGCCCCGGCGTGGAGTACGCCGACATCCGGCCCTACGTTCCCGGCGACCAGCTGCGCACCGTGAACTGGCCGGTCAGCGCGCGGCGCGGCACGCTGCACGTCACCGAGCGGGTCACCGACCGTGCCGCAGACGTGGTGGTGCTGCTCGACACCTATCCGCAGCCGCCCGGGCCCGCCACGGCGGCGACCGAGCGAACGGCCCGCGGTGCGGCCCAGGTGGTGCAGAGCGCGCTGCGCTACGGCGACCGGGCCGGTCTGGTCGCCCTCGGCGGCCGGACCACCCGCTGGCTGGGTGCCGACATCGGGCAGCGGCAGTTCTACCGGATTCTCGACACCATGCTCGGCGCGGCCGACACCTTCGAGAACGCGACCGGCACCCTGGCCCCGCGGCCTGCCGTGCCGCCGGGTGCGATCGTCATCGCGTTCTCCACCATGCTCGAGACCGAATTCGCGTTGGCGCTTATCGATCTGCGCAAACGAGGGCATGCGGTGGTCGCCGTCGACGTGCTGGAGGGGTGTCCGATCGACGGCGACCACGACCCCCTGGTCAACCGGATGTGGGGACTGCAACGCTCCTTCATGTACCGCGACATGGCGACCGTCGGCGTCGACATCGTCGGCTGGCCGGGCACCGCGACGCTGGAGCAGGCGATGGTCCTGGTTCCCGACCATCGTGTGGGAGCGCGGCGATGACCGCGCTTTCGCCGGAATCGTTGCTGCCGACCGCTTTCGGCGTGCTGATGGTCGCCGCGGCCGCGAACCGGGCGGATCGATGGGCGTTGGTGGTCGCCGGGGCCGCACTGGTCACCGTGCTGGCAGCGGGATGGCTGCGACCGTTCGCCTCCGTCGCCGTGCTGCTGACGGTGCTGACCGTGGTGCTTGCCGATCCCGGGCCGATGTACGCCGCGCTGGCCGGCCTTTCGGGCACCGCGTATCTGGTGCTTCGTCACGGTGATGGCGCGGGCAGCACGCCGACGATGTTCACCGCCGTCGGGTTCGCCGTGGTCGGCACGGTCGCCATTGCGGTGCCCGTCGCGTTGCCATGGCTGCCGCTGGCCGCCCCACTGGTGCTCCTGGCCGGTTACCTGCTGGCACTCAAGCCGCTTCTCGACGGTAAGCCCGCGCGCTAGGTGTCAGAAGTGGTTGGCCGAGACCGGACTGCAGGCGGGCCCGGTCGCGATGTTGCGCGGATCGAAGTTCCCGCCCCACGGATCGGACGGATCGACCGCGATAGCCTGCCACCCCCGCGACCCGACCCAGTCCGGCCCTGCCTCCGCGGCGGTCTGCTCGGGAACCCCTTGGTCAGAGGTGCGCACGTCCGACGTGGGCATGGTCCCCTCGTTGGCCACGCAACGGTCGCTGCTCGACACGCTCGCCGATTGCTCCGACCGCACCTGACCGTCCGGCGTCACTTCGGTCATCGACGGGTCGTTGGGGTCGGCGTGGGCCACTGCCGCGCCGAAGCTCACGGCGAACGCGAGGGCGGCGGCGCCCGCTGCGCCGGCCATCGACCCGCGGGTGACTGTTTTCCGGTGCTGTGTCATGGGCTCCCTTTCGCCGTCGCTCGACTCAAACGGTAGGCGTGCCCCGACGAGCAGGCTTGGCGGCCAAGGGACTTGGTAGCCAATTGCCAGCTTCCGCCAAGCTTCGGGTGTGCCACGCACCGGTGGAGTCCAGCTGGCGGGCGGATCGCGTCAGTTCCAGATGCGCACCCGGCGCTGCGGATCGAGGTAGAGCGAGTCGGACTCGCCGACCTCGAATGCGTCGTAGAAGGCATCCAGGTTGCGGATCACGCCGTTGCAGCGGAACTCCGGCGGCGAGTGCGGATCCACCGCGAGTCGCCGGATCGCCTCGGCCTCACGGGATTTCGTGCGCCACACCTGCGCCCAGCCGAAGAACACACGCTGCTCGCCGGTCAGCCCGTCGATCACCGGTGCCCGCTCGCCCTTCAACGACAACCGGTAGGCCAGCAATGCGATGGACAGACCGCCGAGGTCACCGATGTTCTCCCCGACGGTGAACGCCCCGTTCACGTGGTGGCCGTCGCCCAGCCCGCGCGGGACGAACTCCTCGTACTGCTCGATCAACGCCTTTGTTCTGGTGCCGAACTCGGCGCGGTCCTGGTCGGTCCACCAGTCCACCAGGTTGCCGTCGCCGTCGTACTTGGCACCCTGGTCGTCGAACCCGTGCCCGATCTCGTGCCCGATGACCGCGCCGATACCGCCGTAGTTGGCGGCGTCGTCGGCGTCGGCATCGAAGAACGGCGGCTGCAGGATCGCTGCGGGGAACACGATCTCGTTCATGCCGGGGTTGTAGTACGCGTTGACGGTCTGCGGCGTCATGAACCATTCGTCGCGGTCCACGGGTCCGCCGAGCTTGGCCAACTCGCGCTCGTATTCGACCGCGTGGCCGCGCAGGTAGTTGCCGTACAGGTCGTCACGCTTGATCACCAGCGCCGAGTAGTCCCGCCACTTCTTCGGGTAACCGATCTTGGGAGTGAACTTGTCGAGCTTGACCAACGCCTTCTCGCGGGTCTGCGGCGTCATCCACTCCAACTGGTTGATGCTGACCCGGTAGGCCTCACGCAGGTTGGCGACCAACTCGTCCATCCGCGCCTTGGCCTGCGGCGGGAAGTACCGCTCGACGTACATGCGGCCGAGCGCTTCGCCCATCAGGCTCTCGACCAGCGAGACGCCGCGCTTCCAGCGGTCGCGGATCTCCTCGGTGCCCGACAGCCTGCGCCCGTAGAACGCGAAGTCCTCGGCGATCAGCTCGTCGGTGAGCAGGAACACCCTGCCGTGAATGACCCGCCAACGCAGCCAGTTCTTCCAGTCCTCGAGGCTCTCGCCTGCCCACAGCCCGGCGAACGCGGTGAGGAAGTCCGGCTGCCTCACCACGACCTCGGCTGCCTGTTCATCGGTGATCCCGAGCCCGTCGAGCCAGCCGGTCCAGCCGAAACCGGGCGCCTCGGCGGCCACCTCGACGAAGGTGCGCAGGTTGTAGGTCAGGTCGGCGTCGCGGCGCTTGACCACATCCCAGTGCGCGGCGGCGATCTTGGTCTCCAGCGCCACGATCGCAGCCGCGGTCTGCGCGTGAGTGTCCGCGTCGCCACCGAAGACGAGTGCGAACATCGCCGCGATGTGCTGCGGATAGGCGGCCAGGACCTCGGCGTGCTGGTCGTCACGGAAGTACGACTCGTCGGGCAGCCCGATGCCGGACTGGCTCAGGTGCAGCAGGTAGCGGGACGAGTTCTTGGAGTCGGTATCGATGTAGAAGCCGGCGCCACCGCCCACGCCGGTGCGCTGCAGGGCGCCGAGCACCCCGGCCAGGGCCTCGGGTGTGTCCGGGGTGTCGATCGCCGCCAGTTCGTCGAGCAGGGCCGCCAGGCCGCGCTCACGCACGGTCTCCTCGTCCATAAAGCTGGCGTAGAGGTCGCCGATGCGCTGCTCGTCGGTATCCGATGTCGCCGCCGGAGCGGCTCCGGTGCCGTGAGCGGCGGCCGATTGCGCGGCCTGGTTGATCAGGTCGCGGATCTGCTCCTCGGCGCGGTCGTACAGCGTCCGGAACGCGCCGTCGGTAGCCCGGTCCGCCGGGATCTGGTACTCGGTGAGCCACCGGCCGTTGACGTGGCCGAACAGGTCGTCCTGCGGGCGCACCGCGGGGTCGATGTGGCTGAGGTCGATGCCGGACTTGGTGTCGAGATTCGCTTCTACCGTCACCCCGACATCCTTCCAGAAATGCCCGGGTACCCTCACGCGCATGCCCGACGACGAGCAGGACCCGCAGCGTGACGGCGTTTTCTCCGGCTACGGCGTCGCCTCGGCCGTGCTCGGGGTGGTCGCCGTCGTCGCGGTCGCGCTGGCGGCCCTGATCTGGACGCAGCACCGCGACGACTCGGGCGAGTTGACCTACCGCACCCAGGTCCTGCAGGCCGCCGCCGAATGGACGGGGGTTCTGATCAACATGAACGCCGACACCGTGGAATCCGACCTGGCGACCCTGCACCAGGGCACGGTCGGTCAGCTCAACTCGGATTTCGAGGCCACCGTCGAGCCCTACCGCAAGCTCGTGCAGACGCTGAAGGCGCGCACCACGGGGCAGATCGACTCGGTGGCGCTGGAGACCATCCACCACGATGACCCCGGCGCACCGGGCGCGGCGGTCCAGCCGGAGCTGTCGGAGTTCGGCGCGCGCACCGACACGGTGATGGTGGTCGCGACCTCGGTCAGCGAGAACGCCGGCACCGAGGAGCCGCGAACCGTGCGCTGGACGCTGCGACTCGACGTCTCCGACGTCGACGGCAAGCTGCTGATCTCGCGCCTGGAGCCGATCCGATGAGGAACCGGTTGCGCGTTCTTGCCTTCGACCTGCTCGCACCCGCTGCGGCCATCGCTGCGCTGATCTACGTCGGCGTCGCACTGGGATGGCCGCTCTGGTGGGTCTCGGTGTGCTCGGTGCTGTGCCTGCTCGCGGTCCAAGGGGTGATCGTCGACTTCGTCCTGGCGCGCCGCGACGCGGTCACCGTCGGCACCGACGACGACGGCCCCGGGCTGCGGCTCGCGGTCGTCGCGACCGCGACCGCCGCGCTGGTGGCCGCGGTCGTCGTCGGCTACACGCAGTGGACGCTGCCCGACCGGACCCTGCGGGACGACAGCACCGAGGTGACCGGAATCGCGAGCAGCGTCGCCGAGGCGTCGGCGACGTTCACGCCGCAGAATCCGACCTCGTCGATCGACCGCGCGACGGGCATGATGTCTGCTGCCAGTGCCGAACGTTTCAAGAACGAATTCGCCGCCGTGGCAAAGGATTTGGCGAGCCGGAAGGTGTCCGCGCAGGCGAGCACGGTGTCGGCGGGGGTCGAGGCCATCGGCCCGGATGCGGCGAGCGTGGCGGTGATCATGCGCGGCACGCAGTCCTCGCCCGGCAAGCCGGCGGAGACTGCCGTGCTGGCGTTACGGGTGGCGCTGTCCAAGACCGACGGCCGCTGGGTCGTCGAGGACGTGTCGCCGATCCACTCCCGATAGCCGCCCGTTCGCGAGGGGGAACACAGGGTCGTGATCGGGGGCCCGATCGCCGACCGGGAACGCTATTTCGCGGGGCCTGGGCGGTGGTTGCGCATCTTGGCGAATCGTTCGGACAGCCGGCCCATCCGGATCATCAGCGACGCCGGGGGACTGGCGCTGCCGCGCAGGTACGCCACGAAGTCGCCGGCGGGCACCCCGATGCGCGACGCGAACTCCAGCTCGCCCAGACCCGAGCGCTCCAGCAGCAGGTGCACGTGCTTGGCCACCTCCGCGCATTCGTTGGCCTCGAGGTGTTCGCGGGTGCGCACGAGCACCTCCGACATCGCCCGCGACACCCCGTACGGCCGGGCGGTCTCGAGGACCTCCTCGACCTGGCGTGCCGTTCTGCCGAACGGGTCGCGCTTGATCGCCACCACGATGCGCTGCCACACGCTGAGGTCGTCGTTCTCCAGCGCCGCACGGATCGCGGCGGTCGGCCAGAACTCGACCGGCCGGTCGAGAGGCGGTGGAGCCGCCGACTGGTTGCGCGCGGAGGACTCATCGCGGTTCGCACCCCGCACCTCGGAGGTCACCGTCACCTCGTCTCCTCCAGCATTGCCACTGCAACGGACAGGCAGCGCTGCCTGACGTGGGCCCACTCAGTCTCCGCGTCCGGCCCCGACTGTGTGACATCGGGTCCGTCGGACGGCCGAGGGTCCGCCAGCCGGCGGACCAACTGGGTGGCCACCCAGTGCGTGCGTGCCGGTTGACCAGAGTAGTATCGGTCCATGCCGGCGAGCACTTCCGCCGCGGTCTGGACGTCCATCGAATCGACCAGTTCGGCCAAGTCGGTGTAGTCGCGGGTGGTGTTGCGCGCAATGATCAGAAAACTCTTGAGACGCACCGTCTCGGCGCCGGTCGGGATCTGCAACCGATCCCCGGTGGGCAGCAACACGTTGGTGGTCTCCATGGGGCTGCTGCGCTGCAGGCTGGGGTGCGCGGTCTCTGCTGCGGCGGCCTCGACGGCCAGCGCGTCGAGGGCCACGTCGAGCCGTCCCCGCCACATGGTCACGGGATGCTTGGGTAGCTTGACCGCGACGGTCTTTCCGTGCGCGCGGTTGGTGACCGCGACGGTGATCTTCCCGTCGTCGTGGTCCTTCAGCCGGCTGCTGCCCAGCACCTTGACCGGCTGGCAGCCGCTGAACGCGAGCGGATCGGCCACGGTGATCGCCTGGGGAGCAAGGGTTTTCAACTTGGCGGCGGACTTGACCACGGTCCGCAGATCGGCACCGGACGGTGCCAGGGCCGAGATGTCGTCGGGGATGATGACCAGGTCGCCGATGTCGGCCTTGGGGAGCGGCTTCTCGAAGTCGACCGACGGCAGGATGCGGTCCAGCCAGCGGGGCAACCACCAGTTCCATTCGTCGAACATCGCCATCAGCGCGGGAACGAGCACCAGCCGGACCACCGTCGCGTCGACCGCGATCGCCACCGCGCAGGCCACGCCGAGCTGGGCCACCAGCGGCATTCCGGCGAACGCGAAACCGATGAACACCGCGATCATGATCAGCGCGGCGCTGGTGATGGTGCGTGCGCTGGTGCTGACGCCGTAGGCGACCGCGTCACGGGTGTTGCCGGTCTGCAGGAAACGCTCCCGGATCCGGGTCAGCAGGAAGATCTCGTAGTCCATCGACAGGCCGAACGTCAGCGCCAGCACCAGCGGCGGGATGGTGCTGTCCAGCGACGAGATCTGCTTGAGGCCCAGGTCGGTGAACCAGCCCCATTGGAAGACCACGACAAGGCTTCCGTAGGCGGCGGCCACCGACAGCACCGTCATCAGAACGCCCTTGAGCGCCAGGAAGACCGAGCGGATCGAGATCAGCAGCATCACGAACGCGATCAGCGCGACGAACCCGAACACCAGAGGCTGCGTCTGGGCGACCTTGTCGTCGAAGTCGTTGATCAGCGCGGTCGGGCCGCCCACGTTGATGCGCGCGCTTCCGTCGGCCACCGCGGGCAGTTGCTGGCGCATCCAGTCGACGGTGTCGCGGGCCGAGAGGTCCTCCGGGTCGACCGACAGCACCGCCGACAGCAGCGCGCTGCGATAGTCCTCGCCGAACACCGGCGGCGTGACCGACACGGTGTTGGGCGCCTCGGCCATCTTCTCCCGGATCGTCTCGAGCAGCGGCTCCTTGGCGGGCGCCGAGGCGGCGTTGCCGTCGGGGAAGGTCACCAGCACCCGGACCGGCCCGAGCGCACCCGGACCCAGCGCCTCGGCCGCGGCGTTCACCCCGCCACGGACCTCATGGGTCGGGTCGAACTGCCGCTGCATGCTGTTGCCCAGCATCATCGAGAACGCCGGCGCCGCCAGAGCCAGAAGTAGTGTCGCCGCGGCCAGTGCCGACACCCACGGCCGGCGCATCACCCACCCGGTCCAGCGGGTCCAGAACCTCGACTGCGTCGCCTCCACGCCGCGGCCCCAGTGGAGGTAGGACGACCGCTTGGCCGCCGCGCGGCCGACGGTCGCCAGCACCGCGGGGGTGAGCGTCGTGGACGTCAGCACGGCGACCGCCACGGCGAGGATGGCGCCGGTGGCCATCGACTGCAGCACCGGGGTGTTGATCAGATAGATGCCGGTGACCGAGGCGATCACGGTCAGTCCGGACAGCACCACGGCCAGGCCGGAGGTGGCCATCGCGGCGTCGGCGGCGTCCTCGGGTTCCCGGCCGGCGCGCAGTTCCTCGCGATAGCGCATCAGGATGAACAGCGAATAGTCGATGGCCACCGCGATGCCGAACATCGACACCGTCGAGGTCACGAACACCGACATCGTCGTGTACATCGACAGCAGGTAGACCAGCCCCATCGTCACGGCGACGGTGCAGATTCCCAGCAGCAGCGGCATGGCGGCCGCCGCCAGCGAACCGAACACGGCGAGCAGCACGATCAGCACGATCGGCAGGTTCCACTTCTCGGCCTGGGCGATGTCGTGCTTGGTGGCCAGCGTCGCGGCGGCGCCCAGCGCGCCCTGACCGATGACGTAGAGCCGGACCTTGCCGTTCTCCATCTCGCCGGGCTCTTCGCTGTCGATCCCCACCTTCTGGCGGAGCTGTTTGGCGACGTCGACGGCACCGGTGTTCTCGAAGTCCAGCTGCAGCGTGATGACGTAGGGCCGGTCCGGTTGCGGTGGGGGCTGTTGCGGGTTCGGCATCACCTTGACGCTCGGTACCTCGGCCGCGAGACGTTCCAGGTGGGCGACCGCGTCGTTCATGTCGTCGAAGGACGCGTCCGCGCGCGGCGCGGCGACCAGCGCCAACGGGGAGGCGCCCTGGTCGGGGAACTGCGCCTCGAGTTCTCGCTGAACGTAGAGCGACTGCGAGCCTTCGACCTCGAAGCCACCGCCGGTCAGGTTGCCGGATTGGTTCATGGCGAGAAACACCGACGGCACCAACAGCAGCAGCCAGGCAGCGAATACCGCCCAGCGATATCTGCGCAGGTTGCTGCTGATGCGCATCATGAACTGCTGGATCGGAACTCCCCACTTTCTCCCCGGCTTTTCGTAGCGAGAGCGTACAGCAGCCCGCTGTACGCCGACGGTCGTCGCGAACCCTGCCAGCGATGCTTTATCCAGCTCTAATGCCTGCGCCATCGCCGGTTGGATTGGCCGGCCGAGCCGACGCGATGGCAGGATGTGCGGCAGAAGTTTCGGCGTCGGGGATCTTTGCTACCGCTCGCAGCGACGTTGCGGGGCGTAGGACGTTTGCAGACTGTGAGGAGTCGTCATGAATCCGCCCAACGGAATCACCGCGCGCCGATCGCGCCTCGCCGCCGCGGCGGCCTGCGGGATCGCAGCTGTCGTGGGGGCCGGTCTCGGAACACCGACGGTGAGCGCGGCACCGGATCCGTGCGCGGCCAGCGAGGTCGCCAAGACGGTCGCGATGGTGGCCACCCACACCGGCAACTATCTCGAGGCCAACCCCGAGACCAATCAGGCGCTCACGACCATCTCCCAACAGCAGGGCGGACCGCAGTCGGCGGTGGCGCTGAAGGCCTACCTGGATGCCAACCCGCAGGTCGCGGGGGATTTGCAGCGGTTGCAGCAGCCGCTCGCCTCGCTGTCGGGGCGCTGCAAGCTGCCGGTCACCGTCCCCCAGGTGCTCGGGTTGATGCAGGCGGCCCAGCAGAGCCCCGCACTTGCCGGGCGGGTGCCGTCGGCGCAGACCGTCGGCGTGGATTCCGCGCCTGCCCCGCGACCGGCGTCGGCCACTCCGGTGACGCCGTCACGCTGAGCCGTGCTGCGGACTTTCTCACCATTGGTTAACCGCTAGGCAAGAAACCGGGCGGTCCTTCTGCTTAGCTTCCTAAGATGGTCGTGACCGGCGATCGACATCGGTTCCGGTCTGTCAACCTTGATGAAGGAGCCTCCATGTTGTTCTCGGCCCAGACCGTCCGTCGTTCAGTGGCCGGCGCGGTGGGCGCCGGCGCGGTAGGCGGCGCTGTGGCGTTCGGCGTGCTCGGTGGCCTGCCCACGGCGTCGGCCCAGCCTCTGCCCCCGAACTGCACCGCGGCCGACTTCTCCGGCACGGCCGCCGGCGTCTCGGCGGCGTCGTCGGCGTACCTGTTCACCCATCCCGAGGTGAACGCGTTCTTCACCGACCTGCACGGCGACCCGCGTGAGGACATCCACGCCGATGTGGAGGCCTACATGGCCGAGCATCCGCAGGTGGCCGCGGAGTTGACCGAGATCCGTCGACCGCTGGTGGAAATGCGGGACCGCTGCGGCGTCATGATCTCTCCCGACAACCAGTAAGGCTGGTGCGCGACAGGGTGGCGGCGACACCCGCTCGCGGGGGAGAGTTGTCCATCCAGGACGGGGCCGGGCGGACGGTGTTGATGGTCGACGACGACCCGGATGTCCGGACGTCGGTCGCCCGAGGCTTGCGGCATTCCGGGTTCGACGTCAGGGTCGCGTCGAACGGTAAAGAGGCGCTTCGGCTGCTGTCGAGCGAATCGCACGACGCGTTGGTTCTCGACGTGCAGATGCCGGAACTCGACGGCGTCGCCGTGGTGACGGCGCTGCGGGCGCTGGGCAACGACATCCCGATCTGCGTGCTGTCGGCCCGCGACACCGTCAACGACCGCATCGCGGGCCTGGAGGCGGGCGCCGACGATTACCTCACCAAGCCCTTCGACCTCGGCGAGTTGGTCGCCCGGCTGCACGCGTTGCTGCGCCGGGCGCACCACTCCGACCCGACGTCGGACACGATGACGGTCGGGTCGCTGACCATCGACACCGCGCGCCGGCTGGTGTTCGTGGCGGGTGAGCGCGTCGAGCTCACCAAGCGGGAGTTCGATCTGCTGGCCGCACTGGCCGAGAACGCGGGCGTGGTGCTGAGCAGGCAACGTCTGCTCGAGCTGGTGTGGGGCTACGACTTCGACGTCGACACCAACGTCGCCGACGTGTTCGTGTCGTATCTGCGGCGCAAGCTGGAGCGCGACGGCCTGCCGCGGGTGATCCACACGGTCCGGGGGATCGGGTACGTGCTGCGGGAAGAGCCGTAGCGTTCGTGAAATCCCTCAGACGGCTGCGGGTTCCTCGGTTTCTCCGGTCGGCTTCCCTGCGCACGCGGGTGGCGATCGCCGCGGCGGCAGCGGCGGCGGCGGTGGTCGCGGCGTTCACCATCCTCACCTCGCTGGTGCTGGCGAGCAACGACGCGGCCCAGCTGGATCGGCGGCTCGACGCGATCGTCGACGCCAGCATGTTCCCCGACCAGATCGCCGATCCGCGCCGGGGCGTGCTGCAGACCGGGCGGTCGCGCTCCTCGGGCCAGGTCGTGTTCCAGCGGGGATTCCAGTTGCCGCCGCTGCCGCCCGGCACCGAGACCGTGGTGGTCAACGATGTCGAGTACCGGGTGCGGACCATCCCGGTCGACCAGCAGGGCGGGGTGCTGATGTCGATCGGCATCCGCGCGGACAGCATTCTGTTGAACCGCGCGCGGGTGCCGACCTACATCGCGGTGGGTGTGGTGACCGTGCTCATCGCAGCGGGGTTGGGCTGGTTGCTCGCAGGCCCGGCGATCCGGCCGCTGCGCAAGCTCACCGAGCACACCAAGCAGCTGGGCAAGGGCGCCGACGAGATGCCCGCGGTGCACGGGGTGCGCGAGGCCGAGGACCTCTCCGAGGCGATGAGCGCGATGCTGAGCCGGTTGGCCGCGGCGCAGCGTGCCACGACGAACTCCCTGCAGGCGGCCCAGGATTTCGCGGCCAACGCCGCCCACGAGTTGCGCACCCCGCTGACCGCGATGCGTGCCGACCTGGACACCCTGCGCATCCACGACCTGCCCGAGGAGGAACGCGAGGAGGTGGTCGCCGACCTGTCGCGCGCGCAGCGCCGGGTGGAGGGCATCATCACCGCGCTGGGACAGCTGGCGTCCGGTCAGCTGGCGCAGGCCGAGGACCGCGAGGTGATCGACGTGACCGACATGCTCGACCGCGTGGCCCGCGAGAACATGCGGGTGAACCGCGGTGTCGAGATCGAGATCGAGGTCGCCGACGACCTCGGCACCGTGATGGGATGGCCCGGCGGACTGCGGTTGGCGGTCGACAACCTCGTGCGCAACGCGATCACGCACGGCGAGGCGACGCGGATCGTGCTGGCCGCCCACCGCCGTGACGGCGTGATGACGATCGTCGTCGACGACAACGGCCGCGGTCTGCCCGCCGAGGAGCACCAGGCCGTGCTCGGCCGGTTCTCCCGGGGGAGCAACGCCGCGCCGGGTGGTTCGGGGCTGGGTCTGGCGCTGGTCGCTCAGCAGGCGGCGCTGCACGGCGGCATGATCGAGCTGTCGGACGGACCGCTCGGCGGCCTGAGGGCGACGCTCACCATGTCGACATCGCCTGAGCCGCAGCCGGATTCAGCGGACTGATGACGTCCGGTAGCCGCCGGCTCGGCGGCTACCGGGGCCCGCCGCCGTCCACCGGCGCTCGCCGCTGCTTCAGCGCCGCCAGCAACCGGTGCTCGGCGTCTTCGCCCGGCTCGACACCCGTTGGGATGCGGAGCAGGAAGAACGCGCCGAGCACCCACCACGCACCGAACAGAAGCCACGGCGGCGTGTCGAGGAACGCGGGCATACCCGGCAGGTAGAGACTCAGCAACCCGCCGCAGAGCACCACGGCGGCGCCGCCGATCAGCAGGCCGCCCTTGCCCTTCCCGCCGACCCGTAGCGGCCGGTCCATCTGCGGCTCCCGCCGACGCAGGATCAGGAAGACTATGGACACCAGCAGGTAGGCGATGACGATGCTGGGCGAGCCGGAGTCGACGAGCCAGACGAGCATCGCCTCGCCGAGGAACGGGGCGATGAACGAGAGACCGCCGATGAACAGCAGCGCGTTGGCGGGAGTGCGGAACTTCGGGTGCAGCTTGCCGAACCAGGCGGGCAGCATGCCAGAGCGCGCCATCGAGTACATCAGTCGCGATGCGCCGAGGAGCAGCGAGTTCCACGAGGTGAGGATGCCGGCGATGCCACCCGCGATCAGGAGCTTCGCCATGAAGTCGCTGCCGAACAGGACCCCGAACGCATCCGCGGTGGCGATGTCCGCCTCGGCCAGCTCGTCCGCGCTCATCGCCACCGAGGTCGTCAGGATGGTCATGACATACCAGATGGAGGCGAGGAATACGGCGATGACGACCAGGCGTCCGATCTGACGGGCGGGGATGTTCACCTCCTCCGCGGACTGCGGGATGACGTCGAACCCGACGAACAGGAACGGCACCACGACGAGCACGGCGAAGAAGCCTGCCGTGCCGCCGGTGAAGAGCGGTGCCATGTTGTCTGTCGAGCCGCCGGTGAAGGAGCCGA
Source organism: Mycolicibacterium pyrenivorans (assembly GCF_025821625.1). Lineage (GTDB taxonomy): Bacteria > Actinomycetota > Actinomycetes > Mycobacteriales > Mycobacteriaceae > Mycobacterium > Mycobacterium pyrenivorans. Next base: position 22,294 of record NZ_JACKSH010000055.1, read on the forward strand.
ACACCAGCATCAAACCGATGACCAGCAGCAGCACGACGACGAACGTCTGTGTCACGCCCGCGAACTTGACACCGAGGATGTTGACCGTGGTGATGACGACCGCTGCGATCGCACCGACCAGTGCCCAGGTGAGAAAGACCTCGCTGCCCGCGACCTCCCACAACCGAACCTGGTTGAGGCCAGGAAAGAGGTACAAGGCGGTTCTCGGGAGAGCCACGGCCTCGAACGCCACAATGGTGACGTAGCCGCCCACGATGCCCCACGAGCCGACGAACGACCACCGGGGGCCCATGCCGCGAAGCAGGAAGTTGTGCTCGCCTCCGGCCTTGGGCATGGCCGCCGTGAGCTCGGCGTACGTCAGGCCGACCACGGCCATGATCGCACCGCCTGCGACCATCGCCAGCACCGCTCCGAGCGAGCCCGCGGAGCCGATCCAGTCCCCGGTGAGTACCACCCAGCCGAAGCCGATCATGGCGCCGAAACCGAGGGCCAGGACGTCCCAGTTGCCGAGGACCTTCAGCAGCGAGGTCTCTTCGGTCGTTTCGACTGGCTTCTTCTTCATCGAGACCCACCTTTCCGGTGCCGGGCACTGGCTGCAGCTACGGGGTTTACCGCACGCTAGACGATTGCCGGTGGGCCGAGTGGGTGAAACCGCGAGGTGGTGCCGGCGCTACGGATTGGCCGCGGCCGCGTTCCGTCGACGCGACTTCAGCCCTACCGCGGCCCGCCACCCGAGTAGCAGCGCCGCGGTGGTCAACGAGGCGACCACGATGAAACTGGCGGCGGTGCCTTGCGAGGTGACCTTGCGCAGCAGCATCGCGACCGCCACGGTGCACACCCACACCACCACCCCGGTGGGGGCCAGCGACGTCGGACGCCGCCAGCCGCGGGAGAGCAACCAGCCGACGCCGGCTCCGGTGACGAAGGGCCACGCCGTCTCGGCGATACCGCTGACGCTGAGCCCCTCGGCATGACTGCGACGTCCGATCGTGGCGAACACCACCAAGCACACCACGTCGGCGGCGAGCGCTCTCAGCGTGGCCCCGGCGGGTGGGCGGTCATCGGTCGGCATAGGTCATCACATCGTAAACCAGTGGGCTGACGTTGTTTTCGTCTCGCGGGGCGAATCCGGGCTCCAGCTCGGCCGGCTCACCGGCGAGCAGGTCGTCGTCCGTGCTCGACAAACGCGAGTCCAGGCGGAACGCGGAGAACACGAACGGCAGGCCGTCGGCACGAAGCGGGTCGGGCGTGCTCATGACGTGGAAATGCAGGTGCGGCGCGTCGGTGTTGCCGCTGTTGCCCAGGGAGCCGATCACCTGACCGGTGGTCAGCCGGTCGCCGGGCTTGACCTTCACGGTGCCGGTCTTCAGGTGCGCGTACAACGCGTAGTGGCCGTCGCCGAGGTCCTGCACGATGTGGTTTCCGCCGTACTGGTCCAGGGGCAGTCCGGTGGGAGCGGTGCCCGGAACCTGTTCGGGCAGCCCGTCGAGCGTCGCCACCACCGGGCCGTCGGCGACCGCCAGGATGTCGGCGCCGAAGTAGGGGTAGCTGCTCACGTCGGCCTTGTCGCCGGTGAACACTCGGCCGTCGGGGCCGAGTTGGAGGTAGTCGATCGCGAACCGCTCGGCAGCCCAGATCTCACCGCTGATCGGGTTCAGCGCCATACGGTGCGGGGTCATGTCGCAGCAACTGTTGCCGTCCAGCCAGTTCGGTCCGGCCAGCGGAGGGGCGATGACGATCGGCTCACGGTTGCGCACCGTGACCGGGGCGACGCTCTCGGTCATGGTGGCGGGGAACAGCGGCGGCATCGGCTGCGGAACCGAGATGCCGACCTCGTGGACCAGCTGGTCCGGGACGGTCTCATCGGGGGCCAGCGCGACATCGAGCCATACGAAGGCGGTCTGTGCCGGCCCCAGTATCGTTGTCGGCGTAGGGTTTCCGACGATGCGGGTCCAGTAGGCCAGGCGGTCACCGGGCAGGCTGAGCAGCGTCCGGTCGCCCGCGCGGACACCCACCGACGTGAGCGTCACCTCCTGGGCGAGCGTGTTGGTCAGCGCCAGCTCGTAAGCCAGGTGCACCTTGCCGTCGGTGCCCGGCACCGGGATGGGTGCTGCCAGGACCCGTGCCGTCACCGGGGTCGCCACCGAAGGCCCGGACGGTGCGGGGGTCGACGGCGGTGAGGTGGCCGTGCCGGGGGGAGCGGCCGTGGTGCCGGCGGTCGTGGTCTCCGTGGCGGTGTTGCAGGCCGCGGTCAGCAGCAGTGCAGCGAGCGACAAGGTGGCAGTGAGCGGTCGAAACTGCATGCAGCACAACCCCTTTCGTCATGGACCGGACTTGTCCGGCGCGGCTTCGGGGGAGACGTCGGGGTGATGGGGGGCCTCGGGGTCGGGGCTGAACTGTGCTGGCTCGTCGGCTGCCCCCGTCGTGCTGCCCGTCCTCTTCGCATCGGGGTCGATGTCCTTCTCGGTGCGGAACATGAAGAAGAAGATCACCCATCCGATCACGGAGATGAAGATCCAGCTCACGAGCCGGTAGATCAGCATCGCCGAGATCGCCGAGGCCAGCGACATCCCACTGGACACCAGGCCGGGCACCAGGACCGCCTCGACGACCAGTAATCCCCCGGGCATCAACGGGATCGAACCGACCGCACGGGCGGCCGCGTAGGCGACGGTCACACCCGCGATCGACGGGTGCCAGCCCGTGGCGTAACAGGCGAACAACAGGCACCCGACGTCGGCGATCCAGTTGAACAACGACCAGCCGAACGCCACCCCGAGGTCACGACGGCCCAACTGCACCGACTCCAACTGGGACAGCGTTTCCCGCCACTTCGTCAGGCCGCTGTCCTTGGGCTTGCCCCGCACCGAGTTCACCCACGACAGCACCCGCACCCCGATGCCGTCGATGAGTTCGGGTCGCGACGCCACGGCCTGCGCCAACAGGATCAACGCGATGAAGCCGCCCAGCGAGAAGATCAGCGACAGCGGGTTCTTGGTCGCGCCGAGCAGGAACGCGCCGCCGAGACCGAGCAGCGCCAAGCCGATGACCTGCAGCACCCCGGACATCACCAGCTGCCAGGAGGCCACGACGGGCGACGCGCCCCACATCCGCTGCTGACGGTAGATGAACGTCGCCGAGAGCACCGGGCCGCCCGGCAAAGTGGTGGACAGGGCGTTTCCGGCGTAGAACGCCGCCTCGGAACGCCATTGGCGCACATGGACTCCGGCCGAGCGCAACAGGGTGCGCTGGATCTGGGCGAAGCTGTGCAGCGACGCCATGGCGGCGACCACGGCGGCCACCAGCCACACCCAGTTCGCCGAGTACAGGCTCTTCCACGCCTTGGCGAGTTGGTCGCGCACCAGAGCCACTTCGACGGTCAGCACGATGACCGCGACGGCGATGATCACCCAGCGCAGCCACCAGTACTTGCCGCGGGCGGGCGGCTCCGTGGCGGAGGGCTCCGCCCGGGTGTCGCTCGCGGAAGCGTCGTGAGACACGCACTACAGGGTAAGCGGTGGTCGGGCAGAATCCGCAGATCCGGGGACCGGGCCGGCGGGGCCGTTACGCTACCGGAATGTCAGCCCGCCCCCCGGTCGCTCCGTCGCTGGACCCCCTCGGCGACGACGCGGTCAGCCCGCTGGTCCGCAAGACCGCCGCGTGGGCATGGCGGCTGTTGGTGATCCTTGCCGCGATCGTCGCGTTGCTGTGGCTGTTCTTTCGGCTGGAGATCCTGTTCGTGCCGGTGATGCTGGCGACGATCCTGGCCGCGCTGCTGATGCCGGTGGTCGACTTCCTGGACCGCCGTGGCGCGCCGCGCGGCGGTGCGGTGGCGTTGGTGCTGTTGAGCGGATTCGCGCTGGTCGGCGGGTTGCTGGCCTTCGTGGTCACGCAGTTCATCGAGGGTGCGCCCGCGCTGGTGGCGCAGGTGTCGACCAGCATCGAGGGCCTCGGTACGTGGCTGACCGACGGGCCGCTGGACGTCAGCCCCGCACAGATCAACCAGGCGCGCGACGCCGCGATCGAGGCGCTGAGCAGCAACCAGGAGAAGCTGACCAGCGGGGCGCTGTCGACGGCGGGCACCGTGACAGAGATCGTCACCGGCGCGCTGCTGGTGCTGTTCACCCTGATCTTCCTGCTGCACGGCGGCCGCAACATCTTCGGGTTCGTCACCAAGGTCTTCCCGGTGGACGTGCGGGACCGGGTGCGCGACGCCGGCCGCGCGGGCTTCCGCTCGCTCATCGGGTACGTGCGCGCGACGTTCCTCGTCGCCCTCGTCGATGCGGTCGGCATCGGCGTTGGCCTGGCCGTCATGGGCGTGCCGCTGGCGCTGCCGTTGGCCTCGCTGGTGTTCATGGGCGCCTTCGTGCCGCTCGTCGGCGCGGTCGTCACCGGGTTCGTCGCGGTCATCGTCGCGCTCATCGCCAAGGGCTGGATCTACGCGCTGATCACGCTCGGGCTGATCATCGCCGTGCAACAGCTCGAGGGCCACGTGCTGCAGCCCCTGGTGATGGGCCGCGCCGTGTCCATCCACCCCCTGGCGATCGTCCTGGCGATCGCGGGCGGGGCGGTCCTCGCGGGAATCGTGGGCGCGCTGCTCGCGGTGCCGGCGCTGGCGTTCCTCAACAGCGCCATCCGGGTCCTGATGGCCGACAACCCTGCCGCCGAGGAGGCAGCGCAGGAAGCCGACGAGGGGCCGGTGGTCAAGGCGGATGCCGACGAGCTGGCCGACGAGGTCGACGAGGTCGACGCCGAGCGTTCGTAAACACCCCGCGCCGAGCGTGCATCCACGGTCGTCGCGCCGCACGATTGCGCAGCCGTGGGTTCACGTTCGCCGGAACCCACGGGAGGTGACTACTTGAGGCGACCCTCGCGCCGCAGCAGGTCCTGGGCGCTGACACCGCTGCCGCCGCGACGCTGAGGTTCGTCCTCGGAGCGAGTGTTGAGCTTCTCGGTCGCGGCGTCGGCGTCGGTCTTGCGCGCCGTCGGGATGGCCCGCGTCGCCTCGGCGGAATCGTCCTCCGGTGTCCGCGGCTCGCGCGGTGACGGAATCGCCGTGGTCTGCTCGCCGCCGGAGCCCTGCTCGGGCATGGCCCGCGTCGGCTCGGCGGACGGCCGTGGCGGCTGGGCCGGGGTGGCGGTTCCGGCGCCCGAGACGCCG
>NZ_JACKSH010000056.1 GCF_025821625.1 Mycolicibacterium pyrenivorans
CTTCAGCTCGTCGGCGCGCTCGGTCATGATGCGCGACGCCTCGGCGATCACCGCGGCGCGCTCGGCCGGGGACATCGTGGGCCACGGGCCCTCGTCGAACGCCTTGCGGGCAGCGGCACAGGCGGCATCCACGTCGGCCTTCGAGGCCAGCGGTACCTTGCCGACGAGCTCGCCGGTCGCGGGAGAGTGCACCTCGATGACGTCCGACGTCGCGGGTGCGGTCCACTGACCGCCGATAAAGAGCTGGTCCCACTCGGTTTTGAAGGCCGTGCTCTGTGTCATCTGTGCTCCTCGCGTGCGCGGTGTGTCATGCCCGCGCTCCTCGAGTGCGCGGTGTCATGGAGGTCACATTACCCAGTTTTCGATCAAACGAGAACATGTTCCAGTTCGACGCCTCAGGTCGGCTGGAGGACCAACACCAAGTTGCTCGTCAAAAACTCCTGTAACAGCGGTACAGACGTCGCGCGCCAGGCCCATCGCGGGTGGTAGCGGGGGAATGCGGCGACCAGTGCGCCGGTACTGCGGGCCCACTGCAGGCCCGCTGCAGCCGACACCGCGAACAACGACGATCCGTAGTCGTTCTTCGGCCGGTGGCAGTGT
>NZ_JACKSH010000057.1 GCF_025821625.1 Mycolicibacterium pyrenivorans
AACAGCCCCCTCACGGAACTCCCGGTCGTACTTCTTCCGTTTCTCTGACATCGCTACTCCTTATAGCTGATGCCTCCACGGTCTCGGGGGAATGCCACAACTCATGGCGCTTCGACTCGCTGCGCGAAGCCCGCGTCATCATCGAAGACTGGCGGGCCGACTACAACGCCAACCGACCCCACTCCGCCCACGGCGAACTCACCCCAGCCGAATTCGCCCTACAGTGGACCACGACCCACCAACCCAAGTTCGCATAGCGACTGGACCACCAAACGGGTCCCCCTCACCTCGATCAGCTCTTATCCAACGCGGGGAGAAGTCGATTTGCCGAACGAGGCCGGCCGAATACATGCACGCGGTGTAGCCCGGACAGTCTCGCTGGTTCTTCATCGGATAATGCAGGTCCGTGGGATGAGCGATCAAAACCATTCCACAGCCATCTCGATCGTTGTCCGATCAAGACTCTCCAGAAAACCGATACGGTAGCTCACGGTCGGCATCTCGTAGCTGTAAAAATACCGAGCAGCCTGTCGCTTGCCCTCGTAGAAGTCGCCTGTGCGGCCATCGGCACAGAGAACCTGTTCTAGCCAGATCCACCCGATTACTATGTGCCCAAGGACCTCCAAGTAGGGCGTGGCGTTGGCGAGTGCCGCCTCCTTGTCACGACAGCGCCGGAGCAGCGCCGTGCATGCCTCAATCCGCTCGACGTACTCGGCTAGCTGCTCAGCGAACTCCACGCACTCGCTACCGGCCGCAGCGGCACGGTCGATCGTTGCGCGAACTCGTGACATCAGCAGATCAAAACCATCACCTTGAAACACTTTGCGCCCGAGCAGATCCAGCGCCTGAACGCCATGAGTGCCTTCGTGGATCGGATTGAGGCGGTTATCTCGGTAGAACTGCTCCACCGGATAATCCCGCGTATATCCGTAGCCGCCGTGCACCTGGATGGCTAGGTCGTTCGCGATGAGACACCACTGCGCCGACCAACTCTTGACGATCGGAGTCAAAATTCCCAGCAAGCTGTTCTTCTCTGCGACTTCATCGGGATCAACAGCGGTGCGACGTTCGTCGAGCAGCATGCGGCAGTACATGTTCAATGCCAATGCGCCTTCAACATACGACTTCTGGGCAAGCAGCATGCGCTTCACGTCTGGGTGCTCGATAATCGGAATCTCGGCTTCGTCGTCCCCGTCGTCGGTTAACCTCCGGCCCTGCTCTCGAGTGCGCGCATAGTCGAGTGCGTGAAGGTAGCCTGTGTAGCCGAGTGCCGTGGCGCATGCTCCGACGCCGATCCGAGATTCGTTCATCATGTGGAACATATAACTGAGGCCGCGACCGGCCTCGCCGACGAGGTAGCCCACGGCGCCGGGGCGCCCGTCTGGTTGATATTCGCCGTCACCAAAGCTCAGTACCGCATTGGATGTTCCTCGAAACCCCATCTTGTGATTGAGTCCGACACACACGACATCATTTCGTTGCGCATCATGACCGTTGTCCGACAGTGTCTTCGGAACAATGAATAGAGATAGACCCTTACTGCCTTCCGGTCCTCCGTCGATTCGTGCGAGAACAAGGTGCACGATATTCTCGGTGAGATTGTGGTCGCCACCCGAGATCCACATCTTCTGGCCAAACAGCCTGTGCACACGGCCTTCGTCGGGAACCGCCCTGGTACGGATAGCGCCGAGCGATGAGCCCGCTTGGGGCTCAGACAGGCACATTGTCCCCAGGAACCGTCCCTCGATCATTGGATCGACAAATTCGCGCGCGTCGTCTGGCGTGCCATGCGCAAGAAGCAGATTGGCGCCTCCTAATGCAAGCATCGGATACGCCGTCGTAGTCGAGTTCGCCGCTAGCAACCACATCCAGCAGGCACCGGCGATCGTCTCGGGAAGCTGCAGACCGCCGACCTCCTCGTCGAAGGTCGCGGCCATCAAACCGCTTCTACTCAGTACCTTGAGTGCCTTCTTTATATCCGGGTTGACCTCCACGACACCATCAACCAACTTCGGTTCAATGGTGTCGTTGGACTGATTGTGCGAGGCGAAGTGTTGCTCGGCAATATCTGCACTGAGATCGAGTATCGCATCGAATGTCGCGCGTGAATGTTGCTCGTAGCGCTCCGTTCTCGTGAGTTCATCCACGCGCAGAAACTCGAAGAGGACGAATTCGAGATCGCGCCGAGAGATCAATAGGGAGCCTCGGGAGTTCACGGGATCCCCCCATTCACAACCACTACCGCGCCAGTGGTATAGCTCGAAGCACTGCTCGCGAGGTACAGCACCGTGCCGACCATTTCGTCGGGGTTCCCTGCGCGACCAAGGGCGTAGGTTGGTGCAACCTGTTCAAACCACTCGTCGGGCCAGCTCTTGCTGATGTCTGTCAGGAACGCGCCCGCGCGGACGCAGTTGACTCTGACCTTCGGTCCGAAGAGTTGCGCAAACGCCGCCGTCAGCGTCTCAACACCGGCTTTTGCCGCTGCGTAAGGTATCGCTTTTAGGTCGGGGTGCTCTACCACGGTGGAACCGATATTCACGATCGATCCTCCAGTGCCGGCCGCCATCCGCGAACCGATGATCGACGTCAGGCGGAAGACGGACTTGAGGTTTACCGCCAGGATCTTGTCGAACAACGCCTCCGGGACCGTGGCAACGTCTTCGACAATCGGTGATGAGCCCGCATTGTTGATGAGGATGTCGAGCTGTCCGAATTCTGCATAAGTGCGCTCGACGAGGTTGTCGACTGCTGTCCAATCGCCAACATGACACGCAATCGGGAGTGCATGTCTGCCTGTTGCCTGACTGACCTCCTTGGCGGTGGCGTCACAGGACGACTGGTCACGGCTGGCAATGACGACATCGGCGCCCGCACGGGCGAGCCCGAATGCCATCGACCGGCCTAACCCGCGGCTCCCTCCGGTGATCAGCGCGGTCCGCCCGCTGAGGTCGAACATTGAGAGATTCTCCGACACCGTCTCCTCCGTCATCGATCCATCCAGTGATTTGATGTGGACACATGCACGCCTTTGAGCGCAGTCACCGGGGTGAGCGCCGTAGGCAAGTCGATGCAACAGAACAAGTCCCGTTCCCGGCCCACGTAGCGGCACCGCGAGGCTCCGAATCCAGTTCGCTGCTTCCTGCGCCTGTCTCTACAGGGTTCTGGCCCAGCAGTTGAAATGTCACGCCAACACGTCCGCTCCGATCGTTTAGATTAATCATATAATAGCTTGTTCCTATAATGCGCTACGGTGTACAGGCAAGAGGAAGGAGCGCTAGTGATGCACAATCGATCGGGGCGTGAATCAGAATCCGGCACCGTCCCGGGGGTTCAGCGAGCGGATCACGGCGCGTGACCGTCACAACTGAGGAGTTCGACGACTATCGCGACAGCTTCCGGTCATGGCTTGGGCGAGCCCCGCTCCCCGAGGTCCTCGACTCGGAGGATGAGCAGTTCTCGGCGCTACGCGAGTGGCAGGGCGTTCTCTATAAAGCTGGGTACCTCGGAGTGAACTGGCCGCGCGACTGGGGTGGCCAAGGACTATCTGTGCGCCATCAACTGGTCGTGATCGAGGAACTCGACCGAGCACACGCTCCCCACCCAGCGGGCCTTGTCGGGCTTGAGGTCGTTGGACCCTCTATAGGTCGGTTTGGCACGCCCGAGCAGCGGGCCACGCTGCTGCCGAAATTACTTTCAGGCGAGGATATCTGGTGCCAGGGGTTCTCTGAACCTGGGGCAGGCTCCGATCTCGCATCACTGAACACCCGCGCAGTCCGCGAAGGCGACGACTTCATCATCAACGGTCAAAAAGTCTGGACCACGCACGCGCGACAGGCGTCGTGGTGTGCTGTCCTGGCGCGCACTGACTCTTCGGTTCCGAAACATCGCGGCATCTCGTACCTACTCGCCGATATGAATGATCCTGGAATCACGGTTCGCCCGTTGGTCCAGCTGACGGGGGACACGGAGTTCAACGAAGTCTTCTTTGATAACGTGCGCGTGCCCGCGTCAAACCTGTTGGGTGATCTTGGTGCCGGCTGGACGATTGCCATGGACACCCTTTCCCACGAACGCGGCACCTTCGCCGTTCGTCGGCGCGCTGATCTCACCAATTCTTTTCACCGCGCATTGGACCACCTCGAACGGCCGCAGGATCTACCTGAACACCTTGTGGCGGGTATCGGGGTGGCCGAGACAGCGCTGCGCACACTGCGCGCTCAGACCTGGGCGATTCTCAAACGGCTAGAGGTGGAGGAAAGTGCGCCCGGCGACGAGTCCATCGACAAGACCGTGCTGACCAACGTAGAACAGCAGGTCGGCCACTGTCTCCGTGACCTCCTCGGCCGGTCGGTCAGCGCCTGGGACGCCGAAACTCGCGGCGCGTCCGTCGGAACCGCGCTGCGGGACTACCTCTACTCACGCGCCTGTTCGATCTACGGCGGCACGCAGCAAATACAGCGCAACATCATCGCCCAACGCCACCTAGGGATGCCTCGTGACTGACACCTTGACGTCCGCCGAACTTGTCGAGGCCAGTCGTCGAGTTCTTGAGACCGAACTTCCCCTTCCGACGGGCCTGGAGACGCAACCGCTCATCGGACGCTGGAATTCAGTTCGGCCGCATCTCGAAGCACTTGGGTGGTTCGATTTGATCACCGATCCTGCGCAGGGCGGACTCGGGCTGCCGGCCTCCCATGCGTCGCGCTTGATCCGCCTCGCCGGCTCATACCTGACCCCTGGTCCACTCGTGGAACAAGTACTGACAGTGCCACTTCTGCTGAACAGCCCGATAGTGCGAACGAAGGCGCTCGGCGATCTGCGAGGTTCGATAGTTGTTACCGTTGACGCCTGCCACGACCTTGCCGGACTTGGCAGCGGCCCCGCTATCGAACTCGATGGCGGAAGGTTACGGGGAAGTCTGCGATGTGTACTCGGCGCTCCAGACGCAGAAGTTTTCCTCGTCCACGCGTCCTCCCAAACCGGCCCCGAGCGACTGCTCGTCCTACCGAGTTCCCATCCGGGAGTCCAGGTGCAGCAGTTGCGCAGCGTCGATCCGTGCCAGTCTGTGGGTGACGTGGCGTTCGATTGCCAGATCTCCGATGAGCAGATGCTTGACTCGGACAACGAGGCCTTGGCGGCGAACCTGCGCGCATGGAACAGGTTCGGCGCAGCTGAGTACTTGGCTGGGATCACCGAACGGGTCCTGACCTTTGCGGTCGATTACGCTCGCGAAAGAGAACAGTTCGGACGCAAGATCGGCAGCTTCCAAGCCGTCCAACATATGCTCGCGGACATCGCCGTTGCCACGCGGTCATTGGTCAATCTGATGGATCTGTCCTCCACCGAAATGTCGGACGTGGACGACGCCGAGCGCGTGATGATCTCCGTAACTGCCAAGGCGCGTGCGGGGGCGCAATCGGTATCAGCCTGCGAGACGGTCCTGCAGGTGCTCGGCGGAATCGGTTACACAGTCGAACACTCTCTTAATCACTTCTTCAAGCGGGCGCTTTCGCTCGCCGCCCAGCAGGGGTCCCCCGCAGACTTGCACCTGTTGGCCGGGCGGTTACTTCTTGCCCGGTCCGAGAATTGCTGAGTACTGGCCGCATATCGGCGGCAGGGCTGCTGACCCGTGTCCATAGAAGCTTGACGGTGACACGATGCACCACGTCATCGCCGAAGGTTGCTGACACGACTCATCCTGAGGAAACCCAGATGTGCCAGCGCCGGGTAGATCTGTTTCTGTCGAGAAGAATGAGAAAACTACGCAGGCAGAGTCGCCGATTAGGTTCTGAAGGTTGTGTCGGCACTATCGCGTCATGTGTTGAAAGGTCGGGGCGTCGTTCGCAGTCTGCCAAGGATCGACGGCTCGTCAAGTCACCCTCGGTCATGAGACCTGCGGCGACCGCCTCGCGACGAGCCAGTCAGCAGCGTTCTTACCGGCGCGCCTCGGTGGTCTCGATGGGGTATCTGGGCCTGACAAATGGCGCCCGATGTCGCCAGCGCCGACAAGTCTCGGCGCGCGAGTGCATCTGCCCACGTGCGTCATCTCGCCTTCCAACCGCAATCGCATCTGTTGGTCGTGCGGACGGCGGCCGGAACTACCTACTCGCACATAGACCGCAGCCATGAGGCGCCACGATCTGGAGTTCATCAGTATTCCGCGGATGGTGTTGGCAAGCGCGGAACGTTTTGGTGACGCCGAATCGATCGTCGATGTTGATGCCCAAGTGCGTTGGACCTTTACAGAGGTAGCACAACGAATGATCGAGTCGGTTCGCGCAGCCATCGCATTCGGGGTCGGACCCGGTGATCGGGTAGCAATTTGGGCACCAAACAGCGCCGACTGGATTGTGGCCGCGCTTGGCGTGCTCGGCGCGGGCGGAATCCTGGTACCGCTCAACACGCGGTTCAAGGGTGCTGAGGCGGCGTACATCCTGCGCAAGACTGACGCGAAAGGGGTGTTGATGGTTTCAGGGTTTGCCGGTAACGACTACATTTCCATGCTTCAAGCCGAAAGAGTCGAAGTACCCATAGTTTTGATTGGTTCGGGGTCAGACGAACACGCGGTGACGTGGAGCGACTATATAGCTGGCGCTGCGGCAGTCAACGAGGCGGAGGCCCGTGCGCGCATCGCAGCGGTGGGCCCGAACAACCTTTCAGACATCATGTTCACGTCAGGTACGACCGGAGCGCCGAAGGGCGTCATGCTGACACACGGCCAATCGCTTCGGGCGTTTGGCTACCTAGCCGACGTTCTGACATTCAGGCCCGGCGATCGGTATCTTGTGATCCCACCGTTCTTTCACACATTCGGATACAAGTGTGGGTGGATGGCGTGCATGCTGAACGGAGTCTGTGCGATTCCGAAAGCGATGTTCGATGCCGACTCAGTATTGCGAATCCTGTCGGATGAGCGGGTGTCAATACTGCTCGGCCCGCCGACGCTATTCGCTGATCTGATTCGACATCCACGCCGTCAAGAATTCGATCTTTCCCGGATGCGTGTCGCCGCATGTGGAGCCGCGAACGTCCCTCCGCCGCTATACGCGCAGGTGCGCGACGAGCTCGGCGTCAGTGTGGTGCTATCGGCTTACGGTCTCACCGAAGCGACTTCGTTGGCGACGAATTCTGCGCCCGGCGACGCCATGGAAGACATCGCTGACTCCGTCGGCCGTCCGGCGCGCGACATCGAGATCAAGCTTGTCGACGAGGTCGGGACCGAGGTACCCGCGGGCGAACCCGGTGAGGTGTTAGTACGCGGTTACAACGTGATGCGAGGCTACTGGGGAGATCCCGCAGCCACATCCGAAGTGATCGACGTGGACGGATGGTTGCATACCGGCGACATCGGGATCATGAATGCGCGAGGCTTTCTCAAGATCGTCGACCGAAAGAAGGATATGTACATCGTCGGCGGTTTCAACGTCTATCCCGCTGAGGTCGAGCGCGTCATGGGCCAGCATGCGGAGGTGTCCGACGTAGCGGTGATCGGCGTTCCCGATGAGCGCATGGGTGAGGTGGGGGCAGCATTTGTCGTCGGAAAGAATCTTACGGAGCAAGCGCTGATCAGCTGGGCGCGTGAACGCATGGCCAATTTCAAGGTTCCACGCTATGTGCACTTTGTCGACGAGCTACCGCGTAACTCGAGTATGAAAGTCATCAAACCGCGGCTCCGCGAACTGTGGAGGGCCCGCAGCGATTGAAGTTTTCATAGCAGTGCTTCGTTCGAGTGCAGCAGCGGACACCGGCTTCGGGCGTCGAAGGCGGATTTGGTCTTTACACCATTCACCTAGGAGCGTGGGTCAGTAACACGCCGGGCGGGGTGCCTGGGCCGGTGGCGGGTGTAGGGGATCATGGGGTGTGCCTGATGATCTCGATGCCGACG
>NZ_JACKSH010000058.1:0-269 GCF_025821625.1 Mycolicibacterium pyrenivorans
CGCTGCGCTCACCCGGGACCTGCCCCGCCCGGACCTTTGCACTCCACGGCCCTCTACCGGCCCAAATCTCCAGTGCCAGAAGGCAAAAAGAACGGGCGGGAGANCCCACGATGAGCACCNAGGCACACCATGANCAGGCCAGCCTCTTCAGCGACGACACCAGCACACGCCGCCACCCCCGGCATGTGCTGTCGTATGGCCTCGGATTGGACAGCACGGCGGTCCTATTGCGCTGGCTCACCGACCCGTCCAGCCGTGACTTCGACCTA
>NZ_JACKSH010000058.1:347-733 GCF_025821625.1 Mycolicibacterium pyrenivorans
ACCGGGTCCGGTTCGTCCAGGTCGGCCGCCACCAGCTGCTCACCACCGCCGCCGGCGAGGGCATCACCACCTTCAGCGACACCACCGAACCGGACCGACTNTTCGTCGAGGGGGCCTACGCGCTGTCGACGGANATGCTCACCGCCGGCACCCTGCCGCAGCGCGGCGGTGCCCGCAAATGCAGCGCNCGAGCCAAGGGCGCGGTCCTCGACCCGGTGATCGCCCGACTCACCGGCGGGCAGCCCTATCAGCATTACGTCGGCTTCGAGGTCGACGAGATGGGCCGAGCCGAGCGCGACGCCGCCTACAACACAGCAGCCCGAACCGGCCGCTACCCCCTTATGTAAGTTGCCCTGGGTTCGTCGGGCTCTTCGCTGGACGCTGAG
>NZ_JACKSH010000059.1 GCF_025821625.1 Mycolicibacterium pyrenivorans
CCGCACGTGGTCACCGGAATGCGTACTCCCGGCCGCCGCGAGAACCCCGTACACGACATGTCCGGCACGGAATTCGAGGACTACGTCGCCCGGATCGCCCGGTCCTGCGGCGTCCCGGTCATCATGACCGAGCTGTCCGGGGACTGGGGCGTCGACCTGATCGTCGGCACCCGGCCCAATCGCCTTGCCATTCAATGCAAAAGAGTGTCCCGGCCCGTCGGCCCGGGCGCCGTTCAGGAGGTGGTCGCCGGCGCGCCCATGCAGGACTGCACACACACCATGGTGGTTACCAACAACGACTTCACCGCGGCCGCACGGAAACTGGCCGAGCTGCACGACTGCACGCTGGTCAGCGGCACCGAGCTGACCCGACTGCGCGGGCTGATCCGGCAGCACGT
>NZ_JACKSH010000060.1 GCF_025821625.1 Mycolicibacterium pyrenivorans
CCTCATCTGCGCAATAACACGCCGAGAACGCTTGAGTCTCAACCAAAAGAACCGCTGAACAGCGAAAAGGCACCCACTAGAACACTAGGAGCGCCACGAGTGTTCGTCCGCCGCAGGTGTCACTGGCGCACGCGACAATCAGAAACATGGCCCCGACCAACGCAGCCGCCCAGACGCCTCTAGGGATCCCCTCGGACGGTCCGCACTCGAAGTTCGTCCGCGACGCGCGCGCCGTCGCCAGGAGCATCCGCAGCTGTTCCCGATCCCGCCCGCGACACGGCCTCTGGTCGTCGGGCTCGACCTACGCACGCTCGGCCCGCAGCCAGCGGTGAGTTCTCTGCAGGGCTGAAGCTGGCCGCCACGATCCATTTCAGCAGCCGAGTTCGACCATGGCCGCGATGATGAGGTCGACGGCTGAGGGCACTGACATGTTCAGGTCTTCGACGACCATGGGGATGGCATCGGATGAGGAGTGTCCGCTGCGAATGAGCTGGCAGACTTTTTGACCTTCGGTCAGTATCTGGGTGCGGGTCAGGAACGCCATCTTTGGCTCGATCCGCTTCAGGTAGCTGTCCTGATCTGCGTCGGCTGTCGGAGCGGTCGTGATCGCGGCGCCGATCAGTAAGGCGAGAGTGGCAAAGACCCTTGTCATGGGTGTGCTTCCGCTGGATTCGAAGGGAGGACTGGTTGTTGTCGTGTGGGTCGCTGGGGCCACCAGCTGGCTTCGCGTAGGAGTGTGGCGATGGCGGGGACGGTGAGTGTGCGTACGAGGAAGGTGTCGAGTAGTAGTCCGGCGCCGATGATGAGGCCGGCTTGGATCATGATGGCGACGGAGCCGACCATGAGGCCGAACATGCTGGCGGCGAAGATCAGACCCGCTGAGGTGATGACGGCGCCGGTGCTTGCGACGGTGCGCAGGACGCCGACACGGATGTTGCGACCGGATTCTTCGCGCAGGCGTGAGACGAGCAGCATGTTGTAGTCGGCGCCAACGGCGACGAGGATGATGAACGCCAATAGTGGTACAGGCCAGGCGATTTCCTGGCCGAATCCCCATTGGAAGACCAGGACGCCAATGCCGAGGGAGGCCAGGTAGTTGAGGAGGACTGTGCCTAGCAGGTAGATCGGTGCCAGGAGTGCGCGCAGCAGCAGGACCAGGATGAGTCCGACGATGAGGGTGGTGGCGATGGCCAGTTGTGCGAAGTCTGCCCAGAGGAGTCGTTGGATGTCGGAGTTGACGGCGGGGAAGCCGGCCACGGAGACAGTGGCTTGAGCCAGTGAGGTGTTGGGTCGTGCGGTGTTGGCGGTGTGGGTGATTTGGTTGGCGAGGTCCATGGCTTCGACGCTGTAGGGGTCGTAGCTGGTTTCGATCATGAAGCGCGCGGTCTTGCCGTCGGGTGAGAGGAATTGTTTGGCGACGTCGGTGAACTGCCTGTTCTCGAAGGTGTTGGTGGGCAGGTAGAACCCGCTCGATGAGTCGGAGTCGGTGGCGGCGCGTGCGGAGTTTTGCAGTTGGGTGGCGATTTGGCTCATGCCGGAGAGCATTTCGATGTTGCTGTCGGCCAGGGTGCGCACACCGGTGGCGAGGGCTTGGGCGCCGGAGGCGAGTTGGCCGATTCCGTCTTGGAGGCGGCCGAGGTTTGCGGCTAGGTCGTCGGGGTTGCCGAGGGCGCCGAACGCCTTGTCCAGGGTGGCGACCGCGTTTTGGACGTTAATGAGGGTGCCGGTGATGGTGGCGTTGGTGGCGGGGTTGTAGCGGTCGCCGAGGGTGGCGATCTGGTCGAAGAATCCGCCGTTACGCAGGGTGGTCAGGATCTGTACTTGGTCGCGGATCTGGGCGCATTGTGGTGTGGTCGCGCACC
This sequence comes from Mycolicibacterium pyrenivorans, assembly GCF_025821625.1. Lineage (GTDB taxonomy): Bacteria > Actinomycetota > Actinomycetes > Mycobacteriales > Mycobacteriaceae > Mycobacterium > Mycobacterium pyrenivorans. The sequence goes on from NZ_JACKSH010000060.1 coordinate 1,863, forward strand.
ATGGCGAGGTGTTGAGGGCGCCGACGAGCGGGTCGATCATGGTGATCGCGTTCGCTGCTTGCTCGGCCAGGGGTCGCAGGCCGGGGCCGGCTTGGACGGCTTGATCGGCAGCAGGGGCGGTGGCCGAAAGTTGTTGCAATAGTGGACGGAACTGGTTGACCTGGGTGCCGGCGGATTGGGCTTGGGTGAGAATTCCGGCGAGGGGGGTCAAGGCGGTGCGCACGGTGGTGTCGAGTTGGGCCAGCCGGCCGGCGAGTTGATCGGCGCCGTCGGTGAGTTTGGCGAGGTCGCCTTTGCGGGCGTTGCCCTCTGCGACTGCGCCGGCCATTTTGTCTCCGATCTGGCCGTTCTGCCAGGCCAGTTCCGCTTGGTCGAGGCGCTCCCCGGTTGGGCGGGTGACTCCGGAAACCTTGGTGACACCGCTCACTTGGGAGACGCGGGAGGCCATTTCGTCGAGGTCGGCGAGCCCTTTGCCGGTGCGCATGTCGGTGGCGTTTTCGACGACGAGGAATTGGGTGATGACGACGTCTTTGCGGAAGTGTCGGTCCAGCAGCTGGTAGCCCTGGTTGCTTGCGGTGGTGGCTGGTTGTCCTTTGCGGTCGTCGTAGCTGATTTTGATGGTTGCAGCGACCGCGGACAGTGCGAGCAGGATGACGAGGCTGACGATCAGCAGCGGCACGGGGCGACGAACCACGGCAACGGCGACGCTGTTCCAGTAACGCCGAGTGCGATCGGATTTGGGTTCCCCGATGCCGCGTTTGGCGGCGATCGCCAGTACTGGCGGGAGCAGGGTGACGGTGGCCAGGAAGCCGAAGAGGACTGCGATGGCGCACGCCGGGCCGAGGGCGGCGAAGACGCTCAGTCGGGCAAAGACCATGGCCAGGAAGGCGAAAGCAACGGTGGCGGCGGAGGCGAGGATGACGCGTCCGATGCTGGCGGTGGCGTGGATGATGGCCTGTTCGGCGGGTACCTGCGCGCGACGCTGTTCGTGGTAGCGGCTGATTAAGAAGACGGTGTAGTCGGTGCCAGCGCCGAGCAGGATCGCGGTCATGAATGCGACGGTGAATTGGGAGACGGGCATGCCCATCTCCCCTAGCACGGAGAGCACCCCGCGTCCGACGGCCAGGCTCAGCCCGATCACCAGCAGCGGAAGCAGTGCGGTGAACACCGACCGGTAGACGATCAGCAGGATCAGGGCGATGATGCCGACGGTAGCGATCGAGATCAGCAACAGATCGTGCTCGGCGGAGGCGATCATATCGCTGAACGTCGCTGGCGGTCCGGTCACCTGCGCGGTGACCGTGGACCCGGCGAATACTTCTGCGGCGATGCTGCGAACCGCCTTCACCGACTCGGCGGCTGTGGGGTCTCCCAGAGTGCCGGTCACCCCGACCGGCAGGTACCAGGCGTTGCGGTCGGGACTGAGGGCCTGCGCTTCGGTGACCGGATCGGCCAGCAGGTCTTGGACCAGTAGAACGTGGTCACTTTCGGCCTGCAACCGGGCGACGAGTTCGTCGTAGCGATGCCGCGCCGCCGGAGTCAGACCGTTGGGGTCTTCCATGGCCACGAACAGCAGCGTTTTCGACCCTTCTTCACCAAACGCGGTGCTCATGCGCTCCACCGTCTGCAGTGACGGCGCATCGCGGGGAATGAGATCCACCGACTGCTGTCGCACCACGGTTTCCAATTGCGGAAACAGCAACGCCAACACCACGGCTGTGCCCAGCCAGGCCCCGATGACCAGGGCTTTGTGCCGGAGGGTGAACCGAGCTAGCGCTGCCAGCCGGGCGCTGTACTCGCGATTGTCCGCCGGGTCACAAGAGTCGTTACGGAGGCGCTGAGTTTGCGAGGCCGGGTCCGGGGAATCGGTCATGCCGTCGGTCACCGAACCTCCACTAGTCAACGATACTATCGGTATCGCTACGCTACAGTGCGGGCCAGCAGGGTTTCGATCGCCGCGGCGGCGCGGTCGAGTTCCGCGGCTGCGCGGGTGTCCGCCATGACGAAGGCCCGTGTCATGGAATCCGTCAACAGCGGGTCACGCTGCCAGCGATCGTGCAGGTGCTCGGTGAGCCGGTCCAGTCGCTGCTGCGGCGTGGAGGCGCCGGTGGCCCAGTCACCGGATGCATCGAGGCGCTGAAACTCTCGGATCAGCGCCGCCACCAGCAGGTGGGTTTTGGCTGGAAAGTATCGGTAGAGCGTGCCCACAGCGATACCGACCCGCTCGGCAACTGTCCGCATGTGGACCGCGTCGTAGCCGCCGGTGGCAGCAACAGTGAGCGCGGCATCCATAATCGCTTCGCGGCGACGTGCTGAGGCGCGTGAACGCAGCCCGCTAGCTGTGTGGGCCTGGCCGGTAGTCGAACCCCCGCAAGCATGTTCAGGTTTGGCGCCAACCCGCGCACTGGCGACAGTCATGATGCTTGGCCGCCGTCGAGGCCGCCGCCGCGGCGAGAGAATTGCTCGAGACGCTCACCGAATCCACTGATATCGCCGTGAGCGGCAAAATGCGCGGTGTCGACCACGACGAACACCGCATTCGCGGTGAACCGAGTGACGCCTTCCTCGACCCCTGCCGCCGCGACATGCAGCGCCCGCCCCTCACGGGCCGTGATATGCGCGGTGATGCGGTGGGGCTGGTGCAGTGGCACCGGCTGCAGATACTGCACCGTCAGAGCGCGCGTCACCGCCGGTGTGCCGGCGATCCACAGCGTGAACCCCAGCACGTCATCGCACGCCGCGGCCACCGCCCCACCATGGGCCAAGCCCGGCGCCCCGATGTGGCGCTCATCAAACGTCACATCCGCATACACCGAGTCGACGCTGCGATACACCTCCAACCCCAGCCCGTGCGGATTGTCCGGGCCGCACCCCATGCACGTCGGGGTGTGAGAAGGCAGCCGTTCCGGCGGCGCCGCGCTTTCTGACACTAGACCGCTCCCAATACTATTGGTTTCGCTGCGATACTCTTAGTACCACAACTGCTAGACTGTCGTGCACGACATCGCCCGAAATTCAATCGCCGAGGTGAACCTGTGAGCGACAGCAGCCAATCAGCGCTACCCCCCGATGACGACATCGACCCGAGAAGGATCCGGTCTCGCAACCGGCTATTGGATGCTGCCGCAACACTTCTCAGCACAGGAGGGGTCGAAGCTGTCACCATCGATGCGGTCACCAAAGCATCCAAGGTGGCCCGTACCACGCTGTATCGCCATTTCAAAAGCTCATCGCATCTGCTGGCTGCCACATTCGAGCGGCTACTGCCGCAGGTCACTGCCCCGCCGCCGACCAGTGGCTCGTTGCGTAAGCAGCTTATCGAGTTGCTCAGCCGCCAGGCCACGCTCTTTGACGACGCGCCACTACACGTCACCACGCTGGCCTGGCTCGCGCTGGGACCCACGGGAACGAACAGCGACACCGATGATCGGCACGCATCCGGCGCGCTGCGCACCCGTGTCATCGACCAGTACCGACAACCGTTCGATGCGCTACTGCAGAGTGCGCAGGCTCGAGCCGAACTCGACGACTTCGACGTGGAACTGGTGCTTTGCCAGCTTGTCGGGCCGCTGGCGTTCGCCCGAATGACCGGGCTGCGCAACATGACTCACGACGACTGCACACAGATCGTTGACGACTTCCTCGCCGCCCACCGCACGAGGGGCAGTGACCCTGCTACGGGGTCAAAGCCTGCAACGACACGGCCCAAGAAGGCGCCGAGTCGCAAAGTGGCTAGCTCGCCGGCCACATGATGGGCAGCGACAGGTATCCGCGAATCGGCCCCGAACGAAGACGCACGGCTGAGTCGACATCGACTGCCCAGTCCGGCAATCGTGACAACAATGCGCCCAACGCAATTCGAGCCTCTAAACGGGCGAGCGCAGCTCCCAGACAGAAGTGGATACCCCGGCCGAAGGCCACCTGGTGTTCGGGCTTGCGGTCGATGTCGAATACGTCCGGGCGGGCGAATACCCGCTCGTCGCGATTGGCTGACCCGAACAGCAACAGCACCGAATCGCCCTGCGACATCGTGGCCCCGTGCAGTGTCACATCTGTGGTCAACACCCGCGAAAGTCCCTGCACCGGTGAGTCATAACGCAACAGCTCCTCGACCGTTTGCCCGATCAGCGTCGGGTCGGCGGCCAACCGGTGACGGCTCCGGGGGTGCCCGGCCAACACCACCGCGGCGTTGGCCAGCAGGTTGGTCGTCGTCTCATGACCAGCTATCAGCAGTAGCAAGCAGAACCCAAGCAACTCGTCGTCGCTGAGGCGCTGACCGTCGATCTCGGCAGCCACCAACGCCGACATCAAATCATCGCGCGGCGCCTTGCGCCGATCGGCAAGGAAATCCGCGAAATACGCATACACCGCGGCCGCGGCCGCCAACCCTTCGGCCACCTCGCCGCGAGCGGGATTGGACTGAATCAGCGTGCTCGACCACTGCCGAAACTGCTGACGATCCTCCCGCGGTATCCCCAACAGGTCGGCGATCACCACGGCCGGCAGTATTCCGGCCAAGTCGGCAACGAAGTCCGAACGACCTTCGCTACCGCTGCTGGTGAGCCGCTCTACCAACGACGCCGCCAACTGATCGATGCCGGTTTCCAATGCCACTATCCGCCGAGGGGTGAATGCCTTGCTTACCAAGCCCCGCAGCTGATCGTGCCGCGGCGGGTCCATCGTGATCATCATCGGCAGGAAGGACTCCAGGAACGGCGCGTCCGGCGGCGTCGGAAACACACCGTTGACCGACGAATATGTGTCGTGATCGAGCAGGGCAGCAATAACGTCCTCGTGGCGGCTGAGCACCCAGGTATTCGCAGTCTCGGCCCGGAACACCGGCGCATCGTCGCGCAATTGCTGATAGACGGGGTAGGGGTCGTCCTGGATGTTGGCATCGAACGGGTCGTAGTGAAGCTGCGCAGTCGTCATTTTCGCTCCCGCTGCCATGTAGAACAATAGTTTAGACTGCTAGTCTAATTGACAGGAGTGTCAATGCGTAAGGTTCCGCGGCAAATCGCCGACCGCCTGCCAGCGGCCGCGGCGCTGTTCGCCGAGCGCGGTCTCAACGACACCAGAATCGAAGACGTCGCCGCGATGACGGGTGTCCCCAAGGCGACGCTGTACTACTACTTCGCCGGCAAGGAGGACATCCTGGCGTTCCTCCTCGAAGACCTCCTGCACGAGATCGCCAGCGAGGTCACCACTGCCGTGGAGGGCGGCGGTAGCGGTGCTGACGGGCTGCACCGTGTCATCGCGGCCCAGCTGCGTGTGATGGCTCAGCGACCTGCCTCCTGTCGCGCGTTGATCGGCGAGCTTGGCCGGGCGGCACGGATGCCGGTCATCGCAGACAAAATCGGCACCGCCTATCTGGAACCCGTGGAAATGCTGCTGCTCGCCGGTGCTGCCGACTATTCGTTGGCCGCGGTAACCGACGCCAGGGCCGCAGCCACAGCCCTTTTCGGCGCCGTCACCATCACTGCTCTGACTTACCTCGTCACCGGCGAACCACTCGTCGAGGATCTGCTGACGCGCACCATCCATGACGTCGTATTCAGCGGACTGCGCCCACGCTAATCGCCATCGCCGCCACATCCTCGGCCGAGCGGTTGCACTATCCGGTCCTCCCAGCGGGCCTGTCAACCAGTGTGCTAGACGGCCGGCGCCAAGTAGCGGTAGACAGTGGCGCGAGAGAGGCCCAAGATCTTCGCAATGTCGGTCGCGGTGATCCCCTTGTCAGGGCAGACGCTGCGCCTTGGCGCGCCCAGGTGGTGGATAAGTGTTGGGATCGGCGATTAGTGAACCGCGAATCGGTCAATGGCATTGGTTGCCGTAAATCACCCCGCTAGCGTGGGGGCTTCAAGTGAGCCAGAAATTTGCTGTCCTCGCCGTTCGTCCGCCAGCGCCGTCCACCGCCGCACGAGCGGCGTGAGGCAGCGACTTCAAGAGGCCGTCGGTGCCGTCGAGCGCCACGATCCGCTCGATCAGGCCCGCAGCCTCGATGGCGAAGTCCTGCGCACTGAGCGCCGGGCCGACTGCGACGACACGGGTGGGTGCGTCGAGGCCGTAGAGCTTGGCCAGGCTGTCGAGGGTGCGCAGCACGATCCGGGCGGCGTTGGCGTCGCCGTCCCGTGCGGCGGCCCAGAACGCGGACAGCACCCCCTCAAGTCGCGCGGAGTGCACCGCGCGGAACTCATCAACCGACTCGACCTCTCGGCGGGCCAGCAAGCGTGACACCGCATGTCAGGCACCGCTTTCGTCGGCATAGTCCAGGGCGGCGGCGATCTGGGCGTAGGTGTTGCCCTGCACCCGAAGCTCGACTGCGCTCAGTGCCCGCTGCCGCTCGTCGGCGTCCGGCTTGTTCTGCGTCGGGTCACTCATGGTCGATTCCTCTCGATGGGGTCGGATAGGCTAGAGCGGACACGGGGCGCGGTCACAGCACCAGCGGCGTCCGGTTGCGGTTGGCCGTGGCCAGGCGTTCGTCGTCGGCGTCGCCGAGGCCGACGGGTCGACGTCAACGGGCGCGACATGATCGTGCCGACCAAGACCGACCGCACTGCCCGCGATCTCCCGCTGCCGCCCCGCGAACTGTCGATGATCAAGGCGATGCGCACGGTCCAGCTGCGTGAGCGGCTCGCCGTAGGCCGACCGCTGGCCGATGCGGACCTGTTGCTCGCGCGTGCTGACGGCACCGCGCTGCCCGTGCGCGAATACAGCCGCGAGTTCGCCGCCCAGCGCAAGTCGGCGGGGCTGAAGGCGGTCACGCTCGGAAGCTGCGCCACTCCAACATCACTCGGATGCGCGAGGCCGGTATCCCCGCCGATGTCGTCGCCGCGTGGCACGGCCACACCGAGCGGATGACGACGGCGGTCTACGGGCGGGTGACCGACCAACCGCTCACCGCCGCGTCAGCGGTGTTCTCGTCGGCGATAGGACAGAGTTGGGACATTCGGCTGCGCGCGGACCCTCGCCCGCAAACGAAGAAGCCAGCCCCGGCCAATAGTCGGAGCAGGTTTCTGTGGGTGGAGCTAAGGGGATTCGAACCCCTGACCCCCACACTGCCAGTGTGGTGCGCTACCAACTGCGCCATAGCCCCGTTAACTCGTGCTCATCGAAGCTACACCACCAGCGGTTGCCGTTCAAAATCGCAGGTCACGGCACTTCGCCGCCGGCTTCCGGACCCAACGGCCTGCTCTGCGTGTGCTCGGCGAACGTGCGCGGCCTGGTCTCCGGGGCAAAGATCCACCCGACCGCCGCGACGCCCAGAATGACTCCGCTGACCAAGAAGGCCCATCCGTAGGACGTGTACTGCGCGATCAAACCCACCAGCAGTGATCCGCCGATCGAGCCGAAGTCCGCCATCATCTGGAACGTCGCGACCGCGGTTCCGCCGCGGGACTTGTTGCCCACGATGTCGGCGACCGCCGCCTGCTGCGGCGAGATGAAGATGCCGGTGGCCGCCCCGGCGACATAGGCGGCCGCCAGGAACACCGGCAGCGACGTGGTGAAGCCCACCAGAGACGTCGACACCGCCGCCAACGTGAGCCCGACGATCATCAGCTTGCGGCGTCCGATTCGGTCCGACAGGTATCCACTGGGGATGACGACCGAAATGTTGCCCACCGCGAACGCGGTCAACGCCAGACCCGCCGCGCCAGGACCACGGCCCAGCACCTCCACGATGAACAGAGGCACCAGGGCGATGCGCAACCCGAACGACGCCCATCCCGTCGCGAAGTTGGAGAACAGCGCTGCCCGGTAGGCCCGGTGCCGGAACACCGTTCGGAACGGCATCGGCGGCTCCAGGGCCTCCTCCGACGGGCCGACCACCGCAGACTTGCGCAGACTGGCGAACACGACAGTCGCGGCGACCATCAGGGCGGCCCCGTAGATCAAGAACGGCGCAGCCAGCCCGAAGCCCACGGTCAGGCTTCCCAGAATGGGCCCGCCCACCGAGCCGATCATGAACCCTGACGAGAACAGTCCGGCGACGCGGCCACGCGCACCGGGAGGCGAGATCCGGATCATCAGCCCCAGCGAGGACACCGTGAACATCGCTGAACCGACCCCGCCCAGCGAGCGGAACAGCAAGAGTTGCCAATATGTTTCGGCGAAGGCACACACCGCGGTCGACACCGCGACAATCAACAGGCCGCTGATATAGACCCGCCGCTCCCCCAGTTTCTGGACCAACAGCCCCGCAGGTGGGGCCCCGACCAGACGCATGACAGCGAACGCGGTGATGACGAACGTCGCGGCGCTGATGCTCACCCCGAAGTTGCGTGCGTATTGCGGCAGCACCGGGGCCACCACGCCATAGCCGAGCGCCACCACCACATTGGCCGCCACCAGTACCCAGACCTCACGCGGTAACCGCTGTTTCGCCTCCCCCTGCGCAGCCGGACACTCGCCCTCCGCGCGCGAACTCAAGCGATGACCTTGTTGACTACTTCGCGCGCGGCGTCCTGGACCTCGGCGAGATGCTCAGGGCCGCGGAATGATTCGGCGTAGATCTTGTACACGTCCTCGGTTCCCGACGGGCGCGCGGCGAACCACGCGTTCTCCGTCGTCACCTTCAGGCCGCCCAACGCGGCGCCGTTGCCGGGCGCGGTGGTCAGCTTGGCGGTGATCGCCTCGCCGGCCAGTTCGGTGGCGGTGACCTGCTCGGGCGACAGTTTGGCCAACCGCGCCTTCTGCTCACGGTCGGCGGGCGCATCGATCCGCGCGTAGGTCGGGGCGCCGTATTGTTCGGCCAGCTCCGCGTAACGCTGCGACGGCGTCGAACCGGTCACCGCGAGGATCTCCGAGGCCAGCAGCGCCAGGATGATGCCGTCCTTGTCGGTCGTCCACACCGAGCCGTCCCGGCGCAGGAAGGACGCACCGGCGCTCTCCTCGCCGCCGAAACCGATGGTGCCGCCGATCAGTCCGTCGACGAACCACTTGAACCCGACGGGGACCTCGACGAGTTTGCGTCCCAGCCCGGCCACCACCCGGTCGATGATCGAGGAGCTCACCGCCGTCTTGCCGACCGCGGTCCCGGCGGCCCACTGCGGCCGGTGCGCGAGCAGGTAGTCGATGGCCACCGCGAGGTAGTGGTTCGGGTTGAGCAGACCGCCGTCCGGGGTGACGATGCCGTGCCGGTCGGAGTCGGCGTCGTTGCCGGTCGCGATCTGATAGGAGTCAGCGTCGCCGATGACTTTTTGAACAAGAGCAGCCATGGCGTTGGGTGAGCTGCAGTCCATCCGGATCTTGCCGTCGGTGTCGAGCGTCATGAACCGCCACGTCGCGTCGACAAGCGGGTTGACGACCGTCAGGTCGAGGTTGTGGCGTTCTGCGATGGCGCCCCAGTAGTCGACGCTGGCCCCGCCCAGGGGGTCGGCACCGATCCGGATTCCCTGGGCGCTGATCGCGTGCACATCGACGACGTTGGGCAGATCGGCGACGTAGGCGTCGAGGTAGTCGTGGCGCTGCGCGGTTCCCAGCGCTCTGGCCAGCGGCACCCGATGGACCCCCTTGAGGCCGTCGCGCAGGATTTCGTTGGCCCGCTTGGCGATGACGCCGGTGGCGTCGGTGTCCGCAGGGCCGCCGTTGGGCGGGTTGTACTTGAACCCGCCGTCGCGGGGCGGATTGTGCGACGGCGTGACGACGATGCCGTCGGCGAGCGCGGTGTCGCGGCCCCGGTTGAACGACAGGATCGCGTGGCTCACCGCCGGCGTCGGTGTGTAGCGATCCGCCGAATCGATCATCGCGACAACATCGTTGGCGGCCAGCACCTCCAGCGCCGACACCCAGGCCGGCTCCGACAGCGCATGGGTGTCGCGGCCGATGAACAGCGGGCCCGTGGTGCCCTGCGCGGCCCGGTACTCGACGATGGCCTGCGTGGTGGCCAGGATGTGCGCCTCGTTGAAGGCCGCGTCCAGGCTCGATCCGCGATGACCCGACGTGCCGAACGCCACCTGCTGGTCGAGGTCGTCCGGATCGGGAGCAACGGTGTAGTAGGCCGTCACCACCTTGGCCACGTCGATCAGGTCCTCGGGTTGTGCCGGTTGACCGGCACGGGGATTCGCCATGGTGTCGATTCTGCTACGTCTCCCTCGCGCAAAGAACCCACCCGGGTGTGCATACTCTCCGTCATGGCCTACGACCGGCGGGAACTCACCGCGGTGTTCGTCGGCGGCGCGCTCGGTGCGCTCTCCCGCGCGGCCTTCGAGACGTTGGCCGCCCCGGATCCCGGACGCTGGCCGTGGCCGACGTTCGTCGTGAACATCGTGGGCGCTTTCCTGCTCGGCTACTTCACCACCCGCCTGTTGGAGCGGCTGCCGCTGTCCAGCTACCGGCGACCGCTGCTCGGCACCGGGTTGTGCGGCGGGCTGACGACCTTCTCGACGATGCAGGTCGAGACCATTTCGATGATCGAGCACGGGCATTACGGCCTGGCGGCCGGCTACACGATTGGCAGCATCGTCGGGGGCCTGATCGCCGTCTACGTCGCCACGATGCTGGTCCGGCGTGTCCGGGTGGGGGTGCGGCGATGACGGACATTCTGGTCTGGGGCGGCGTCCTGGTTCTCGGCGGGGTCGGCGCGGTGGCGCGCTTTCTGGTCGACCGGACGGTGGCACGCCGCACCGCGGGCTCGTTTCCGTTCGGCACCCTGGTGGTCAACCTCAGCGGCGCCCTCGTCCTCGGCTTCCTGACCGGTTTGGCACTCCCGCACGACGTGGCCCTGCTCGCGGGCACGGCCCTGATCGGTTCCTACACGACGTTTTCGACGTGGATGTTCGAGACCCAACGCCTCGGCGAGGAACGCCAGGCCGGGTACGCCGCGGCCAACATCCTGGTCAGCGTCGCACTCGGCTTGGCGGCCGCGGCGGCCGGGATGTGGCTGGGGATGCGGCTGTGAACCAGGACTGCCTGAAGCTGACCGCGTACTTCGGTGAGCGACAGCGCACCGACGGGCAGTTCCTCGCCGAGCAGCTGCTCGCGCTCTACGGTCGCGAACGCTTGGCCACCAGCATCATGCTGCGGGGCGCGGCCGGCTTCGGACCGCGGCACCAACTGCGCACCGACAGCTCGCTCAGCCTTTCCGAGGATCCGCCGGTGGCCGTCGCGGCAGTCGACACGGCCACCAAGGTCGCGGGGTTGGTGGACGCGGTGGTCGATCTCACGCCCCGTGGCCTGGTGACGGTGGAGCGGGCGCGGCTGATCGGCGGCGAACAGGACACCGACGCTTTCGCGATGCCACCGGCGATGCACGGTGCGGTGAAGCTGACCGTGTACGTGGGTCGGCAGGAACGCGTGCGCCGAGTCCCTGCCTACCGCGCCGTCTGCGATCTGCTCTTCCGACGCGGACTCGACGGAGCGTCGGCGTTCCTGGGCGTCGATGGCACGGCGCACGGACTTCGCCACCGCGCCCGGTTCTTCGGCCGCAACGTCGACGTGCCGATGATGGTCATCGCCGTCGGCGGGGCCGAGCACGTCGGGCGGGTCGTCCCCGAGCTCTACGGTCTGCTTCGCCAGCCGCTCATGACGATCGAAAGGGTGCGGGTCTGCAAGCGCGACGGCGTCCTGCTCTCCCGGCCGGATACTTTGCCCGGCAAGGACTTTGACGGCCGGCCCCTGCACCAGAAGCTGATGGTCTACACCTCGGAGGACTCCCTCTACGACGGGATACCCATCCACCGCGCGCTGATCCGGCGATTACGGAAAGCGCACTGCGCCAGCGGGGCAACGGCGTTACGCGGTATGTGGGGGTTCCACGGCGGTCAGCCCCCGCACGGTGACCGGCTCTTCCAGCTCAGCCGGGGGATTCCAGTCACCACGATCGTGGTGGACACCCCCGACCGCATCGCGCGCAGCTTCGACATCGTCGATGAGGTGACCCGGCAGCACGGCCTGGTGACCAGTGAGATGGTGCCCGCGTCGATGTCGATCGACGCGGACAGCGCACGACGTCGCGTCGAGTTGGCCAGCTATGACTACTGACACCCAGGCGGGGTAAGCGTAGCCTACCTTTACTTGTCGGTGTAACGTCCCACCGCATGGAGACGCCAACCCCGGACGCCGTCGGCGCGGCCCTCGAGGAGATCCTGCGCGACGACCTCAATGTCGACATCAGTCGCGTGACGCGCGAGTCGCGCCTCATCGACGACGTGGGCCTTGATTCGGTGGCTTTCGCGGTCGGCATGGTGGCCATCGAGGACAAGATCGGCGTGGCACTGTCCGAAGAGGATCTGCTCACCTGCGACACGGTCGGCGACCTCGAGGATGCGATCCTGGCGAAGGTACCGGCAGGCCGGTGAGTGCGCTCGCGACCGCGTTGTCGACGGCGATGACGACGTCGACGACGGACCTCGTGCTGCTCGACCGCACCAGCGGAACCTGGACCCGACATCCGTGGCAAGAGGTACACGCCCGCGCCGAGAACATCGCCGAACACGTCGTCGCGGGGCCTCCCGGCGCCGTCGGCCTGGTGGGCGAACCCACGGTCGAGTTCGTCGCGGCGATCCAGGGTGCGTGGCTGGCGGGGCGCGCGTTGTCCATCCTGCCCGGGCCCATTCGCGGCGCGGCCGGTCACGAATGGGCCTGCGCCACCACCGAGCGGTTCGCCGGCATCGGGGTCGGCCAGGTCTTCAGCCTCGACAATCAGCTGACGTTGTTGCAGGACAACGATTCCGGTGTCGCGATTCACGACGTGGCGACCGTCGGTCACTCCCGGCGATCCTCGACGTTCGAACCCCAGATCGCCGAGTCGGGCACCCCGGCGATCCTGCAGGGCACTGCCGGATCGACCGGAACGCCGCGCACCGCCATCCTCTCACCCGAAGCGGTGGTGAACAACGTCATCGGGTTGACCCGGCACGCCTCGGTGGACGCCACCGTCGACGTCGGGTGTTCGTGGCTGCCGCTGTACCACGACATGGGGTTGTCGTTCCTGCTGAGCAGCGCACTGGCCGCCAGCGAGTTGTGGCTGGCGCCGACGGCAGCCTTCGCCGCGTCACCGTTCCGGTGGCTCACCTGGCTGTCGGAGAGCCGCGCAAGCATCACCGCCGCACCCAATTTCGCGTACTCGGTGCTCGGCAAATATGCCCGGCGGGTACGCGACGTGGACTTGGGCAGGCTTCGCTTCGCCATCAATGGCGGCGAGCCGGTCGACTGCACCGGCTTCGAGGTGTTCCTGACCGAGATGACGCGTTTCGGGCTCGATCCGCATTGCGCCGCGCCGTCGTACGGACTGGCCGAGTCGACGTGTGCCGTCACCTCCCCGCTCCCGGGAACCGGCCTGGTTGTCGATGAGATCGTCGATCCGGCAACAGATTCCGCGACGCGACACGCCGTGCTCGGCGCTCCCATCCCCGGCATGGAGTTGCGGATCGTGCCGACCGACCATGCCGAACGGTCCGGCGGCCCTGAGATCGGAGAGGTCGAGATCCGGGGCACGTCGATGATGTCGGGGTACGTGGGACAGCCCCCGACGGCGCCCGGCGAGTGGTTCCGCACCGGCGATCTGGGCTACCTGCGCGACGCCGGTCTGGTGGTATGCGGCCGGATCAAGGAACTCATCACCGTGGCAGGACGCAACCTGTTCCCCAGCGAGGTCGAGCGCGTCGCCGCGCAGGTGCGCGGTGTGCGCGAGGGCGCCGTCGTCGCGGTGAGCGCCGACGGCGGCTCGGCTCGCCAGGGTCTCGTCATCGCCGCGGAGTTCCGGGGATCCGACGAGGCTGGCGCCCGAAGCGAATTGGTCCAGCGGGTGGCATCGCACTGCGGTGTGGTACCTGCCGACGTGGTCTTCCTCGCACCCGGTTCGCTACCGCGCACGTCGTCGGGCAAGCTGCGCCGACTCGAAGTGAAACGAAACCTGGAGGCCGTGCGCGCATGACCACCTCGCTCGGTTCCGACATGGAAGGTTACCGCCGGCTTCTCGACGAGGTGTTCGACGACACGATCGTCGGCTGGACCGCCGATGCCGAAGCGTCGGAACGGTTTCCCCGCAAGCTGATCGAGCACCTGGGCGCTCGCGGGGTGTTTCGCAGCAAGTGGGGTCCGGCCGGCGGCCAACACCCCGACGTCGCCAAACTGAACGAACTCGCGTTCAGCCTCGGCAGGCTGGGTTCGGCCGGGATCGGGGTCGGCGTCAGCCTTCACGACTCGGCGATCGCCCTGCTACGGCGATTCGGCAAATCCGATCACCTCAAGATGATCTGCGAGCAGGCCATCGACGGTGAAGCGGTGCTGTGCATCGGCGCCTCGGAGGAGTCGGGCGGCTCGGACCTGCAGATCGTCGAGACCGAAGTACGCTCCGCCGGAGAAGGTTTCGAGGTCCGCGGCGTCAAGAAGTTCGTCTCGCTGGCCCCGGTCGCCGATCACATCGTGGTGGTCGCCCGGGGCATCGACAACGACCCCGGCAGCAGGCACGGCAACGTCCTGGTGATCGCGGTGCCCACCACGAAGGTCGAGGTGCAGACTCCGTACCCAAGGTGGGCGCCGGGCCGTTGGACACCGCGGCCGTGCACATCGACACCTGGGTGCCGGCAGACCATCTGGTGGCCAGGGCCGGTACCGGGTTGGCGGCGATCTCCTGGGGTCTGGCCCACGAACGGATGTCGATCGCCGGTCAGGTGGCCTCGTCGTGTCAGCGGGTGCTCGGCGTGACCCACGCCCGCATGGTCCGGCGCCGCCAGTTCGGCGCGACGCTGTTCGAGCATCAGGCTCTGCGGCTGCGGATGGCCGACCTTCAGGCACGCGTCGATCTGCTGCGGCACGGTCTCAACGGCATTGCCGCACAAGGTCGTCTGGACCTCAGAGCGGCGGCGGCAGTCAAGGTCACCGCGGCACGCTTGGGCGAGGAGGTGCTGTCGGAGTGCATGCACATCTTCGGCGGTTCCGGCTATCTCGTCGACGAGACCCCGCTGGGCCGGTGGTGGCGCGACATGAAGCTGGCCCGGGTCGGCGGCGGCACCGACGAGGTGCTGTGGGAGTTGGTGGCCGCGGCGATGAAACCCGACTTCGACGGCTACGAGCAGATGATCGGCAACCATCCCCCGAGTAGCGCGGGAAAGCCGGAGGGCGGTTAGCTCACGGTCGGAATGTCGTCCGCGGTGCGGGGAAGCGCGTAGAGCGCCATCCGCCGGTTGGACATGTCGTGCTCGCCGAGGAACACGCACTTGGCGAACTCGCACACCCGACGGGCGCCGGTGTTGCGGTGATCCGGGTCGAACATCACGCGCCGGCAACGGGGTTCGATGTCGAACAGACTCGCCATCACCTTGGGTAACAGCAACGGCACCAGGCCCCGGTTCAGCAGTGCGAGATCGGCGACCGCCGCATGAATGCCGAGATCGTATGGATCGGCTGCGTACCGGGGCGCGATGGAATCCTTTGCTGCCCGGTAGATCTCGATGTAGGCGACGTCACGGCCGCGGAATCTGCCGATGAACGGCCTCGAGTATTCGCCGTCGAGCTGGGCCTGCATGTAGCGCTGCCACCGCTGCGGCGGCCACGGATACTCCCAGGCCTGGACCAGGTGCGGCATGTTCATCCACTCCGACACCATCTCCGCGTCGGCGACCGGGTCGGCGATCCGCAGACCGTACGGTGGTGCGACCGTCGGGGCCGGCGGTCCCGGCACGGCCCGGACGTCATCGGAGATCGAGGTGAGCTCGCGCGGGAGGACAGGTTTGAGGGCCTCGTCGATGTCGGTCATTTGACCGAGGAGCCTACCCGAGAAGGTAAGGGCAGGGTGACCTTCATCGCGGTGGACGTCACTGCACGACCAGCAGTACCCCCGCGACGATCAGTGTCAGGACCTTGACGACTTCCAGCGCGACGTACCACAGGTGAGCGTGCGACCGCGGGTCCTCGCTCCCGGCGAGCACCGCGTCGGTACGCCTGCTCAGCGCCGGACGCACTACCAGGATCTGCGCGAGCAGAGCCAACCCGGCCGCGGCCGCCGCGACGACGACGCCGGTTGTCGGGGGCGTCACCACGAATGCGACGACGACAGCGGCCGCCAGCAGCAGCTCGCAGCTGTTGAGAGCGCGGAACACCAGGCGGCCGATACCGAGACCGACCTGCAGTGTCACCCCCGGGGCACGGAACTTCAACGGAGCTTCGATGAACGAGATCGCCACGACCATCCCGAGCCAGACGGAGATGGCGGCGAGGGCGACAGCGGAGCCGGCGTGCACGTCGAGCAGCCTACGGTGACATCGTTGAGACATGAACTCCGACCGCGTCGCCGAACTCCAACGCTGGGAGGACGCCGGCGCCGTGTGGCGGGTGATCGGACGCACCGCCGACTCCGTCACGGTGGCGCTGCTGCGGTGCGACGCCGGTGAGGAGGTGGGGCGCTTCACCAGTGATGATGCGCAGCTGCTGGCCTTCATCGGCGATCGCGACAGCAGCGAGGACTGAGCCTGCGCGGGGGCCGCCGCAGGCGGCGCCGGATCATCGACCGAGCCGGATTCGGTATGCGGTTCGCACCGTACCCCCAGGGCTGAAGGATCAGGCCTTCGTGGCGTGCTTGTCCTTGCCCTTGTCGTTGTCCTTGCGCCCGAAGGGCAGCACCTGCATGACCGCGACGACCACGGCACCGACGGCGAACCCGATGACCGCCGAGGCCGCCGTGTTGACCAGCCAGGCAAGCGCACCGCCGACTCCGGAGACGTGGCGCACCCACTCCTCGACGTCGTGGACCAGACCGTAGGGCGCGTGCCAGCCGAGCGTGTCGGTCCCGAGGAGCAGGATGTGGCCACCCACCCACAGCATCGCCACGGTGCCGACGACCGAAAGCGCGGACAGCAGCCTGGGCATGGCATTGACCAGTCCATGACCGACCTTCTTGGCGAACCCGGATGAGCGCTGGGTGAGGCTCAGGCCGATGTCGTCCATCTTCACGATGCCGGCGACGACGCCGTACACCGCGACCGTGATCACCACGGCGACCACGAAAAGGATGATCAACCGCGGCAGGAAGGACTCGGCGGCCACTTCGTTGAGGGCGATCACCATGATCTCGGCCGAGAGGATGAAGTCGGTGCGGATCGCACCGGTGACCATGAAGCGCTCGGCGTCCGGGCCGACGGTGGCTGCGGGCACATCGTGTGCTTCGTGTCCGAGGAGCCTGCCCAGCACCTTCTCGGCACCCTCGTAGCAGAGGTAGGTGGCGCCGAGCATCAAGATCGGGGTGAGCAGCCATGGCACGAACTGGCTGAGCAGCAGCGCCGCGGGCAGGATGAAGAGGATCTTGTTGCGCAGCGATCCGATCGCGATGCGCTTGATGATCGGCAGCTCACGTTCGGCGGCGATGCCGTGCACGTACTGCGGTGTCACGGCGGTGTCGTCGATGACCACTCCGGCGGCCTTCGCGGTCGCACGCCCGGCGGCCGCACCGATGTCGTCGACCGAGGCCGCCGCGAGTTTCGCCAACACCGCGACATCGTCCAGGAGCGCGAACAGGCCGGCGCTCATGGCGTCACCGTGAACGCATCTGCGGTCATGGCACCGAAGGTTACCCGCTGGCACCGGCCGGGCGCGCGGCGATCGCAGCTTCTCTGACACGCCCCGATCGAACGCCCGATGACCTGCAGATTTGCTACCGTAGACGCTCGATCGCGGCGGCGCCGGGACGACCATCGCGGCGAAGCCACTGTGGGTGGTGAGCACCGGCGAGCCGTTGGAGACGGCGGTCGGCTTCCTGGTCCGGCTGGCGCTGCCCCTCGTCAGCGGTGTGTTCGCGGCGGGTGCGGCGGTGGGCGACGTGGCCGAGGCGTTGTTCGATCTCGACATCGTCGGCGCCGTCAACGCGGCGACCAACATCCCGGCACGGATCGTCGATGGTTTCCTCAACGGCGTCGTCGACGGCGAGACGCACGCGTACTACGGATTCGTCGACCCCGTGTTCGAGGCTCCGGTGGTCGACCAGCTGACCGGCCCCGTCACGTTCCTGATCGAGTCACTACAGGACATCGGCGAGACCATCTCGTCGTCGCCATCCCCCGCGGGCCAGGTCCCCGATCTGGCCGCACCGACGATCGCTCTTTCCGGTGCTCCCGAGGAGACTGTCGCCGAGGATGGCCCGGGGACCGAGGTGACGGCCGGTGACGCCGGCCGCGGTGACGGACCCGATTCCCGTCCCGCTCCCGAACCGACCGAGTCGGAGCCGGATTCGGACATCGGAGGTGACGAGAAGGGCGGTGACGAAGGCAATCTTGCCGCTGACTCCGACGAGGCGCCCGAGGAAGCCGAGTCGGTGGCCGACGAAAGCGCATCCGAGGCGGGTGCGGGCGAACAGTCGGACGCCGAGACGTCCGCCCCGGACGACACGCCGGCGTCACCCGCCGGCGTGGAGGGGTGACGCCCGCCGCATCCAAGGATCGTTGCACCGTTTCGGCGATCCGCGGCTCGGGTATCTGCCCGGGGACAACCCGACAGTCAGGTGCCCATGAAACCTCATCCCCCTCCCGCAGTGCTGTTCGACGTGGACGGCACCCTGGTGGATTCCAACTACCTGCACGTGTGGGCCTGGTTGCGCGCCTTCGACGCCGAGGGGCTTCCCGTCGACGCGTGGCGTATCCACCGGTGCATCGGCATGGACGGTACGACGCTGGTGCGAACGCTCTCCGGCGATGCCGGCCAGGGAGTGCTGGACCGTCTCAAGGAACGGCACAGCGAGTTCTACGAAGAGACCGCGCACCTGCTCGCTCCCCTGCCCGGTGCCAGAGATCTGCTGCGCGCGGTCGCAGACCGGGGACTGCAGGTGGTGCTCGCGACATCAGCTCCCGAGGACGAATTGGCAATGCTGCGAAAGGTTCTCGACTGCGATGACGTCATCGCCGCGGTGACGTCATCGCAGGACGTGGAGACGGCGAAGCCCAAACCCGACATCGTCCAGGTGGCATTGGAACGGGCCTCGGTGACCGCGGCCGACGCCGTGTTCGTCGGTGACGCCGTGTGGGACTGCGAAGCGGCCGCCCGAGCGAAGCTTCCGTCGATCGGGGTGCTCAGCGGCGGGGTTTCGCGCGGGGAGTTGCTCGAGGCCGGTGCGGCCGCGGTGTTCGAAGACGCCGGTGACCTGTTGGCGAATCTGGACACCAGCCGGATCGGACAGTTGGCGGGTCGCCGGCGGGATCAGTGATCTCGGGCCGCGGGGCTGATCTCCTGCAGTCGGCGCAGCGAGGCCGGGGTCTGGAACCGCTGGGGCCACCAGAACCAGCGACCCAGCAGTGACGCCAACGAGGGCGTCATGAAGGACCGCACGATGAACGTGTCGAACAACAAGCCCAACGCGATGGTGGTACCCACCTGTGCCATCACCCTCAGGTCGCTGAACGCGAATGTGGCCATGGTCAACGCGAACACCAGACCCGCCGAGCTCACGACCGATCCGGTACCAGCCATCGCGCGGATGATGCCGGTCTTCAAACCCCCGGGTAGCTCTTCCTTCAACCGCGAGACGAGTAGCAGGTTGTAGTCCGATCCCACGGCCACGAGCAGAACGAGGGACATCGGCAGCACCATCCAGTGGAGTTCGAGGCCGATGATGTGCTGCCAGGCCAGCACCGAGAGCCCGAATGAGGCGCCAAGTGACATCAAAACCGTTCCCACGATGACGGCCGCCGCCACCAGCGCGCGTGTGATGATCAACATGATCACGAAGACCAGTGTGACCGCGGCGATTCCGGCGATCATCAGGTCGTAATGCGACCCGTCGCGCATATCTTTGTACGTGGCGGCGGTGCCGGCGAGGTAGATGGTCGAGCCCTCCAGCGGAGTGCCCTTGATCGCCTCCTTGGCCGCGGTCTTGATCGGCGCCACCATCGAGATGCCCTCCAACGCAGCAGGGTCGCCCTCGTGGCTGATGATGAACCGCACCGACTTGCCATCCGGTGAGATGAACTGGTCCATCACCCGCTTGAAGTCGTCGTTTTCGAAGATCTCCGGCGGCAGGTAGAAAGTGTCGTCGTTACGGGCGTCGTCGAACGCCTCGCCCATGGCGTGCGAGTTCTCCAGCTGCGCCGCCATCTGGTCCTGCAGGCCCTTCTGCGACTGGTACATCGTCAGCATCATCGACTTCATCGTCTTCATCGACTCGATCTGACCCGGCAGCAGCTCGACCAGTTGCGGCATCAGCGTGTCGAGGCGTTCGAGATCGGGAATCAGTTGGTTGATGTCATCGGTGATCGTGTTGACGCCGTCGAGTGTGTCGAACACCGAACGGAACGCCCAGCACGCGGGAATGTTGTAGCAGTGCGGCTCCCAGTAGAAGTAGTTACGGATGGGCCGGAAGAAGTCGTCGAAATCGGCGATGTTGTCCCGAACCTCGGCGATGTTGATCGTCATGTTCTTGGTCTTGGTGATCAACTGATGGGTGGTGTCGCGCATCTGACCCATCAGGCTCGACATCTTCTCCATCGTGTCGATGGTCTTCTGCATCTCGTCGGCCTGAACCAGCATGTCGGCCATCCGGTCCTGCATGTACTTCTCGTTCAGCTGGGTGAGCGTGCCCCGCATGCTCATCTGGAACGGGATGGTGCTGTGCTTGATCGGTTTTCCGTCGGGCCTGGTGATCGTCTGGACGCGGGCGACCCCGGGGATCCGGAAGAGAGCTTTCGCGATCTTGTCGATGACGAGGAAGTCCGCGGGGTTGCGCAGATCGTGGTCGCTTTCCACCATGAGTAATTCGGGATTCATGCGGGCAGCACCGAAGTGGCGGTCGGCGGCGGCGTAGCCGACGTTGGCGGGGATTTCCTCGGGCAGGTACACGCGCGCGTCGTAATTGGTTTTGTAACCGGGCAGCGTGAGCAGGCCGACGAGCGCCAGCCCCAGAGTCGCGGCCAGGACGGGTCCCGGCCATCGCACCACCACCGTCCCGATCCGCCGCCAGCCACGCGACCGGATGGCCCGCTTGGGCTCGAACAGCCCGAAACGACCGGCCACCACGACCACCGCGGGTCCGAGCGTCAACGCCGCCGCGACCGCGACCAACGTCCCGACCGCACAGGGCACGCCCAACGTGTGGAAGTAGGGCAGGCGGGTGAAGCTCAAGCACAGCATGGCGCCGGCGATCGTCAGCCCCGATCCCAGCACGACGTGCGCGGTGCCGCGGAACATCGAGTAGTACGCCGACTGTAGGTCCTCGCCTGCTCCCCTGGCCTCCTGGTATCGGCCGATCGCAAAGATGGCGTAGTCCGTCCCCGCGGCGATGACCATCAAGGTCAGTAGGTTCACCGCGAAGGTCGACAGCCCGATGATCTCGTTGGTGGCGAGGAACGCGACGATGCCCCGGGCGGCGCCGAGCTCGATGAACACCATGCCGAGGATCAGCAGCATCGTCGCGATCGACCGGTAGACGAGCAGCAGCATCACCGCGATGACGCCGATCGTGATGAGCGTGACCCGGAAGATGCTCTTGTCGCCGGCGTGATGCTGGTCGGCGATCAAGGGCGCTGCGCCGGTCACGTAGGTCTTGATCCCCGCCGGCGCGGGCGTGGTGTCGACGATCTCGCGTATCGCCTCGACCGACTGGTTGGCCTGCGCCTCGCCCTGATTGCCGCGAAGATGCACCTGTGCGTAGGCCGCCTTGCCGTCGGCGCTCTGGGCGCCCGACGCTGTCAGCGGGTCGCCCCAGAAGTCTGCGACGTGCTGGACGTGGACGGTGTCGGCCTCCAGCTTGTCGACGAGTTGGTCGTAGTAGCGGTGCGCCTCGTCACCGAGCGGCGCATCACCCTCCAACACGATCATCGCGGTGCTGTCGGAGTCGAACTCCTCGAAGTTGCGGCCGATGCGCTTCATCGAGATCAAGGCCGGTCCGTCGTCGGCGCTGAGCCCGACCGTGCGGTCCTCGCCGACCTTCTCCAGTGGCGGGACCGCGACGTTGGTGACGACGGTCAGCAGAATCCAGGCGAGCACGATGGGCACGGCGAGGACGCGAAAGATCCGCGCGAGCCCCGAGCGCTCACCCGCCAATTCCACCGCCCCCGATCAGGCCAGGCATCGGCCCATCCAGAAGCCGCTCGTGTGACAGTCCAAGTTCTGCGTGCCCCACATGTAGTCAGTCACATCATCGCTGTCAATGTGACACGACGTTACCCGCCAGCAGGGTAGCCACAGTTTGCGCCGGGCGATGAAGCTGCCCCGCTATTTCACTGCGTCGAGGCCGTCGAGCGCGTGTTCGGCGCCCCGGTTCAGCGGCACCGGGTCGGTGTCACGCGCGGTCTCCAGCTTGATGCCCTTGGCGGCGCCGACCACCTCCGCCATCGCAGGCTGCCTCTCGAACAGCGTCCTGGTCAGCACACAGGCCAGGTTGGCGTCGACGTCGTCGCGAACCAGCAACAGGTTCGCCACGACGATGGTCTTGACGTCGGCGGGCAACCCGTAGGTCGCGGCCGGGATGACGCCCTCCTCGTAGGCTGGGCTCACCTCCTGCATCTTGGCCAGCTGCGGGGTGATGTCGATGAAGGCGACCTCGTTGCCCGCCGTCGTCAGCAGATCGGTGATCCCCGGCGTCGGAAGGCCGCCGGACCAGAACAGCGCATCGATCGAGCCGTCCTTCATCCCGTCGACGGTCTTGGTGAGGTCCAGTCGCTGAGCGGCGACGTCGGACTGCGGGTTCAAGCCCGCCGACTCGAGCAGCCGGTTGGCGATGACCTCGGTGCCCGACCCAGGCGAGCCGGTGGACACCCGCTTTCCCCGCATGTCGGCGACGGAGGTGATGCCACTGCCCGTCCTGGCGATCACCTGGGTGTAGTTGGGGTAGATGCGGGCAAGCGCCTGCACGGGTTGTTTCTCGCCGTCGAAACTCGCCTTGCCCTCGACGGCGTCGGCCGCCGTGTCGGCGAGCGAGAACGCCACCTGGTAGCTGCCGCCGACCAGTTGCTGGATGTTCTGCACCGACGCCCCGGTCTCGGCGGCGGTCGCCTTCACCCGGCCGTCGGTGGCCGCCGAAATCTGCTCCGCGTAAGCGTTTCCGAGCGAGAAGTACACCCCCGTCGCATTGCCGGTCGCGATGCTCACCCGGGTGTCGGAGCCGACCTCGCAGGTGATCTCGCCGCCCGCATCTGCGCTCGGGGCGTCCTGCCTGCCACCGCAACCCGTCGCCGCGATCCCGGTCAGCGCCAACGTTGCGAACACCGCGAACGCCCGAGCGCCACGCCTCATGTCCGTCATCCTCCTGTCGACCTCCTCTTGTCAGCGATCATGGTCAGTGCGACTGCACCGAGCAGACACGTCGATCCCGCCGCGATGGTGACGGGATCCAGGAACAGCAACAGCATGGCCGCAATCGCCGTGAGAATTCGGGGAATCGGTCGCATGGCGCCCACACCGATCACCCACCCGCCCGCCGCGAAGGACAGTGCCACGATGCCCGCGAGGGCCGCGGCCGACGCCCACACCACCCCGATCACCGGGCCGCGGCCCAACAGGTACTCACCCGGATCGGTCACGACGAACGCGATGGGAACCAGGAACGCAGGGGCCGCGTAGCGCAGTGTCTGCCACATCGTGGGGATGGCCCGGCCACCGGTGACGGCAGACGCGCCGACGGCCGCCAGCGCCGTCGGCGGGGTGACCTCCGACAGCACCGAGTAGTAGAAGACGAACATCGCGGCCGCAGGGGCCGGGACGTCGAGCGCCAGCAGCGCCGGACCGATGATGACCCAGCCGATGACGAACGACGCCGTCACCGGTATCGCCAGGCCCAGCATGGCCAGCGCCACCGCGGCGAAGACCGCCGTCAGCGCGAGCATCACCGTCCGGTTGTCGGTGATCGCATCGACGCTCCCGACCAGCACGGAGGAGAACTGGGCGCCCAGCCCGGTCTTCGTCGTCATCGCGGTGATCACCCCGGCCGCTGCACATACCGCCACGACCGGGAGGACGCCCCTGACCCCGGCGCTGAGGGCGTCGAACAGTCGGCGTGGTGTCAGCGCGAAGCGCCGATCCAAGAAGGACAGCAGGACAGCCAGAATCGTGGCGTACACCACCGCCCGTGTGGCCGACATCCCGATGGCCAGCAGGACGACGATCGCGATGAGCGACGAGAAGTGGTACCCGAAGCGGCCGAGCAGCTTCCATGGTGACTCGGCATCGAGATGGGTTGCGCGCATCCCGAACCGGCGGGCGTCGATCTCGACCGCGAGCAGGATGCCCAGGTAGTACAGGATCGTCGGGATCATCGCCCAACCGAGCACGGTGAGATACGAGACCTCGAGATACTCGGCGACGATGAACGCGGCCGCCCCCAAGGTCGGCGGTGACAGCAGCGCGCCGACGCCGGCCGCCGCCAGCACGCCGCCGGCACGTTCCGGGGTGTAGCCCGCCTGCCTCATGATCGGCCACGTGACCGCGCCGACACTGACGGCCGTCGCGGTCCCCGAACCGGAGACGGTGCCGAGGAGGAACCCGGACGCCACCGTGGTCCGGCCCGCCGCGCTGCGCGACCGCCGGAATGCGGCCACCGACAGGTTCACGAAGAATCGCGCGCCGCCGGAGAGTTCGAGCACCGCGCCGTAGATGGTGAACAACACGATGTAGGTCGCGGCGACGTCGAGCGGCGTCCCGAAGAAGCCGCTGCCCGAGTTGTAGAGCGCGTCGACGATCTGGTCGAAGTCCAGACCCGCGTGGGCGATGGCCCAGCCCTGTGGGAGCAGGCCGCCGTAGTAGCCGTACGCGAGGAACAGCCCGCACACGATGGGCAGGGCCCAGCCGGTGGTGCGTCGGCACGCCTCGAGGACGAGCACGAGCAGCAGCGCCCCCATCGCCACATCGATGGGTTCGAGCAGCCCCTGCCGGTCGAGGAAGGCGTCGTAGCCGCCACCACCGGATCCGATCTGGACCGGGAGCACCGGATAGAGGCAGACCAACAGCGTGACACCGGCGAGCAGCCAATCGAGCACACCGGGCCGGGCGGCCGGGTCGAGCCGGCGCCGCGGACGCGAGGAGCGAGACAGCACGAGGCCGGATCGGTAGACGAGAAAGACCAGCGGCAGCGATCCGGCCAGGAAGACGATCAGGTAGAACTGGCTGCCCTGCGACAGCGGCCGGAACACCTGCCAGATCGTGAACACCGCGACGGCGAAGGCGACGACGGCGACGAGGCGGTTGGTCCAACCGTGCAGTTCCCGGGCGGGTTTCTCCTGATCATCGACTTGCGGCACGGCCTGGGCGTCCGGGGACCGCTGTGGCGAAGTCGGCACGGTGGCGCCCACCGCCGGCGTGTCGCCGTGCAGCTTCGACGGGCGCGGATCCATCGGATGCAACCGTAGGCCGCCGTCACCGCATTCGCGGTGGAACGACGTGAGGTGCGCGCCGGCTCCGTGCGCCTTCCCGGAACTCGCGGCGGGGGCCCTATGCTTGGGGCGCCATCGACAATGGAGGCGTCCTGACAAACGGTCTATCGCCGATAGGCACCCGGTGACCTACCGGCCTGCCGACACCGCGGCTCCGGTGTTCGCTGCCGGCCACGCCGAGGCCGAGGATGTCGACGACGACATGCCACAGGTCGTCGCCGACACCATCACCGACTTCCTGCACACACCGCGTGCCCGCGGCTGGATTCACTTCTATTCGGCCGCGACCGCCATCGTGGCGGGGACGGCACTTGTGCCCGTCGCGTGGCTCACCGTGTCACCGAGGGCCGGCTTGGCCACCCTGATCTACGCCGTCGGCATCGTGGCGATGTTCGGCATCAGCGCTGCTTACCACCGGGTGCACTGGAGTTCACCGGTGACGGAGAAGTGGATGATGCGCATCGATCACTCGGTGATCTTCGTGTTCATCGCTGCCAGTTACACGCCCTTCGCGCTGTTGGCGATGCCGCCACACACCGGGGTCCAGGCCCTGACCATGGTGTGGTCCGGCGCGGCCGTCGGTGTCGTGCTCAAGATGTTCTGGCCCTCGGCCCCCCGGTGGGTCGGGCTGCCCCTGTACCTGATGCTGGGCTACTCGGCGATCTGGTTCGCCGGAACACTGGTCGACGGCGCAGGTTGGGCGGTGGTCGCGCTCCTGGTCCTCGGGGGTGTGCTCTACAACATCGGCGCCATCTGCTACGGCCTGCGCTGGCCGAATCCGTGGCCGCAGACCTTCGGCCATCACGAGTTCTTCCACGCCTTCACCGCGGCGGCAGCCCTATGCCACTACTTCGCGGCCTGGGGCCTCATCGTCTAGACGAAGCGGTCCGTTCAGTCGAAGAGGTCGTCGAGGGCTCGCTGTTCGAGTTCGACCCATCGCTTCACCTGTTTGCGGACGCCTTCCACCTCTTTCGGGCTGAGGTGGTCGGCGCCCTCGGGGGTGATGCGGCAGATGTCCATCGGGCCACCGACGCTGGGTGAAGACGCGTCCAGGGCGTCGAGGACACGCAGTGCCGCGACCACGCCGTAGTCGACGTCGCGCTCTCTCATGTGGAAATGCGTGAGCAGTGCGTGCGCCTGCTGGGCCATCGGCGCGCCACTGCCCACGGCTTGAAATCCGGTCTCCTCATGGTGTCCGATGAGGCCGCTGGGGTCGAGGTCGATGATGAACGGATCATCGCCGACGTAACCCGCGGCGAGGACGTAGGTCGCCGGTGTGCCGGCCGCCTCCTGGCCGGGAACGTCGGTGATGAAGTTCTCGTAGTGGTGTTTGAGTACGGGCAGCACCCTGGCCTGGAGAGCATGTCCGATGTTCTTGGCCTCGATGACGGCGTCGGCCTCGTCGTTGAAGATCTGCTCGATGTCGTAGAGCGCCGCCCTCGATCCGCTACCGCCCCACGCGGCGTGCGCACCCAGCGAGTGCAGCTTCTGCGCGGGGTAGGACAGCCCCCTGCCCGGATCGGTGATCTGCGAATCGGAGGCCACCACGATGCCGTTGGCGCACCGCACAGCCAGCACGACGGTCATTTCGATGCCGGTTTCACGGTAGCCACCTCAGTCAGTCCGCTGATGGTCAGGACAGGCATGAGGATGGGGTTCACCACGACCTGGATGGCGTTGGCATGGGCGAACAACACGCTGATGGCCCCGCTGTCCAGGTAGTCGACGTCGCTGAGATCGACGCGGAGTTGCAGATCCGATGCCGCCGCTCTGGCCTCGGCCACGGCTTCCGAGAAAGCGTCGACGTTGCTCAGGTCCAATTCGCCTGTCGCCTTGAGCACCAGCGAGCCATCGTCGCCGCTGTCGGTGGTCAGGCTCAGCGGTGTCACCATCATGAAATCCTCGCGTGCATGTGGACGGTGGTACCGCCGGCCTCCGGCTCGATCGTCACATCATGCATCAGGCCCCGCATGAGTGCGATCCCGCGACCCCGATGCGTAGCCGCGACGGGGGTTTTCCAGGAACCGGTGTCCACAACGGTGACGTGCAGTCGGTCCGCGAGGGCAGTCGCGCGCAGCGTGACAGTGCCCTCAGTGCCCTCAGTGCTCTCAGTGCTCCTTCCGTGGCGATGACCGTGCTCGATCGCGTTCGCCAGCGCCTCACCCGTGGCGATCAGCACGTCGAGGATCTGTTCGGCCTTGACGCCGGCCCGGGTCAGCCAGCTGCGGAGTGCGGCCCGGCTGGGAGCGAGCTCGCCGACATCGGCCGGCATCTTCATCTCCAAGGGCGCCGGCTGCCGATAGAGGAGCATCGCCACGTCGTCTTGGTAACCCTCGGTGGGCGCCAGCCGCGACATGATCAGCTTGGCCAGCTGATCCAGCGTGGTGGCGCCGTCGTCTTCCATGACGTCGGCCGCGCGGGCGATGCCGTCGTCGAGCGCCTCGCGACGACGTTCCACCAGTCCGTCGGTGTAGAGCAACAGGGTGGCCCGCGGCGGCATCGTCTCGCGCGCTTCGGGGCGGACCCGGTCGTAGGCCACCCCCAGAGGCGTGGCCTGAGCACCGTCGAGCAGGACGCGGGAGCGGTCCGCCCCGACGAGTATCGGCGGTGGATGGCCCGCGCTGGAGTACACGACCTCGCCGGTGTCCGGGTTCAGCACCGCACAGAACGCGGTGGTACATCGCGCCCCGGCCAGCCGCACCG
Organism: Mycolicibacterium pyrenivorans; assembly: GCF_025821625.1. Lineage (GTDB taxonomy): Bacteria > Actinomycetota > Actinomycetes > Mycobacteriales > Mycobacteriaceae > Mycobacterium > Mycobacterium pyrenivorans. The sequence continues at coordinate 29,852 of NZ_JACKSH010000060.1, forward strand.
CGAAACGATCGACGGCCGAGAGCGCGGCAGCGGGGCTGGGGTGTTCCAGCAGCAGTGCGCGGGCGGCGCTGCGAAGCTGGCCCATCACCGTCGCGGCGGCCAGGCCGTGGCCCACGCAGTCGCCGACGATCAAGCCGATGCGGCCGTTGTCGAGATCCACGACGTCGTACCAGTCACCGCCGACCTGCAGCGGTCTGCTGGCCGGCTGATAGCGCACCGCGAAGCCGCTGGACACCGGCGGTCCGAGGATCGCGTGCTGCAGCGCCAGCGCCGTCTCCCGCTGCTGGTCGACCTGATGGACGCGCTGCAGCCCCTGCCCGAGGCGCCCCGCGAGCACGGTGAGCAGCGTGCGTTCCTCCGAGGTGAGGGGGCGTGGGTCGCTGAGCTGGAGGTGCATGACCAGCACACCCTGCGGGTGCTGCATGGCGATGCCCGCCGTGCCTGGCACCGTGGTGTCGGGCACCAGCAGCTCGCCGTCACACAGCGACGTGATCGCCCCCCGGGTGCGCGCAGGCAGCTCGGCCCAGCGAGCCGGGCCTGCTCCGACGCAGACCAGTTGCGGGACCGGCTTGTCCTGATGAGCCGCGTAGACGGCGGCACGCACGGCGTTTGCGTCCCACACCTGGCACAGCGCCTCAGCGGCCCCGAGCACGGCGTCTTCGAGGGTGTCGGCCTGCACGAGGCGCTCGTTGAGCGCAGCGAGCGCGGTCTCCCGCTGCACGGCGTACCGCTCGGCGGTCACGTCACGCATGGTTCCGACCGTGACGCGGCGGCCCGTGTCGGGATCGGTGGTGTGGTTGAAGGTTGCGCTCACCCACAGGCGATGGCCGTCGCGATGGTCGACCGGGACCGCCGACATGGTGCCGTGCGGGCGCTCGAGCAGCTGCTCGAAACCCAGGGTGGCCTGCCGGCGTTCCTCGGTGCCGCTGTCGCCGGACTGCCACCACGGGTGGGGTGGCTGGTACGGCAGCCCGTCGGCGTCGAAGCCGAGCAGGTCGGTGAACGCCGCATTGATCTCGATGACCGCACCGTCCTCGTCGCACACGAAGAACGCTTCCTGCAGCGACTCGATCATCGCGTCGCGCCACCGTGCATGACGGTTGCGCAGTCGTGAGAGTTCGACGTTGGCGCGCACCCGCGCAAGCAGTTCGGCCGCCGCGAACGGCTTGACGAGGTAGTCGTCGGCGCCGGCGAGCAGGCCGCCGATGGACGCCTCCTGTCCCGCGCGGGCGGACAGCAGCAACACCGGCACCGCTGCGGTGCGATGGTCGGCACGTAACGCCGCCACAAGCTCCAGCCCGTCGAGACGGGGCATCATCACGTCGCTGATCACGATGTCGGGCGCTGCGGCGCGGACGGCGTCCAACGCCCGCTGACCGTCGCTGACGGTGTCGACCGAATACCCGTCCGCGCGCAGCAGGCGGGAGAGATACTCACGCATGTCGGCGTTGTCGTCGGCGACCAGGACGCGTACGGGCGACTCGGAATCCCCGGCTTGCCCGGCTGCCTGCGGTGCGGGAGCGTCGACCGGGTCGGGCAGGGTGTCGAGCAGGTCGGGCTCTTCGTCGACCGGCATCCAGCGCAGCGCCTCCTGCATGTACGTCACGGCGGTGCTGTTGTCCGCCCGCCCCGCGCTCGACGCGACGACGGCATCCTCCGGTAGATGCGCGGTGCCGAACGGCAGGCGAATGGTGAACGTGGTGCCGACCCCCTCGGTGCTGTCCGCGTCGATGGAGCCGCCGTGCAGGCCCACGAGTTCCTTCACGAGCGCCAGCCCGATGCCGCTGCCCTCGTTGGAGCGTCCGCGCGCGTCCTCGATGCGGTGGAACCGCTCGAACAGACGGGGTATCTCCTCGGCGGAGACGCCGATTCCGGTGTCGGCGACCGTGATCACCGCCTCGTGGCCCGCGCGCCGCACGCTTATCGAGATGGCGCCGTCGAACGTGAACTTCAACGCATTCGAGAGCAGGTTGAACACCACCTTCTCCCACATGTCGCGGTCGACGTAGACCGGCTCGTCCAGTGGGGGGCACTCCACGACGAACGCCAGCCCCGCCCGGTCGACGGCGGAGCGGAACACGCTGGCCAGCTCGGCTGTCGTCGCGGACAGGTCGACGGGTTCGTAGCGCGCATGAGCGCGACCGGCTTCGATGCGGGAGAAGTCGAGCAGCGCGTTCACCAACTTGGTCAGACGTAAACCGTTGCGCCACACCACGTCGAGTTCCTGGCGGGTTCGCTCGTCGACGCCCTCTGCCTGACGCAACTCGGCCACGGGATCGAGAATCAGCGTCAGCGGGGTGCGGAATTCGTGACTGATGTTGGAGAAGAAGATGGTCTTGGCACGGTCGAGTTCGGCGAGCTCCTCGGCCCGCCGCTGCTGGACCCGGTAGCTGCGGGCCAGGCCGATGCCCGCGGCGATGTGGCCTGCCACAAGGGTCACGAAACCCCGGTAGGCGTCGTCCAGCGGCCGATACCGGTTCAGCCCGGCCACCAGGAACCCGCTGGGCGTCCCGCCCTGCCTCAGGAGTGGGACGACGAGCGCCTGCGCGGGCGGATCACGCCACTCCCCTTTCGGTACCTCCACATACTGCGGGTCGTGGAGGTCGACAAGCACGGACTCGCCACGCGCCGGCGCCTCGACCGGCCACAGCTCGCCACCAGCGGCGGCGAGTGCCGCAGGCGCGACCGGGTGCCCGGCTGCGATCCCACTGGCACCGGCCAATTGCGCGTCGCCCGCGTCGTCGAAGAGATAGGTCAGCGTGAACGGAAGATCACGCAGGTTCTGGCCCAACTGACGGTCGGCGAAGGCCAGGATCTCGCTCTCGTTGCGGACCACGCTGGGATCGGAACCCAGGTCCCGCAGCGTGGCCATCCGCCGTTCGCCGATCACCTGCTGGGTGTCCTCGCTGACGACGCAGAGCATCCCGACGACCTGCTCGTCGTCGTCCCGCAGCGGACTGTACGAGAAGGTGTGATAGGTCTCCTCGGGAAATCCGGACCGCTCCAGGAACAGCAGCAGCGACGTGTCCCAGGTGGCAAGTCCCGTCGACAGCACCTGGTCGATACGCGGACCGATGTCGTCCCAGATCTCGGCCCACACCTCGCTGGCCGGCCGGCCCAGCGCCCACGGGTATTTGCGTCCAAGGGTGTCGCGGCGGTAGGCGTCGTTGCAGAAGAACGTCAGATCGGGTCCCCAAGCCATCCACATCGGAAAGCGCGAGGACAGCAGAATGCTCACCGCCGTCTGGAGGCTCTGCGGCCACCCCTGCGGCGCACCGAGCGGGGTGGCCGCCCAGTTCACCCGCGCATGGTCGGCGCCGACGTCGCCGCCGACGTCGAAAACGGCGGCCGAGGACGACCTTTCGCCACTCACATCAGTCACCGTCGACCGCGTCGTCCCGGCGACGGGTGGAACGTCTCGACCGTGGTCGAGTCGACGGGACCGCTGGCCGACACCACCACCGCCGCGTCGCGAACGTCCTGCCCTACATCCAAGCCCACCTGTGCATCCTTCTGTAGCGGCCCACCCGGCGGCGGATTACCCGATCCTGCGCCCGCACACACTCCCGATCCGACGCACCACCGCGGCTACCCATCGGAGTGGCCGGGAACGCGCTCGTGGACGGTGTCGACGGCAGGGTCCGGCTCGGAACTCGGGGGCACATCCGGGTCGGGCATGCGCTCATTTTGACATCGGGGCGAACATCGCATGTGAGTTCGGAGCCCGCCGCGCGCCGTCGGCGGTTTGGCTCTCGCGCTGCGGGGTAGTCGCGGCGGTATGACATCCCTTTGGCTGTCCGACCGCGCCGAAGCCGCCGATCGACCCGACGTCCCGCAACGGGCCGATGTCGTGGTGGTCGGTGCGGGTATCACCGGACTGACGACCGCGGTCCTGCTGGCACGTGCCGGAAAGAGCGTCGTGGTGCTCGAGGCGCGCCACATCGGGGCGGGCGCCTCGGGCAACACCACCGGCAAGGTGAGCCTTCTGCAGGGGACCAAGTTGTCCCGCATCGCCTCCAAGCACGGCGAGGACGTGCTGCGCGCCTACGCGACCGGCAATTCGGAAGGCCGCGACTGGCTGCTGCGGTACTGCGACGAGCACGGGGTGAGCGCGCAACGCGAGGACGCGTTCAGCTACGCCCAGAGCCCCGACGGCGTCGGCGACGCCAGGAGCGAACTCGACGCGGGTCGTGCGGCAGGTCTCGACGTCACCTGGTGTGACGAGGCCGACGTTCCGTTCCCCTTTCACGGTGGCGTGCGACTGGCCGATCAGGCGCAGATCGATCCCGTGCCCCTTCTGCACAGCCTCGCAGCCGAGCTCGACAGCCATGGGGGCAGCGTCATCTCGGGCGCCCGGGTGCACGCCGTGTCGGGTCGCCGCCCATTGCGGATCGACGTGCGCCTGTCGACGGTCGACGCGCAGCACCCTGCGCACGTCCAGATCACGGCTCACCAGTGCATCCTCGCGACCGGGATACCGATCCTGGACCGGGGTGCCTTCTTCGCGCGGGTGAAACCCGAACGCTCCTACTGCCTCGCCTTCGATGTGCCCGGCGACGTGACGCGGTCGATGTTTCTCTCGGTCGACTCGCCGACGCGGTCGATTCGCTATGCCCCGACGGCCGAGGGCGACAAGCTCGTCGTCGGCGGTGCCGGACACACCGTCGGTAGGGCCGCGTCACCGTCCCGCGGGATCGAGGAACTGGCGCGTTGGACCCGTCTTCACTACCCCGGAGCGGTGCAGACCCATTTCTGGTCGGCCCAGGACTACACCGCCATCGACGAGCTCCCGTATGTCGGGCCGCTGCTTCCCGGTCTCGACACCATTCACATCGCAACGGGTTTCGACAAATGGGGCATGACCAACGGGGTGGCGGCCGCGCTGGCGTTGAGCAGTCGGATCCTGGGCGGGCGCATGGACTGGTCGGCGGCCTTCGCGAGCTGGCGGAAGGGGGAACTGACCGGGGTGAGCACGGCGTTGCAGGCCAACCTCGAGGTCGGCCTCAACCTGGCCAAGGGCTGGGTCAGCCCGTGGGCCGCAGGCGCTGAGCGCCCGGGCGACGGGGACGGGGTCGTCAGTGGGCCGCCGTGGCGTATGCGCGCCGACAGCGTGGTCGACGGCGAGGCCCACACCACGTCGCCGGTATGCCCGCACCTCGGCGGTGTGGTGCGGTGGAACGACGCCGACAAGGCGTGGGAGTGCCCACTGCACGGATCGCGGTTCGCACCCGACGGCGAACTGCTGGAGGGCCCGGCGACACGCGGGTTGACGCCGTCTGCCGAGAAGACCAGCGGCCCCGCCTGATTCGCGCGCCGGCGGCACGCGCCCGGCTCAGAGAATCGGTCGCCCGCCGGTGACGGCAACCCGGGCACCGGAGATGTAGCTGCCGTCGTCGGAAGCCAGCAGGACGTAGACCGGCGCCAGTTCGGCCGGTTGGCCGGCCCGGCCCAGCGGGGTGTCGTCTCCGAAGTTGGCGACCTTCTCCTCGGGCAGGGTCGCCGGGATCAGCGGTGTCCAGATCGGCCCGGGAGCGACGCTGTTCACCCGGATCCCCTTCTCCCCGAGCAACTGGGCCAGGCTGGCGGAGAAGTTGGCGATCGCGGCCTTCGTCGCGGCGTAGGGCGCAAGCGTCGGTGACGGCATGTCGGAGTTGACCGACGAACTGCCGATCACCGACGACCCCGGCGGCATGTGTGGCAGCGCCGCCTTCAACAGGTAGAAGTACGAACCGACGTTGAGCCGGAACGTGTAATCCCACTCCTCGTCGCTGATCTCGTCCAGGCTGTCGTGCGACATCTGGAAGGCGGCATTGCTCACGAGCACGTCGATCCCACCCAATTCTGTTGCGGCACGGTCGATCACGGCGCGGCAGTGGGCGGGGTCGGCAAGGTCGCCGCGGACCAGCACACACGTGCGGCCCTCGGCCTCCACCAGGGCGGCGACCTCGGCGGCGTCCTCGTCCTCGTCGAGGTAGGCGATCAGCACGTCGGCGCCCTCTCGCGCGTAGGCGATCGCGACGGCACGGCCGATACCGCTGTCACCGCCGGTGATCACCGCGCGTTTACCGGCGAGCCGACCCGAACCCCGGTAGGTGTCCTCGCCGCAGTCCGGAACGGGGTTCATCGCGGACTGCACGCCGGGGACCTTCTGCTGCTGTGGCGGGAAGCCCATGTCTACACCTCTCTAGTCAGCGGTATCCAACTGTCTGCGCTCAGCCAGGGCGGCCAACCGCCATGTGCATTCCCGGTTTCTCGGCCATGCGGCGGCGAGACCCACGCGGTCGGGCAGCCATCGCAGCGGGACGCTGGCGGGAACCTCCGCCATCTCGATCCGGCACCCGGTGGGAATCGCGCTGAGCCGCATGGTGATCCGCGCGGCACCGAAGGGCCGCGTCTTGGCCAGCAGGACGAGTTCCTGCAGCGGCGTACACGATTCGACGGTCGTGGTGTCGTTGATCACCAACGGCCACAGCCCGATCGAATGGTGGATCTGACTTCCCGGGGCGGGCCAGTCGCCGTCCACCGCACGCATCCGGCTGTTGCCCACCACCCACTGCGAGTACGTCCACCCGTCGGCGAGGACGTCCCACACCGCTTGAACCGACGCCGAGGTGTCGCGGGTGACCGTCAGTGAACTCTGCGCTTCCTCTGTCACGAACTCGCTCCTCGAGCGTCGCGCCCTTCGCGACTGCTGTCATACGCCTGCCGCCGGACCCGGCGAAGCCAGCCAGGCCAGAGCTCCACTCCCGGGGCACTGTTGCGCGCCGGGTCGAAGGCGACGTCGTCGTCGGGGTGCTCGGCCGCAGGGATCACCTCGTTCAGGTTCAACCGGGCCAACGGCCCGAAAGAACCGGTGCCGCATGCCTGTTCGATATCGAACTTTAGCCCACCGTGGGCGATCCGGTCTACGACGGAATCCAGTGACAGGCCCGACGCGGGCATCTCGGTGGTGAGGCGGGCGCGGACCCACCACAGCTCACCGTCGTGGCGCAGCGGCATCAGGCTCGAGAACAGCGTGTTCGACCAGGACGTCACCGGGCGCAGCAGCAACCTGTTCGGAAGCACCGACGCGCCGCCGAGGCCTGCGGTGGCCAGCAGCACGTCCCACGGCCTGGAACGGGTGTCCGTCGACGGCATCCGCCAGGCGAGACCGGCAACATCCGGCAGGTCGCCGGGCACGCCGAGGGCTTTGGACACCCTGCCCGTGACGGGGCCTGATGCGATGGGCAGCCCGTCGCCGGCGGCGGCGAGTCGTTCGACGCCGCCGTTCGCCAGCACCCCCACCGGGTGGAACAGCCGGCGAGCACGCACCGCCGCGCCGAGCCGGATCGGTAGCGCAGCGATCTCGGAAGCTCTCATGGGGGACGTACTTGCCGTTGGACGGGAAGATCAAACACCGGGCACCCCGGATCGTCGGATCGACGCGTCGGGCCTGGGACGGCGCTTTAGGAGAAGCACCGTTTTCCCTGGTGGAAGCGGGTGTTGCGGATACCATCACTGGTAGTGCTCACCGAGCGGAGCAGGAACTCGACCCCGCCCGTTCACCAACGAGATTCGAGGAGTACGGCGATGAACCCAGCCGACGCCGCCGAGACGTCACAGCAGGACAGGGACGCCGACCGGCAACTCAAGGCCAAACACCGGGCACTCTGGGCGTCGGGTGACTACTCCGCCGTGGCCGCGGAACTCATTCCCGAACTCGGGCCGCGCCTCGTTCCGGCCTGCGGGGTCCGGAACGGGCAACGGGTTCTCGACGTCGCGGCGGGTTCCGGCAATGCAGCCATTCCCGCCGCCGTCGCGGGGGCGGACGTCACCGCCGCCGACCTGACGCCCGAGCTGTTCGAGGCCGGTCGCGCCGCCGCCGAACACCGCGGCGTCACGCTGGATTGGGTCGAGGCCGACGCCGAAGCGCTGCCGTTCAACGATGACAGCTTCGACGTCGTGATGTCTTGTGTCGGAGCGATGTTCGCGCCCCACCACCAGGAGACCGCCGACGAGATCGTGCGGGTGGCCAGGCCCGGCGGGACCATCGGGATGATCAACTGGACACCGGACGGCTTCATCGGCAACCTCTTCGCGACGATGAAGCCCTACGCCCCGCCACCGCCGCCGGGGGCGAGTAGCGCGCCGATGTGGGGCGATGAGGATCATGTGCGAGAGCTGTTCGGCGACAAGGTCACCGATCTGGCGGTGGGCCGCGAGACCGTCCTGATGGATCACTGTGCGACGCCACAGGAGTTCCGGGAGTACTGGAAACGCAATTACGGCCCCACCATCGCGACCTACCGGTTCAACGGAGGCGATCAGGATCGGATCGCGGCGCTCAACCGCGACTTCCTGGCTCTGCTGGAGGACTGGAACCAGTCGACCGAGGCCGGCCGCACGGCGTACTCGGCCGAATATCTCGTGGTGACGGCGACCAAGCGCTGAGCCGACTACACCCCGTCCCAGCCGCCGAGCGGTGAGCCGTCGAGGCGAGTCACCCGCTCGTGGAGCGGCCGTCGCGGAGTGGCGGGCAGCGGGTCGGCGTCGGGCGGTGCCCAACCCACGCGCACCAGCATCTGCGGGAAATACCGTTCGTCGAAGATCTCCGACCTCACCATTGTCCGGGTTTCCGCGACCTCCAGCACCTCCGACACCGGGCAGGTCGCCAGTCCCCTGGCGCTCGCGGTCAGCAGCGCCAGGCTGGTGGCCTCACCGGCGCGCAGCCTGCTGAGATCGTCGTCGGCGGAGGTACCGAGCGCCAACAGGACGCCGTGGTCGAACTCCGGCGGCGCTTGCGGTGGCTGATCCAGCGCAGTGCCCGCGAAGACGCGCGAGGGTACCGCCGCCCGGGGGTCGGATTCGGGAATGTTGCGCGCCGGCACCCCGGCGGCCGCCGCATAACGGCCACTCCACATCGTCAACTCCTCGGCATAGTCCGGGTCGAACGCGTGCTCCCACACCGCCTGGGTCAGGACCGCCTTGAAGTCCGTGGTCGTCTCGACGCGGCGCAGCGACACGCCCATGCGCGCGACGCGGGCACCCATCCAGGCGATGTCGCCGAGGTCTACCGGACGTGAGGTGAAGTTGCGCCGATCGGTGCGCCGCTTGGCGATCGCGGCCGCCAACTCGATGTCGGTCTCGCCCGCCGCGTGGCGGTGCAGCGTGATCGCGGCGAGGTGGTCGGGGTCGTCCGGATTGGGGAATCGATGGATTTTGGCCTGCCAGCCGAGGGCCGCCAGCGCGACCACCGCGTGATTGAGGCTGGCGCCGCAGCTGATCATCAGTTCCCGGCGATCGGGATCGGTGTGTGGCAGGTGCAGGGACCGGTCGGCGTGCAGGTGCAGGCTGTGCGGTCCCACCCGCCAGAGCCACGGTTGGGAGTTGTGCACCGAGGGGGCGCGGGTCGCCAGGGTCAGTGCCGCACGAAGGGTGATGTCGTCGGGAAAGTGTGCGGTCATGACGGTGTCATCCTTCGTGTGGTCTCATCAGCGCTGAACTCCTTCGAGTCTGCGGCCGGCCGGCGCGCGTCCGACAGAGACGGAAGTCCCCTGTCGCCGGGACCTATGACCGGCCGCGAACTGGCTGTTCATCTGCCGTTGGGCGCCGTCTGACATGGTTACCTCGGTCCCCCGCATGGGGGGACTACGCCTCACCCGGGGCGCACCGTGGTTGGGTAGCGTGATCGTCAACGGCCCGGAGACCGACGGGACGCCGCCCAGTAGACGATGCCAATGAATTGGGGTACGCCGTGAGCAATGACCCGCCGTCTGCCGAGAAACCGGTGACGATTCTTCCCGAAAGCGAGTGCTGGCAACTTCTCTCCCGCGTTCCTCTGGGCCGGCTGGTGACCAGCGCCGACGGTCACCCCGAGATCTTTCCGGTGAACTTCGTCGTCCAGGACCGCACGATCCTCTTCCGCACCGCAGAGGGGACGAAACTCGTCAGCAGTGCCATCAACAACAACGTCCTGTTCGAGGCCGACGACCACGATGCGACCGAAGGGTGGAGCGTGATCGTCAAGGGGGTCGCCCGCAGCGTGCACACCGATGACGACATCGACAGAGCCGAGCACGCCCAACTCCTCCCGTGGACCGCGACGGTCAAGGATCACTACGTCCGGGTCCTTCCCCGGCAGGTCACCGGTCGCCGCTTCCGATTCGGTCCCGAGCCGGGACGCGAATTCACCGTCGTCTGAGGTTCCGTTCGGCGGGCGGTCACTCCTCGGGGACGCGCCACTGTCTGAACGCCGCGACGGCGGTGGGCAGGGTCGGGTGGATGTTCTCGGGCCCGATGCGGTCGAGCAGGCCGGCCGACTTCAGCGCCTCTCGCAGATCCTGCTTGACGCGTGCCATTGCGAAGAGCACGCCGCGCCTGCTCAGTTCCACCCGCAGGCGCTCCAGCGCATCCAGCGCCGTGAGATCGACCTCCGAATTGGCTTCGGCGTTGAGAACGAACCACTGCACCGGTGGCGGGTAGGCGTCCACGGCTTCCAGAGCGCGTCGGCGGAAGTCCTCGGCGTTGGCGAAGCACAGTGGTGCGTCGTAGCGGTACACCACCAGGCCCGGCACCAGCTCTGCCTGCGGGTAGTCGTCGATGTCGTGCATGCCGGGAAGGCCGGGCACGAATCCGAGCACGCTGTCGTGCGCCCTGGCCACCCTGCGCAGCAGGTCGAGGATGGACATGGCGACGGCGACCAGCACGCCGTACAGCACACCGAAGCTCACGACCGCGGCCGTGGTGGCGAACGCGAGAATCAACTCGCTGCGGCGGAACCGCGCCAACCGGCGGAACTCGGAGACATCGATCAACTGCAGTGCCGCGACGAAGACCAGCGCGCCCAGCGCCGCGAGGGGTATCGCCGCCATGACGTTGCCACCAAGCGTCAGGACGACGAGAACCACACCGAGGGAGGTCAGCGAGAAGAGCTGGGTCCGGGAACCCAGCGCGTAGGCGATCGCGGTGCGGCTGCCACTCGAACTGACGGGAAACCCTTGCGTCAGCCCCGCGCCGAGGTTGCACACCCCGAGAGCACGCATCTCGGCGTTGGCGTCGATCTCCTGGCCGCTGCGCGCCGCGAAGACACGGGCGGTGACGACATTGTCGGAGAACGCCACGATGGCGATGCCGGCGGCGGGAAAGATCAGGGCCACCAGGTCGTCGAGTCCGAGGAGCGGGATGTCGACGTCCGGGAGGCCCGACGGGACGGATCCGACCACCGCGATCCCCCGCGACTCCAACGACCACACCACCACCACGACCGACGCCAGGACAACGGCGATCAGGGGTCCGGGCAGCCGTTTGTTGCCCCTGGCCAACGCAAGCTGGACTGCGATCGCGGCGCTCGCCAAAGCCAGCGTGGGCCAGTGCACCTCGGCGAGGTGGGTCGCGAAAGAGGACACCTGCGAGATGAATTCGCTTCCCGACACCTCTGTCCCGGTGATCTTGCCGAGCTGGCCGGCGATCATGACCAGCGCGATGCCGGCCATGTAGCCGACCAGGATCGGCCGCGACAGCAGGTTCGCCAGGAACCCGAGCCGCACCAGCCCGCCCAGAAGACAGATGGCACCGACCAGTAACGCGAGCGCGGCCGCCGACGCGGCATAGCGCCCGGCGTCGCCGGCGGCGAGCGGCCCGAGCGTGGCCGCGGTCATGGCCGTCGTGCTGGCCTCGGGTCCCACCGACAACTGGCGGGAGGACCCGAGCACGGCGTACACCGCCAGTGGCACGAGGGTCGCCCACAGCCCTGTCACCGGCGACAGCCCGGCGAGCGTGGCGTAGGCCATCGCCTGGGGAACCAAATACGCGGCGACCGTCAGACCCGCCGTCAGATCGGCGCGCAGCCAGTGTCTCTCGTACCGCTGGAACTGCCCGAGACCAGGGAGCAGGTAGGCAGTTCCCGAGAGCCACCGCGTGCGCATGGCTCGTGACGTCGAGCCTGTCATCGGGTCGGCACCACGGCGTCAGTGGCGGACCAAGAGCACAGAGCAGTCGGGGTAACCCAGGATCGGGTGGCAGTTCGGGACCTCGAGGTCGGCGATCTGCTCGGCGTCGGCTTGGCCGACCACGGCCAGCTGCACGGTTTGTCGGCTCTGATGCGACTCGCTGTACGCTCTGCCGCTTCCGGCGGCGATGGTCTCGACATGCACGTCGGGAAATCGGCGGATCCAGCTGTTGAGGCGCCGATCCACTTGGCGCACGGTCGCGTCGCGCAGCCGCCCCTCCTGCATCGCCAGATGCACAAGGGTGTCGTTGTCCGGATCATCGTCGAGGACAACCGAAACCACGCCCGCGTCGCGGGCCGAACCCGATGCGTCGGACCGGATCAGCGCAACCGGACAGTGCGCGCCCACGGCGAGCGCGGCGGCGGTCGGACCGAAAAGCCGTCCGTGGAGTCGGTCGCGACTCGGGACGCCGATACAGACCATGTGCGAGTGACCCGATTCGGCGGTGAGGACCTCTCCGGCATCCCCGACGATCCGCGCCGACTCGAACCGGACGGGCCTCCCCGCTCTGGTCACCTCCCGCTCGGCCGACGACAACACCGGGTCGGGGCACGCCGAACGCTGCCCGCCGGGCACCGCATGGATCAATCGAAGCGGAGCGTCACGGTACTCGGCCTCGGCCACCGCCCATCGGACGGCGTTGAGCGCTGCGCGTGAGCCATCGATGCCGACCACCACCGGCTTCGAATCACTACCCATGGCTGCACCGTAACCCTCGCCAGGACGGCGGGTAAGGGTCTTTGGTCGCCGGGCCGCCGCTACGGCAGCGGGGCACTCCATTTCAACACCGTGCCGCCCTGCGGCGAGTTCTCGATGCTGAAGGTTCCGCCCACGTCCTGGGCGCGGCGGCCCAGGTTCGTCAGGCCGCTACCGGTGATCTCGTCGGGTATGCCCCTGCCGTTATCGGTGATCTCGATGTACAACTCGTCCTCGACCAGCACGCTGACCGCCAGCGTGCTCGCCCTGGCGTGCCTGACGGCGTTGCTGACGGCTTCGCGGACCACTGCCTCGGCGTGGTCGGCCAACGCGGCGTCGACGACGGACAGCGGACCGACGTACTGCACGGACGTGCGGAGTCCAGAACCGGCGAACTGCTCGACGGCCTCGTCCAGTCGTTGCCGGAGCCGGGTGGCCCCCGACGACGCGCCGTGCAGATCGAAGATCGCGGTGCGGATCTCCTGGATGACCTCCTGCAGGTCGTCGACGCATCCCATGAGTCGCTGTTGCACTTCGGGTGAGCGGGCCCGCGGAATCGTCCCTTGCAGGGCGAGCCCCACGGCGAACAGCCGCTGGATGACGTGGTCGTGGAGGTCGCGGGCGATGCGATCACGATCGGTCAGGATGCTCAACTCGCGCATCTGGCGTTGCGTGCTCGCCAGCTGCCACGCCAGCGCGGCCTGGTCGGCGAACGCGGCCATCATGTCGAGTTGCTCGTCGGTGAAGGGTTGCCCACCGGCGGGCCGGAGGGCGACGAGGACGCCGGCAACCGCGTCGGTGGCCCGCAGCGGCAGCACCAGCGCCGGACCGGTCACCAGACCCTCGCCGAGGTCGATCCCGTCGAACCGCCCCGGGGTGCGCTGAACGAACGCGTCACCGACCACGGTTCCCTCGACGGCAATCGTGTGCAGGTCCATGGCCGGACCGTCGCCGGCCGTCGCCGAGACGACCAGTTCGGTGGTCTCGCTGGCAGGCGCGTCGGGGTCCACCGGCACCACCACGAAGGTGCGATCCGCACCGCTGAGGGCTCGGGACTCGTCGGCGACCAGACGGAACACCTTGGCCGGATCGGTGCCGGACAGCAGTTCGGTGCCGATGTCGCGGGTGGCTTCGATCCACGACTGGCGGGCTTTGGACTGTTCGTAGAGGCGCGCGTTCTCGATCGCGATGCCCGCTGCCGCGGCGAGCGCCTGGACGAGTACCTCGTCGTCCTCGCTGAACGGCAGCCCGCCCGCCTTCTCGGTCAGATACAGATTGCCGAACACCTCGTCGCGGATCCGTACCGGCACCCCGAGGAAGGTGCGCATCGGCGGATGGTTCGCCGGAAAGCCGACCGATGCGGCGTGGTGGGAGATGTTGTCCAGCCGGATCGGCTTGGGGTCGTCGATCAACACCCCCAGCACGCCGCGGCCCTCGGGGAGGTGCCCGATCTTCTGGCGCAACCCCTCGTCGATGCCCTCGTAGATGAACTCCACGAGTTCGTGGTCGTGCCCCCGGACGCCCAGCGCCCCATATCCGGCGTCCACGAGGTCGATGGCCGTGTGCACGATGGTGCGCAGTGTCTCGTCGAGTTCCAGTCCGGCGGTGACCACCAGCATGGCTTCGACGAGGCCGTCGAGCCGATCACGGCCCTCGACGATCTGCTCGACGCGATCTTGAACTTCCTTGAGCAGTTCACGTAACCGCAGCTGAGACAGGGTGTCACGCATTGGATGCGCGCCCGAATCAGCGTTGGACCTGCCCCTGGTCACGACGACAGTCTGACACCCCATCCCTGCGCCGCGCGAGTGTCTGGCGATTCCGGTGCGGTTGCCGCGCACCCGTCTGTGGTGTAGCGCAGGGTCCAAGGTCCCCGGCCCTCCGCCCGAAGTCCTCTATCGGGGCTGCGCACCGCACGGTCACGATGTGGCGATGACCCGGACACAGTGGCTGCTGATGGAGCCCCCGGGCGGGCAGGACTCCGCACCGTTTCGCACCCGTCTGGCCGGGGCGGGACGCCACCTGCCGCCGACGCACCTGAGCACCTCGGAGCTGATGTCGAGCACCCGCCATCGCACCCGCATCGATCTGGAGAGGTTGACCGGGATTCGCGAGCGGCGCATCTCGGTCGGTGACGAGGATTCGTACAGCCTCGCCACCGCGGCGGCGTTCGACTGCCTCGACAAGGCGCAACGCGCGGGGTCATCGGTGGATGTCGTCATCAGCTGCAGCATCACGAAGTTTCACGGCGGCCTGACGCAGTGGTTGGAGCCGACGATGAGCCGCGCCGTCGCGACCGCGATCGGGGCGCCTGACGCGCAGACGTTCGACCTGTCGAACGCGTGTGCCGGAATGCTCACCGGTGTCACGGTGGCCAACAACTGGATCCGGCAGGGACTGGCCGAACGCGTGCTTGTGGTCAGCGGCGAGTACATCTCGCAGCTCGGCCAGAACGCGGCCAGGCACATCCGCAACATCGTCAGCAAGGAACTGGCCTCGCTGACCCTCGGCGACGCGGGGGCGGCACTCCTTCTCGAACGCGCCAACGCGGGATCGGGGGGCATCGAGCTCGCCGGCTTCACGACAGTGGCGGACTACAGCCGCCTCTGCCTCGGCTATCCCAAGGGCGACGAGCCAGGCGCCCGAATGTTCACCGATGCCAGGGGAATTCATCGAGCGGCGATGGCGAACACCCCGTTGCTGCTGCACGAGGTGCTCGACGCCGTCGGCATCTCGATGCACGACATCGATCACGTGATCACGCATCAGACCTCGGCGCGCGCGATCCGCAAGGGGATGGCCAAGGTGTCCGAGTCCTTCGGGGAGGGCCCGCGCCACGATGCTGTGATCACCGTCGACCGTTACGGCAACACCGCGTCCACGACGCACACCGTTGCCCTCGTCGAGGAACTCGAGGCGGGGCACATCCGGGCCGGGGAGACCATCGCGCTCATCGCGCTGGCCTCCGGGCTGGAGATCGGTGTCCTGCTCGTGACGTTGGACGAGGAACTGGTGGGTCGCTATGGGCACGGTAATTGAACGGGTCGCCCTCACCGAGGGCGGTTGGCTCACCCGGCGGAGTGCGCTGAGGCTTGCGGTGAAGTCGGCCAAGGACTGTCTGGAGCGCGCCGGGCGCGACCCCGACGACGTGGAGCTTCTGGTCAACGCCGGGATCTACCGCGACCGGAACCTGGGCGAACCGGCCATGGCGGCGATGATTCAGCAGGACATCGGCGCCAATCCGGAAGATCCCCACGCAGGCGGGCAGGGAACGTTCTCCTTCGACATCTCCAACGGCACCTGCGGAGTGCTCACCGCGCTGCAGATCGTCGACGGTTTCCTGAGGTCCAGAGCAGTCGACTGCGCACTGGTGGTGGCCGGTGACGCCGATCCCGGCCACGGGATGAGCGACGATTTTCCGTTCTCACCCGCTGGGGCGGCACTGTTGTGCGACTGGTCCGACAGCGACGACGGACTCGAGCGCATTCACTGGGTCAGCATTCCCGATGACGGCGAGACCTTCAATGCCACAGTGGGACTCATCGACCACCACAATGTGCTTCGCTTCGCTGCGGCCGACGACAAAGACGAGAGGTTCGCGGCGGCGGCGGCTGGGGCCGTCGATGCATGTCTGCGCGGATCGGCGCTCACGCTCGATGAGGTGGATGCGATCGTCGCCGCCCCGGCGCACAGTGCATTCCGCGCTGCCCTTGCCGGCCGCCTCGGCATACCCGCGGCGCGTGTCACCGTCGCCGACGACGCCGGGCTGCACACCGCGTCGTTGGCTGCCGCCTTCGAACGCGCGGCCGGTGGCGTCAGACACGGCGGACTCATCCTCCTCGTCGCCGCAGCCGCCGGAATCACCGCCGGTGCCGGGTTATACCGTCTCCCTGCATCTCAGGTGTGAAGAGCATCGACGTCTTCCGGGTCGGGGACGAGCCGCAGGAAATGCTCCACCTCTTCGCGGGTGCAGGCGACGGTGCCCGGCGTCAGCAGCATGGCGGCCCCGGCGGCGATTCCGAAACGCACCGCTTCGGGCAGCGGCCGTCCTCGGCTCAGGCCGACCACGATCGCGGCGACCATCGCGTCTCCGGCACCGACGCCGCTCACCGGGTGGACCGGAACGGCCGAGAATCGTTGACTGTGGTGTCCGATCGCGAGCAACGCACCCTGCGAACCCAGCGATACCACTACCGATTCCGCGATTCCCCGGTTGACGAGTTCATGAGCCGCAGCCAGTTGGTCGGCTTCGGTGGCCAGGTCACGGCCGACGCATTCCCGCAGTTCACGCAGGCTGGTCTTGAGCAGGAAAACCCCGTTTTTCACGTGCGTGAGACCGCCGCCGGAGGTGTCCAGGATCAGCGGCACACCGACCTCGCGGCACACGTCGGCCACCTGCTGGTACCAGTCCGGCGGCACGCCGGGCGGAAGGCTCCCACTGGCCACCACGAATTTCGCCGTGGCCGCCTCGCGCCGCACTTCCTCGAGGCACTGGGCTTGTTCAGCGGCGCTGAGCCGTGGCCCGGGAAGCACGAAGCGGTATTGCTTTCCCGTGCTGGTTTCGTTGACGGTGAAGCTCTCTCGCGTGGGATTGGCGATCTCGATGCGCCGCAGCGGCACACCGGCGTCATGAACCAGCTGGGTCACGAGTTCGCCGGTGGGCCCTCCGGCAGGGTATATCGCGGATACCGAGGCGCCGAGGACATGGGCGATGCGCGCGACGTTGATGCCACCGCCTCCCGGGTCGTAACGTGAACCCGCGCATCGAACCTTGTCGGTGGGACGGACGACGTCGGCGTCGGTGGTGATGTCGAGTGCCGGGTTCATCGTCAAGGTGACGATCGTGGGGGACGGCATGCGGGGCGTGCTCCGTTCGTTGAGCCGACTCTGCGGTGTCACAGACCGGTCGGATACGTCTCCGGCCTCTCACCCTCCGACCATGAGCTTGTCACCTCGAGCGGTTCCAGCGCCCGCGTCCTGTCGATGTGGATGATCGCATCGAACTGTTCACCGGGGCGGACGTGGTAGTAGTGGCTTTGCCTCTCGGTCGCCGGCAGATAGATCACGCCGATCGCCCGTCCCAACCTGACGGCATCCAGAGGTTCGCTGACAGCGTGACTGATCGACGCGGCGACAAGGAATTCCGGCCTGCCGGTTTCGTGGAACAACTCCTCGACGCTGCCGTTCAGCGCCGGCCGGACCAGTTTGTGTTCCGCGATCCCGCCCCACTGGCTGGCAGCGGTGACGGCGCCCGAATACGTGGTAAATCCGATCAACCGGGAATCCTGGCCGTAGCGCTCCCGTGCCAGCTGCCCCAAAGTCAGCTGTCCGTCGGAGCCCACTTCCGTGGCACGGGCATCACCGACATGGGAATTGTGCGCCCACACGACGATTCGGGCCGGCTCCGAGCCTCCGTGGCGATCCATGTGAGCCAGCAGGGCGTGCAACGTCTGGGCCATGTGCTGATCTCGGAGGTTCCATGACGTGACGCGACCGCCGAACATCGCACGGTAGTACACCTCCGCGTTGCGGACGGTCTGCGCATTCTGCTGGGCGTAGAACACCTCGTCCTCGGTGAGCAGGCCGTCCCGGCGCGCGTAATCCAGCGCCTTGCGCTGTATGTCGAGCAACTGATCGATTGCCTGGCGCTCGCACGACAGTCCAGCGCCGAAGGCTGCGGCGAACCCGTAGGCCTGACCGTCGTCGGCCGAGGTGTGGTCGAAGCACGCATATCGGTCTCTGGCCCGCGCTGCCGCGACCGGATCGACGTTGTCGAGGTAAGCGATCACTTCCTGCATCGATCGGTGCAGGCTGTAGAGGTCCAGGCCGTAGAAGCCCGTCTGCTCACCGCCGATCTCCCGGCGCTGTCGGTTGTGCCCGTGCAGCCAGTCGACGAAGTCGCGCACCACGACGTTGCGCCACATCCACGCCGGGAAGCGCTCGAATCCGCTCAGCGCCTCGGTCGCCGTCCGGTCGTCCCCCAGCCCGCGGACGTAGCGGTTCACCCGGTACGCGTCCGGCCAGTCCGCCTCGGCGGCGACGGCACCGAAGCCCTTCTCCTCGATGAGCCACTTCGTGATCGCGGCCCGCGCCTCGTAGAACTCGTGGGTGCCGTGCGAACTCTCACCGATCAACACGATCCGTGCATCGCCGATGATCTCTTCGAGGGCCTCTGCCGGCGGTACGCCACCGGGAGCGTCGACCGCACAGCGATCGACCACCTCGGCAGGGGTTTCTTTGATCCGGATCCGCGCGGTCGCCACGCCTACCGTCGGAGTGCCGAGATAGTCGCGGACTTCTTCGTCACTGACCTGCTTGAAGTCCCAGAACGACTCCCCCACCGCGAGGAAGGGCGTCGGCATCGTCGCGCATACGACGTCGTCGACCAGACCGGCGAACTCACGGATGGTGGACTCCGGAGCCGCAGGCACCGCGATGACGATCTGGGCCGGCTCCGACTCCCGCAACGCCTGCACCGCGGCCAGCATGCTGGCGCCGGTGGCGAGCCCGTCGTCCACGAGAATCACTGTCTTGCCTGCGACGTCGATCGGCGGGCGACCGCCGCGGTAGGCCGCTTCGCGACGGGAAAGCTCCCGTCCTTCGCGTTCGGCGACATCTCTGAGCTGCTGCGGCGACACCCGCAACGCGCGCAATACGTCATCGTTGACGACGACCCGCCCGCCGCTGGCCAATGCGCCCATCGCGAACTCTTCATGGCCGGGTGCCCCCAGCTTGCGCACGATGAATGCATCCAACGGGACACCGAGGGCAGCGGCCACCTCCCACGCGACGGGGATGCCGCCGCGGGCGAGGCCGAGAACGACGACATCCTCGATGCCGCGGTAGGCGCCGAGTAGATCGACCAACACGCGACCGGCTTCACGCCGATCACGAAAGACCCTCCTAGGCGCACTTCGGGCCGGGCCCTGTGTACGAGTCACCGCTTCTCTCCGTCCCTAGGTTCGCTTGTGTCAGTACAAGGTTCGCTGTGTCAGTACAGGAATGACGCCGGCTCGTGGGTGACGGACTCGATGTCCTCGGCCGCCTCCGCCCGCATCCGCGTGCCGAGGTCGGACAACGCTCGTGCGACTGCGAGTTCGTCGCCGATCTCGGCGATGTCGCGGTCGGCCGGATTCAGTCGGGCCATCCCGACGCCCACCGATTCCCTTTCCCGCCAACGCAGCCGAGCCTTGGCCCGGGTCAGGCCTTCGTGCTCGTCGATCGACACCTCCACCGTCCAGTTCTTCAGGACGTGGTCAGGATGGTCAGTGCTCATCGTTGTTCTCCTGTCCCGGGGTCCCGGAGTGGCAACCACTCCGGGGCCACCGAATCAGCTACTTCGCGGATTCGACCGCTACGCGCTTTGCGGCCGCCGGGACCGCCTCGGCGACGGGCACCGACACGGTGAGGATGCCCTTGTCGTAACTTGCCTTGATGGCGTCCTCGTCGGCGCCCGCGGGAAGTGTGACCGACCGGATGAACGAGCCGTACGAGAACTCGGAGCGCCCGTTCGATTCCTTCTTCTCGCTCCGTTCGGCCTTGATCGTCAACACGCCGTCACTCACCGTGATGTCGATGTCCTTGTCGGGGTCGACGCCCGGGATCTCGGCCCGTACCTCGTAGCCGCCTTCCTTGGTCTCGTCCTCGACCCGGATGATGTGGCTGCCGAACGCGGGCCTCATGCTTGCCCAGGACGGGAACCCTTCGAAGAACTCGGACAGTTCCGGGAAGAACGACCGCGGGCGGTTCTGCGCGGGAACTTTGCTCATTGTGCCTCCTCAGATCTGATGGCTGTATCCCCATCTGACAACCCGATCCGACCACTTTCCGGCCGCCGTCGCTAGGGACGGAAGTCCCGGCCCATCGGGCCCTTGGTCTGCGTGGTGCACGAGATCCCGGAGTGGCGACCCGTGGGTTGTGAGGTGCCCCGCTCACCGACCGCGGCATCAGGGACTACCGGCCCTAGTCCCACCGGCCGGCGCGGGCGCAGAGTGTCGGCATGACTGGAAATGTGGTGCGGCTCGCCGGCACGGCCGCGCTTCTCTATGCGGCCCGCCGGTACTTTCGCAATTGGGGCACCACCAAGGAAGAGTGCGGCATGAACCTGCCCGGGGACGAGTTGATCCGCCGCCCCTCGGTCCAGTCCACCGAAGGCATCTGGATCGACGCACCGCCGACGGCGGTGTGGCCATGGCTGGTTCAGATAGGTCAGGACCGCGCCGGCCTGTACGGCTTCGACAGGGTCGCCAAGCTGATCGGTCTGAGCCAAGCAGACGCGGACCGGATTCATCCCGAGTGGCAGCACCTCGCGCCGGGGGACGCTGTCCGGCTCGCGCCGCAGGGCTGGATGGGTCTGCCCCGCGGGATCACCCTCACCGTCGAGTACGTCGTCGACGACACCACCCTGGTGCTCCGTGGGACCCGGCCGGGGATGCCATGGGAGACCGTGTGGTCCTTCCATCTGCTCCCCCGGCAGCAGGACCGCTGCCGGTTCCTGATCCGCACCCGCACGTCGTTGAGGCACCCCGGCGAAGTCGTCGGGGTCGAGATGGCCGGGCCCGTGACCGCGCTGATCACCCGGGGGTTGCTGCAAGGGATCAAGCTGCGGGCCGAGCAGGCCGCGACACCGATGCGGGATCCGGCGAATGCGGTACTCGGAGGGCCCCTGATCGACGATTCCGGCCCCGAGGCCGGTCCCGCGTGACCACGCTCAGTTCAGCGGGCGGACGGTGCGGCAGCCGGCGCCGCGGTTTCCCGTCGGTAGCGGTCCCGCAGGGCGCCCTTGACGAGCTTGCCGGTTGGCGTGCGCGGTAGTTCGTCCACGAAGTCCACCGAGCGGGGCGCCTTGTAGTGGGCGACCCGCTCCCTGGTGTAGTCGATGAGCTCGGCGGCCAGCGCCGGTGATCCCGCCACCCCCGCGGCGAGCTGGACGACGGCCTTCACCTGTTCACCGAGGTCCGGGTGAGGAACGCCGATGACGGCGACATCGTGGACCGCGGGATGCAGCGCCAGCGAGTTCTCCACCTCCTGCGGATAGATGTTCACCCCGCCGGAGATGATCATGAACGACTTGCGGTCGGCCAGGTACAGGTAACCGTCCTCGTCGACGCGGCCGAGGTCACCGACGGTCGTCCAGCACGGATGGTCCGGGTGCTGCGCCTCGGCTGTCTTGGCGGGGTCGTCGTGGTACTCGAACGGCAGCTGATCGCGCTCGAAGTACACGGTGCCGACGTCGCCGACGGGCAACTCGCTTCCGTCGTCGTCGCAGATGTGCAGCACTCCGAGGACGGCGCGCCCGACCGAACCCGGGTGCGCGAGCCACTCGTCGGAATCGATGAAGGTCATGCCGTGCGCTTCGGTCGAACTGTAGTACTCGTAGACGATCGGTCCGAGCCAGTCGATCATTGCCCGCTTGACGTCGACAGGACAGGGCGCGGCGGCGTGGATCACCATCCGCAGGCTCGACAGGTCTCGGCGGCTACGGACGTCCTTGTCGAGCTTGAGCAGGCGCACGAACATGGTCGGAACCATCTGGGTGACGCTCACGCGATACCGCTCGATGCAGTTCAGCGTGGCTTCTGCATCGAAACGTGCTGTCAGAACCACGGTTCCGCCGAGGGCCTGCACCATTCCGCACCACCGCAGCGGCGCGGCGTGGTAGATGGGAGCGGGCGAGAGGTAGACGTCGTCGACCGTCAGGCCGTAGAGATGCCGAGCGATCGCCACGATCGGATCACCCGGCTCATCGACTCGACGCTCCGGGAGCGCGGGCTTGACACCCTTGGGGAACCCCGTGGTTCCCGACGAATAGAGCATGACCGCGCCACACGGCTGGTCGGCCAACCGCGGACCGGCTGCGGCGAGGGCGGCCTCGTAGCCTTCGAATCCCGGCACGTCGCCGCCGAAGGCCAGCCGTACCTCCGGGCCTTCGAGTTGCGCGGCGACGCCGGTCACCAGATCCGTGAGCGCGGCGGACACGATCAGTGCGCGCGCGCCGGAGTCGGCAACGATGTAGGCCGCCTCCCCCACGGTCAGATGGTTGTTGACGGCGGTGATGTACAGGCCCGACCGGTGCGCCGCCCAGTACACGTCGAACACCTCGGCAGCGTTGTCGGACAACAGCGCAACGACGTCACCGCGTCGCAGGCCGGCGTCGTACAGCACCCGCGCCAAAGCCGCCGAGCGGTCGTCGAGTTGACGGTAGGTCACCTGCGTCCCGGTCTCGGCGAGGATCACCGCAGGACGGTCGGGATCATTCTGCGCGTGGCTGCCCGGATACACGGCTCCCCTTCACGCCGTCGGCGCCGAGACGACGACCGCGTACGCCCGCTGCGACCGGTCGTTGGTCATGTCCACGTGGACGAACTTGGGCTCGGTGTACTCGTCGAGCGCATCGGGCCCGAGTTCGCGCCCGAGCCCACTCTGCTTCACGCCGCCGAACGGGTACATCGCGCTGATCATGTGCCAGTCGTTGATCCAGACCGTGCCCGATTCGAGTTGACGGGCGATCGCCAGCGCCCGCCGGTTGTCGCGGCTCCAGACTCCGGCGGACAGGCCGTACTCGCTGTCATTGGCGATCGCCACCGCTTCGGCATCGTCGGCGTAGGAGATGACGACCAGCACCGGCCCGAAAATCTCCTCCCTCGCGATGCGCATGTCGTTCGTCGCGCCGGTCAGGATGGTCGGCGCCACCCAATGCCCCTGTGCCAGAGCGGGATCCGCGGGAAGCTCACCTTGGTAGGCCAGGCGGCACCCTTCTTCCTGTCCCAGCGCGACGTACTTCTCCACTCGCGCCTTCTGCTTCGCCGAGATCAGTGGGCCGAGGTCGGTGGCGGGGTTCATCGGGTCACCCATCACCACGGTGCGTGCCCGCGACACCAGCAGCTCGACGAACCTGTCGTGAACGGACTCGTGCACCAGCAGTCGGGTGCCGGACTCGCAGGCCTGCCCGCTCATCAGGAGGAACCCGAACAGTGTCCCGTCCACGGCCAACTCGAGGTCGGCGTCGTCGAGGACGATGTTGGCGCCCTTTCCGCCCAGCTCCAGGGTCACCTTCTTGACGTTGTCGGCGGCCGCCCGCAGCACGGTCTTGCCGACCTCCGTGGAACCGGTGAACGCGATCTTGCGCACGTCGGGGTGTTCGGCCAGGCGCGCCCCGACCACGGGACCGGGTCCGGTGACGACGTTGAGCACACCTGGTGGAAGCCCGACTTCGTCTGCCGCCCTGGCCAGTTCGAGCAGCGTGAGAGGAGTCTGATCGTCGGGTTTGAGCACGATGGTGTTACCCGCGGCCAGTGCCGGGCCGAGCTTCCACACCGCGAGCAGCAGCGGGAAGTTCCACGGCACGATGCCGGCGCAGACCCCGATGGGTTCCCTCACCAGCAACCCGGCGGCCAATGTCGGCGCCTCGATCAGCGGACCGGTCGTCTCGAAGCCATACGATCGGGCCAACGACGCGAAGTACTTGAGGTGGGCGATCGCGTAGCCGATCAGGAACGCGCCCGCTGCGCGGACGGTGGCACCGTTCTCGTTGACCTGAAGTGCGGTCAGTTCGTCCGTCCGGGTGGCGAGACGGTCGGCGATCGCATCGAGGATGTCGGCGCGCTCCCCCGGTGTCATCGAGCGCCACGTGCCTGCGGCGTGCGCCGAGCGCGCCGCCTCGACGGCGTCGTCGACGGTGCTCAGGTCGCCCTGCGCGACGGTCGCGATGAGCTCGTCGGTCGCAGGCGAACGCACCTCCAGCGACGTCGCCGCGTCACGCCATCTGCCGTTGACGTACATCTGGTAATGCGGAATCGTCGTCATCGAAAAGCTCGCTTTCAGAAGCGGATCAGGCCACGGAGGTTCACGCCGTTGTGCATGTCCTCGTAGCCCTGGTTGATGTCCTCCAGGCAGTACTCGCGGGTGATCAGCTCCTCGAGCTTGAGCTGCCCGGACCGGTGCAACTCCAGCATCCGCACGATGTCGTGACGCGGGTTGGACGACCCGAACAATGATCCACGGACCTGCTTCTCGTACAGGGTCAGGTCGAACAACGACATGTCGACGGTGGTGTCGGTCGGATGCGGGATCGCCGTCATCACGACCCTGCCGCGCTTGCCGACCAGGCTCAGGGCCTGGGCGACGTAGGCGCCCTCACCGCTGTCGGTGGACACCACGCACACGTCGGCAAGCTCGCCGCGGGTCACCTCGGTCACCAGCGCCAGGGCCTCCTCGACGTCGGCGGCGGTGTGGGTCGCACCGAACTCCAGGGAGCGGGTTCGCTTGTATTCCACCGGGTCCAGCGCGATGATGTTGCGCGCGCCGGCGATCCTGGCACCCTGCACGGCGTTGATGCCGATGCCACCCACGCCCATCACCACGACGGTGTCGCCGTCGCGGGTCTCCCCGGTGCGCACCGCGCTGCCGTAGCCGGTGGTGACTCCGCATCCCACCAACGCGGCGGTGTCCAACGCCGTGCCCGGATCGACCTTGACCACCGACGCCATCGGCACCACGGTGTACTCCGAAAACGTTCCGAGAACGCACATCTGGCTCAGTTCCTGGCCTCTGGCGTGGAAGCGGAATGTCCCGTCCAGTTGCGGTCCGGCGACGATCGCCGCACCGAGCACGCACAGGTTGCTCATCCCTCGAGCGCACGGCGTACACCGCCCGCACGCGGGGATGAAGCTCAGCACGACGGGGTCACCCTCGGCGACCTCGGTGACGCCCTCGCCGACCTCGACCACGACACCCGCACCCTCGTGCCCACCGACGACCGGCATGCGCATCGGCATGTCACCGGTGACCAGATGGTCGTCGGAATGGCACAAGCCACTGGCGGTCAGCTTCACCAGCACCTCAGCCGCCTTGGGTCCGTCGAGCTCGACCTCCTCGACCTCCCACTTCTGGTGAAGTCCCCACAGCACTGCGGCTTTCGTCTTCATGGTGTCGATGTCCTTTCGGTTAGACGCGTTCGGGAGTCCAGGTGGCGGGCAGGCTCTTGATGCCGTTGATGAAGTTCGCCACCAAGAAACCCGGCTCGGGAGCTGAGATGTCCGGAATCCGGGTGTAAACCTCGGTGAGCAGTGATTTCAACATGGTGCGGGCCAAGGCGGCGCCCAGACAGAAGTGCGGGCCGCCACCGCCGAAGGCGATGTGCGGGTTGGGGTTTCGCAGGATGTCGAAGGTGAAAGGCTCGTCGAACACGTCCTCGTCGCGGTTGCCGGAGATGTACCAGAGCACAACCTTGTCGCCGGCCTTGATCTCCTTATCGCCGATGACGAAGTCCTGGGTGGCGGTGCGTCGCATGTGTAGCAACGGTGACGCCCAGCGGAGCACCTCCTCGACGGCGGTGCCGATCCGGCCGGGGACGTCGGCCACCAACAGGTCGCGTTGTTCGGGGTACTTCGACAGCGCGTAGATCGCGTGGGCCGAGGCGTGGCGGGTGGTGTCGTTGGCGGCCACGGCGAGCAGCACGAAAAACGCCCTGAGTTCGTCGTCGGTCATCTTCTTGCCGTCGAACTCGGCCTGCACCATCCAGGTCAGCAGGTCATCACCGGGGTTGGCGCGGCGCTCGGGGATCAGCTGCGACGCCACCTCGTGGAGTTCCATGACAGCCCCGCCGAACAGTTCGAGGCCGGAGCGCCCCGCGCAAACCTCTGGGTCGGGCCAGCCCAGCAGCCGCTGCGCGGCGTCGATCGTCTTCTCGTGGATGTCACCGGCCGGCAGGCCGAAGAAGCTTCCGAATATGCGCCCGGGCAGTTTCACCGAGACCAGGTCGACGAAGTCGCCCTCACCGAGGTGCGACATCTCGGAGATCAGGTCGCGGGCGTGGCCCTGGATCCAGCCCTCCAGCCGGCGCATGTTCTTTGGCTTGAAGGCGTCCATCGTGATGCCGCGCAACTGCGTGTGCCGAGGGGCGTCCATCGCGATGAACGACTGCGCCACCTCGATCATCTCGGGTGCGAAGTCCTCCATCGTGATCCCCTGCGCCGACGAGAACACCTCGGGATGCCTGCTGGCCATCCGGATGTCCGCCTGCTTGGTCAGCGACCAGAACCCCTTCGTGTTCAGCTCCGGTGGCAGCAGATCGGATTCCGCGGGCCTGCTCCACGACACCGGGTTCTCTCGGCGGAGCACGGCGAACGCTTCGTCGCGCTCTTCGGGTGGCTTGGCCCAGAACGACCGGGCCGACAGGTCGATGTCCTTGTGGGTGGTGGCGATGGCGGTGCTCATCGGAGTCCTTTCAGGCGGCGTCCGCGCGGTGTGTCACGGCTCACCGTGCGGTTATCTCCATGGTGGGCGCCACGTCGCCCGAATACGCCTGACGCGCGGGCCAATCACCGGCCCGGACGGGCCAGGTCATGGATCGCGAAGGTCGTGCTCGTCAGTCGATCGGCACGCGGAAGGTTGCGGCCAGTCCGCCGCCGTCGCGGGCGGAGAAGGCCAACGTGCCACCGAGCGCATCGATGATCTGCGCCACGATCCACAGGCCAAGGCCCGCGGTGCCCCGCCGGTCGCTCAGGCTGACGAACTTCTCGGTCAGCTCCCCCAAATGCTCCTGGGGCACACCGGGTCCGCGGTCCAGCACCGAGATGGTCAGGACATGGCCGTCGCGCACGCACTCCACGTCGATCGGCAGCCCGCGGCCGTGCCGGGCGGCGTTCTCCAGCAGATTGGTCAGCACCCGCCGCAGACCCTGCGCGTCGACCTGGACTTCGGACACGTCACCGGTCACCGCGACCTGCAGCCGCGGCGGTTGCACTCCGGCCGCGTCACCTGCCTCACCGATGAGGGCACCGATGTCCACCCGGCGCACTTGGCCGGACGCGAAGGCGGGTCGACGGCTCAGGGCGACATCCGCCAGCGCATCGAGCATGTCGGACAGGTGTCGCGCGTGCCGACCGGCGAGCCCGATCGCGGTCTCGCGGTCCGCCGGATCCATCGGCGACGAGGTGTCGGTCAGCGCACCCGCGAGCGCATCCAGCGAAGCCACCGGCGTGCGGAATTCGTGAAGCAGCACCTGCAGCCCCTCCTGCTGGTTCTCGTAGGAGCGCAGCAGGCGGGCTCGCAGATCGCGTTCCTCCTCGGCGGCGGCATGCTCGGCCTCGGCCTCGACCAGCGCGCGCACCCGGGACCGGTGTTCGCGTTCCGCCAGCAGCGACAGCCCACCGGTGAGCACCGCGATGAACACCAGGTACAACGCCCACCACAGACCCTGTGCCGGCGGCGTCAGCGCCGCTCCGGAAACACCGCCGGAAGCGAGCACCACCAGCACGTAGGCGGCGCCCACCAGCACCGCAAGGACCAGGCACTCGACGAAACTGAGCCGCGCGGCCGACGCGATGACCACCAGCACCAGCACCACCACCACCGGGCTCGCCGCCCCACCGGTGAGTCCGATCAGCGTCAGGGTGACCGATGCGTCCACCGCGGACACCAGCCACGAATAACGAGTCCGCCGCACCTCGAACCGGGGCCGGGCCATCAGCAGGCCGGCATACGCCAGCGCCACCCCAAGCACCACGGCGGTCACGCCCCAACGCTGTCGCAGCCAATCCGGGCCCGTGGCCACCAGCACCACGATGGACAGCACGACGGCGACGCGCACCGCGACCACCACGCGGGCCAGGCCATACCCGTCCCCGTCGGGCACCACCAGCGACCGGAGCCGACGCACGTTGCTCATCGCCCGACCCTAAGCACCGACGCGGACCCGGTGTCCGATTCGTCGATCATCGGCGTCACCTCCGATTAGCCTCGGGTCGGTGAGCCAGACGCCGTACGTCGTCGTCATCGTCGACGACCACGAGCTCTTCGCCGAGGGTCTCGAGCTGCTGCTGACCCGGGACTGGGGTGGGCTGTTCGTCATCGGCGGCCGCACGACGTTCGTCGAAGAGGCCGCCGAGCTGGCCACGTCGTGCGACGCCGACCTGGCCGTGGTCGACCTCTCGATGCCGCCGCTCGGTGGAGTCGCGGCCATCCGACACATCAAGGCCCGCCACCCGCGGACCCGGATTCTGGCGCTGTCGGGCACCGACGACGTTGAACTGGCCCAGGAGGCGTTGCGGGCAGGCGCCGAGGGGTTCCTGCCGAAGACGGTGCGCCCCGAGGCGCTGGCGGCGCCGTTGTCGACGATCGCCGCCGGGCTTCGGGTGGTCGACCCCAAGGTGCTCGATGCCCTGCTCAGCGGTACCCGCAAGCCGTCGGCCGCGGTGCTCAAGGCACTGACCCCGCCGGAGGTGAAGCTCTGGGCACTGCTGTCGACCGGCATGGAGACCGCCGACATCGCCACCCGGATGGTGGTCTCGGAGCGCACCGCCAAGCGGATGGTGGCGTCGTTGCTGCACAAACTCGGGGTGACCAGTCGTATCGCCGCGGCGGCACTGGCCGGGCAGAGCGGGCTTCTCGACGATCTGGCCGAGCCGGACTCGCGGGCGCACTGAATCTTTCGCGCACGGCCTTCGCGGTCTTTCGCGCAGGAGCAGTCAGTCCTCGATGTGCAGCGCCTGCGCCGGACACATCGCCGCGGCACGCACCACCGCGTCTCTTTCGCTCGGTGCTGGATCGGCGTCGAGGATGACGACCTGTTCTGCGCCGTCGGGAAGGTCGAAGACATCCGGCGCGGCCAACAGGCATTGGCCGTGGCCGGCGCACAGGTCGTAGTCGGCGGTGATGTGCATGGGTCCTCCGAGCGTGGGTCTTGACCCCACTATGTCGCCGATCGCCGGGACATCGGCGGGCCATCGGAGCCAACCTTGGCCCGCCCGTGCCATCCGCGCGCCCGGTCAGGTGTCAGCGGTGCCGAGGCAAAACCTCGTCGAAACCCGCGACGAGGCTGTCGTAGAACACGTCGTAGTCGGGGATCGCGCCGGTGTCGACGTCGATACCCAGCGAGCACACATCCACATACGTCAACAACGTGACGTTGACGGCCGAGCCGATGGTCGGACCGAACCCGTACTGGGTCAACACCTTTGCCCCGCCGAGGAACACCGGCACCGGAATCCCCGGCACGTCGCTGCACAGGAAGTCGACGTTGCGCAGGATCGAACCGATGTACCACCGCGGCATCATGTTCAGCGCACCGGCGATCCACTGGGTGTAGGGCAGTGACTTCTCCTGACGGACCCTGACGGTGATGTCGTGGATGCGGCGGATCCGCTCCGCCGGGTCGGCGATGCCCACCGGCACGTCGAACCGCATCAGGGTGATCCGGTTGCCGCCTATCTCGTCGCCCTCTTCGCGCAGGCTCATCGGCATCGTCAGGTGCAGGTCGCCGACCGAGACGTCGTGGTGTTCGTGATAGCGGCGCAACCCCCCTGCCACACCGGCGACGAATGCGTCGTTCAGCGCACCGCCGCCACGGTGGGCGGCCGCCCGAAGCCCGCCGAACGGCACGTCCAACACCCCGAGTCGGCGGATCAGGCTGCGCTTGTTCATCAGCGGCGAGCCGGTCCGCGTCACCGGGCGCACCGTCCGGTACACCGACGCAGCCAGCCCGGCGGCCGACGACACCGTGTCCACTGGCCGCAAGATGCTGCGGGACAACAGTTTCGGGGCCATCTTCACGGCGCCCATCACCGCGTCGCTCATCAGGCGTGCGTCGTAGCGTGCGGTGTCCCGGTAGCCGCGCAGCCACGGCGGTGGGGGCACTTCGGGCAGTTCGGCCGCTGGGCCGTGCCGCTCGGGGACCTCCGACAGATCGAACAGAATCATCCCGATCTGAATGCCCCCGACGCCGTCGGTCAGCGCGTGATGGAACTTGAGGACCATCGCGGCGCGGTCGTCCTCGAGCCCGTCGATCAGCGTGGCCTTCCACAGCGGACGGGCCCGGTCGAAGTCCTCCATCGCCGCGAGCCGCGCCATCTCGAGCACCGTGTCGAAGGTGCCGGGTGCGGGTGCTCTCACCCGGCGCATGTGGAAGTCGATGTCGAAGTCGGGGGCGGGCTCCCACCTCGGCGGCGCAGGGGGCGGTGACGGCACCACCCGCTGGCGCACCATCGGCACCTTGCGGGAGATGAGCTCGAAGCGACGACGGACCTCGTCCCAGTCCGGCGACCGGTCGAGCAGGATGACGGTCACCACGGTCGAACGTAGCCGGGGATCGCTTTCCATCGCCCACGTGAACGCGTCGCTGTTGCGCATGAACTCGGTCATTTGTGGTCAACATAACGACTGCGCCGCGCGCCGGCACCACCTTTGACAGACCGGTGACCTTGGTCCCGCCGATCGGGGGCGTTGGTCGCATTCGGCAGCGGGGCCGGACATCTCCAAACAGGTGCCGCCCGGTCGTCGGGGCGAGGACCATGGACCCTAGGTTTGACCGGCGCACCAGGCGACGGTTGCATCATGACCACATCCGATGCCGTCGCGCTTCTCATCGACTCGGCAATGCCCACGTTCGACGCCGTGATCGCCGAACACACGGTCGTAGCAGCCGATCCGGCAACGACCTTTGCGGCTGCACGCAACCTCGACCTTCTCACCGTCCACTCGCCGCTTCTGGACCTGTCGATGTGGCTGAGAAGTCTGCCCGCCCGACTCTCCGGCCACGCCGCGCCGCCGCTGCCCAGGCTCGTGATCGACCCCGAGATGGGCCTCCCGGGCTGGACGTTCCTCGGTGAGCAACCGAACCGCGAGGTGACCTTCGGCGCCGTCGGAAGATTCTGGCAGCCCAACATCGAGTGGCGTGACGTCTCCGCCGCCGACTTCGGGAACTTCGACGAACCGGGTTGGGGCAAGATAGCGGCGAACTTCTCCGTGCTGCCGTACGGCACCTCCGCAACGCTGCTCACCTACGAATGCCGAACGGTGACAACCGATCCGGACTCACGCAGGCGCTTCCTGCGTTACTGGCGGCTGATCCGGCCGTTCGTCGGGCACATCCTTCGGGCCACGCTCGCCCAGATCGCCGCGAACGCCGAAGCGGACTCGGCGCCCGGCACGCCGCCGCCCGGGCGTCGGCGGGGGCGCGTGTTCTCGTCTCGTTAGGACGCCGGCGGATGTTTCGCCGGTGCGTCCACGGAGGTTGTGCTCCCCCGGGAACGGCCCAGCGCCGCCAGGTGCTCTACTGCGTCCTCGATCCCGCGGGCGAGCGCGTCGACGTCGGGAGCGCTGTCGAAGTCTGCCGTGATCCCGAACGAGAACCTGCCGGCGTAGCTGACCATCGCGATGCCGGTGCGCAGGTGAAGCGCGATCGGCGGGATGGGCAGGATCTCCAACACATTCCGGCCCAGCACCCGTTGCCGCCCGCGAGGGCCCGGCACGTTCGTGGCCAGCGCTGCCACCGACTTCTGCGGCAGCCGGGTGAGGAGCCGAATCGTCCACGCCGAGATGACGAAGGGCAGGTTGCCTGCGGCGGCGAACAGGGCACTGCCGCCTTCGCGTTGACCACTCCCCTTGGCTTGGGCCAGCCGCCGGTGCACGATCTCCAGCTGCCTGACCGGGTCGGGTTCGTCGACCGGCAGCAACGGCAGCATCGCCGACACCCGATTGTCCGTGACGTCGAAGTCGCCCACCGAGCGCATCGACACCGGAACCAGCGTACGCAACGCGTGGGGTCCCGGCGTTTCCCCGCGGTCGAGCAACATGGCGCGGTAACTGCTGGTGATGGCCGCCAGCGCCACGTCGTTGAGCGTCACGTCGAAATCGCGGGCCGCCCCTTTCATGACGGCGAGATCCACCGATGCCGCGCTGTAGCGGCGCATCCCGGCGACGGGTCCGTTCAGCGACGACTCCTGGCCGGCGGTGAGCACGTGGGCGGTCAGCTCGGCCGCCCCGACCACGGCGTGTTCGGCGGCGCTACCGGCGGCGAGTGTCGCGCGCCACGCGTCGCCCATCCAGGTCAACGGGTTGAGCCTCGGCCGCAGCAGGCCCAGGATCGACGGGCTGGATTCCCGGGCCGCACGGATGTCGCCGGCGAAACTCTCACCGGCGCCGTCGTCGCTCAACCTGGCGAGCATCTGCGCGGTGGCGATGCCGTCGGCGATGCAGTGGTGGATCTTCATCACCGTCGCCCATCGATTGCCGCCAAGTCCTTCGATGATCCAGCACTCCCACAGCGGCCGGTCGCGGTCGAGCCGCCGCCCCATGATGTCGGCGATCATCGTGAACAGTTCGGCGTCACCGCCCGGGTGCGGCAACGCGGCGCGATGCAGGTGGTGTGCGATGTCGAAGTGCGGGTCATCGACCCACTCGGGCGCGCCGAGATCGAACGGCCGCGTGTGCAGGACCTGCGTGCAGCGTGGGATGCCCTGTGTCCGTTCGGCGAACACCGACAGGAGATCCCCGTAGTCGGGAGCCGGACCCTCGATGATCGACACGGCGCCGACCGCGAGGCTCACGTGCGGATCGGAGTCCTCGGCCTGCAGGAAGCTCGCGTCGAGCGCGGACAGATGCTCCATCCCTCGACCTTGCACCTTCGGCTGGTCGCCGCGGCAGGGTCTCAAGTCCTCAACTCATGGGGACAACGTCGCGGGCGACGCAAGGGCGCGGTGCCACAGGGTCACGGGCTCACGGTGACCTTGGACCCTGGATGTTCACCGGCCGCTGTGGAACGTTGGGGAGGTGTCGCGGCATCGGTGCCGCGCTCCCCGAGAGGACATGTCATGGGTGGGTCTGGATACGTTCGGTTCTTCGAGGACTTCGGCATCGGGGACGTGCCGCTGGTGGGCGGAAAGAACGCCTCGCTGGGCGAGATGCTGCAGAAGCTGTCCGGCCAGGGTGTGCGCGTCCCGCGCGGATTCGCCATCACCGCCGCCGCCTACCGGCACATGCTGGACGAGGCGGGCGCCTGGGACCGCCTGCACGCCGAACTCGACGACATCGACCCCGCCGACGTCGCCGCGCTGGCGCGCAAGGCCAAGCGGGCCAGGGAGATCGTCTACGGTGCCGGCCTCCCCGACGACCTGGCCGCCGAGATCCTGGAGGGCTACCGCGCGCTTCAGCGCGAGTACGGCGAGGAGGTGAGCCTGGCGGTGCGCAGCTCGGCCACCGCCGAGGACCTGCCGACGGCCAGCTTCGCCGGTCAACAGGACTCCTACCTCAACATCAAGGGCGAGGAGAGTCTGCTCGACACCTGCCGACGTTGTTTCGCAAGCCTTTTCACCGATCGGGCGATCCATTACCGCATTGATCAGGGTTTCGACCACTTCAAGGTTTCGCTGTCTATCGGCGTGATGAAGATGGTGCGCTCCGACATCGCCTCGTCCGGGGTGATGTTCTCGATCGACACCGAGTCCGGTTTCCGCGACGCCGTCTTCGTGACCGGCGCGTACGGCCTCGGCGAGAACGTGGTGCAGGGCGCCGTCGACCCCGACGAGTTCTACGTCCACAAGCCGACCTATCTCGAGGGTCATCGCGCCGTGCTGCGCCGCCTCCTCGGTGACAAGGCCGTGAAGATGATCCTCGTCGAGGGCGAGACGAAGAACACGACGCGCAACGTGCCCACCCCGAAGGCCGACCGTGCCCGGTTCTGTCTCGAGGACTCCGAGGTACTCGAACTCGCCGGCTACGCGTGCGCCATCGAGAAGCACTACGGCAGGCCGATGGACATGGAGTGGGCCAAGGACGGCCTCGACGGCAAGCTCTACATCGTCCAGGCGCGTCCCGAGACGGTCGCGTCCCAGCACAGTGCCACGGCACTGGAGAGCTACGTGCTGGAGGGCCGCGCCGAGGTGCTCGCCGAGGGCCGCTCGGTCGGGGAGCGCATCGCCTCGGGGTCGGTGAAGCGCATCGAGCACCTGTCCCAGCTCGCGGACTTCCGGCCCGGCCAGGTGCTGGTCGCCGACACCACCACCCCGGACTGGGAACCGGTCATGAAGACCGCGGCGGCGATCGTCACCAACCGCGGCGGGCGGACCTGCCACGCGTCGATCATCGCCCGCGAACTCGGCATCCCCGCCGTGGTCGGCACCGGCGACGCGACCACCAGCGTCCCCGACGGGGCCATGGTGACGATCTCGTGCGCCGAAGGCGACACGGGCAGGGTGTACGACGGCGCGGTGGGCTTCCACATGGACCGCACCGAGGTCGGCGACATGCCCCGGCCGCGCACCCAGATCATGCTGAACCTGGGTAACCCCGACCTCGCGTTCAAGACGTCGTTCCTGCCCAACGACGGTGTCGGACTCGCCCGGATGGAGTTCATCATCAGCGAGTACATCAAGGTCCACCCGCTCGCGCTGTTGCATCCGGAGAAGGTCGACGACCCCGAGGCGCGAAGCATCATCGACCGCCTCACCGCCGGCTACCCCGACGGCGCCACCTTCTTCGTGGAGCGTCTCTCCGAGGGGATCGGCACCATCGCCGCCGCCTTCTGGCCCAAGCCCGTGGTGGTGCGGATGTCGGACTTCAAGACCAACGAGTACGCCAGCCTGGTCGGCGGGCGCGGCTTCGAGCCGTCCGAGAGCAACCCGATGATCGGGTTCCGCGGCGCGTCGCGGTACGCCCACCCGGCCTACGCCGAGGGCTTCGCGCTGGAGTGCCGCGCGATGCAACGCGTCCGCGACCAGATGGGCCTGACGAACGTCGTGCTGATGATCCCGTTCGTCCGTCGGGTCGCCGAGGCTGACCTCGTGCTGAAGACGATGGCCGACCTCGGGCTCGAGCGCGGTGAGAACGGCCTCGAGGTGTACGCGATGTGCGAGATCCCGAACAACGTGATCCTGATCGACGAGTTCGCGAAGCGTTTCGACGGCTTCTCCATCGGCTCCAACGATCTGACCCAGCTGACCCTCGGGGTCGACCGCGACAGCGAGGTCGTCGCCTTCGACTACGACGAGCGCGACGAGGGCGTCAAGGAGATGATCCGGCTGGCCGTGGAAGGCTGCCGCCGCAACGGTATCCACTCGGGACTGTGCGGTCAGGCCCCGTCGGACTACCCGGACATGGCCGAGTTCCTCGTCCGGCTCGGCATCGACTCGATGAGCCTCAATCCCGACACCGTCGTGAAGACCACCCGCCAGGTGCTGGAGCTGGAGAACCAGCTGATGGACTCGTCTGTGTCATGAAGCTCCCTGTCACCATCGATCCGCGCTACCACGACGCGGTGCTGCTCGACCTCGACGGCGCGCTGACCAGCGAGGTGCCGCTGTTCGGCGCGACGGTCGACCTGGCGAGGAAATTGCAGGGCATCGGGGTCGCCGTGGCGGCCTACTCGTCGAATCCGCAGTGCCGGCAGGCCCTGAAGGCCGCCGGGATCGAAGACCTGTTCGGCGTCTGCATCGACGGGATCGCAGGCGACCGCGGCACGGCCGAGAACCCCGATCCCGCAGTACTTCTCGAAGTCGTCGGCCGTCTCGGGGTACGACCGCAGCGCTGTGTCGTCGTCGAGAACTCCGCGGCGGGTGTGGCGGCGGGCCGCGACGGAGGGTTCGCGCTCGTCGTCGGCATCGACGGGGCGGGGACTGCTGACGAATTGACGCGCCACGGTGCCGACGTCGTGCTCGATGGCCTGGCGGACATCGCCGTCCGCACGGGCGACAGGAGGATCTCGGCACTGCCGAATGCACTGGCGTCCTACGGCCAGTTGATCGGCGTCACCAGCGCGCGCGAGTCGATGTTGTTCCTGGACTACGACGGCACGCTGTCCCCCATCGTCTCGGACCCCGCTGCGGCCCGGCTCGTCGACGGTGCCGCCGAGGCACTCGAACTCGTCTCCGGGGTGTGCCCCGTGGCCATCCTGAGCGGGCGCGACCTCACCGACGTCAGTGCCCGGGTCGGCGCGCCCGGCGTCTGGTATGCGGGCAGCCACGGCTTCGAGTTGACGGCACCGGACGGCACCTATCACTGCAACGACGAGGCCGCGGTGTTCGTCCCGGTTCTCGAGCAGGCCGCTGCCGAGTTGAACCAGCGCCTGGTCCAGATCGCGGGAGTGCGTGTCGAGCACAAGCGCTTCGCCGTGGCGGTGCACTACCGCGAGGTGGCACCGGAGCGAGTCAGTGAGATCATCTCTGCCACACATCAACTCGGGTCGCGCCTTGGCCTCCGGGTGACCAGTGGGCGGATGCTCGTCGAGTTGCGGCCCGACCTCGACTGGGACAAGGGCACCACGCTGGCCTGGATCCGCGACCGCATCGACCCCTCCGGTTCCCTGCTGCCGATCTACATCGGCGACGACCTGACCGACGAGGACGCCTTCGATGCGGTCAGCTTCGACGGCATCGGGATGGTCGTCCGACACGACGAGGATGGCGACCGCAAGACGGCTGCGCACTTCTCCCTGCAGAGTCCGGATCAGGTGTGCGAGTTCATCCAACGCGGTTCCCGGTGGCTGGCCTACAAGCGCCAGGTGTCGGGTGAGGCGTGGGACTACGTCTTCGACGGTTACGACCCGCAGAACGAGAAGCTCCGTGAAGCGTTGTGCACGTTGGGAAATGGCTACTTCGCCACCCGCGGCGCCGCGCCCGAGGCGAAGGCCGGACAGGTGCACTACCCAGGCACCTACGCGGCCGGGGTGTACAACCGCCTCGTCGACAACGTGTCGGGGACCGAGATCGACAACGAGAGTCTGGTCAACCTGCCGAACTGGCTTTCGCTGACCTTCCGTGTCGACGGCGGCCGCTGGTTCGACATCGACGCCGTCACCGTGCTGTCGTACCGGCAGACCCTCGATCTCCGCGGAGCGGTGCTGACCCGGGAGGTCCGATTCCGCGACGACGCCGGCCGGACGAGCTCACTGACGCAACGCCGGTTCGTGGCCATGCACCTGCCCCACGTCGGCGCGCTGGAGACGACGGTGCGCGCCGAGGACTGGTCGGGAACGATCGAGTTCCGCTCCACGCTGGACGGCAACGTGACGAACTCACTGGTCGAGCGGTACCGGGAGCTGGCCGACGAGCACCTGAACGCGGTGGACGTGCGGGAGATCGCCGACGACTCCGTGCTGCTGACCGTGCAGACCACCCAGTCCCGGGTCCCCGTCGCGATGGCGGCGCGAAACACCGTGTGGCGCGACGGCGAATCCGTCCCGGCGACCTTCTCGTTGTTCGAGCACGATGCCGAGATCGGCCACGACATCGCGGTGCGGCTGTCGACCGGGGACGCCGTGACGGTCGAGAAGGTCGTCACCGTCTACACGGGGCGCGACGTGGCGACCTCCGAACCGGGTGTCGACGCGCAGCGCTGGGTCGCCCGGCTCGGCCGGTTCAGCGAGGTGCTCGACGGACATCTGACCGACTGGACGCACCTGTGGGAGCGGCTGTCCATCGAGTTCGACGACTTCACCGACGAGGTGCGGATCCTGCGCCTGCATATGCTGCATCTGCTGCAGACGGTGTCACCGAACACCGCCGACCTCGACGTGGGGGTGCCGGCCCGCGGGTTGCACGGTGAGGCGTACCGCGGCCACATCTTCTGGGACGAACTGTTCATCTTCCCGGTGCTGAACCTGCGGGTGCCGATGATCACCCGGTCCCTGCTGGGGTACCGCTACCGGCGGTTGCCGGAGGCCCGCCACGCCGCCCTCGAGGCAGGCCATTCGGGCGCGATGTTCCCGTGGCAGTCCGGCAGCGACGGCCGCGAGGAAAGCCAACGGCTGCACCTCAATCCGCGCAGCGGCCGGTGGAACCCGGACGCCAGCGCCCGCGCGCACCACATCGGCATCGCCGTCGCCTACAGCGCGTGGAAGTTCTACCAGGCCACCGGCGACCTCGCCTACCTGATCGACTACGGCGCCGAGTTGATCGTCGAGGTCGCCCGGTTCTTCGTCAGCCTGGCGACCTTCGACGAGGACCGCAGACGCTTCGGCATCAAGGGCGTCATCGGGCCCGACGAGTTCCACTCGGGCTATCCCGACGCCCCCTACGACGGCATCGACAACAACGCGTACACCAACGTGATGGCGGTCTGGGTGATCATGCGTGCGCTCGATGCCCTGAACCTGCTGCCCCTGCCCAACCGGCTCGATCTGCTGGAGACACTGGGGTTGCACAGCGAGGAACTGGCGCACTGGGAAGACGTCAGCCGGCGGATGTTCGTCCCGTTCCACGACGGCGTCATCAGCCAGTTCGAGGGTTACGGCGAGCTGGCCGACCTCGACTGGGACCGCCTCCGCAGGCAGTACGGCAACATCCAGCGCCTGGACCGCATCCTGGAGGCGGAGGACGACGACGTCAACCGCTACAAGGCGTCCAAGCAGGCCGACGCGCTGATGCTGCTGTATCTGATGTCGGCGAACGAGCTGCGCGAGCTGCTCGACCGGCTCGGCTATCGCTTCCTGCCCGAGCAGGTGCCGGAGATGGTGGACTACTACCTGGCCCGCACCTCCCACGGATCCACACTCAGCAGCGTCGTGCACACCTGGGTGCTGGCCCGCGCCAATCGCGAGCATGCCCTTGAGTTCTTCCAGCAGGCGCTGAAGTCGGATGTGTCCGACATCCAGGGTGGTACCACGTCCGAAGGTGTTCACCTGGCGGCCATGGCAGGCACCGTCGACCTCATGCAGCGGTGCTTCACCGGGCTCGAGACCCGGTCCGACCGTCTGATCCTGTCCCCGTACTGGCCGGAATCGCTCGGGGTGCTGGCGATACCGATCCACTACCGCGGCCTTCACCTGCATCTAAGGGTCAGCGGAAAGGGCGTGATCATCAGCGTGGATCCGCGCCATGCGGCCGGCATCGAGGTGGAGTGCCGCGGTCAGGTCGTCCAGCTGATGCCCGGCACCACCGTCCGGTTCCCGGGTTGATGGTGGCCGGCTTCGACGACGTCACGCCGCTCGCGGACCTCGCGCACGGCCGTTCGCTGGCCGGCCCGGTGCGCGACCGCCGGCCGGTGTACGTCGATCTGCTGCCGCCCTGCAATGCCGGCTGCCCGGCCGGTGAGAACATCCAGGCCTGGCTGGCGCACGCGACCGCGGGGCGCCACGAGGCTGCGTGGCGTCAGCTCGTCGCGGACAACCCGTTCGCCGCCATCCACGGGCGAGTCTGCTATCACCCGTGTGAAACGGTCTGCAACCGAGTCCATCTCGACGCCGCGGTGTCGATCCACTCCGTGGAGCGGTTCCTCGGCGACCTCGCCAGGGAGCGGGGCTGGATGTTCGACGCCCCGCCCGTGCGCACCGGCAAGCGGGTCCTGGTGATCGGTGCGGGGCCCAGTGGTCTGTCCGCCGCCTATCACCTGGCGCGCCTCGGCCACGAGGTCGAGGTCCGCGACGCGGGCGCCGTACCCGGCGGGATGATGCGGTACGGCATCCCCGGCTACCGCCTCCCCAGGGACGTGCTGGACGACGAGCTGAACCGGATCGCGGCGATGGGCGTGCGGCTGACGGTCGACCACCGCGTCGAGGATCTCGCCGCCGAACGGGACGACGGCGCGTTCGACGCGGTGTTCGTGGCCATCGGCGCGCACCTGGCGAAGCGCGTCGACATCCCGGCCCGCGACGCCGGGCCGATGGTGGACGCGGTGTCGTTCCTGCGCAGCGTCGCCTCCGGCGAGGAGCCCGTGGTCGGCCGTCACGTCGCCGTCTACGGTGGCGGCAACACCGCGATGGACGCCGCCCGCGTCGCCCGCCGCCTCGGCGCCGAGGACGCCGTGATCGTCTACCGCCGCACCCGCGACCAGATGTCAGCGCACCCCGAGGAAGCCGAGGACGCCGAACGCGAGGGGGTGCGGATCAACTGGTTGCGGACGATCACCGCCTTCGACGGCCCCGAGATCCGGGTCGAGGTGATGGAACTCGACGAATCGGGTTACCCGCGTCCGACCGGGCGTTTCGAGACGCTGGCCGCGGACACACTGATCATGGCGCTGGGTCAGGAGACGGAGTCGGCATTCATGCGGACACTGCCGGGTGTCGAGTTCGACGCCGACGGCAGCGTCCGTGTCTCGGCATCACTGATGACGGGCTGTCCCGGTGTCTTCGCCGGCGGCGACATGGTGCCCAGTGAGCGCACGGTGACCGTCGGTGTCGGCCACGGGAAGAAGGCGGCGCATCACATCGACGCCTGGCTGCGCGGATCGCAGACGGAACCGCCGCCCAAACATCCGACGGCGACCTTCGACAAACTGAACCTCTGGTACTTCGGTGACACCGCGCCCCGCCGCCCGCCCGAACTCGACGCGACGGCGCGGGTGCATGGTTTCGAGGAGGTCGTCGGTGGCCTGTCCACCGACGAGGCGGTCTACGAGGCGGGCCGGTGCCTGTCGTGCGGCAACTGCTTCGAATGCGACGGCTGCCTGGGCGCATGCCCCGAGGACGCGGTGATCAAACTCGGTGTGGGACGGAGGTATCGGTTCGACTACGACAAGTGCACCGGCTGCGCCGAATGCGCCGATCAGTGCCCGGTGCACGCGATCGAGATGTTCGGAGAGCCGACCTGATGCGCGCCACGATGGACGGCAATGAGGCCGCGGTCTCGGTGGCCTACCGCCTCAACGAGGTGTGCTGCATCTACCCCATCACCCCGTCGTCGCCGATGGCCGAGCTGGCCGACGAGTGGTCGAGCGCGCAGCGGACCAACGTGTGGGGCACCGTGCCGACCGTCGTCGAGATGCAGAGCGAGGGAGGTGCGGCGGGCGCGCTGCACGGGGCTTTGCAGGGTGGCGCGCTGACCACGACGTTCACCTCGTCGCAGGGTCTGCTGCTGATGATCCCGAACATGTACAAGATCGCCGGCGAGCTGACCTCGGCCGTCATCAACGTCGCGGCGAGATCGCTTGCCGCGCAGGGATTGTCGATATTCGGGGACCATTCCGACGTGATGGCGGTGCGGCAGACGGGGTTCGCGCTGCTCGGGTCGGCCTCGGTGCAGGAAGCCCACGACCTCGCGCTGGTCGCGCAGGCGGCCACCCTCGCGACCCGGATTCCCTTCGTGCACTTCTTCGACGGATTCCGGACCTCCCACGAGATCAACACCATCGAGACGCTGTCGGACGACGACCTGCGGTCGATGGTCGGAGAGGACCTGATCTGGGCGCATCGCGAAAGGGCGCTGTCCCCCGAGCGGCCGTTCATCCGCGGCACCGCGCAGAACCCCGACGTCTACTTCCAGGCGCGCGAGACGGTCAACCCGTTCTACGCGCGGGTCCCGGGAGTGGTCGAGGACCTGATGGCCCGTCTCGGCGAGCGCACGGGCCGGGCGATGCACATCGTCGAGTACGCCGGACATCCCGAGGCCGAACGCGTGTTGGTGCTGATGGGATCCGGCGCGGAAACGGTCAGGCAGACCGTCGCCGCCCTCGTCGAGCGCGGTAAGCGCGTCGGCGTCGTGCAGGTGCGCTTGTACCGACCGTTTCCCGCCGCCGCGTTCCTCGGCGCGCTCCCGGAGACGGTGCGCACGATCGGCGTCCTGGACCGCACCAAGGAGCCCGGTTCGATCGGTGAGCCGCTCTACCTCGACGTGGTCGCCGCGCTCGCGGGCGGGTGCGCGGACGGTGAGCGCGCGGGCATGCCGCGCGTGACCGGTGGGCGATACGGCCTGTCCTCCAAGGAGTTCACCCCGGGCATGGTTGCCGGGGTGTTCGCCGAACTCGCGCGCGAGCAGCCGCGGCGGCAGTTCACCATCGGTATCGACGACGACGTGTCCGGGACGAGCGTGGACTACGACCCGGTGTTCGACATCGAGTCACCCGGCACCGTCCGTGCCGTGTTCTTCGGACTGGGTTCGGACGGAACCGTCGGTGCGAACAAGAACACGATCAAGATCCTCGGGGCCGAGGAGGGCCTGCACGCCCAGGCCTACTTCGTCTACGACTCCAAGAAGTCGGGGTCGCAGACCGAGTCGCACCTGCGTTTCGGGCCGAATCCGATCCGGGCGCCGTACCTGGTCTCCGGAGCAGATTTCGTCGGCTGTCATCAGTTCCGTTTCCTCGACAAGATCGACGTGCTCGGCCGGGCCGCCCATGGCGCAACGCTGCTGCTGAACTGCCGGCTGCCCGCCGCCAAGGTGTGGGACGCGCTGCCCCGCCATGTCCAGGAACAGATCCTGGACAAGCGGATCACGCTCTACACCGTCGACGCCGACCGGATCGCCCGCCAAGCCGGTCTGCCCGGACGGATCAACATCGTGCTGCAGACCTGCTTTTTCGCGATCTCCGACGTGCTGCCCCGCGAACAGGCCCTCGCCCGGATCAAGGAGTCGGTGCGCAAGACGTACGGCAACCGCGGCCCGGAGGTGCTGGCAAGCGAACTGGCCGCGGTGGACGGCGCCGTGGCCGGGCTGCACCGGATCGAGGTGCCGGCGTCGGTCACTTCCGACCGGGTGCCGCCGCCACCGGTGCCCGAGTCGGCTCCGGAGTTCGTCCGCACCGTCACCGCCGAGATGATGGCAGGCCGCGGAGACGCGCTGCCCGTCAGCGCACTGCCGGTCGACGGCACCTATCCCAGCGGCACCACCGCCTACGAGAAGCGCGGTATCTCCGAGCTCGTCGCGGTGTGGGACCCCGACACGTGCATCCAGTGCGGCAACTGCGGTTTCGTCTGCCCGCACAGCGTGATCCGCTCGAAGTTCTACGACGGGTCGCAGCTGGCCGGCGCTCCACCGGATTTCGACTCCGCGCCGCTGGATGCCGTCGGCCTTCCCGATTCCAGGTTCTCCCTGCAGGTGTACGCCGAGGACTGCACCGGCTGCGGCCTGTGCGTCGAGGCCTGCCCGGTCGTCATACCGGGCGCAGGCGTCACCAAGGCGATCAACCTCGAGCCCGCGGAGCCGCGGGTCGTCACCGGGCGGGAGAACATCGCGTTCTTCGAGTCGCTCCCGGCCACCGAGCGATCGAGGGTGGACTTCGGCACCGTACGCGGGACCCAGTTCCTGGAGCCGCTGTTCGAGTTCTCCGGTGCCTGCGCCGGCTGCGGTGAGACGCCTTACGTCAAGCTGCTCTCCCAGCTGTTCGGCGACCGACTGATGGTCGCCAACGCGACGGGCTGCTCGTCGATCTACGGCGGCAGCCTGCCCACCACACCGTGGACCACCAACGCCGACGGGCGGGGTCCGGCCTGGTCGAACTCCCTGTTCGAGGACAACGCGGAGTTCGGGCTCGGGCTGCGGCTTGCCGGCGAAGCACACGCCGGCCTGGCCCGGCGACGCCTGACAGAACTGCGAGACACCCTCGGCGGCGAGTTGGTGGACGCCATTCTCGATGCGCCGCAACGGCGGGAGTCGGAACTGGCCGCGCAGCGGGAGCGGTTGGCCGAGCTGAAGAACCGCCTCGACGGCCTCGACCCCGCCATCACCGCGGACCTGCTCAGCGTGGTGGACCACCTGGTGCGGCGCAGCGTGTGGATCGTGGGCGGTGACGGCTGGGCGTACGACATCGGCTCCGGCGGGCTCGACCATGTGCTGGCGACCGGGCACAACGTCAACGTGCTGGTGCTCGACACCGAGGTCTACTCCAACACCGGCGGCCAGATGTCCAAGGCGACCCCGCTGGGCGCGATCGCGAAGTTCGCTGCCGCAGGCAAGACGGTGCCGTTGAAGGACCTCGCACTGCAGGCGATC
Source organism: Mycolicibacterium pyrenivorans (assembly GCF_025821625.1). GTDB lineage: Bacteria > Actinomycetota > Actinomycetes > Mycobacteriales > Mycobacteriaceae > Mycobacterium > Mycobacterium pyrenivorans. Next base: position 73,953 of record NZ_JACKSH010000060.1, read on the forward strand.
GCCTACGGAAACGTCTACGTCGCCAAGGTCGCGATGGGGGCCGACCCGCAGCAGACGCTGCAGGCCTTCCGCGAGGCGGAGGCGTACGACGGGCCGTCGCTGGTGATCGCCTACAGCCAATGCATCGCGCACGGCATCGACATGCGCCTCGGGATGGATCAGCAGTACCGCGCCGTCGCCAGCGGGCATTGGCCGCTGCTCCGCTATGACCCGGTTCTGCGGATGGCCGGGGAGAATCCGTTCCTGCTCGATTCGCACCGGCCGCGGATCCGGCTCGAGGACTACCGCAGCCGGGAACTGCGGTACCGCGCGCTGGCGAACGCCGATCCGGTCGAGTACGAACGGCTGCTCGCCATGTCCGAGCAGGCGATCGAACAACGCTGGAATGTGTACGAGGACATGGCCTCACGCGGCGCAGACCATTTCCACCCCGACGCTCGCAAGGAACGCTGATGGACCTGTCCACCCGATACCTCGGCCTGAACCTGAGCAACCCACTGGTGGCCTCGGCATCCCCGATGTCGCAGACCGTCGACGGTGTCCGGCGCCTGGCCGACGCCGGAGTCTCTGCTGTGGTGCTCTACTCGCTGTTCGAAGAGCAGGTGCGCCGCGAACGCGAGCAGAATGCGCGGCTGGCACGCGCAGGCACCGAGAGCTACGCCGAGTCGCTGTCGTACTTCCCGGACGCCGCAGGCGCGGACCACGGCGCACGCCGATATCTGAGCCTGCTCGAACGCGCGGCCGAGTCCGTCTCGGTCCCGGTCATCGGCAGCATCAACGCCAGCACCCCGGGCAGCTGGGCCGCCTACGCCCGGGCGATGCAGGAATCCGGCGCGGCCGCAGTCGAATTGAACATCTATACGCTGCCCGGCGATCCGCACATCTCCGGCGCGGAGGTCGAGCAGCGTCACCTCGACATCCTGGCTCAGGTCAAGGACGTGGTGACCGTGCCGGTGGCGGTGAAGCTCAGCCCGTTCTTCAGCGCGACCGCTGACATGGCCCGGCGCCTCGACCTGGCAGGCGCGAACGGGTTGGTGCTGTTCAACCGATTCCTGCAGCCCGACATCGACACCGAGACGCTGGCCGTGGCGCCGGGGGTCCTGCTGTCACGCGCAGCGGAGGCGCGGTTACCGATGACGTGGATCACGTTGCTGCACGGGAGGATCGACGCCTCGCTCGCCGCGACGACCGGCGTCGAGGGCTCGACCGAGCTGATCAAGTACCTGCTGGCCGGGGCGGATGTGGTGATGACCGCGTCGGCGCTGCTGCGTCACGGCCCGGACTACGCCGCCGTGCTCCTCGACGGGCTGCGTGACTGGATGGCACGCAAGGGATACGCCAGCATCGACGAGGTCCGCGGGCTGCTCGCGGTTCCGATCGGAACCGATGAGGCCGCACACGAACGCGGCGACTACGTCAGCGCGATGCGGCGGGCCAACAGCGCCGAGTACGGGCCGTGGTGATGTGATCCGTTTCATCCGTGGCGCCGGCCCCTCAAGCATGTCGATCAGGACGCGACCCGCCTAACTGTGATGTCACCTAGCCTGCCAGATCGAAGTTGCCGCCCGAACCGTAGACGGCGAGCGAGACCACCAGGGTGACCGACACCACCACGACGAGGGACGTTCGCACCGCGTCACCCGTCGCCACGCCCACACCGGCAGGACCACCGGATGTGTTGTAGCCGAAGTATGTGTGTATCAACAGGATTGCCACTGCCATCAGGATGGCTTGGGCGAAGGACCACAACAGGTCGATCGGGTTGAGGAACGTGGCGAAGTAGTGTTCGTAGAGACCTGCCGACTGCCCGAGGAGTACCACGGTGGTGTATTTGCTCGCCATGAACGACAGGATGACGGCAATGGAGTACAGCGGCGTGATCGCGACCATGCCGGCGATCAGCCTGGTGCTGACCAGAAACGAGATCGGGCGAATCGCCATCGCTTCCAGCGCATCGATCTCCTCGTTCGTCCGCATCGCGCCCAGTTGTGCGGTCACGCCCGCGCCGAACGTCGCCGCCAGGCCGATGCCGGCGACAACGGGAGCAGAGATGCGGACATTGATGAAGGCTGCCAGGAAGCCGGTCAGAGCCTCGATGCCGATGTCGCCCAGGGAGCTGTAGCCCTGTACCGCCAGTGTTCCGCCGGTAGCCAGCGTCAAGAAGCCGACGATGACGAGGGTTCCGCCGATCATCGCCAGGGTGCCTGCACCCATGCTGATCTCGGCGATGAGCCGGACGATATCCTGCCGGTAGTAGCGCAAGGCGTAGGGAACACCTGCCGCCGCCTTGGCGTAGAACACCGCCATGTCACCGATTCGGCCCAGGGTGGCGATGGGCCGTTCCAGTTCACGGATCAGCCGCGGACTGACTGCACGCAGCGTCATGGCGTCGTCCGGCGGATCGTCACATCGTCACTGCCCCTCCTTGGAGGCGACCACCCCGTCATCGTCTCGAGCCTGGGCGATACCGTCCTACGGTCCCCCTTCTCGGAGGCACCCAATAGGGTCTTTCGACTCGGCCGCGCGAGTCTCAGGGCACTTCGGCCGAGCACCGGAGATCAATCTGCGCGCCGACACGAGCGCGGCATTTGCCGATGCCGGCGGCGACGGCCGCGGCGATCAGGTCCGGGTGGTGACGAAATTGTCGTCACCCGGTCACAACCGATGCTCCCCAAGAAGATGGGCCGTCGCCGCGTCCAGGTTGCGCTGCGCCGCCGGTGTCAAACCGATCTCGAGGTCGAACTCGAACCCCCTGATTGCGAGGACGTGCACCTCCGGCAGGCGGTGGAAGCACTGCTGACAGGTCGCCATGATCGCGGGGATGGAGATGGCGTGCGAGGTGAACGTGAAGTCCATCTTCGGTGCCGCGCGGCCCAAAGTGAACGACGTGACCGTCTGGTCCTTGGTGGCGTCGATGAACAGCACGCGCTCCTTGGTGCTGATCAGGTCGGCGTCCTCGATCAGCAACTGGTAGTTCCGCTGCCGCTGCGCGTTCGCGCACCTGCCCTGCGCATCGAGCCAGTCGATGAAGGCCCAGCCCAACCCGTCGTCCTGCCTGCCCGCGTTGCCGATCCCGTAGATCAGGCAGGTGTCGTCGTCGAAGTCCTCGAGCGTCACCGACGACATGTCAGCGGACACGTTGGTTGACGACGGTTCCCGCCGCATCGTGGACGGTCACGATCAGCGGCATCTGCCCGAAGGCGTGCGTGGCACAACTCAGGCAGGGATCGAACGCGCGGATCCCGACTTCGATGGCGTTCATCATCGCCTCCGTGACCTCGCCGTGACCCACCAGGTGGCTCTCGGCCACCGAGCGCACCGTCCAGTTGAGGACCTGATTGTTGTGTGTCGTTGCCACAATGAGATTCGCGAAGGTGATGTCACCGTCCGGGCCGGCGCGGTAGTGGTGCAGCAGCGTGCCGCGCGGCGCCTCGACGACCCCGACACCCTCGCCGACCCAGGCGCCGGGCGCGGGGGTGGCGACCAGGTCGTCCGCCTGCAGGTCGGGGTCGTGGAGCAGCTGCTCGATGACTTCCGCGGCATGGAGCACTTCGATGGTCCGCGCCCAGTTGGTGTGCAGCGTCATGTTGTTCGGTGCGCCGCCGGTGTAGGCGTGGAACCGCTCGAGCGCCTCCTGGGCCAGCGGCGTCGACAGCGTGCCGGTGACGTTCATCCGTGCGAGCGGGCCGACCCGGACCGAACCCTTCTCCCTGCCGAGATCCTTCAGGAAGGGGAACTTCATGTAGCTCCACGGCTCGACGGCTTCCGAGAAGTGGTCGAGGTAGTCGTGGTAGTCGATCTCGCGGACGATGCGCTTGTTCTCGTCGACGACTCGCAGCGCGCCGTGGTAGTAGTCGACGTCGCCGTCGGGGTTCACCAGGCACATGCTCAGGGCGGGAACGGTTGCGAAGCGGTCGACCGCGTCTCGGTGCTTGTCGTGGAAGTCGTAGAACAGGCGAAGGCCGTCCTGGGCGTAGTCGAGGATCTCGTCGATCGACGGGAGTCCCTCCTCGCCGTTGAGCAGACGATCGACCTCGGCGCGGCTCAGGTTCTTGTCGACGCCTCCTGGCACCGAGTTGATGCCGTGCATCCGCCTGCCGAAGACCGTCTTGATGACCTCCTGCCCCCACTTGCGCAGCATGATCACCCGCCGCATCAACTCGGGATCCGCCTCGATCAGGCCCAGCAGGTTGCGCTGCTCGGGTGCGGCGTCCATCCCGAACATCATCTCGGGGACGACCAGGTAGAAGTACGCCGTCGCATGGGATTGCAGCATCTGTGCGTAGTGGCCGAGGCGGCGGATCTTCTCCGCGGCCCGCGGCACCCCCGTGCCGACACCGATCATGTCGTCGAGCGCCTTCGCCCCACTGAGGTGGTGGCTGACGAAGCAGATCCCGCAGATCCGTTGCAGCAGCATCGGCGCCTCCCAGAACGGGTGGCCCTGAACGAGTTTCTCGAAGCCGCGGAACTCGACGACATGCAGCCTGGCGTCGACGACGTTGCCGTCGTCGTCGAGGTGCACGGTCACCTTGCCGTGGCCCTCGATGCGGGTGACCGGGTCGATGACGAGCTTTCTGCTCACGCGAGGCCCCTTCGGATCAGTCGTAGTGGTTCAGGGAGCGGGGCAGCGTGACCGGCCGGCCATGGATCAGATCGTCGAGCACGGCGACGATGGCGTCGGCGTCCGGCGGGCAGCCGGGGATGAAGTAGTCCATCTTGACCACTTCGTGGCACGGATAGACCTTGGTGGTGATCAACGGGATGTCGGGATGGGAGGGGATCACCGGTTCGGCGCCCGGGACCGCCGTCGGTGAGTCGAGGTAGGCCTCCGCCAGACAGTCCTTCAACTCGAAGACGTTGCGCATCGCAGGCACCCCGCCCCAGATCGCGCAGGCTCCGACGGAGATCAGGACGTCGCAGTTGTCCCGGAAATGGCGCAGCGTCTCGATGTTCTCCTCGTTCGCGACACCGCCCTCGACGAAGCCGATCGCGCACCGTTCGGTGATCCGCTTGATGTCGGTGAGCGAGGACCGGTGAATGGTGACCTTCGTCAGCAACGGCAGGATCCGCTCGTCCATGTCGAGGAACGACAAGGTGCATCCCCAGCACCCGCACAGGCCGATCATGGCCACCTTGATCTTGCCGTCACGTGCCACCGACAGCGCCGGATCCGCTGGTGTCGCGGGCAGTTGGTCCGACCTCATCTCGTCGGTCACGGCGCACCCGACTCGTCGGCCTGATCCAGTGCCCGCTCGCGGACGGATCTGACCTCGTACCTGCGCCGGCCGATGGGAACGTCGTAGCCGACCCCCTTTTCGAGGATCGCGCCGACGGGGCAGATCTCGACGGCGTAGCGGACCTGCTCGTCCGGCATCGCATCGGCACGTTCGGCGTCGACCTCGATGCGCGACTCGGCACCGCGGTGGCTGATGCTGAAGATCTTCTCTCCGGCGTCGTCTCGGACGAATTCCACGCAGCGTTGGCAGAAGATGCAGCGATCCCGTTCCAGCCAGATCCGCTCGGATACGTGATCCCGTTCCCGGTGCGGGAACCGGTACGGGAAGCGGGAGACCAGCATGTCCGCCTCGTAGCCGACCGCCTGCAGGGTGCAGCGGCCGCTCTTCTCACAACTCGGGCAGTTGTGATTGCCTTCGGTGAAGAGCAGCTCAACCAGCGCCTTGCGCATGTCCGCGGTTTCCGGTTCGTCGACCTCGACGGTCATCCCGTCCGAGACGCCTACCGTGCAGGCCGCGACCACCGCACCGTTCACCTTGACCGAGCACACCCGGCAGGTCCCGAGGCACGGCTTGCCCTCGAGGTAACACAGCGTGGGGATGTACACACCCGCCTCCGCGGCGACGTCGACCAGGACCCGGTTCTGCTCGGTCGTCACGGCGACTCCGTCGATCTCGATGCGGATGCTCATGTCGTCCCGTCCGTCTCCAGCTCGGTGAGCGCGTTGCGGTGCCCGGCGAGGGCGGCGTCGACATCGAACGAGGGCAGCAGCGTGCCGTCCTGGCTGCACAACCTGCTGCGATAGAGGTCGGGAAACTTCGTCAGCGTCGTCAGGATCGGATTGGCCGCGGTCGCCCCGAGGCCGCACCGACTGGTCTTCTTCACGAGGGCACCCCAACGGGCCGCGTCGTCCAGGTCCGTCTGCACCGCGGTGCCCGAGATGATCCGCTGCATCTTGTCGTGGAGATCGACGGTGCCCGCCCTGCAGGGCACGCAGATGCCGCAGGATTCGTCGGCGAAGAACCTGGTGTAGTCCTTGACGCAGTCGAGAAGGTCACGGGTGGAATCGAAGACGGTGACGGCGCCGTTGCACGGGATGTCCTCGTAGGCGATCCGGCGGCCCGCGTCGGCCTGCACCGAAAGACACTCCCCCGACGGACCGCTGATCTGGACGGCGCGAGCGTCGTCCGCGCCGACGAGGGCCAGCACGTCGTCGAGGGTGATGCCCCACTCCACTTCGTAGACCCCGGGCCGGCGGCAATCCCCGGCGACACTCAGCAGGCGCGTTCCCGCCGAGGTGGGGGTACCCATACCCCGGAACCACTCGGCACCCTCCGCCGTGACCCGGCTTGCGGCAGCGAAGGTTTCGACATTGTTCACGCAGGTGGGCCTGCCGAGGTAACCCACCTGGATGGGGTAGGGCGGTTTCAGCCGGGGGGTGCCCCGCTTGCCCTCGCAGGACTCGATCAGTGCGGACTCCTCGCCACAGACATAGGCGCCTGCACCCATCTGGATCCGGATGTCGAAATCGAAGCCGGCCTGGCCGCCGATGTCGCGTCCGAGGAGCCCGCCTTCGCGGAGTTCGCGCAGTTGGCGTTCCAGATATCGCCTGAGATAGACGTACTCGGCTCGCAAATAGACGATCCCGTGCCCGGCACCGATCGCATACGCGGCGATGACCATTCCGGTGAAGACGTCCTTCGGGGCCCGGGTCAGCAGCGCCCGGTCCTTGAACGTGCCGGGCTCACCCTCGTCGGCGTTGCAGATGACGTACTTGTCCGCACCCGGCGCGGCCCGGCACAGGCGCCACTTCAGCCCGGTGGCAAAGCCCGCGCCGCCGTATCCGCGGAGTCCGGACTCGGTGATCGCGTCGATCGTCTGCTCCGGCGTGCCCGCGAGGCAGCGCTTGAGCGACATCTGGTGGTCGTCCCCGCCGCAGAAGAACACCGGCCCGCCCGTGTGGACGTTCGACTCCACCAGGCTGTCGACGTAGGCGATGTCATCTTCCGGTAGCCCCGCCGGGTTTGCGATGTCCGCGGCGGCTCGGCCCGCCTTCAACTGGGCGACGATGTCTGCGACCCGGCCGGGCGTCAAACGGGTGAACACCACGTCATCGAGCAGCATCGCCGGTTCCTGATCGCTGAGTCCGATGCACGGCGTTTCGAACAGGCCGAACGTCGCCGCCCCATCGGCCCCTCCGAAGCGGACCCCTGTCTCCTGCTCGAGCGCGTCGTGCACCGCCTGGTACCCGAGGTTCTTGGCGATCACCGTGTTGCTCAGGTAGATCCGGTGCCGCCCCGACGGCCTGGTGTGGAAGAAGTGGTAGAACGATGCGGTCTCAGTGATGTCGCGCGCGGACCGGTTCAGTGCGTCGGCCATCTGGGGCAGATGCTCATCGGGAATGTGGCCGTACAGGCGCTGGATGTCCCACAGGATGTCGATCAACCGCGTTCCGTCGTAGTGGAATCGCCGCAGGAGGGCCTCGACGTCAGGGTTCATCTGGATGCTCCCATCGATCGTCGATCGCCTAGCCGCTCGCGCATGCCACGGGCCAATGACCAGTATCCCCGGTCGCCGCGGGATCGGCAGGGCCGTTGGTCACCATCGCGGGCCCGTCGCCGATCGCGCTCACCACCCCCGTCGCTGCGGTGTGGACCCGATCAGATGGTCCTTGGCGGCGACGTCGCGGCTGCGGTACACGACGTAGGGCCGGAACAGGTAGCCGATCGGCGCGCTGAACGCGTGCACCAGCCGGGTGAACGGCCACAGCGCGAACAGCGCCAGCCCGATCATCACGTGCAGCTGGAAATACAAGGGCGCCTGCACCATCAGGTCACCCCGCGGCTGCAGGATCCAGATCGACCGGAACCACACGGAGACGGTCTCGCGGTAGTTGTGCTCCTCTCCGAGGACACCGGATCCCAGCGCCGTCGCGCACAGTCCCGCCACGATCGCCGCGACGAGCACGACGTACATCAACTTGTCGTTCGCGGTCGTGGCCATGAACACCGGGCCGGTGGTGCGGCGGCGGTAGATCAGCAGCACGATGCCCGTCAGCGTGGAGATCCCGGCGATCGAGCCCAGGGTCACCGCCTGGACGTGGTAGGCGTGCTGGCTCAACCCCACTGCGTCCGTCCACGTCTGCGGGATCACCAGACCGATGAAGTGACCGAAGACGACCACCAGGATGCCGAAGTGGAACATCGGACTGGCGATTCGCAGCAACCTCGACTCGTAGAGTTGCGACGAGCGCGTGGTCCACCCGAACTTGTCGTAGCGGTAGCGCCACCAGGTGCCGATGGCGACGATGGCAAGGACGACGTAGGGCACGACGTCCCAGAAGATCTCGCCGGTGGACATGTCAGCGGCCCCCTTCGGAGCGCCGCGGCGGCACCGTCAGTGTGAACGGCGCCAGCCCAACCGATTCAGTCGGTGGACCGACCTGCGCCAGCTGCTGGGCCCGGCGCTCGTCCTGTTCACCGCGGGCAGGAAGGGTCGCGCACACCGCGGCGATGGTGTCGGCATAGGGCGATCGGCGTTCGGTCAGGCTGTCGTGCAGCACCCCGATGGGAACCCGGTGCTCGATCAGCAGCCGTCGTCCTGCCACCGGGTCCACGGTCGCGGCGAACTCGAGCACGACCGGAAGATGGTCGGGCGCCTCGTCGGCGGGCGGGTGGACGCCGGCATCGAGGTAGGCCTGGGTGAACGCATGCATCTCCCGGCCGCGGTTGCGGGTGTCGCCCGCCGTCCAGTAGGTCAGGTACATCGTCGAGCGACGCCGCAGGTCGAAGGTTTCGACGTACTCGGCCGCCGCCCGCATCGGCGGGGTCGACGCCAGCGCGGTGACGGTTCGGGCCAGCAGGTCGGCGGCCGGACCGGCCGCGGGTGCCCGCAATTCGTCGACGGTGCGCAGGCGTTCGGTCAGGTGGTCGTCGGGGTAGGCCAGCAGCAGCGAGGCGCACTGCCACACCAGCCGATCCTGCAGTGACACCGTGGCGCCGCGGGCACGGTTGAGCAGCCTCATCGCGGGAACATTTCTCTCGGCACTCCCCTACCGTCCCAGTTCAGCAGGTTCACCCGGGACGGGCGCTCGGCGTTGGCGGCCATGCCTTCGCCGGTCTGCCGCTGCTTGAGCGCGTTGAACGTCTCCACCGCGACGGGCACCGGGCCCCCGCTGGCCTCGCCGAACGGACCCGACTCGTACATTCCCGGTCCGCCGTCGAACGACAGCGCACACTCGGTCGCGGTTTCCTCGAGCTGATGGCCCTCGTCGGCGTACGCGGTCGGAATAACGTAGCGCTCTTCGTATTTCGCGATCGCCAGCAGCCGGTACATGTCGTACATCTGTTCCTCGGTCATCCCGACCGACTGCGGGATGTGCGGCTGCGTCTCGCGACCCAGGTTGATGTCACGCATGTACGACCGCATCGCCGCAAGGCGGCGTAGCACCGCTTCGACGGTGCCGGTATCACCGGCGGTGAACAACCCGGCCAGGTACGCGATCGGGATGCGAAGCGACTCCAGCGCCCCGAACAGGTTGCCGATGTCCTCGCCGTCGTGCCCGTCACGGCTGACGGCGTCGACCACCGGCGACAGGGGCGGGATGTACCAGACCATCGGCATGGTCCGGTACTCCGGATGCAGTGGAAGGGCCACGCGGAAGGTGTTGATCAGCGCGTAGACCGGCGATCGCTGCGCGGCCTCGATCCACTCGTCGGAGATGCCTTCGGCCCGGGCAGCAGCGATGACCTCCGGGTCCGCGGGGTCGAGCAGGATCTGGCGCTGTGCCTCGTACAGGTCGGCGTCGTTCTCCACCGATGCCGCCTCGAGCACCCGGTCCACGTCGTAGAGGACCAGCCCGATGTAACGCAACCGCCCCACACACGTCTCGGCGCACACGGTGGGCAGCCCGACCTCGACGCGCGGGTAGCAGAACGTGCACTTCTCGGCCTTGCCGGTCTTGTGGTTGAAGTACACCTTCTTGTAGGGGCAGCCGGACACGCACATCCGCCAGCCGCGGCAGCGATCCTGGTCGACGAGAACGATGCCGTCCTCGGTGCGCTTGTACATCGCCCCCGACGGGCACGAGGACACACACGACGGGTTCAGGCAGTGCTCGCAGATGCGCGGCAGGTAGAACATGAAGGTCTGCTCGAGTTCGAGGCGGACCTGCTCGCTCACCTGCTTGAGCACCGGATCGCCCGGCACGATCTCCGGGGAACCGCCGAGGTCGTCGTCCCAGTTCGCCGACCACGACACCTTCATCGGTTTCCCGCTGATCAGGCTGCGCGGCGGCGCCACCGGCATGTGCTCGCCCAGCGGTGCGGAGGTGAGGTTCTCGTAGTCGTAGGTCCACGGCTCGTAGTAGTCGTTGATGCTGGGCATTTTCGGATTGGAGAAGATCCGCAACAGCTTGTGTAGCCGGCCGCCGTCGCGCAGCCGCAACCGGCCCCGCTTGTCGCGCATCCAGCCGCCCCGCCACCGGTCCTGATCCTCGTAGGTGCGCGGATACCCCTGTCCCGGGCGGGTTTCGACGTTGTTGAACCACACGTACTCGGTGCCCGACCGGTTGGTCCACGCCTGCTTGCAGGTCACCGAACAGGTGTGGCACCCGATGCACTTGTCGAGGTTCATCACCATCGCCATCTGGGCCATCGGTTTCATCAGTACGTCACCTCCTGCGAACGTCGACGGACGACGGTCACCTCGTCGCGCTGGTTCCCGGTGGGACCCAGATAGTTGAAGGCGAACGCGTGCTGGGCGTATCCGCCCGCGAGGTGGGTGGGCTTGACCAGCAGTCGGGTCAGCGAGTTGTGGATGCCGCCGCGGGTGCCGGTGGTCTCGGTGAGCGGCACGTCGATGGTGCGTTCCTGCGCGTGGTAGACGTACACCACGCCGTCGGGCATGCGGTGGGAGACGACAGCCCGGCACACCACGACGCCGTTGCGATTGACGGCCTCGACCCAGTCGTTGTCGCGCACGGAGATCTTCGCGGCGTCGGCGGGGCTCATCCACATGGTCGGGCCGCCGCGCGAGAGCGAGAGCATGAACAGGTTGTCCTGGTACTCGGAGTGGATGGACCACTTCGAATGCGGCGTCAGGTAGCGCACCGTGAGACCGACACCGTCGGCCTGCCCGCCGTCCCCCAGCGCGGGCTCACCGAACAACCGGGACATGTCCAGCGGCGGCCGGTAGGTGGGCAGTTGCTCGCCGAGTTCCTCGAGCCAGTCGTGGTCGACGTAGAAGTGCATCCGGCCGGTCAGCGTGTGAAAGGGCTTGAGCTCCTCGATGTTCACGGTGAACGGGGCGTAGCGGCGGCCGCCGGTCTCGCTGCCGGACCATTCCGGGCTGGTGATCACCGGGACGGGCCGGGCCTGGGTGTCGGCGTAGGTGATGCGGCGTTCCTCGCTGCCCTCGGCGAGGTGCACCAGTGCCCGGCCGGTGCGCTTCTCCAGCTCCCGGAACCCCTGGACGGCGAGTCGCCCGTTCGAGGTGCCCGACAGCGCGAGGATCACGTCGGCCATCCGCTCGGCCGTCGTGATCGCCGGACGGCCCTCCGCCGGGCCGGAGTTCATCACGCCGAACTTGCCGCCAAGCTGGGCGACCTCCTCCACCGGATGTGTGGTGACCCCCTTGGTGGTCAGCCCCAGCGTGTCGACGAGCGGGCCCAGTGCCGCCCACTTGTCGGCGACCGCAGCGTAGTCGCGTTCGACGACCGCGATCGGGCCCATCGTCTTCCCCGGCACCGGAGTCTCCCCCGTGGTGCGCCAATCATGTTCGACACCACCGGGATACGCCATCGCGCCGGGCGTGTCGTGTTGCAGCACACCGAGAACGGCATCGGTGCGGGTGCCGAGGTGCCGGGCCGCCAGCGTACTGAATGTCCGGGCGATCGCGCCGAACGCCTCGAAGTCCGAGCGGGTTTCCCACGGCGGATCGATCGCCGGGCTGAACGCGTGGATGAACGGGTGCATGTCGGTGCTCGACAGATCGCCCTTCTCGTACCACGTCGCCGCGGGCAGCACGACGTCGGACAGCAGTGTGGTCGACGTCATCCGGAAGTCGATCGACATCAGCATGTCGACCTTGCCCTCGGGAACGTCGTCCGTCCAGGCGATATCGTTGGGACGCAGTTTTTCCGGGGCCGGGTCGGCCTGCAGGTTCGACGTGGTGCCCAGCAGATGGCGCAGGAAGTACTCGTTGCCCTTGCTCGACGAGCCGAGCAGGTTGGCCCGCCAGATGTTGAGCACCCGGGGCCAGTTCCTCGGGTCGTCCGGTTCGGTGACGGCCAGCTTGAGCTCGCCTGCGGCCAGTTGTTCGGCGATGTAGGCGGGGATGTCCCGGCCGGCGGCGCGGGCCTCGTCGGCGACGTCGAGGCTGGACCGGTCGAACTGCGGATAGAACGGCGTCCACCCCATCGCGACGGCCGAGGCGAGCACATCCATGGTGTGTTTGTCGCGAAACCTGCCTCGGCCCAACGGGCTTGCCAACGCGTCCGCGCGGTAACCGTCGTAGCGCCACTGGTCGGTGTGGGTGTACCAGTACGACGTGCCCGCCATCTGCCGCGGCGGCCTGCACCAGTCGGTGCCCATCGCCATCGCTGCCCACCCGGTGACCGGCCGGCACTTCTCCTGGCCGACGTAATGCGCCCAGCCGCCGCCGTTGCGGCCCATCGACCCGGTGAGCAGCAGCAGCGCCAGCACCGCGCGGTACGTGGCGTCACCGTGGAACCACTGGCAGATGCCGGCCCCCATGATGATCATCGAGCGCCCGCCTGACTCTTCGGCGTTGCGCGCGAACTCCTTGGCGATGCGAATGGCTTGTGCGGCGGACACTCCGGTGATCGGCTCCTGCCAGGCCGGGGTGTAGGGCTCGGTGGCGTCGTCGTAACCGGTGGGCCAGGTGCCGGGCAGGCCCGGCCGGGACACCCCGTAGTGGGCGAGCATCAGGTCGAACACCGTGCACACCAGGCGTCCGCCGACCTCCCGTACCGGCACACCGCGCGCCAGTGTCTCGCCGTGCCCGTCGATCGTGTCGAACCGCGGCAGGTGCACCACCGCCGTCGGCCCGTCGGGGCGCGACACCGTCAGCGCAGGCACCAGGTCGCCGAGTTCGAGGTTCCACTTGCCGACGCCGTCGTCGCCGTAGCGGAACCCGAGCGAACCCTTGGGCACTACGACGTCGTCGGTCGCGCCGTCGAGCAGGACCGGCTTGAACGCCGCGTTCTCGGTGTTGGCGACGGACCCGCCGAGGTCGGCCGCCGTGAGATTCTTTCCCGGCACGAGCACGCCGTCGCGGTCCTCGAGCTTGACCAGAAACGGCAGATCTGTGTACTGCCGCACGTAGTCCACGAAGAACGGGATCCGGTTGCGCACGAAGCATTCCGAGAGGATCACGTGGCCCATCGCCATCGCCAGGGCGCCGTCGGTGCCCGCCGCGCAGGGCATCCACTCGTCGGCGAACTTGGTGTTGTCGGCGTAGTCGGGGCTCACGCTGACGACCTTGGTGCCGCGATAACGCACCTCGGCCATCCAGTGCGCGTCGGGGGTGCGGGTGACCGGGACGTTCGAGCCCCACATCATCAGGTACGACGCGTCCCACCAGTCCCCGGATTCCGGGACGTCGGTCTGGTCGCCGAACACCTGCGGCGAGGCCACCGGCAGGTCGGCGTACCAGTCGTAGAACGACGTCATCACGCCACCGAGCAACTCGACGAACCGGGACCCGGCGGCGAAGGACACCATCGACATCGCCGGGATCGGCGAGAAGCCGGCCACCCGGTCCGGTCCGTACTCCTTGATCGTGTGCACGTGCGCGGCCGCGATCATCTCGGTGGCCTCGGCCCACGTCACCCGCACCAGCCCACCCTTGCCGCGGGCCTGCTGGTAGCGCCGCCGTCGGTCGGGGTCGGCCTGGATGTCGGCCCAGGCCAGGACGGGGTCACCCAGCCGGGCCCGTGCCTGCCGGTACATCTCGACCAGTACGCCGCGCGCGTAGGGATAGCGCACCCGCGTGGGCGAATACGTGTACCAGGAGAACGCGGCGCCGCGCGGACAGCCGCGGGGTTCGTACTCGGGTCTGTCGGGCCCCACCGACGGGTAGTCGGTCTCCTGGGTCTCCCAGGTGATGATGCCGTCCTTGACGTAGACCTTCCACGAGCACGACCCGGTGCAGTTGACGCCGTGGGTCGACCGGACCACCTTGTCGTGGCTCCACCGGTCCCGGTAGAACACGTCGCCCTCGCGGCCGCCGCGCCGGGTGACGGTACGCAGGTCGTCGGAGATCTCACCGGGGGTGAAGAACCTGGCACTGCGGCCGAGCAACGCCTCGATCGGGCCGCCGGTCTGCCCGCTCACGTGGCGACCCCCGGCCCGTCGCGCGCGACCGGTTCTCGGGCGTGCAACCGCACCGCGGTGTACGCCAACGCGACGAGCGCGGTGGCCACCAGCAGCAACAGCCCGAAGGTGTAGTCGTTGTCCGCCGGGTCGTAGGTCGCGCCCATCACCAGCGGCGGGAAGTAGCCACCCAATCCGCCTGCGGCGGCGACGATTCCGGTGACGGAGCCGACCGAGCTGGCCGGTGCGCGGCGGGAGACCCAGGCGAACACGCCGCCGGTGCCCATGCCCAGGAACAGCGCCAGCGCGATGAACGTGGCCGCCGACCACAGGTCCGGCGGAGGCTGGAACACGGCGATGAACGCCATCAGCGCGGTCCCCGCCAGGGAGACCAGCACCACGAACTTCGGGGGGATGCGATCGGACAGCGCACCACCGATCGGCCTGGCGACCACGGCCGCGAGCGCGAAGGCCGCGGTACGGGCCCCCGCATCCACCGGCGAGAATCCGTAGACCGTCTTGATATAGGTCGGCAGGTAATTGCTGAACGCGACGAAGCCGCCGAAGACGACCGCGTAGAGAAAGCACATCTCCCACGTCACCCCGAGCTTTGCGGCCGCCTTCAGTTTGGGCAGCACCGGATCGGTGTTCGGGGTGAACATCGGCGAGTTGCGCATCACCAGCACGCAGACGAGCGCGGTCACCGCCAGCGCGACGGCGATCACGACGTGCGTGGTCAACAGGCCGAACCAGCCGACGAACCGGGGGGTGAAGAAGGCCGACAGTGCGGTGCCGACCATGCCCGCGCCGAAGACCCCGGTCGCGAAGCCACGGCGGGCGGGCTCGTACCAACTGTTGGCGAAGGGGATGCCGACCGCGAAGACGGTTCCCGCGATACCAAGGAAGAAGCCGAACACCAGCAGCAGCGGATACGAATGCACTGTTCCGGCGATCCCCACCGCCAGTACGGGCAGGATCGAGGCCAGGCAGATCGCGATGAACATGATGCGGCCGCCGAACCTGTCGGTCAGCGAACCGACCGCGATCCTGCCGACAGCCCCGACCAGGATCGGTGTCGCGACCAGCATCGAGGCCTGGGTGCTACTCAGCGAGAGATCACCGGCATATGTCGTGGACAGTGGGCCGATCATGTTCCAGGCCCAGAAGTTGATGGCCGAAACCCAAGTCGCCAGCGCCAGGTTGACGCGCTGCCCTGCGAGTGTCGACGGTTCGGTGACCGTGCTCACCACCCCAGATAACCACTCCTGCATGACCGTGGTCGCAATATCGGAGAAATGCCGGGGCAACGGTCAGGTTCCATCGGGTGTCACCCCGACGAGAAAGGGGCACCCGGCCCATCGGGTCACGGCCGGTGCGGCGGGACGGCTACCGTGGACCGATGAACAAGATCTCGTTGACGGCATTGGCTCGCGAGCAATTGGCAGGCGCGGAACGCGCCTCGAGTGGACGCAGCGCCCACACGGTGTACGGCGGCCACGAACACGTCCTGCGTCAAACGTTGATCGCGTTGGTGGCGGGACAGAAGCTGGACGAACACGAGAATCCCGGCGAAGCGACGGTTCACGTTCTGCACGGCAGGGTTCGGCTGACCTCGGGACGCGACAGCTGGGAGGGCTCGACAGGTGATCTGATCATCGTGCCGGATTCGCGCCACTCGCTCGAAGCCATCGAGGGTTCGACGGTACTGCTCACCGTGGCCAAGTCGGCCAAATCCACGCCTCCACAGCCCGAGTCGTAGTCACGGGCGTTCCGGGTCCGCCATCGGCAGCGACCCGCGGGTGACCAAAGCCTCTTGATAGAGGACCAAAGCCTCCACGGCGTACCGGCGAATGCTCTTAGCCTCGGGCTGCGAGGCGATGTTCCCGCCCTCGTCCGGCACGAGCTTGGAGGACGACGTTGTCCGACACACTGATTACCCCACCACCAGAGACCCGACCCGCCGGCGGCAAGGCCGGTCTCGGGCTGGCCGCGCTGACGGCGATCGTCGTCGGTTCGATGATCGGCAGCGGGATCTTCGCCCTGCCTTCGCAGATGGCCGGAAGTGCCGCTCCGGGGCCACTTCTCATCGGCTGGGCGATCACGGGCGTCGGCATGCTGACGCTGGCGTTCGTCTTCCAGACACTGGCCAGCCGCAAACCAGATGTCGACGGCGGTGTCTACGGTTACGCCAGGGCCGGTTTCGGCAACTACATCGGATTCACGTCGGCATTCGGCTACTGGGTGTCGGCATGGGTCGGCAACGTGGCCTACCTCGTCCTGTTGTTCTCCACGCTGGGCTACTTCTTCCCCGGATTCGAAGGTGGCGCAACCGTTCCCGCGATCATCGGCGCGTCGATCGTGCTGTGGATCGTGCACTTCCTGACGCTTCGCGGTGTCCAGACGGCCGCATTCGTCAACGTCTTGGTCACCATCGCCAAGGTGGTCCCGATCCTGGTGTTCATCGCCATCGCCGCCGTCGGGTTCAAGGCGGGCCTCTTCGGTGCCGATTTCTGGGGCCGGACCGCCGAGATCGACGGTGCGCCGCTCGGCGATACGATGACCCAGGTCAAGAACATGATGCTGGTGACCGTGTGGGTGTTCATCGGCATCGAGGGGGCGTCGGTCTACTCCCAGCGTGCCGCCCGACGCAAGGACGTCGGCCGGGCCACGGTGCTCGGCTTCGTCGGCGTGCTGGCCCTGTTGCTGCTCGTGAACCTGCTGTCGTACGGGTTGATGACCCAGGCGGAGCTCGCCGGGGTCCCGGATCCGTCGATGGCCGGGGTCCTCGAGAGCCAGGTGGGCGGCTGGGGTGCGGCGTTCATCTCGATCGGGCTGGTCATCTCGTTGCTGGGCGCCCTGATCGCGTGGGTGTTGCTGTGCGTCGAGATCCTGCGTCTGCCCGCCATCGAACACGTGATGCCCAAGGCGCTGGCCAAGGAGAACACCCACGGTGCACCTGCGAATGCGTTGTGGCTGACCAACATCTGTGTCCAGGCGCTGCTGCTGTGGACGCTGGCCAACGAGAGCACCTACACCAACCTGATCTACCTGGCGACATCGCTGATTCTGCTGCCGTACCTCTGGTCGGCCGCCTACCAGGTGATGCTGGCCGTGCGCGGTGACACATACGAGTCGGGCGGCGGTCGGACCCGAGATCTGGTCATCGGCGTCATCGCTCTCGGGTACGCGGTGTGGCTGGTGTACGCGGGCGGGTGGCAGTACCTGCTGGTGGCGGCGATGTTCTACCTGGCGGGCACTGCGCTGTACCTGTGGGCGCGCCGGGAGAGCCGGCTGCCTGCGTTCACCAGGCCCGAGATGGTGATCGTCGCGGTGGTGGCGTTGACGTCCGTCCTGGCCGCCGTGCTGATGGCCACCGGAAACCTCGCGGTCCTGTGACCGCCACCGAACCCCGGCTCGGCGTCTGGTCGGAGGCGGGCCGCCTGCGCCGCGTCCTGGTCTGCGCACCCGGACTGGCCCACCAACGCCTCACCCCGGAGAACTGCCACGAGTTGCTCTTCGATGACGTGATCTGGTTGCAGCAGGCGCGCCGCGACCACTTCGACTTCGTCGCCAAGATGGTCGACCACGGCATCGAGGTGCTCGAGCTCCAGGATCTTCTCGCCGACGTGGTGGGCGATCCGGGCGCCCGCGAGTGGGTGCTGGATCGCACCGTGACCAACGACCTGGTCGGGCCGGGCCTCACCCACGAGATCCGTGCCTGGCTGACCGGGCTGTCGCCGGAGAGGCTCGCCGAGTTCCTGATCGGCGGCGTCGCCTACCAGGACGTGGTCGACGAGGTGGACAGCAGCTTCCTGTCGCTGTTCAACGCGTTGGACCCGGCGGGGTTCGTCATCAGGCCCCTGCCCAACACGCAGTTCATGCGCGACAACACCGCGTGGATCTTCTCGGGCGTCACGCTCAACCCGATGTACTGGCCGGCACGGCGCCGGGAGACCCTGCTCACCACTGCCGTCTACAGGTTCCATCCGGCCTTCGCCGACGAGAAGTACGACGTATGGCTCGGCGATCCCGACGGACCGCCCACCGACCACGGCCTGGCCACCCTCGAGGGCGGTGACGTGATGCCGATCGGCAAGGGGCTCGTCGTGATCGGCATGGGCGAGCGGTCCTCCCATCAGGCGATCACCCAGGTGGCGCGCAACCTGTTCGCCGCCGGTGCCGCCGAACGGGTGATCGTCGCCAGCCTGCCGAAAACCCGCTCGGCCATGCACCTGGACACGGTGTTCACCTTCTGCGACCGCGACCTGGTGACGGCGTTCGCTCCGATCGTCGACGGGATCGTGCCGATCAGCCTGCGCCCCGACGACAGCGCGCCGTCGGGCCTGGACGTCCGGCGTGAGCCGAAGGGGTTGGTGGACACGATCGGCGATGCCGTGGGCGTGGACTTCCGGGTCGTAACCACCGCAGGCGACGTCTACGGCATCCAGCGCGAGCAGTGGGACGACGGCAACAACGTGGTCGCACTCGAGCCGGGCGTCGTCATCGGCTACGACCGAAACATCCTGACCAACACGGCGCTGCGCAAGGCGGGCGTCGAGGTCGTCACCATCGACGCCAGCGAGCTGGGGCGCGGCCGCGGCGGCGGCCGATGCATGACCTGCCCGATCCTGCGCGACCCGCTCTACACCTGATCGATCACCCTGAAGGAAGCCGACCATGGCGTTCAACAATCGCAACCGCAGCCTGCTCACGCTGGTGCACCACAGCGACCGGGACCTGCACTACCTGCTCGACCTGGCCCGGGACCTGAAGCGGGCCAAATACTCCGGGGACACGCGGAACAGTCTGGCGGGCAAGAACATCGCCCTGATCTTCGAGAAGACGTCCACCCGCACCCGCTGCGCATTCGAGGTCGCGGCCTACGACGAGGGTGCTCACGTGACCTACATCGATCCGGCGTCGTCCCAGATCGGGCACAAGGAGTCGATGAAGGACACCGCCCGGGTGCTGGGCCGGATGTACGACGCGATCGAGTACCGCGGGACCGCACAGGAGACCGTCGACGAACTCGCCGAATACGCCGGTGTCCCCGTCTTCAACGGGCTCACCGACGAGTTCCATCCGACCCAGATGCTGGCCGATGTGCTGACCATGACCGAGCACTGCCCGAAGCCGTTGCACGACATCTCCTATGCGTTCGTCGGCGACGGCCGCAACAACATGGCGAACTCCCTGCTGCTGGTCGGGGCCAAGCTCGGCATGGACGTGCGCATCGGCGCGCCGAGGGAACTGTGGCCGAGCGAGGACCACGTGGCGATGTGCGAGGGGTTCGCCGCGGCGTCGGGGGCCCGGATCACCATCACCGACGACCCTGACAAGGCGGTCGGCGGTGTCGACTTCATCCACACCGATGTGTGGGTGTCCATGGGTGAACCGCTGGAGACGTGGAGCGAGCGGATCAACATGCTGCTCCCCTTCCAGGTGAACTCCGCCCTGATCTCGGCTGCGGGCAACCCGCGGGTGAAGTTCATGCACTGCCTGCCCGCCTATCACAACTGTGAGACCACGATCGGTGCCAAGATCGCGGCGCAGTACCCGTTCCTGTCCAACGGGATCGAGGTCACCGAGGACGTCTTCGAGAGTCCGGTGAACATCGCCTTCGAGCAGGCCGAGAACCGGATGCACACGATCAAGGCCGTGCTCGTCTCGGCGCTGAGCTGAAGCGATGAGGATCGTGATCGCGTTGGGTGGCAACGCGCTGTTGCAGCGCGGCCAGCCCATGACCGCGGACAATCAGCGGGCGAACATCCGGGTGGCCGCCGAGCGCATCGCCGCGATCGTGGAAGGCAACGAGATCGTCGTCGCGCACGGCAACGGCCCGCAGGTGGGTCTGCTGGCACTGCAGGCGGCGGCCTACCATGGCGTCGCTCCGTATCCGCTCGACGTCCTCGGCGCCCAGACCGAGGCGATGATCGGCTACGTCATCGAGCAGGAACTCGGCAACGTGCTGCCGACCGAGCAGCCGATCGCCACCCTCCTGACGATGATCGAGGTGGACGGGGACGACCCCGCCTTCGACCACCCCACCAAGCCGATCGGGCCGGTCTACGACCGAGAAACCGCCGAGCGTCTCGCGGCGGCAGGCGGCTGGAGCATCGTTGCGGACGGCGACAAGTTCCGGCGGGTCGTCGCCAGCCCGAAACCCAAGCGGATCTTCGAGATCCAGCCGATCCGCACCCTGGTGGACCAGGGTGTGATCGTGATCTGTGCAGGCGGAGGCGGCATCCCGACCATGTACGACGAACACGGTGACCTGCGTGGCGTCGAGGCCGTCATCGACAAGGACCTCGCGTCGGCGCTGCTGGCCGAGCAACTCGATGCCGACCTGCTCGTCATCGCCACCGACGTCGACGGCGTCTACACCGGATGGGGCACCCCGGCGCAGGCCCGCCTCGGCCGGGTCACTCCCGACGACTTCGCCGGCCTCGACCTGCCCGCGGGCTCGATGGGCCCCAAAGTGCAAGCCGCATGCGACTTCACGCGTCACACCGGCAACGAAGCCGTCATCGGCTCGCTCGTCGAGATCACCGACATCGTCAACGGCACGGCCGGAACGCGGGTCCGCGCGGATCAGGCGTGAGGGGCGACGGTCACCTCGACGGAAAGGCGCTCGGCGACGGCATGGGCCGCCACCCACTCGCCCTCACACACCAGCCGCGCGAGGTCGTCGACCAACGGGCTGTGCACGCCCAAATCGGCGAGCCAGCCGGCGACCGTTCCATTGATTCCCTCGGCCGGTACGCGAACCGTGCGCCCCTCGTGAAGCCGGTCGGTGAGCTGGTAGGTCGGCGTCGCCGGGCTTCGGCGTACCAGGCATGTCAGTGACCTCATGATCGCCCCCCGTTCAGTCCGTGTCGATTGATCAGACCATCCGGGACGGTGCGCGATGAAGGGGCGAACGCAGGCAGTCAGCCGCCGTAGGTCCTCTTGCCGGAGGGACCTTCGGCAGCCGATACTCTGCCGCGGAGACTGTCACGCAAGCAGCACCGTCACCGCGCCGAGATAGATCGCGATCGTCAGCAGATCCTGGATCACGGTCGCCAGCGGGCCCGACCCGAAGGCGGGATCCTTTCCCATCCGGTTGATCAGCCAGGGCAACACGAGCGCCACCACCGTGGCGATCGAGCTCGCGGCCAGCAGCGCGACGGCAACCGCGCACGCCAGCATCCAATCGCCGACCATGAGACCGACCATCGGAAACATGCCACCGCCCAGCAGCACGCCCACGAGCAGTCCGGTGAGTACTTCCGGGCCGAGAATGCGGCGAATACCGATACCCACCGACAGCCCGCGGATCGCGACGGTCTCGGTCTGCGTTCCCACGGCGTCGGCGAGGTAGACGATTCCGGGCACGAAGTAGGCGACCGCGAGCGTCGCACCGAGCCGACCCTCGAACGTCGACATCAGCCCCGCGGCGATCATCGCGCCGACCAGCCCGACGAGCAGCCACGGCATCCGGTGCCACAACCGCCGGGTGACGCTTTCCACGGTGGTCGTCCTGGCCTCTTGGACCGAATGCAGGAAGCCACCCAGACGGGCCATGTCCTCGTCGTGCTCGACCAGCAGAACTGCGAGCAACTGCTGCGGCGCGATCAGACCTCGAAACCGGCCGTCGCCGCCGACCACGGCAAGGCCGGGTTCACCCCGCTGCACCGCCTGCCACGCGGCGTGTTCCTGATCGGTGTCCGGTGCCACCACAGGCGGCGCCGAGTCCATGACATCGTTCAGCGTGGCGCCCGCAGGCGCGGCGAACATCCTCTCGATCGTCGCGACGCCGAGCAGGCGGTCGTCGTCGAGCACCGCCACCGTCGCTGCACTGTCAAACCTCTCGCCGCGCATTCGGTCAAGGGTGGCGGCCACCGAGTCATCCGCTGCGGCCGTGGGAATCCGGGTGGAAGCATGTGACATTGCGCTGCCCGGACGTCCGACGGCGTCGAGGATCAGGTCGCTCGCCATGCGACAGGACCTTACCGGCCTGCAACGCCTGACCTGGCCAACCAAACCCTGCCGACACACAGCAAGTGCGATAGTAGGAGGGAAATGTCCTGGCACGTGATGGACCACATGACCTCAGCAGCACATCGATCGGTCGCATGGTGGCGACCGCGCCTCGAGCCCGCGCTGGTGGTGATCACGCTCGCCGCGTTGGCCGCCGGTGGTATCGCCTGGCTCGCTGGCCGGCTCACCCTCGCCGACGGCTGCTGGATCGCAGGCACATTGGTCGCGTTGGTGCCTGCGGTGCTGTGGGTGCTCGCAGCGCTACGCCGGGGCCGCGCCGGCGTCGATCTCATCGCGGTGCTGTCCCTGGTCGGCACCCTTCTCGTCGGGGAGTACCTGGCGGGATCGCTGATCGCGGTGATGCTGGCGGGCGGGCGCGCGCTCGAAGCATCCGCCGAGCGTCGCGCCTCCCACGACCTACGCGCGCTGCTCGAACACGCGCCCCGCTTCGCGCGGCGCCGGGTCGGCACCGAAGTAGCGGCGATCCCACTGGCCGACGTGGCGGTCGACGACCTCCTGGTGGTCGGCCCGGGTGAGGTCGTCCCGGTCGACGGCCGCATCGTCGGCGCCACGGCGGTGCTGGACGAGTCGGTGCTGACCGGCGAACCTCTGCAGGTCGAGCGTGCTGCCGGCGAGCCCGTCCGCAGCGGTGTGGTGAACGCGGGCAACGCATTCGAGTTCCGCGCCACGGCGTCGGCAGAGGACAGCACGTATGCAGGCATCGTCCGGTTGGCCGAGCAGGCCGGCGCCGAGAGTGCCCCGCTCATCCGGCTCGCGGATCGGTACGCCGCGTGGTTCCTGCCGCTGACCTTGGCCATCGCGGGCGTCGCATGGCTGACGAGCGGATCAGCCGTGCGAGCGGTGGCCGTTCTGGTGGTCGCGACTCCGTGCCCGTTGCTGCTCGCCGCCCCGGTGGCGATCGTCTCCGGGTTGTCGCGTGCCTCGCGCCAGGGCGTGGTGATCCGCAGCGGCGCCGCACTGGAGAACCTGGGTCACGCAACGACCTTGGTGATGGACAAGACCGGCACCCTCACGGTCGGGCGACCGGTCGTCGTCGAGATCGCGACCGCACCGGGCCGCGACACCACCGAGATACTGCAGCTTGCGGCGTCGGTCGAGCAGATGTCCCCGCATGTGCTGGCCGAAGCCATCGTCACCGAAGCGCTGACCCGGGTCCCCGGGTTGTCGCTGCCCGGTGACGTGGTCGAAGAGCCGGGGCGCGGCGTCACCGCCACCATCGACGGCAAGCGGGTACACGTCGGCAAACTGGTTGGCGATGCGCACCACGCGGGGTGGGCCAGGGCCGCGGAGAACCGGGCCCGCCTGGATTCGGCGGCGATCGCCTGGGTGTGTGTCGACGACGAGCCGGTGGGTGCGGTGTTGCTGCGAGACCCCATCCGCCGCAACGCACCCCGCACCGTACGGCGGTTGCGCGCCGCCGGGCTGAAGCGGTTGGTGATGTTGACCGGCGATCGCGCGGAGCCCGCGCGCGAAGTCGCCACCGTGCTCGGTCTCGACGAGGTCTACGCCCAGCAGAGCCCGGCCGACAAGGTCGCCGCGGTGCGCGCCGAGCGCGATCGCGCGGTGACGGTGATGGTCGGCGACGGCGTGAACGATGCTCCGGCGTTGGCCGCGGCCACCGTGGGCGTCGCGATGGGCGCGCGCGGAGCGACGGCGTCCTCGGAGGCCGCCGACATCGTGTTGACCTCCGATCGCCTGGACAGGCTCGCCGATGCGATGGACATCGCCCGCTGGTCGCGCCGCATCGCCGTGCAGAGCGCCACCGTCGGGATGACGTTGTCGCTGATCGCCATGGCGATCGCCGCGTTCGGCTGGTTGCCGCCCGCTGCGGGTGCTCTGCTGCAGGAGGGCATCGACGTCGCCGTCATCCTCAACGCCTTGCGGGCGCTGAAGGGCAACCCGGCGCTGGAGGTCGGGCTGGCGGACGACACCGACGACATGTTGCGCCGGTTCGCGGCCGAACACGACGAGCTGCGCGACACGCTCGGGCTGCTGCGGGACGCCGCAGATCGTCTGGTCGCGGGAGCCGACGCCGGCGCGTTGCAGGCTTTGAAGCTCGCGCACACTTTCCTGACCGAGAAGCTGCTGCCGCACGAACGTGCCGAGGAAACCCTTCTCTACCCGGCGCTGGCCCGCCCCCTGGGCACCGGCGAGGCCACCGCGACCATGAGCCGCACCCACGCCGAGATTCAGCGGCTGTCCGATCGGATAGGCACTCACCTCGCACTCGCCAAGGCGGACAGCGGAATTCAACCAGATCAGGTCGACGATCTGCTGGCCTGCCTGTACGGGCTCTACACCTTGCTGCGCCTGCACTTCCTGCAGGAAGAGGAGAGTTACTTCACCCTCACCGATGATTGAACCGTGGTCCTTTGGGGTCCTAAGGCTCTAGCCGTCGACTCCGCAGCGGCGCACCCTGAGCCCCAGGTGACGGTACGGCTCTGTGGATGAGGTGATCGCCGTGATGTATGACGGGGACAGCTGGATGTGGCATGGCGGCGGGAGCGGTTGGTGGATCCTGATGGCCGTGTTGACGGTGGTGTTCTGGGCGGTGGTGATCACCGTGGTGGTGTTGGCGATTCGATATGTCGCGACTGATCGCGGCCGCAGCGCAGCACCGACGTCGGCCCCGGCGGAGGACCTCCTGGCCGAGCGTTATGCGCGCGGCGAAGTCGACGATGACGAATATCGACGGCGCCTGGCCCTGCTGAGAGAGCACCGGTGACCACGATGAACGGCACCCACGCACCCACACCGGTGGTCGCAGGCATCGACGGCTCCGACACGGCGGTCCAGGCCGCGCGATGGGCTGCTGACGAAGCCATCAGCAGAAGTGTCCCGCTGCGCCTGGTCTTCGTCACCAAGGCCACACATCCGTCCGCCGACGACTACGACCGCGACGTGCACCACGGCAACGCCTCACTTCATGCGGCGCGAGACGCAATGGACGCCGAAGGTCTGACCGTCGAGGTCGACACCGCCATTCTCACCGGCCCTCCGGGCGCCGCCCTCATCGGGGAATCCCGCGATGCGGCCATGGTCTGCGTCGGGTCGGTCGGGATCGGGCGACACGCCCGCGCGATCCTGGGTTCGGCGGCAACCGAACTGGCCGAGAAGGCGCACTGCCCGGTGGCGATCATCCGGCCCCGCGACGACGACGGTTCCGACGGCGAGACCAGCTGGATCGTCGTCGCCGTCAACGACGCACCCGACAACGAGTCCGTCGTCGAACACGCACTGGCGGAGGCGCGGCTGCGCAAGGCCCCGGTACTCGCCCTCGGCGAGGGGCAGCGCACCCGCGACAGCCTCGACCGCGACGTCGAGAAGATGAAAGAGCACCACCCCGAGGTGCACATCTACCCCGTCGCCGACCAGGCCGGCGTCGCACACTTCCTGAGGCACAACGACGAACGGATTCAGTTGACGGTGATCGGTGGTTCGCAGGCCGATCAGCTCGCAGACATCGTCGGGCCGTTCGGTCACGCTGTCTTCCGCCACGGCAGATCCTCGGTGCTGATCGTCCGCCGATGAGCGACGGCCCCGAAGAAGCTATCGAACAACTCCGGGGCCGTCTGGCAACTGGATCGGATCGGCGATCCAGTTGTGGGATCGAGGTTTTGGCGACTCGCACCGACCACCCCGCGGCGGTCAGTCGGCGGGCGTGATCAGCCCGTAATGACCGTCGTAACGGTGGTACAGAATGTTGGCGCGGCCCTGAGCGGCGTCGATGAAGAACAGGAACGGCAGGCCGAGCAGCCCGAGCCGCTCTGTCGCTTCCTCGGTCGTGATGCACGGGGCCGGTTGGGAACTGAAGGTCAGCGGAAGCTCGAACGGAGCCAGTTCATCCGGCGCCACGGCGATCACCTGCGCCAGCCGGTAGCCCGTCGGGCCGCCACGGTAGAGCACGCTGGCGAAACCGGTGGCCCTCTCGGTGAAGAGGTGGAAGTCGTAGTCGAGCGATTCCATTTCCTGGGCGGCTTCGTCGATTGTGCACGGCGCCATCGTGAACGACTTGTGCCGGATGATCCGGCGGTCATCAGCGGGCCGGGGGTAGTGCTGCGGCCTGGCGGTGGGCGCGGACTGGTGCCGCCACTCGTGGGGGTTGTCCTCCGGCAGTCGCCCGCGCTGCGCTTCCCAGTGTTCGGCAGTTCGTTCCAGGCGGCGCCTCAGCCGCTCGTCGAGCCGATCGATGGCTTCGCGCGCCGTCGCCGCCTCGACCTGGGCCCGCACCATGCGGCCGTCCACGTCCAGGTTGGCCTGGGCGACGACGGGGCAGCGCACCGCAGGGTCGGTGTGCCTGGTGAGTCGGACCCGGGCGTGCAGCACCGGCTTGCGGGTGCGCGTGCCGATCTCGCCGATCTTGCTGCGCGCGTAGTCGGCCGCGCCGGGCATGCGGCCGTGGGTCGTGACGTCGACGTCGAGGACTTGTGGTGTCTCTGCGTTGTTCCTCATGATCTATTCCTACGCCGTGGCCCGGCCCGGCAGGAGGGCCAAAGGTCACCGTCGCCGGCGCCGCAGGCTCAGGTGGCGAGGCGACACAGTCGTCGGGCCTCCGCCACGGAGTCGGCCAGCGGTCGACCCGTATCGATGACGTGGGCCTCCCGTCCCGCGGCACCGGCGTCGCCGAGAGCAGTGGCGATGTCCGGTGTCGCGTCCGAGTTCGACCGTGGTCGGTGCCCGACCCTGGCCGCAGCCTCGGAAACCGGGACAGAGCAGCGCAATTCGACCACCGGCACCGACGCCTGGCGACCCAGTTCGTGGGCGCGGTCGCGTTGCTGAGCCTCTCTCCAGGTGCCGTCCAGGACCACGGAGTGTCCGCCACCCAACGACTCTCGAGCTCGCCGGAGCACCTCGTCGTACACGAGCGCTACGTTCGACGGCGAGTACAGACCCGCGTTGAGCTCGCCTGCCGCGCCCGAGACCACACCCTCGGCCTGTAGCTGCCGACGGACATCGTCGGTCGAGATCACGGTCGCCCCGATCTCGGCGGCCAACGCTTTCGACAGGGTGGTCTTCCCGGAACCCGGCCCTCCTCCGACGATGATGAGCCGGACCGTACCCGCGCTCAGGTGCTCGAGGGCGATGTCGAGGTGTCGGCGGGCGTCGTCCGACGCTTCTCGATGCCCCTGGGTGACCCGCACGCAGTCGACCTTGGCGCGAACCACCGCCCGATAGGCCACATAGAAGTCCGCCAGAACGCGCGGTGCGGGATCGCCGCTGCACCGCATGTACTCCTCGAGGAAGAAGTCCGCGAGGTCCTTGCGTCCTAGGAATTCCAGGTCCATCGCGAGGAACGCGGCGTCGTCGATGCCGTCGACGTGGCGAAGTCGGTCGTCGAATTCGAGGCAGTCGAGCAGAGCGGGGCCGTCCGGCAGGCAGAAGATGTCGTCGGCCAGCAGGTCGGCATGCCCGTCGAGGATGTGACGCTCGGCGATGCGGCGGGTGAACAACGGCTCACGGCCCGCGACGAATCGACCGGCCATACGCGCCGCGTCCCGCACCGCGTCGGGTGCCACCACGTCGGAATAGCCCTCCAACTCGCGGAGGTTCTGCTGCCAGCGTGCCCACACCGCATCCGCGGTGCCCTGGGTGTCGATTGCCGGGCCACGCTCGGCGACCGAATGGAAGCGCGCGAGCACGGTAGCGATCGCGCGCAGTTGTTCGTGGACGGGCGCGCCGCTCTTCACCCGGGTGGAGAGGCGGTCGGCATCGGCGTGGCGGCGCATGACGATCACGGGTTCGGCCGGACCGCCCTGCGGATCGGTCACATGGGCCACCCCCAGATAACTGTCGGGAGCGAGCCTCCTGTTGAGGGCGACCTCGTGTTGGCAGGCGCGCTCCCGGCTGGCGGTCGTGCTGAAGTCCAGGAAGTCGGTGACCACCGGCTTCTTCGCCTTGTAGGCCCGGTCCCCGAGCAGGACGACGACGCCGGTGTGCGTCTCTCGCACCTGCGCGGCCAAGTCCCCCGCGGCAGCCGCCACTGGTTCGTCGTCCGCGCACGGCGGTACCGGAAAGCGGTTCATACCCTCCAGCGTCGACGGTGACGATCCGGCATACCAGGGCACTAAGGCCCCGCACCGGGGACCATCGACTCTGGCGGTTGCCACCCACTGCGCGGATGATGGGTGACGATTGAGGAGGGTGCGATGCGTGACTCCTTCGTGGATGTCGAGATCATCAGAGCAGCACTGCAGTTGGCCTGCCGGGCGCCGTCACTGCACAACAGCCAGCCCTGGCGCTGGGTGCTCGACGGCAACGTCGTCCAGTTGTTCGCCGACCAGGAGCGCGTCATCCGGTCCACCGACAGTTCCGGACGCGAGGCCCTGCTCGGCTGCGGCGCCGTGCTCGATCATTTCCGGGTGGCGATGACCGCAGCGGGATGGACGGCCAACGTCGATCGGTTTCCCAACCCCAACAACGTCGACCACCTGGCCTCGATCGACTTCAGCCCCACCGAGTTCGTCACCGACGGGCATCGCCGCCGCGCCGACGCGATCCTGCTGCGACGGACCGACCGGCTGCCGTTCGCGGCGCCGCCGGACTGGGATCTGTTCGAATCGGAGGTGCGCTCGGTCCTGGACGACCGGTCGGTGCGGCTGGCCGTGATCGCCGACGAGCACCGGCCGGAGCTGGCCAAGGCATCGGATCTCACCGAGTCACTGCGCATGTACGACTCCTCCTACCACGAGGAACTCCTCTGGTGGACAACAGGTGACACCACCACCTCTGAGGGCATTCCGCAGGAATCCCTGGTATCGGCGGCCGAGAGCGACCGGGTTCTCAACCGGAGTTTCCCGGTGACCCCGGACTCGCACCGACGACCCGAAGTCGGCGAGGACCACTCGAAGATCCTGGTGCTGTCGACGTTCGACGACGCACACGACAGCGTGTTGCGGTGCGGGGAAGCGCTGTCCGCCGTGCTGCTCGACGCGACGATGGCGGACCTGGCCACCTGCCCGGTCACCCACCTCATGGAGGTACCGGCCGGCCGGACGGTCGTGGCGTCACTGAGCGGGGGCGACCACCCGCAGATCCTGGTGCGGGTGGGTCTGGCCCCGGCCGTCGCCGAGGCGCCGCCTCCGACTCCGCGCCGACCGATCGATGACGTCTTCCACGTTCGACCGAACACCACGCAGGGGTGACCTTCGGCCCTGTCTGACCGGAAGTGACGCCGGTAACGTCCGGCCAGAGAGTTCGCCAACATCGGAGCGAGCATGCGAGAACACACGTCTGGGCCCTCCGTCGTGGTCGGCATCGACGGCTCCCGGTCGGCGCTGGACGCGGCCCTGTGGGCAGTCGACGAGGCAGCCGGCCGCGACATTCCGCTCCGTCTGGTCTGCGCTTTGAGCCCCGACTGCTGCCCCGGCGCGGGCGCCGAGGAGCGTGCCCGATGCCGGGCCGACGCCGACGAGGCAGTGCGGTACGCCCTGTCCGTCGTCGAGGCGACCGGCAAGGCGGTCAAGATCGAAACCGAGATGGTGCACGGACGACCGACCCACGCGCTCGTCGAGGCCTCCCGAACTGCCGTGCTGCTCTGTGTCGGCTCCGTGGGGCTCAGGCACGGCCGCGGCGACCCGGTCGGGTCGACCGCCGCGGCATTGGCCACCGCCGCCTGTTGCCCGGTGGCGGTGGTTCGCGGCCATGACCCTGGCGCAGCGAGCGCCGGCTGGGTGGTCGCCGAGATCGACGACTCCGACGTCACCGACGTCGTCGTACGACACGCACTCGACGAGGCACGGCTCCGTGGCGCTGCCCTTCGGGTGGTGACCACCTGGCAGTGCGGGTTCACCGACATCTACGACAGCCACGCGGGACCGGACCGCAACAAGCTGGCGAAGGCGCGACTCGATCGCCGGTTGGCGAAATGGCGACGGAGCTACCCGGACGTCGACGTGCAGGCGGTGGCCGTTCACGGCAACACCCTGGCGTATCTCACCAAGAACGCGAACTCGATCCAACTGGTCGTCGTTGGCCGGGAACACGCCGACACGGTCAGAGAGCTCGTCGGCCCACCCGGATACGCGGCAGTGAACCACGCGAATTGTTCGGTATTGATCTGCGAACCGCAGAACGTACTGTGAATATGGTTCACTGTCCAGCGAAGGGCGATCCCGTGGTGAAGGTCTTTCTCGTCGACGACCATGAGGTGGTCCGCCGCGGGCTGGTCGACCTGCTCAGCGCCGACGAAGAGCTCGAGGTCATCGGCGAGGCGGGTTCGGTGTCGCAGGCCCTGGCGCGGATACCGGCCCTTCAACCCGACGTCGCGGTGCTCGACGTCCGCCTGCCCGACGGCAACGGAATCGAACTGTGCCGAGATCTGCTCTCGATGCTCCCGAACCTGCGTTGCCTGATGCTGACCTCGTTCACCTCTGACGAAGCGATGCTGGACGCGATCCTGGCGGGCGCCAGCGGATACGTCATCAAGGACATCAAGGGCATGGAACTCGCCGCCGCGATCAAGGATGTCGGCGCCGGCCGATCGTTGCTCGACAACAGGGCCGCCGCGGCGCTGATGGCCAAGCTGCGCTCCGACGCCGACCACGCCGATCCGCTGTCCGGACTCAGCGATCAGGAACGGGTGTTGCTGGATCTGCTCGGTGAGGGCCTGACGAACAAGCAGATCGCGGCCCGGATGTTCCTGGCCGAGAAGACCGTGAAGAACTATGTGTCCAGGCTGTTGGCGAAGCTGGGCATGGAACGTCGCACCCAGGCGGCGGTGTTCATCTCCCGGCTGGACCATCCTCGCCATCATTCCGCGGAGTGACACCCGGCCTGCAGATCATCACCGGAATCTTGCTGTGCTGTAGCAGATTCATGCTCGTCGAGCCCAGCAGCGCACCGGCCAGCACGCTGCGCTCGCGGGTGCCGACCACGACGAGCTGGGCATCGGATCCGTGCATCGCCAGCGCCTTGGCCGGGCCGGCGGGTTCGATGAAGCATTGGGTGCTCACACCGGGATAGGACTTGCTGCGCCGGTCGACGACCTCGGTCAGCCGAACCCACTCCGCGGCTTCCAGCGCCTCCCAGTCGATCAGGAACGGAATGGACACCGGGGCTGCGGGCACTCGCATCGGCCAGGAATACACCACGCGCAGAGGCACTTTGAGTGTGTCGGCGAACATGAACGCATTGCTCAGGGCGGCCTCGGCGGCCGGGGTGAAGTCGAATCCGACGACGACCGCACGCTCACCATCCGGTTGTCGGCTGCCCCGCCAGGCGACGACCGGACACGGTGCGTGCGAGGCGGTGCTGACGGTCGCCGAACCTGTCAACAACGCCACGAGCGGTGCCGGGCCGTCACCGCCCAACACCACCATTCGCGCCGCGCCGCCCGCCTCGATCAGTGCCTTGTCGACGGGCCCGTCGACCGACTCGGTGGTGATCACCAGGGCAGGAAGGTCGGCACGCACCGCTTCGGACGCTTCCTTCAGCAGGATCTCCACGGCGTCGCGGCGGTAGCTCATCGCGGCCGCCGCGATCGCGGCCGCCGAGTCGGCGAGGTTACGCCCGAGGCTGGGCTCGACATGCACGATGTGCAGGCCGGTGCCGATCTTCTCGGCGACCGCGCCCGCCCAGCGTGCCGCCGCGACGGACGTCTGCGAACCGTCGACGCCGACGACGACGGGCGACCCGCTCACGGACGCGCCCTCGCGACGATCACGGGGACGCGCGCGCCGTGTACCACCGCCGAACTGACGGAACCGAGGACCATCCCGGCGATCCCCCCGCGGCCGTGACTCCCGACGACCAGCAGTTGGGCGGATGTGGACAACTCCAGGAGTTCGCGGGCCGGGTTGTCCATCTTCACGACACGGCGGACCACCACGTCCGGGTAGCGCTCCTGCCAGCCCGCCAGTCGTTCCGCCAGCGTCTCGTCGGCCTGTGCGCGAACTTCCGCCCAGCCGACACCGATGAAATCGTCGGTGCTTTCGAGCCATGTGTGGAGGGCGATCAGGTCGACGCCACGTCGCGAGGCTTCGTCGAAGGCGATCTCGACCGCCCGCTCGGACGCCGGGGACCCGTCGATGCCGACGACCACGGGAGCGTCCGCGGCACGATCCGTCGGCGGGTCCTCGACGTGGATGACGGCGACCGGGCAGTGTGCATGATGAACCAGACCGGAGCTGACAGAACCCAGCAACGCGCGCTGGATGCCACCGAGACCGCGGCACCCGACCACCACCATCTCGGCGTCCTCTGAGGAGTCGACCAGCACGGCCAGCGGGCTCCCCGACACCGATTTCTGCTCGATCGCGACGGCGCGATCCTGCGGCAACGCCTCTCGGGCGGTACGGGCCACGTCCTCGAGCAGATCCTTGGCCATCGCGCTCTGCTCGGTCCAGTAGTCCGCCGGCAACGGCACATCGAGCCACGCCGCGGCGCTCGGATCGGTCAGGGCGTGGACGAGGGTCAGCCGCGAGCCGCGCAATGCCGCCTCATGAGCCGCCCATGCGACGACCGCCTTGGACTCTGGCGACCCGTCGACGCCGACGACGATCCCGGAGTCAGCTGAACTCGAAGACATGTCATTCCCCTTCGACGTGGCGGCCAAGCCTGGCCTGCATCGTGATCTCGACGCTATTTCTTCTCGGCGCGAAGTCTCTGCGGGCAATGGTCACCGTCACCGGGGGCCAAAAGACCTTGCCGGCCGGTCCGGGGCAGATCAGCGGCCGCGCGGCTAACGGTTGGCGCTCGCTTCGGTCACGATCGGTGCGCGCCGACGTCGATCGGGTCGCGACGGTGGTTGGATCGGGCGAGCCGCCGACCCGGACGACGGCCTGGAGGTTGCCGCATGGGGTCGCTCGGCACGGCTGGGTTGGTGTCACTGGTTCTGGCGTTCGCCGCAGGCGCTGGCGTCGTCGGACTCCTGTCGGCATCCGTGCCTCGGACAGACAAGCGGCGTGCCCGCTGCGCCTTCGTCGTCGGCGTCGTCTGCGGATTGCTGGCAGGCAAGGCACTCCGCGGGCGGCGACGCGGCCTCAAGACGTTCGTCGCGATCGCCCGCGGTGACCTGCGCAGCACCCGAATGGGCCTGCTACCCGGCACCGGTCGCTTCGCTCGAGCGCTCGGCTCCGCGGCATTGCCTGCCCGGTCGGCACTGGCGCCGCGGCGACCCCGCCGGCATCGGATGTAGCCCTTACCACTCGTCCGGCCCCGGTTGTTACTGGAGTGATTTTAGTGATAATTGGGGTACAAAGAGGCGTACTCGCTCACGCGTCAGGTCGAGGAGAGACCGTGTCTGTCGGCACGCCCCGCAGTGCGATCGTCGCCGGTTGGGCGACGCTGGCCGCAGTCGCGGCGCT
Source organism: Mycolicibacterium pyrenivorans (assembly GCF_025821625.1). Classification (GTDB taxonomy): domain Bacteria; phylum Actinomycetota; class Actinomycetes; order Mycobacteriales; family Mycobacteriaceae; genus Mycobacterium; species Mycobacterium pyrenivorans. Next base: position 107,866 of record NZ_JACKSH010000060.1, read on the forward strand.
GACCAGCGTCCCAGTGCCCACGGCGTCCGCTGCCCCGAGGTGCAACGACATCGAGATCGTCTTCGCCCGAGGTACCGACGAGCCTGCCGGGCTCGGTAGGGTCGGCAAGGCGCTGGTCGACACACTGCGCCCGATGGTGAAGGGCCAGTCGGTCGGCGCCTACGCGGTGAACTACCCGGCCTCGTGGGATTTCCTCCAGGTCGCCGCGGGCGCCAACGACGCCAGCAAGCGGGTGCAGTCGATCGCCGCGACGTGCCCGGACACCAAGATCGTGCTGGGCGGTTACTCGCAGGGCGCCGCCGTCGTCGACGTCGTCACCACCTCACCCGTCGCAGCGCTCGCTTACACCGCGCCGCTACCCGCAGCCGTCGTTCCCCACGTCGCGGCCGTCGCCGTCTTCGGTAACCCGTCGGCGCGACTCGGCCGCCCGTTGACGACCCTGAGCCCCGACTTCGGCGCCCGCACCGCCGACCTGTGCAACACCAACGATCCGGTCTGCTCGCGCGGCGACGATTTCGACGCCCACGTTCGCTACCCGCAGTCCGGTCTGGTCAAGCTCGCCGCCCAGTGGATCACCAAGCATGTGCAGCCACGGGACTAGAGGGCACCGAGTTCACGCAGTTTGCCGTGATAGGCCTCGACGCTGGCGAGTTTGATGCCCTCGTAACCGCGCACCATGTCGGCGAGTGCTGCGATCTCCACCGCCCGGTCGTAACCGGCCTGATCCAGGCCTGCGGCGAGGCGGGTGACGATGGTGATGTACTCGGCGATCAGGTCTCGTTCGGTCCTGCGGACCCGCGAGTAGCCGAAAGGATCGAATCGGGTTCCCCGGAGCCGCTTTCCCTGCGCCAGGATTCGCAGGGCGATGTGGCTTCGCGGGCCGAGGCCGATCTTCTTCTTCCACCCCATCGCCCGAAGTGCCGGCGGATGGAGCCGGTAGGTCAGCTTCTCCGCCCCCGGGACCTCGGACTGCACGAACGAGCGGAACTGCGGGTCCGACAACAGCCGCGCCACCTCGTACTCGTCCTTGTACGCGGTGAGCTTGTAGAGCCCCTTGGCGACGGCCTCGCTGAACTCGGTGCGATCCCCCACCGCACGTTCCGCGGTCCAGATCGACTGCAGCACAGTCACATAGCGACGGGCCACGGCCTCGTTCTGGAACCCGACGAGGTCGGCCGCCCGTCGTGCGATGAGGTCGCCCACCCGGCCGGCGAAAGTGGCGCCGTCCAGGACACGTCTGGGCAGTGCGGCGGGTTCCCGGACGCGCACCGGCGACACGACGTCGTGAAAGTGGGCCGGGTCGGCGATGGCGACGCGCCCCCACCGGAAGGCGGCGGTGTTCGCCTCGACGGCCACGCCGTTGATCCCGATCGCCTCCTCGATCGACCACGCCGGAATGCCGAGCGCCCCGGTCTGATAGGCGGCACCGATCAGCAGGAAGTTGGCGGCGGTCGAGTCGCCGAACAGTGCCTGGGCCGCCGCGAGCGCATCCAGGGAGTGCACGCTGTGCGACACCTGGCCGAGCCTGTTGAGCAGGTAGCTCGTCTCGGGGTAGGCGATCGTCTTGTCGTACACCATCTCTCCGGTCGGCGTCTTGCTGGTCGACGCGACGGCGACGGTGTTGGCGGGGTCGCCGTAGCCGAGGTTTCTGCGATCCGCGGCGACCAGCAGATCGAAGGCGACGATGCAGTCCGCGCTGCCCGGGGTGAGCCGGTTGGCGGGATCGAGCTCGCCTGCGGCGAATCGCAGGTGTGACACGACAGGGCCGGCCTTCTGGCTCAGACCGGTCTGATCCAGGCTCTCCACGTCGTAGCCTGCCCGAAGCGCCGCGGTCGCGAGGACTTGGTTCACCGTGACGATGCCGGTGCCCCCGATGCCGGCGAACAGGACGTTGCGCGTGGCGGCCCCCGGCTCGCAGGCGACGTCGGGCACCGCCGGAGGTTCGGGCGCATGCCGGCGCCGCGGTGGCTTGCCGGACTGCACCTCGACCGTGACGAAGGACGGGCAGTCTCCGTCCAGGCAGCTGTAGTCGGTGTTGCAGGAGGTCTGGTCGATCCGTGTCTTGCGGCCGAATTCGGTCTCCACCGGTTGCACGGACAGGCAATTGGATTTGACGCCACAGTCTCCGCAGCCTTCGCAGACCGCTTCGTTGATGAGCACCCGGGTGGTGCGGACCGGCAGCGTGCCCCGCTTGCGTTGCCTGCGGGCATCGGCCGCGCAGTGCTGGTCGTAGATCAGGACGGTCACACCCGCGACGTCGCGCAACCGCCTCTGCGCCTCGTCGAGACGGTCGCGGTGCCAGAGCAGCGTGCCCTTGGCGAGCGCACGCTTGTTGTGCCGCTTGGGATCGTCGGCGCAGACGATGATCTCCCTGACGCCCTCGGCTGCCAGCTTGTGCGTCACCTGCGCCACGGTGAGGGCGCCCTCGGCGTTCTGGGCCCCGGTCATCGCCACCACCTCGTTCCACAGCAGCTTGTAGGTGATGTTGACGCCGGCCGCGACGCACGCCTGGACGGCGAGCTGACCCGAGTGGAAGAACGTTCCGTCGCCGATGTTCTGGAACAGGTGGGGCACGTCGGTGAAGGGGGCCTGACCGATCCACTGGGTGCCCTCCCCGCCCATCTGGGTGAGGCCGGTGACCGCGCTGTCCTTCCGGCCGGACATCGTCACCATGGTGTGGCAGCCGATCCCGCCGCCGGCCAGCGAACCGTCGGGTACCGCGGTCGAGCGGTTGTGCGGGCAACCACTGCAGAAGTACGCGGCGCGTTGCGCCGGAAGCACTTCCAGCGACAGCGCCGGTGGCGGCGGCTTCGCGAGTTCCAGCCGATCCTCGAGTACCCGGCGCAGCGGTACGAGCAGTCGCCCGGCCGTCAGTTCCCCGCCCGCGGGAATCAGTGGTCGCCCCGCGCCGTCCTTCTTGCCGGCGATCCGCGGGGCACCCGCGCGGCCGTACAGGATTTCGCGGATCTGGGTCTCGACGAAGGCGGTCTTGTCCTCGACGACGAGGATCTCGTCGAGGCCCCGGGCGAATGCGGTGACGGTGTCGGGACCCAGCGGGGTGGGCATGCCGATGCGGAGCAGCCTGACACCGGCATGGCGCAACGCGAAGTCGTCGGCGCCGAGGTCGGCGAGGGCTTGCCGCACCGAGTCGAACGTCGTTCCGGTGGCGGCGATCCCGATGGTCGCATCGGGTGGGTCGATGTCGATGACGTCGAGGTGGTTGGCGGCGCCGTAGGCACGCACCACCTCGGTGCGCGGTCCGTAGAGGTCCGCCTCCGCATCCAGGCTGGCAGCGGGAGCCGCCATCGGCCGCTGACGGTAGGCGAACGGCTTGCCTTCCCAGAGGACTTCGGGAACGGTGATCTCGACATCGGCGTCGTGGGAGTCGAAAGACCATGCGCCGTCGGCCACGTCGGCGACGATCTTGAGGGCCACCACGCATCCCGACGCCCGCGACAACGCCACGCCGTGCATGGTCATCGTGACGATCTCGCGGGCATTCCTCGGGAACAGCACCGGAATGCCGAGCGCGGCCAATGACCGCTCGCTGACGGCGGGAACCGTGGAGGACTTCGACGCCGGGTCGTCCCCGACCAGGAGCAGCATTCCGCCGCGCGGGTTGGCGCCGTACATGTTGGCGTGCCGGAGGGCATCGGTCGCGCGATCCAGTCCGGGCCCCTTGCCGTACCAGACACCCACCACCCCGTCGTGGGTCGGCCTCCCCCCGGACATCGCCGGCATCGTGGCGAGGTCCGCCTGGCTGCCCCACACCGACGTCGCCGCCAGTTCTTCGTTGAGGCCGGGGACAAAGGTGATGTCGTGTTCGGTCAGGACGTCGGGCATCGCGGCCAGCATGCGGTCGACACCGCCGAGTGGGCTGCCCTGATAGCCCGAGACGAACGTCGCGATCCGCAGCCCGGCACGTGTATCGCGCTCGTGTTGTTCGACCAACCCGCGGGCGATCGCCTGGACGCCGGTCAGCACGACGCGGCCCGATCCGGTGCGGTAGCGGTCGCCGAGTGCGTACGGAAGTCGGTCCGGTCGGCGAACGTCGAGATCGGTCACCTGGTCTCACCACCTCGCAATCTGATGGGCGTATTGCTCTTTCCAGGGTGGCATCAGGTTGCATAGTGAGCAAGCAACCAGGAGGTCATTGAGCATGTTGCCCAGAATATGAAGAGTGTGACGTGCGATACTGGGCGGCATGACGAGATTGGACCGCACCGACGCCCGATTGTTGCTGGCGTTGTGTGACGCGCCGCGAGCCACCGGGGTGCAGTTGGCGGCGATGCTGAATCTGGCGCGCAACACCGTTCAGGCACGGCTGGCCCGATGGGACCAGGACAGGGTGCTCGCACCGATCGATCGCTGCGTGTCCCCGCGCGACCTCGGTTATCCGCTGAAGGCCTTCATCACCGTGGTGGTCGATCAGCACCGACTCGAGGACGTCATCGCCGCGCTGGAGACCTTCACCCAGGTCACCCAGGTCACCGGGCTCTCGGGCGCGGCCGACCTGCTGGTCGGCGTGGTGGCCACCGACGCCGACGATCTGTATCGCATCGCCGGACTGGTTCTCGCGGTCCCCGGGGTCGAACGGACGACGATGTCGGTGGCGATGCACGAGGTCGTCGCCTACCGGACGCGGCCCCTGCTGGAGCAGCTGGCACGAGGCCAGTGATCCACTTTCCGCCGGAATTGCATTCCAGCCAATGTGACCTTGCGGTCGCCCGTTCCGGGGTGAAAATGGGCTGGTGGTCGCCTTGCGACGCCGTGTCTGCATGG
>NZ_JACKSH010000061.1 GCF_025821625.1 Mycolicibacterium pyrenivorans
CAGATCGGTCAGTACGACGCCAGAGCCGGTCGGCGTCCCCGCGACCCACCCGAACCGCTGCGCCTGCTCAACCAGGGTCTCGTCGGCCTCACGCTCCTCAATGGTGCGCAGCCCGGGCCTGAGGAGATCGTGCAGGTTGGCGGTACGCATCTCGTCCACCATCCGCATCGTCTCGTAGGCGGTGGGGATGCCATAGGTCCTCGTTGTGACCTTCCCCGGCCTTAGACTCGGGCGCAGGACCCATTCGGTCACCTGGCGGTCAAGTCCAGGGACGTGGTGTATGACGTCGTCGTGTGATTCTTCGAGGTAGTTGGGTCAGGCGGGCAGTGCCGCGGGGGTAGCCTCCTGTTCGGTTGGGGTGTCGTTGACGGTGCGTGATTTGCTCAGAACGTCGAGGCCGAGGTAGCGCCGCGACTCGGCCCATTCGTCGTGTTGTTCGGCCAGCACTGCTCCGACGAGACGGATCAGGGCCGCGCGGTCGGGGAAGATGCCCACGACGTCGGTGCGCCGGCGGATCTCCTTGTTGAGTCGTTCCTGGGGATTGTTGCTCCAGATCTGGCGCCAGATCTGCTTGGGGAACGCGGTGAACGCCAGCAGATCCGGCCGCGCCGCTTCGAGGTGATCGGCGACATTGGGCAGCTTGTCGGNCCAGATCTGGCGCCAGATCTGCTTGGGGAACGCGGTGAACGCCAGCAGATCCGGCCGCGCCGCTTCGAGGTGATCGGCGACATTGGGCAGCTTGTCGGACAATGCGTCGATGATCCGATCATATTGAGCAGCAACGGATTCAGCGTCAGGTTGGTCGAACACCGAGTGCAGCAGGGTGCGCACCCAGGGCCACGAACTCTTGGGAGTGACGGACATCAGGTTGGTCGTGTAGTGGGTTCTGCAGCGCTGCCACGCCGCTCCGGGCAGGGTGGCCCCGATGGCGGCGACCAGCCCGGCGTGGGCGTCGCTGGTGACCAGTTTGACCCCGGACAGGCCGCGGGCGGTCAACGACCGCCAGAACGTCAACCAGCCCGCCCCGTCCTCAGCGGTCGTGACATCGATTCCCAGGATCTCGCGGTAGCCCTCGGCGTTGACCCCGACGGCGATCAGGGCGTGCACGTTGACCACCCGGCCGGCTTCACGCACCTTGAGCACCAGAGCGTCCGCAGCGACGAACGTATACGGGCCGGCATCGAGCGGCCGGGTCCGGAACGCCTCCACGGCGGCGTCGAGTTCCTTGGCCATCACCGACACCTGCGACTTCGACAACGACGTGATGCCCAGGGTCTCGACCAGCTTGTCCATCCGCCGCGTCGAGACACCAAGCAGGTAACACGTCGCCACCACCGTGGTCAGGGCCCGCTCGGCGCGTTTACGGCGCTCCAGCAGCCAGTCCGGGAAGTAGGATCCTTGCCGCAGCTTCGGGATCGCAAGATCCAAAGTCCCTGCACGGGTGTCGAATTGACGGTGTCGGTAGCCGTTGCGGGAATTGGTGCGCTCAGCCGAGCGTTCGCCGTAGCCGGCACCGCATAGGGCGTCGGCTTCGGCGCCCATCAGGGTGTGGATGAACGTGGCCAGCAGCTCGCGCAGCACGTCGGGATGGGCAGTGGTGAGTCGTTCGGCCAGCACAGTGGGCAGATCGATATTGTGGGCAGTGGTCATCGCGTCGATTCCTTTGCTCGAGTGACTTTGGACGGTCTCTCGAAGAATCACGCGATGACCTTCAATCACTCGGCTACGACACGCCGGTACCGCTGATCAGGTCCGACTCGTACACCACCTTGATGGACGCAACCCACCTGGCTCGGCGTCGGCGAGTACCCACCATGGTTGGACGCCCGGACGTAGCTGAGAAGCCGTCGCTGGTCGTCGTTGAGGATGGCCATCAGCTCAACCCTGAAGCTTCCCGCATGACAGGAGCCTATCGGCGACAGCGTACAAACAATCCGAGGCCGGAGTGCAGCTGCAGTCGTCGCACGCCCAAATGGTCGGCGCCGTCGAAAAAGCGCGAGCCTGGATGGTTGCCGACGTTGTGGCCCTGGGGGTACAGCCAGTCTTTCTCTTCTGGCGTGAGCTTGTTCCACAGCTCATTGAACTGCTTGGGGTCGTCGGGCAGCCGTCTCATGCTCCGTCAGTGTCGGCGGACCCGGAATCGCGCACTGCGCTAGTTGCCATCTATCCCGATCTCGTGATGGACCGCATCGCGAAACTCCGCGCGTCGAGCATTGGCCTCGTCGACGGCAGCCCTCCATTCGGGCTCGCCAA
>NZ_JACKSH010000062.1 GCF_025821625.1 Mycolicibacterium pyrenivorans
GGGCCCGACCCGCTCGGCCGCACGCGCACCGCCGCGGCCCGGCTGGTGGCCGAAGGGGCCGCGGCCGTCGTCGTCGACTGCGAGACATCCTATGTACGACTGGGTTTGGCGGCCGACCTGGCGGGCCATCTGGGCGCGCCGTCGGTGCGGCTGGAGCAGCTGCGGGCCGACAACCTGACCGAGCTGGTGAAGGTGCAGTCCGACCGGGGCGCAGCCTGACGGTTGTAGGAAGGTGATGCGATGCCTCAGGGGCAACCGCTGACGGTTCCCAGCGATGGGCTGACGACCCGCGCACGGCGCACCGCGCCGCTGCTGGCCGTGCACACCGGGCCGGGCAAGGGCAAGTCCACCGCAGCGTTCGGGATGGCGCTGCGCGCCTGGAACCAGGGCTTCGATGTCGCGGTGTTCCAGTTCGTCAAGAGCGCCAAATGGAAAGTGGGAGAAGAGGTTGCGCTGCGAGAGCTGGGACGCGTCCACGATGAGCGCGGCGTCGGCGGACCGGTCGAGTGGCACAAGATGGGTTCGGGCTGGTCGTGGTCACGCAAGGCCGGAACCGAGATCGATCACGCCGCGGCCGCGGCCGACGGGTGGGCGGAGATCGCCGACCGCCTGGCGGAGGAGCGCCACGACTTCTATGTGCTCGACGAGTTCACCTATCCGCTCAAATGGGGTTGGGTGGACGTCGATGAAGTGGTCGACGTGCTCCGCGCGCGTCCGGGACGTCAGCACGTGGTGATCACCGGGCGCGACGCCCCTGCGGCGCTGCTGGATGCCGCGGATCTGGTCACCGAGATGACGAAGGTCAAGCATCCGATGGATGTCGGGCGCAAGGGCCAGAAGGGCATCGAGTGGTGAGCGCTCTGTGCCCATTCGAACTGCGCGAGCGCGCGCAAAATGCCACTAGTTGCGGCGTGTCGGCGTGCAGACACGCAAGCTCGCGGGGCGAGGCGTGAGCACGCCGGCGGTCGTCATTGCCGCACCGGCCTCGGGCAGTGGAAAGACCACCGTCGCAACGGGTCTGATGGGTGCGCTGCGGCAGGCCGGCCGCCGGGTGGCGCCGTTCAAGGTCGGACCGGACTTCATCGACCCCGGGTATCACGCGCTGGCCGCGGGCCGGCCGGGCCGCAACCTCGATTCGGTGCTCGTCGGTGATCGGCTGATCGGTCCGCTGTACCGGCACGGCAGCGACGACGCCGACATCTCGGTCGTCGAGGGGGTCATGGGCCTGTTCGACGGCCATATCGGCGACGTCGCGTCCGGAGGCGCCGCGCAGGGATCCACCGCGCAGGTGGCCTCGCTGCTCGGGGCGCCGGTGGTGCTCGTCGTCGACGCGCGCGGGCAGAGCCACAGCGTGGCGGCGCTGCTGCACGGTTTCGCCACGTTCGACCGCGGCGTCCGACTCGCCGGGGTGATCCTGAACCGGGTGGGGTCCGCGCGGCACGACGAGGTGTTGCGCCAGGGGTGTGAGCAGGCCGGTGTCGCGGTGCTCGGATCCATCCCGCGGGCCGATGAGCTGGCGGTGCCGTCGCGGCACCTCGGGCTCGTCACGGCGGTGGAGCACGGCCGCCGCGCCGGCGCCGCGGTCGAGGCGATGACCTCGCTGGTGGCCCGCCACGTCGACCTGGACGCGGTGGCGTCGGCCGCAGCCGGCCACGTCGCCGACGAGCCGTGGACGCCACAGCTGACCGAACCCCGCGCCGACGCACCGGTCGTCGCACTGGCCGCGGGCAAGGCGTTCACCTTCGGCTACACCGAGCACCGCGAACTGCTCGCCGCCGCAGGCGCACAGGTCGTGGACTTCGACCCGCTGCACGACCCGTTGCCGTCCGGCACGGCCGCGCTGGTGCTTCCCGGGGGATTCCCCGAGCAGTTCGCTGCCGAGCTGTCGGGCAACGACGCGGTGCGCGCGCAGATCCGCACGCTGGCCGCCGCCGGTGCGCCCGTGCACGCCGAATGCGCGGGCCTGACCTATCTGGTCGACGACCTCGACGGCCGGCCGATGTGCGGGGCACTTGCGGGGTCGGCGTCGTTCACCGACACGCTGACGCTGGGGTACCGCGACGCGGTCGCGGTCTGTGATTCGTCGCTCCACGCCGTCGGCGAACGGGTTGTCGGCCACGAGTTCCACCGGACCACGGTGCATTTCGCGGGGGAACGGCAGCCGGCATGGTGCTACCGGGGCCTCGCGGGCGGGGCTGTCGAGGACGGTGCCGTGCTCGGCGGAGTGCACGCCGGCTATCTGCACACCCATCCCGCCGCCCACCCGCAGGCGATCGCCCGCTTCGTCGCGGCCGCCGCGCACTCTAAGCCTGGATTCACCGATGAGGTAGGGATGGGAGGCGGGTTGTAACAGCGAAATGCCCTGTCGTGGTGAAAGAATGAGATTTCTCGAGGATCACA
>NZ_JACKSH010000063.1 GCF_025821625.1 Mycolicibacterium pyrenivorans
AATGATCACGTCGCACAGGTGACGCTGACCGGCCCCGGCAAGGGCAACGCCATGGGCCCGGCCTTCTGGGCCGAGCTGCCGGTGGCCTTCGCCGCGCTCGACGCCGACCCGGATGTGCGGGCCATCGTGCTCACCGGATCAGGCCGCAACTTCAGCTACGGCCTCGATCTGGCCGCGATGGGCGGCACCCTGACGCCGATGATGGCCGACGGGGCGCTGGCCAAGGAGCGTGCCGATTTTCATACCAAGCTGCGGGCCATGCAGCAAGCGATCACCGCGGTCGCCGACTGTCGCACCCCGACCATCGCCTCTGTTCAGGGCTGGTGCAT
>NZ_JACKSH010000064.1 GCF_025821625.1 Mycolicibacterium pyrenivorans
CATCATCTGATCCCGCACAACGGCCCACCCCGACTCCAAAGCGCACAACCGAATTCGCCCCCACGCCGAGGGCATCATCTGATCCCGCACAACGGCCCACCCCGACTCCAAAGCGCACAACCGAATTCGCCCCCACGCCGAGGGTCGATCGGTGAATCAAGGCTAAGCTCGCCGGGTGACGCGCACGCGAGGAGCAATGTGACCTCAGAGAACGCCTATCTGGTGGGCCTGCGTCTGACGGGCCGCAAAGTCGTTGTCGTGGGCGGCGGCACGGTTGCGCAGCGACGCTTGCCGCTGCTGGTCGCCAGCGGCGCCGACGTGCACGTCGTGACCAGGGCCGCCACCCCCGCGGTCGAGGCCTTGAGCCGGCAGGAAGTCGGAATCACGCTGACAATGCGGGAGTTTCGCGACAGCGACCTCGACGACGCCTGGTATGTGATTGCGGCCACAGACGATCCGGACGTCAACGCCGACATCGTCGCGGGAGCCGAACGCCGTCGGGTGTTCTGCGTCCGCGCCGACATCGCGGTCGAGGGCACCGCCGTAACGCCGGCGTCGTTCGAGTACGACGGGCTGGCCGTCGGAGTGCTCGCCGCCGGGGAGCACCGCCGGTCGGCGGCCATCCGCTCGGCGATCCACGAGGCGCTGCAGCAGGGGCTCATCACCGACGAGTCTTCCGGAGCGGTGCGCGGGAGCGTGGCGCTGGTGGGTGGGGGCCCCGGCGACGCCGAACTGATCACGGTGCGCGGCAGGCGGCTGCTGGCCCAGGCCGATGTCGTCGTCGCCGACCGACTCGCACCTCAGGAACTGCTCGCGGAGCTGTCACCGGATGTGGAGGTGATCGACGCCGCGAAGATCCCCTACGGCAGGGCGATGGCGCAGGAGGCGATCAACGACGTGCTCATCGACCGGGCCAGGGCGGGCAAGTTCGTCGTCCGGCTCAAGGGCGGCGACCCGTTCGTGTTCGCGCGCGGTTACGAAGAGGTCATCGCGTGCGCCGACGCCGGGATTCCGGTCACCGTGGTACCCGGTGTGACCAGTGCCATAGCGGTTCCTGCGCTCGCCGGTGTCCCGGTCACCCATCGGGGCCTGACGCATGAGTTCGTGGTGGTCAGCGGACACCTCGCGCCGGAGCACCCCGAATCGTTAGTGAATTGGGATGCGCTGGCGGCAATGCGCGGCACGATCGTGTTGCTGATGGCCGTCGAACGGATCGAGTTGTTCGTCAAAGTCTTGATGGAAGGCGGCCGACCAGCGGATACGCCGGTTCTGGTGGTGCAGCACGGCACCACCTCCTCGCAACGGACGCTGCGGTCGACGCTTTCCGACGCGCCGGAACGAATCCGTTCTGATGGCATCCGACCTCCTGCGATCATCGTGATCGGGGCGGTCGCCGGCTTCGGCGGGTAAAGAATTCTTAAGAGTACTGTAAGGTAACTCGTTATGACGGCTCTCAATGACGCAGAGCGTGCCGCCATCCAACGTGACGCCGAAGGCAAGGGACGCCGGGGTTCGAAACGGGCCCAGGATCGAGCACTTTCCGCTCGTGTCTCCGGCGCGGGTGCCGGCGGGACTGCCGCGCAGCGCTCCAGCAAGGTTCCCGCCTGGCTTCCCTCCCGGCGCTTCATCGCCGCGGTCATCGCGATCGGTGGGATGCAGCTGTTGGCGACGATGGACAGCACCATTGCGATCGTCGCCCTGCCGAAGATCCAGGACGAGCTCAGCCTGTCCGACGCCGGACGCAGCTGGGTCATCACCGCGTATGTGCTGACATTCGGCGGCCTGATGCTGCTGGGTGGACGCCTCGGTGACACCATCGGCCGCAAGCGCACCTTCATCGTCGGCGTCGCTCTGTTCACCATCGCCTCGATTCTCTGCGGAGTCGCCTGGGACGAGGTCACGCTGGTGATCGCGCGGCTGCTGCAGGGGGTGGGCGCGGCCATCGCCTCGCCCACGGGCCTGGCCCTGATCGCGACGACGTTCCCGAAGGGACCTGCCCGAAACGCCGCCACCGCGGTGTTCGCGGCCATGACGGGCGTCGGCTCGGTGATGGGCCTGGTCGTCGGCGGAGCGCTGACCGAGGTCTCGTGGCGGTTGGCCTTCCTGGTGAACGTGCCCATCGGCCTGATCGTGATCTACCTGGCCCGCAAGACGCTGCGGGAGACCCACAAGGAGCGGCTGAAGCTCGACGCCGCCGGTGCGCTGCTGGCGACATTAGGTTGCACGGCCGCGGTGTTCGCCTTCTCGATGGGCCCCGAGCAGGGCTGGTTGTCATCGGTGACGCTCGGTTCCGGCGCCGCCGCGCTGGCCTGTCTGGCCGCGTTCCTCTACGTCGAGCGCACGGCCGAGAACCCGGTCGTCCCGTTCAGCCTGTTCCACGACCGAAACCGGGTCGCCACGTTCGCCGCGATCTTCCTCGCCGGCGGCGTGATGTTCACGCTGACCGTGCTGATCGGCCTGTACGTGCAGGACATCATGGGCTACAGCGCGCTGCGTGCGGGCATCGGCTTCATCCCGTTCGTCATCGCGCTCGGTATCGGCCTGGGCCTGTCGTCGGCGCTGGTGTCGAAGTTCCCGCCGCGGCTGCTGGTGATCGGGGGCGGCGTCCTGGTCCTGGCCGCCATGCTCTACGGCTCGACGCTCGACGCGGGGATCCCGTACTTCCCGAACCTGGTGCTGCCGATCACCGTCGGCGGTTTCGGGATCGGCATGATCGTGGTGCCCCTGACGGTGTCGGCCATCGCCGGCGTCGGGTTCGATCAGATCGGTCCGGTGTCGGCCATCGCGCTGATGCTGCAGAGCCTCGGCGGACCGGTGGTGCTGGCGATCATCCAGGCGGTCATCACGTCGCGCACGCTGTATCTGGGCGGTACCAACGGCCCGGTGAAGGACATGAACGCCGCGCAACTGCACGCGCTCGACCAGGGTTATACATACGGCCTGCTGTGGGTGGCCGCGGTCGCGGTCATCGTGGGCGGCGTCGCGCTGTTCATCGGGTACACCGCCGAGCAGGTGGCCCACGCCCAGGAAGTCAAGGACGCGATCGACGCCGGAGAGCTTTAGCTCCCGCTCGCCGATCACACTGAGACCACTCAGTAAGGTTGTCGGCTGTGATCACCCGGATGTCCGAGCTGTTCCTGCGCACCCTGCGAGACGACCCCGCCGACGCCGAGGTGCCCAGCCACAAACTGCTGCTCCGGGCCGGCTACGTCCGTCCGGTCGGGCCCGGGCTGTACAGCTGGTTGCCGCTGGGCCTCAAGGTGCTCCGCAAGATCGAGGCGGTCGTCCGCAGCGAGATGAACGCCATTGGGGGACAGGAGATCCTGTTCCCCGCGTTGCTGCCGCGTGGTCCGTACGAGACGTCGAACCGGTGGACGGAGTACGGCGACGGCGTCTTCCGCCTGAAAGACCGCCGGGGCAACGACTACATGCTCGGGCCGACGCACGAGGAGTTCTTCACGCTGACCGTGAAGGGCGAATACTCCTCGTACAAGGACTTTCCGCTGCGGCTGTACCAGATTCAGACCAAGTACCGCGACGAGGCGCGTCCCCGGGCGGGCATCCTGCGTGGCCGCGAGTTCATCATGAAGGACTCGTACTCGTTCGACGTCGACGACGACGGGCTCAAGAACGCCTATCACGCACACCGCGAGGCCTATCAGAGGATCTTCGATCGGCTGGCGGTTCGGTACGTCATCGTGTCGGCGGTATCAGGGGCCATGGGCGGCAGCGCGTCCGAGGAGTTCCTGGCCGAGAGTGAGGTCGGCGAGGACACCTACGTGCGTTGCCTCGAATCCGGGTACGCCGCCAACGTCGAGGCCGTGATCACCGCGGTGCCCGAGGCCCGGCCGATCGACGGGCTGCCCGACGCCGTCGTGCACGACACCCCTGACACGCCGACCATCGCCACGCTCGTCGACTGGGCCAACGGCGCCGGACTCGGACGCCGGATCACCGCCGCGGACACGCTCAAGAACGTGTTGGTGAAGGTGCGTCAGCCCGGCGGTGAGTGGGAACTGCTCGCGATCGGGGTGCCCGGCGATCGTGAGGTCGACGACAAGCGGTTGGGCGCCGCGCTGGAACCGGCCGAGTACGCAATGCTCGACGACGCGGATTTCGCCAGGCATCCGTTCCTGGTCAAGGGGTACATCGGTCCGAAAGGCCTGCTGGCGAACGGGGTTCGCTACCTCGTCGACCCCAGGGTCGTCGACGGCACGGCCTGGATCACCGGCGCCGACGAGCCGGGCCGGCACGTGGTCGGGCTGGTCGCCGGTCGCGACTTCACCCCCGACGGCACCATCGAGGCCGCCGAGGTCCGCGAAGGGGACCTCTCACCCGACGGCGCGGGACCGCTGGTCGCCGCACGGGGCATCGAGATCGGGCACGTCTTCCAACTCGGCCGCAAATACGCCGACGCGTTCGCCGCCGACGTGCTCGGCGAGGACGGCAAACCGGTCCGGCTGACGATGGGCTCCTACGGCATCGGCGTGTCGCGCCTGGTCGCGGTGATCGCCGAGCAGCATCACGACGAGCTGGGGCTGCGCTGGCCCTCGTCGGTGTCACCGTTCGACGTGCACGTGGTCATCGCGAACAAGGACGCCGAGGCACGCACGGCCGCCACAGAACTCGCCGCCGAACTCGACGGCCGTGGCCTCGAGGTGCTGCTCGACGACCGCAAGGCCTCACCCGGTGTGAAGTTCAAGGATGCGGAGTTGCTCGGCGTGCCGTGGATCGTCGTGGTGGGGCGGGGCTGGGCCGACGGCGTTGTCGAGTTGCGCGACCGGTTCAGCGGCGAGAAGCGGGAGGTCCCCGCCGAAGCCGCGGCCGCCGACATCGCCGCAGCGGTCGCGGCGGGCTGAGTGCGGACTCTGCCGACTATTCGGTGCCGCCAGGGAACGCGACCGTGATCGCGGCGTCGCCGCGGACGCGGCGCCAGCGCGCCGCCGTGACGGCGCTCTCGGTCAGCGCGGTGACGCCGAAGGCCCGCACGGTCTGATCGGTCGCCTGCTCGACCACGGCCCGCCACGCGGTGGCCCCGTCCTGTTCCATCGTCACCGCGAGGTTCGCGGCCTCGGCGGGCGTGTCGACCTCGATCGGCAGCGAATACCCGGCGGCGGGCAGCGGAACGGCGACGCCGCGCTCCTCGAGCAGTGCGATCGCCGCCTCCCGGCGGTTGCGGTGCTCGGCCATGGCCTCCGACACGAGGTAGTTCACCTCGGGGACCGAGTGCGCCGACACGATCCCGTAGCCGTAGATGGTGGCGTGCTCGGTGGCGATGGCATCGAACAACGCGCCGTCGGCGGCGTCGCTCGGTCTCGCCGGCGTCGCGGACGGGTCCGGCCGCGGGCGAGGTGAGGTCATCGCGCGCCTCCCGCCGGGGTCAGGGCCACGCTGGAGGCGGTGGTGCACGCCGCGGCGATGGAGGCGAACAGCCCGGCGCGGTATCCGGACAGCGCCGCGGCGGCCGCAGCGGCGCTGTCGGCCGATGCCCGCAGCGCGCCGATGACGTCGTCGACGGTGGGGACGGGTGCGGCCGCGGACGGCGACGCAGTCGAGGTCGTCGTCGTAGTGGTCACGCTGGTGGTCGGGGCGGCCTGGCCGGTCAGCCGCACGATCTCCTCGGCGAGCGCCTCGGCGTGCGCCGAACGCTCGGCGGCGGCTTCGGTGAGGGCGTCGGCGGCGGACCCGCGGGTGGCCGCGGCGGCTTCGCTGGCCAGACTGCTGTCGGCGCGGGCGCGGTCGAGCCCGGTCGTCAGGTCGTCGAGATCGGGTGGGGGCGGTGCGGTGCCGCAGGCCACCGCGGTCATCGAGGTGGCGCCCACCATCGCCAGGGCCGCCGCTCCGGCGAGCACCCGTCGACGGCTGACGGTCGGTGGTCGGCTCGGCACGAGCAACATCCTGCCATTGCCGTCGAGGCGCGCGCGGCGACCGAGTTCGGTGTCGGGCCGCGGTAACGACCGGTTTTCGTTTTTTGGCCTGCCGGCGCTGGCGTATCGTGGAGTGTCGGGTCCGGGGATCGTGTACTCACGAAATCCTTGCGAACCGTGTCCGGACAACTCAAGACGAGGAGCTCGCCGTGGCGGAGCGGTCTACGGGATTGCCGTCGCAACGACAGGTGATCGAACTGCTCGACGGGGAGTTCGCGCGCGCCGGATTCGACATCGAAGACGTTCAGATCGACGCTTCGGCGCGTCCACCCCGGATCACGGTGGTCACCGACGGCGACGACGGGCTGGATCTCGATTCGATCGCCCGGCTGTCGCGGGCGGCCTCCGAACTCCTCGACGATCTCGACTCCGCGGAGTATGTCCTCGAGGTGACCTCGCCGGGGGTGGACCGCCCGCTGACCACCGAGAAACACTTCCGCCGGGCCCGCGGACGCAAGGTCGAGATGACACTGTCCGACGGCACGACCCTGACCGGACGGTTGGGGCAGACACGGGGCGGCACGGTCGCCCTGGTGCTGCGCGACGGTGCCCGCGGCAAGTTCACAGTCCGTGGCCTCGATCTCGATGAGATCGTCAAAGCTGTTGTCCAGGTGGAGTTTTCACCACCAAATCCGCACGAGCTGGAACTGGCCGGCCAGTCCGGGAAGGAGGCCGAAGCGTGAACATCGACATGGCGGCCCTGCACGCGATCGAGGCCGACAAGGGAATCACCGTCGACGTGGTGGTCGAGACCATCAAATCGGCGCTGCTGACCGCATACCGGCACACCGAGGGCCACGAGGCCGACGCCCGCATCGACATCGACCGCAAGACCGGCATCGTGAAGGTGATGGCCCGCGAGACCGACGCCGACGGCAACGTGGTGCACGAATGGGACGACACCCCTGAAGGTTTCGGCCGCATCGCCGCCACCACCGCGCGCCAGGTGATCCTGCAGCGGCTCCGCGACGCCGAGAACGAGAAGAACTACGGCGAGTTCGCCGCCCGCGAAGGCGACATCGTCGCCGGGGTCATCCAGCGCGACGCCCGGGCCAACGCCCGCGGCCTGGTGGTGGTGCGGATGGGCAGCGAGACCAAGGGGTCCGAAGGGGTGATCCCCTCCGCCGAACAGGTGCCCGGCGAACGCTACGAACACGGCGACCGGCTGCGCTGCTACGTCGTCGGTGTCAGCCGCGGCGCGCGGGAACCACTGATCACGCTGTCGCGCACGCATCCCAACCTCGTCCGCAAGCTGTTCTCGCTGGAGGTCCCCGAGATCGCCGACGGGTCGGTGGAGATCGTGGCCGTGGCCAGGGAGGCGGGGCACCGCTCCAAGATCGCCGTCACCTCCCGGATGCCCGGCCTCAATGCCAAGGGCGCCTGCATCGGCCCGATGGGGCAGCGGGTGCGCAACGTGATGAGCGAGTTGTCCGGCGAGAAGATCGACATCATCGACTACGACGAGGACCCCGCCCGGTTCGTGGCCAACGCGTTGTCACCGGCCAAGGTGGTCTCGGTGTCGGTGATCGACGAGGGAACGCGGGCGGCGCGGGTGATCGTCCCGGACTTCCAGTTGTCGCTGGCGATCGGCAAGGAGGGGCAGAACGCCCGGCTGGCCGCCAGGCTGACCGGCTGGCGCATCGACATCCGCAGCGACGACGCCGCGGCCGACGCGGCGCCCGGCCGTCCCTCGGGCCGGCCCGAGCCCCG